>CAMELR010000020.1 GCA_945923775.1 uncultured Clostridia bacterium | reverse complement strand
CGTTTTAGTATATCCTTTTGAGCGTGAGGTGTCAAGTTTTATTATACAACATCATATTTTTGCCGTGCAGACTTTTTAGACATAATTACTGGCAGGCTCACAGCCTGCCAGTAATTTTATCCGCCGAATCTACTCTGAAACTGTCAGAGTATTTTCCAGAGCGTGGGAGTCTGCATTTCGCGGAAAAGCTCGAGCTGCGCCTGCGCGCGGTCGCATGCGGCGTACAGTTCGTCGTCGCCCTCCTCGGCGAAGGAGGATATTTCGGCTATGCAGGAGGTTATCTCCATAGCGTGCCCGAGGTCGTTGACGAGAATGCTGTAGTGCAGCACCGAATCCCACGCGTCGTGGAGCTGCTCCGCGTATTTCATGGCGGCTTCGCTGTCCCCTTCGGAATGCGCCTGCTCCACCTGGTCAACGTAGCCGGAAAGCTCGTTGGTTTTATCAATGGTGATGAACACCGACCAGAAACACCCCGCCGCCATCACCGCCAGCAGCAGTATGCTTACAACAAGACGGTTCATTCAAAGCCCCCTCTGACGTTCTATTATCGTGTGCTGACCGTTCCTGTCCGCAGTCATCAGGAACACGTCCTTTACCGAGAGCTTCCGTTCCCGGAGCTGCTCTTTCAGCCAGCCCATTCCAAGCCCCATGCTTTTGAGCTGCTCCTCGTCCTCCCTGCCGTCGCGGATTATCACTGCGGGTGGGTCGCTTGAGGAGCCGCCGCAGTTTACGTCCGCCTTTTCCGCGTTCTGGTAGTCCTTCTTTTTCAGGAAGTGTATCTTTCCGGTGGTCTCTACGATGGCGTACCATATCTCGGTTATGTCGAATATCTGCTCCTCGCGCATTGCCTCGACAAGGTCGTCGACAGTGTAGCGCAGACGCTTCATTTCCTTCTGCATGATGACTCCCTTGGACATTATCACCCGCGGACTGCCTATCATCAGCTTGCGGAATTTCGGGAACTTCAGCATTATCGCCGATACGATCACATCAAGGCTTACCAGCGTAAATATCGGAACTATCCCCAGTATCATCGGCACCGAGGAATCCTCCACGGGTATCGCCGCGATGTTGGATATGAGTATAGTCACCACCAGCTCCGACGGCTGGAGCTCGCCTAACTGGCGTTTACCCATCAGTCTCAGTGAGAAGGTGATTATAATGTACAATATGGTGGCTCTGATCAGTACTACTGCCATTTTTTATCTCCTTTCGGTTGATGTTGATATTTTGCCGCCTTATCCCGGATTTATTCATTAGAATTTGCTGAAATGTGTTGACAATAGGGGAATATTGAGTTATAATTAAAACAGTATTCCCCAATAAAAATAAGGAGCATTTATTAATGAAAGCTAAATTTCATATTCCTGATATATGGGTACATAAGGATCTTAACCTGTATCTCATTGACATGATAAAAAATCACCCGGAATTTTTTTATGATGATATAGAGATCGCTTCCTGCTACGGCTGCTTTCCGTCTGCACTCTGGAACGGCGGGCGCGCCCTTGGAGGTCTGGCGCTTGAGACGCAGATTCAAAGCACGATAAAGGCGTTTAATGACAGAAACGTCCCTATAAGATACACCTTTACAAACCCGACTCTTACCGAGAAGGATCTGAAGGACAAGTTCTGCAACCACCTCTGCGCCATTGCTGAGAACGGCTTTAACGAGCTCATCGTGAATAAGCCATTCCTCGAGGACTATGTACGTCAGAATTACCCGAAGTACCCGCTGGTTTCCTCGACGGTAAAGCAGATCGAGGATTACGACCAGCTTATGGAAGAGTTCAAGAAGGACTACAAGCTGGTTGTTCTTGACTACAACTGGAACAATGATTTCGAGAAGCTTGACAAGATCCCGCAGGAGCTTCGCTCAAGAGTCGAGATCCTTATAAATCCGTACTGCACTCCCCACTGCAAGCGCAGAAAGCAGCACTACGAGGTGCTCGGCGAGAGCCAGCGCAAGTGCAGCAAGCAGACTATGTATGAGCAGCTCGGAGCAGTAAGGAGCGTAAAGGATCCGATGGAGGACGCAAATAATTTCAACTGTCCCAACACCAGATACAATTTCTATCAGATAACGCATTACAGTACTTTTGTTTCCAATACCGATGTCTATGGAAGATACCTTGACATGGGCTTTAATAATTTCAAGATAGAGGGCCGCGTACTCTCAAAGCCTAACGTAATCGAAAGCTACGTATACTATCTTGTAAAGCCCGAGTACCGCGACAGAGTCCGCCTTGATATGCTGACATACAGACCCCCGGTTCAGGAAATCAAGGAACACCCGCGCCGCTTCATAGATACAAACGGCAGGGAGATACCTCAGAGAAGAGGCTGATAGTTCATCTGACTGTGGTTATTTATATTTTCATCTGAAAATCAAGTTGTTTTTCTTGTAAATTTATAGAAAATGACTATTGAATTAAAGGTGGAGTTATGGTATACTACAATAGATGAATAAAACGGCGGCAGGTTCGCTGTTTGGAATAAATCGGCAGGTAGTTTTACCTGGCTTCGGGCGCTCCGTCTGAAGCATACCACAGGAGGAATTTGTTATGACTAATATCGAGTTTGCTGAAAAGATCAAGGGTTATCTGAAGGGAAGCAAGGCAAAGGCTAAGAAGTACGAGGATACCGTTGCTGTAAACTTTACATTCATCGACGATATGGACGACTTCTATGTTGCAGTAAGAGAGGGCGTACTTGACGTTGCTCCTTATCATTACGATGACCTCCAGGCTAACGTTACCGGCGCAGCTGAGAACATCGAGAAGCTGTTCAGCGGCGATGTTTCCTTTGACGGCGCACTCACCGACGGCCTTGTAAAGGTCGAGGGCGACGTTGCAAAGTTCAAGGCTCTTGAGGCTCTTGTTCCCGCTAAGAAGGCTGAAAAGGCTGAGAAGCCCGCTGCCGAGAAGAAGGCTCCTGCTGCAAAGCCCGCTGCACCCGCAGAGAAGAAGGCTGAGACCAAGCCCGCTCCCGCTGCTGCTAAGCCCGCCGAGACCAAGGCTCCGGCACCTGCTGCAAAGCCTGCTGCCAAGAAGCACACCGGCAGCAAGAAGCACGGCAAGTAATTTATTGTTGAATTATCCAGGCGCCCGTGTGTTACTCCCGGGCGTCTGTTTGTGTTTTTTACCGCGAATATACCATTCAATTGCCGAATTATGCGGAATACGCGGTACTGATGAATCGTATCCGGAAGGATTTGAAATAGATGAGATACAGATTTTCCTGTGCGGCTCTCGCGGCGATAATGCTGCTGAGCGGCTGCGCTTCGACTGATATACAGCACGACCCCAACGATCCCAACAACCTCGACCTGATGGCTGACCTCGTTTCCGGCGGGAATTCCTCGGTGACTTCCCAGGCGGAACAGAACGACCAGACCGCCACGGACGTTCCGGACGACTCGCAGATTTCGGAGATACCGTCGGGTTCGCTGCCAGAGACAGCCGTGAGCGGTTCCACTGAGGAAACAACCGAGGTCCGGGACATGAACAACGATTTTGATATGTTCTACGAGGCGGTCCACGATAAGTTCGAGCTTACCGACGAGGAGCTGAGCTTCGTCGACTACTCGCTGTTCGTGGGCGACAGCATTTGCAGCGGCTTTTCCGAGTACGGGATAGTTCCGCACGAGCATGTTGCCGCAAAGGGGAACCTCGGTTCCCGCAGCTTTTTTGACTATACGTTCAAGTTCCGCGGCTGGGAGGGCAGAACCTACGATCAGGTGCTGAAGTCCGCTAACCCGCGGTACGTTTTCCTCTCAATGGGTATGAACGACGTCAACATGGTGGACGAAGCTACATACTGCGAGAATTACCGCAAGGTAATCGAGGCTACGCTCGAAGGAAGCCGCGCCGACGTTTTCGTTGCGGCGATAACTCCTGTGTGCAGCAAGTTCTGCGGAAACAGCGTTATCGACAGCTTCAACAACACAATGAAAAAGTACCTCGAGGAGAATTTCCCTGAGCGCGTACACTACTTCGATTTCGGGCGATACCTCAAGAATGAGAAGAACGAGCTTCGCGAGTGCCTGCACTCCGGCGACGGCGTACACCTCGGACCGTACGCCTACCGCATTGCCCTGTGGGAAATGCACCGCGCCCTGACCGAAGTTGGTCTGTGGGACGGTGATTCCGCAACAGGCACGTTTGAGGCGGAGGATTTCCAGCCCGCCAACGAGGTCCCGCCGGTTTACACGACAGCCGAAACGACCGCCAAGACCTCCAAACCAGCAAAGACGACTAAACCCACCAAGCCATCTAAGCCCGACAAAACCACGAAGCCTTCCGGAACCACCAAGGAGATACCCGTAGAGGAAACTCCGGTCGAGGCAACGACGCAGGATACCACGCCGGTTGAGACTACCGCTCCTTCCGGAACTGCGGATTCGGCAGTGTCACCGGCGTCAAGCGACGACCTGATACCCACCGAGCAGACCGAGCCGGTGGAGCTTCCGACATCTTCGTCCGCTGAGACTGCTGAATAAAAAAACGACCGCCCATTTTTGTGGGCGGTCTAAATTTTAAATCCCCCGGCAGGAGCCGGGGGATTTGTGTTTTGAAATTATTCGGAAAGCTTCTTCTTGATATATTCCTGAATAGCCTTCGGTGAAGCAAGACCCTTGAGCGCCTTGTTCGCCTGACCCATGAAGAAACCGAATACCTTCTGGTCGCCGCTGCGGTACTGCTCGGCTGCCTTCGGGTTGTTCGCGATTATCTCGTCGACGGTCTTTGCGAGGAGGTCGCTGTCCTCCTTTATCCACAGATCCTGCGCGTCCGCGATATCCTTCGGAGTGCCGCCGTTTGCGATCATCTCGCCAAGGATAGCCTTCGCGTTGGACTGGGAGATCTTGTCCGTCTGGAGGAACTCAACAAGCTGTGCGAACTCCCTGCCGCTGAACTTCAGGTCGTCCATGTCGACTTCGCCGAGGTTCTTTCTGCGGAGCAGCTCGCCGGTAACGTAGTTTGCGACAGCCTTCGGATTGTCGTACGCCTGGATAGCTTCCTCGTAGAAATCGCAGATCTTCTTGTCGGATACGATGAGGTCTGCGTCCTGCTTCTTTATGCCGCACTGCTCGACGTAGCGTGCAACGCGCTGCTCGGGAAGCTCCGGAATGGAGCTGCGTATCTCGTCAAGCTCCTCCTCGGTGAGGATTATCGGAGGGATATCCGGGTCGGGGAAGTAGCGGTAGTCGTGGGCGTCCTCCTTGCTTCTCATCGCGGTGGTCTCGCCCAGAGCCTCGTTGAAGCGGCGGGTCTGCTGAATTACGCGCTCGCCGTTGTCGAGGAGCTCCTCCTGGCGCTCGATCTCAACTTCGATAGCCTTCGCGATGGCCTTGAGAGAGTTCAGGTTTTTCAGCTCGGTTCTGGTGCCGAGCTCATTGCTGCCCTTCGGCGCGATGGAGATGTTTACGTCGCAGCGGATAGAGCCCTGCTCCATCTTGCAGTCGCAGATACCCGCGTACTGTAACAGCAGCATGATCTTCTCAAGGTAAGCCACGACCTCGTCAGCGGAGTGGAAATCCGGCTCGGTGACTATCTCAATGAGCGGAACGCCGCAGCGGTTGTAGTCGGCGAGGGAAATGCGGTTAACGTCGTCGTGGACGAGCTTGCCCGCGTCCTCCTCGAGGTGGATACGGTTAATGCGTATCTCCTTCTCCTCGCCCTTTACGTTTATCTTTACCTTACCTGCGAGGCACACCGGGCGCGGCATCTGGGAGATCTGGTAAGCCTTCGGCAGGTCGGGGTAGAAGTAGTTCTTTCTGTCCCACTTGGTGAAGCGCGAAATGTCGCAGTTCATCACGTAGCCAGCCTTGATGATGTATTCAACGGCTTTCCTGTTCAGCACCGGGAGGGTTCCGGGAAGTCCGCTGCACACGGGGCAGCAGCGGGAGTTCGGAGTTCCGCCGAATTCAGCGGAGCAGGTGCAGAATACCTTGGAATTTGTGGAAAGCTCTGCGTGTGTCTCAAGTCCTATCGTAGGGAAATATGCGCTCATTCCTGTACCTCCTTAAAGCTTAGCGGGCGCAGTCGGAGCGAAGGTCTGCTCGAATGCGTCGGCGCACTGAAGAATAGTCTGCTCGTCGAAACGTCTGCCGATGACGGACATGCCCACTGGCAGACCCTCGGCGGTGTAGCCGCAGGTCGTGGAGATACCCGGCAGAGAAGCGATGTTGACTGTAACGGTGCAGATATCCGCGAGGTACATCTTGACCGGGTCGTTGTCCTGCGCGCCTATCTTGTACGCCGGAGTCGGAGCGGTCGGGGTGAGGATAACGTCGGCAAGGTCGAATACCGCGTTGTATTCCTTGATTATCTGCTGCTTGAGGGCGAGCGCCTTCTTGTAGTAAGCGTCGTAGTAGCCGGAGGAAAGCGCGTAGTTTCCGAGCAGGATACGGCGCTTTACTTCCTCGCCGAAGCCCTTGCTGCGGCTGTCGCGGATAAGCTCCTCGAAAGTGCGTCCCTCGCCGCGGAAGCCGTACTTGATGCCGTCGAATCTCGACAGGTTGGAGGCAGCCTCAGCGCAGGCGATGAGGTAGTAAGCCGGGATAGCGTACTTCAGCCCGGGAATGGAGCACTCAACGAGCTTTGCGCCCTGGGCTTCGAGCGTCTTGGCGGCGTTCATTACGTGGGTCTTTACTTCGTCGTCGATGTCGTCGGAGTAGAACTCCTTGGGCATTGCGATCTTCATTCCGCTGACGGACTGACCGAGCTTCTCGGTGAAATCCGGAACCGGCTGGCGGGAGCTGGTCGCGTCGTGCGGGTCGTGCGCGCAGATGGCGTTGAGCATGACGGCGCAGTCGCGGGCGTCGGAGCAGATCGGGCCTATCTGGTCGAGGGAGCTTGCGAATGCGACCAGACCGTAGCGGGAAACTCTGCCGTAGGTGGGCTTGATACCGGTCACGCCGCAGAAGGACGCGGGCTGTCTGATGGAGCCGCCGGTGTCGCTTCCGAGCGCAGCGGGAGCGAAGGAAGCGGACACAGCCGCAGCGCTTCCGCCGGAGGAACCGCCGGGAACTCTCTCGAGGTCGTAGGGGTTCTTGGTCTTGGCGAACGCGGAGGTCTGGGTGGAGCCGCCCATCGCGAATTCGTCCATGCTGGTCTTGCCGAGGAGCACGTAGCCCTCTGCGTTGAGCTTCTCGATAACGGTCGCGTTGTACGGCGGTATGAAATTCTCAAGCATCTTACTTGCACAGGTGGTCTTGATGCCGTCGGTGCAGATGTTGTCCTTGATGGCGAGCGGGATACCGGTAAGCGGGCTTACATCGCCGGAATCAATGCGCTTCTGGGCGTTTTCAGCCATCTCGAGCGCCTTTTCCTTTGTAACGGTGATGAAGGACTGTACCTTGCCGTCGCCGGCTTCTATATTCTTAAAATACTCTCCGCAGAGCTCTGCGGCGCTGATCTGCTTTGAATCCAGCGCCTTGCGGAGATCGCGTATCTTTGCGCGGGTGATATCCATAATTACCTCCTGTTTATTCAACTACCTTGGGTACGACGTAGCAGTTATCGCGGTTTTCTGCGTTGGAGAGCAGCTTCTCTGTCGGGAACGAGGGCTGCGGTACGTCCTCTCTTACCTCGCTCAGGGAAATGCTGTTGTTATCCTTGGTGTCGTCGTAGGTGAGGTCGAAGGTCTTGATGGTATCCATCAGGTCGATGATGTCGCCCATCTCGCCCATGACCTTTTCAAGCCCGGCTTCGTCGTAGTTGAGCTTGGACAGCTCGCACAGGTGCTGGATCGTCTTGAGTTCTACTGCCATGATATAGCGTTCCTTTCTTTATAGACCGTCGAAAAACCCCCATATGGGGGTTTTCCGCCGAAACATCACAGCCGCGCGCACGTTTTGCCGGCTTTGCCGACAAAACGCATACTTGCTGTGATAGAAGTGTTTTTTGTTCCGGGAGACCCGCGGCAAAAAACCGATTTCAAAAGTCCGCTTTGCGGACGAGCGGACGATTCGAAGTTTTTTCGGCAGAATGACTTTATAATAATACATTACTATTATACTCCATTTCAGCAGATTTTTCAAGTGTTATTTGAAAAATGTGCAGGAAATCGTTGAATTTTTGCATTTTGGCATATTCACCAGAAATTTTGAAATATGGAATCTCCTATTCTTGCAAAAATAACATTCCGTGCTTCAAAACGCACCGTACAGCGGCGCTAAACGCGTTAGGTAGTCTAGACTAACCGGAAATAAAAAGAAACAATGGAATCAAATATACAATAAAATGAAAGATTACATGAAAGAAACTTGCAAAAACCTCTTGACAAACCAGCAATATGGTGCTATAATATGAACGTAAATTCAAGGCGGACAAAACGGATTGTGCCGGAGAACAAAGCCGCAGGCAGTGCTGCCGCGGCTGTGAAGTATCTGCAACTTGACGATGGCAGAAATTTCACCTCAGCACATTCCACCGCGGATATAACGTATGATCAAACCGGCTCAGCGCTGCGCCGAATATCGCGGCGTCCGGCGGATCTTCTGCCGGATCCGGTTTTTTTCAGTACTTATTAAGGAGTGAGCTTATGTTAATGAAAGAGGGAGAAACAAGGATCCCTGCGGGCTGCGCGATCTCGGGCTTTATCAACAGGAGCGGCAGAAGGACAAACGGCAGCGTGATCGTGAATTCCATCGCCTGTATGCACGACCGCTCGAACGGTCTGGGCGGCGGCTACGCCGGATACGGCATTTACCCGGAGTACAAGGATCAGTACGCGTTCCACGTTTTCTACGATTCCAACGAGGCGAGGATAAAGACCGAGGCGTTCATCGACCGCCATTTTGACGTCATCAACCTCTCGCGTATCCCCACCAGAAAGCACCCGAACATCACCGACGAGCCGCTTATCTGGCGCTACTTCGTGAACCCTCTTCCCACAAAGCTCCAGGAGAGCCAGCTCGACGAGCGCACCTACGTTGCCCGCTGCGTAATCAAGATAAACGACAAGATCGACGGCGCTTACGTTTTCTCCAGCGGCAAGAACATGGGCGTATTCAAGGCGGTCGGCTACCCTGAGGACGTCGGCGAGTTCTACCGCCTCGACGAGTACGACGGCTGGGCGTGGACAGTACACGGCCGCTACCCGACGAACACCCCCGGCTGGTGGGGCGGCGCTCACCCCTTCGCCCTGCTCGACTACACGATAGTACACAACGGCGAGATATCCTCTTATGACGCGAACAGACGTTTCATCGAGATGTTCGGCTACAAGTGCAACCTGCTGACCGATACCGAGGTTATCACCTACATCATCGACTACCTTCACCGCCGCCTCGGAATGCCCCTTGAGGACGTTGCGAAGGTCATCGCGGCTCCGTTCTGGAGCGAGCTTGAATCCGGCAGGTTCAGCCCGGAGGAAACGGCGAAGATACGCCATTTCAGAAACGTTTATTCCAGCCTGCTCATCACAGGACCCTTTTCAATAATCCTCGGATTCAACAACGGAATCATGGCGCTCAACGACAGACTTAAGCTCCGTTCGATGGTCGCTGCTGAAAAGGGCGATACGGTCTACGTATCCAGCGAGGAATGCTCCATCAGAACGATGTCCCCGGACGTCGACAGGATCTGGAGTCCCCGCGGCGGCGAACCGATAATCGTAACACTTGATAAATAAGCGATAGAGCAGAATTGAAAGGAAGATCACAAGTGGCTATTAACTATATGAATCCTCTGTTTGAGGTGGTCCGCAACCCTGACCGCTGCATAAAGTGCCGCGTCTGTGAGCGCCAGTGCGCCAACGAGGTGCACCATTACGACCCCGACCTCGACAGAATGGTATCCGATGAAACGAACTGCGTTGACTGCCAGCGCTGTGTGACGCTCTGCCCGACAAGAGCGCTCAAGATAAGGAAGAACGAGAACGAGTTCCGCGAGAACGGCAACTGGAGCCAGCAGGTAATGGACGAGGTCTACAAGCAGGCAGGCTCCGGCGGAGTGCTCCTCTCTGCGATGGGCAACCCCCGCGAGTACCCGGTTTACTGGGACAAGATACTGCTGAACGCTTCCCAGGTAACAAACCCGCCTATCGACCCGCTGCGTGAGCCGATGGAGACCAAGACCTTCCTTGGCAAGAAGGAGCAGGAGATACACTACGACGAGAACGGCAGGGCTGAATTCAAGCACAATCCGTACCTCGAACTGGACGTTCCGGTGATGTTCTCCGCGATGTCATTCGGCTCCATTTCGAAGAACGCGCACGAGTCCCTCGCAAGGGCGGCTCAGGAGCTGGGAACCTACTACAACACCGGCGAGGGCGGTCTGCACAAGGATTTCTACAAGTACGGCCCCAACACGATATGCCAGGTAGCTTCCGGACGTTTCGGCGTGTTCAAGGAGTACCTCGACACCGGCGCGGCTATCGAGATCAAGATGGGTCAGGGCGCTAAGCCGGGTATCGGCGGACACCTCCCGGGAATGAAGATAAACGAGGAAATTTCCAAGACCCGTATGATCCCGAAGGGAACAGACGCTATCTCCCCGGCTCCGCACCACGATATCTATTCCATCGAGGATCTCCGCCAGCTTGTTCTCTCGCTGAAGGAAGCCACCGACTGGAAGAAGCCGGTCATCGTAAAGATCGCGGCGGTACATAACGTAGCGGCTATCGCTTCCGGTATCGCGAGAAGCGGCGCGGACATCATCGCCATCGACGGCTACAGAGGCGGCACCGGCGCAGCTCCGACACGTATCCGTGATAACGTGGGCATTCCGATAGAGCTTGCGCTCGCAAGCGTTGACCAGAGACTCCGCGACGAGGGTATCAGAAACAATGTTTCCATCGTTGTCGGCGGTTCGATCAGAAGCAGCGCGGACGTCGTAAAGGCTGTAGCGCTCGGCGCTGACGCGGTTTATATCGCAACGGCGGCTCTGCTGTCGATGGGCTGCCACCTGTGCAGAAGCTGCAACACCGGCAAGTGCAACTGGGGTATCGCAACTCAGCGCGCGGACCTTGTTAAGCGTCTCAATCCGGACATCGCGTACAAGCGCCTGGTGAACCTCGTACACGCGTGGGATCACGAGATCAAGGAAATGATGGGCGGCATGGGTATCAACTCGCTGGAGTCCCTCCGCGGCAACAGGCTCATGCTCCGCGGTATCGGTCTGAACCAGAAGGAACTTGATATACTCGGAATCATGCACGCAGGTGAATAAGACAACGCAGTTCGAAAGGAATGGTCATAACAATGAAAAAGGTTTATGTGAACGAGGACTGGTGTCTTGGCTGCCATCTGTGTGAATTCACCTGTGCGGCGGCGAACAGCGGTGCTCCTGATATGATTAAGGCGTTCGCAGGTGGGAAGAAGCCCGTAGCGAGGATACAGATAGAAGAAGGCGACAAGATAAACTTCGCGGTACAGTGCCGCCACTGCGACGCTCACCCCTGCGTGAAGGGCTGCATCGCAGGCGCGCTCTCCGTACAGGACGGCGTTATCGTCTGCGACGAGGAGAAGTGCGTAGGCTGCTACACCTGCGTCCTCTCATGTCCCTACGGCGCTATCGTCATCGACGAGGCGGGACACAAGATACGCAAGTGCGACCTCTGCACGCGCAACAGCCACGGCGAGCCGGCATGCGTAAAGGCTTGCCCGAACAACGCTATAGTTTTCGAGGAAAGGTGAGGTGACGGATATGAACTACGTAATTATCGGCAACTCTGCTGCGGCAGTCGGAACGATCGAGGGTATCCGTCAGATAGACAAGACCGGAAAGATAACCGTTATCTCCGACGAAAAGTACCACACCTATTCCCGCCCGCTCATCTCCTACTGGCTGATGGGGAAGGTTACTGACAAGAACATCTACTACCGCGGCGCGGACTTCTACGAGAAGAACGGCGTCGAGACCAGGTTCGATACCCGCGTAACTAAGATAGACCCGGCTGCGAAGAATGTCGTTCTCGCAGACGGAAGCACGGTCCCCTACGACAAGCTGATGGTGGCTACAGGCTCGAAGCCGTTCGTTCCTCCGATGAACGGAATGGAGAAGATAGCTTCCTGCCACACGTTCATGAGCTACGACAGCGTAAAGGCTATCAAGGCTGAGGTCAAGCCCGGAATGAAGGTGCTGATCATCGGCGCCGGACTTATCGGTCTGAAAGCCGCGGAAGCGCTCAACGAGTACAAGGCGGACATCACCGTAGTCGATATGGCTGACCGTATCCTGCCGTCTATCCTGGACGTGCGTGCAGGCTCCATCATGAAGAAGCACATCGAGAGCAAGGGCACGAAGTTCATTCTCGGGACCTCCGTTGACGAGTTCAGCGAGCACTCCGCAAAGCTGAAGAACGGCGCTACGGTTGATTTCGACATGGTTATAATCGCGGTGGGCGTACGCCCGAACACCGAGCTGGTCTCCGAGGCGGGCGGCAAGGTGGAGCGCGGCATAATCTGCGACCTCACACAGAAAACCACCATCGACGACGTTTACGCCGCAGGCGACTGCACCGTCAGCCACGACGCTTCCTCCGACACTGACAGGATACTCGCGCTGCTGCCTAACGCGTACATGCAGGGCGAGGTAGCCGGAAGGAACATGGCGGGCGCAGAAACAAAGTACGAGAACGCGATCCCGATGAACGCGATAGGATTCTTCGGGCTGCACATCATCACCGCCGGAAGCTACGACGGCGAGGAATATGTTGAGGAACACGGCAATAATTATAAAAAGCTGGTATTCAAGGACGGACTGCTCAAGGGATTCATACTGATGGGCGACGTAAAGCGCGCGGGAATATACACCTCCATGATAAAGGAGCGCATAGACCTTTCCGACGTTGACATGGATATGCTTAAAGAGAGACCGCAGATGATGATGTTCAGCAAGGCGCGCAGGGAAGAGAAGCTGGGAGGAATAAAGAGATGATCATTGACGCAAAGAATATGCCGTATGCAGAGCTGAATAAAATGATCAGGGACTCTGACGAGCAGAAATTCACGCTTGAGAACGTTCTCGGGCAGAGATACATCGGCGCGGGTCTTTCCGGCAAGGAGATACTCATTAAGGGAACCCCCGGAAACGCACTCGGAGCGTACCTCAACGGCGCTAAGATAAGCGTACACGGCAACGCCCAGGACGCCACCGGCGACACCATGAACGACGGCGCGATAATCATTCACGGCAACAGCGGCGACACAACCGGCTACGCGATGCGCTCCGGCGAGATATACGTCCAGGGCAACGCCGGCTACCGCGTCGGTATCCACATGAAGAGCTATCAGGACATGTTCCCGACCATCGTAATCGGCGGCAAGGTCGGCGACTTCCTCGGCGAGTACCAGGCGGGCGGAATCATCATCGTGCTCGGCATCGGCGTTGAGGGCTGTCCGGTGGGCCACTTCTGCGGCACTGGAATGCACGGCGGCGAGATGTTCATTCGCAGCGACGTTATGCCGAAGGGACTCCCCGTTCAGGTGTGCTGCACAGTAGCCACCGCGGAGGAGAAGGAGTCCATCAGACACTACGTAGAGCGCTTCACAAAGCACTTCGGCAATGATACTGACGCGCTGCTCAGCTCTAATTTCTTCAAGCTGACTCCGAACTCCGCAAGCCCTTACAAGCAGCTTTACGTCAACAATCTTTGATCGGCGGGAACGCCGCGGGAAGGGGGATCCCTGATGTCCAGGGTATTTATCAACGCTAAGACCGAGATGATCTGCGGTACGATATCGGCTGCGCTGGAGGACACCGGCGCAGAGATCACCTGCTGCTTCGATGATGAGGAAGCGGCAGCGGCGGATCTTTCCGGCTATGATGTGGTGATAGTATCCACGCCGCTGCGCAGCGAGTTCGGTCTGAACTACGTTGCTGAGATCCACGACCGCACCGGAGCGGTTATCATAGTGCTGGCAAAGACGGAGATCGCCGACGAGGTGCAGAACCGTATCAAGTTCACAGGCGCGTATGTGCTCCCGAGACCGTTCACGAAGCAGGCGCTGGTGCAGACTATCCGAATGGCTCAGATGGCGAAGGAGAACATGCAGCGGCTGGAGCAGGAGCGTTCCAAGCTCTCGAAGCAGCTTGAGGACACGAAGATAATCGACCGCGCGAAATGTTGCCTGATACAGTACCTGAACCTCACGGAGAACCAGGCGCACAGGCATATTCAGAAGCTCGCGATGGATACGCGGAGAACACAGCGGGAGATCGCGGACGATATTCTGAACACCTATAGCGGAATGACAAATGTGTAGAACAATATAACGAAGAAAGGGAGCGGCGCGTGCTGCTTCCTTTTGGTTTTTTCGATAAACTATAATTAATGCGGCTATTGTTTCGCTTACTGCAACCCCATATCGGGAGTCAAGGGGGACGTGTCCCCCTTGCAGGACAAGGGCAGAGCCCTTGTCGCCGTCAGGCGAAACCTCCGCGCGGAAGCGCGGTTACTCCGTGCGTCAGCACGGTTACTCTGCGCACTGGTGCGCAGTCAAACGATTAAAAGGCGCTAAAGGGGCGTGGGGGAAAACAAGAGTTTTCCCCCACTAGCAACATGTTAAATACAGGAGTGCATTTCCTCACAAACAGTCCGGTGGACTGTTTGTGATACAGCATTCACGCTGAAACTTATGCAGACTGGTTAATCAAAACATCACGAACATTTAAAGAAACTGCGCGTTTTTTGAAAGCGGCGCACTATGCTTCCGAAACAGTCCACCGGACTGTTTCGGAGGACAGGTGCAACAAAGACAATGTGTCGCTCGTGGGGGAAAACTCTTGTTTTCCCCCACACCCCTTTAGCGCTTTTGGACGTTTTGACTGCGCGCCGGCGCGCAGAGTAGCCGCACTTCGTGCGGAGATTTCGCCTTACGGCGACGAGGGCTCTGCCCTCGACTCGCAAGGGGGACGCGTCCTAGGGGGGTGCAGTAAGTGGAACACTAGCCGCTAAATTATAGTTTTCCCCCACATAAGCTTTTCTTAAATCTTATTGGAGATGCCCTCCGCGTGCTTTCCCATTTTTTCCACGCGCTTCCTTAACATCATAATCACAAAAAAATAATAAAAAATTGTTGCAAATTGCTCGGGTTTGTGTTATACTAACTTTGACTGCATAAAGTCAGAGTGCAGCAACTTTATTTTATCGAAAGGTCGTGATGTTAGGGTTGGAGAAAAAGGCAGAAGCAGTTCCTGGCGGCGGCAGCTCCAGACTGGCTTTATATGGCTTTAACAACCTCACAAAAACACTTAGCTTCAACATTTATGATGTGTGCTATGCAAAAAGTGAGAGGGAGCAGAAGGATTATATCGCGTACATAGACGAACAGTATAACTCCGAAAGGCTCACAAAAATTCTCTGCGACGTCACCGAGAAGATCGGCGCCACCGTCCTGAATATCTCAAAGCAGGACTACGACCCGCAGGGAGCCTCTGTCAATGTCCTCTTCGCCGAGGGCTACATTGACCCCGACCATGTAGACGAGTCCTGCAACAAGGGCGCCGGCTACTTCAACAGGAGCGGTATCCAGCCGAATACCGTTCACGCACATCTTGACAAAAGTCATATCACGGTGCACACTTTCCCGGAATATCACCCGGACAAGGCTATTTCTACCTTCCGCGTGGATATCGACGTCGCCACCTGCGGCGAGATCTCCCCGCTGAACACGCTGGATTACCTCATAGGCAGCTTCGACTCGGATATCATCACGATAGATTACCGCGTCCGCGGCTTCACGAGGGACGTCTCCGGCAAGAAATGTTTCATGGATCACAAAATGACCTCCATTCAGGACTTCATCGATCCCAAAACCCTGACGAAGTACGACGCTATAGACGTCAATGTGTACCAGTCGAATATATTCCATACAAAAATGCTGATCAAGGAGATAGAGCTTCAGAACTATCTCTTCAATTCCGATGTCTACGAGATACACCCCCAGCAGCGCCTTGAGATTACCAACAACCTGCGCCGCGAGATGATCGAGATATTCAGCGGAATGAACATCTATTGAGGTGAGCAGAATGCAGCTTGATCACACCCGTGCGCCTCTTTACGAGGCAATGAAGGAATATCAGCTTGACCGAGTTGTCAAGTTCGATGTCCCCGGGCACAAGGGAGGCCGCGGCAACAAGGTGCTGAGGGACTTCCTGGGCGAGGCGTGCATGAGGAACGACGTGAACTCCATGAAGCCCCTCGACAACCTCTGCCACCCTGTTTCCGTCATAAAGGAGGCTCAGCAGTACGCCGCGGACGCCTTCGGAGCTGAAAACTCCATCTTCATCGTCAACGGAGCCACCGGAGCGGTGCAGGCGATGGTGATGTCGGTCTGCAAGGCGGGGGATAAGATAATCCTCCCGCGAAACGTCCACCGGAGCGCAATTAACGCGCTGGTGGTCTGCGGAGCTATACCGGTCTACGTAAACCCCGGCGTCAACAACGACCTCGGCATACCCCTCGGAATGACACCGGAGGAAGTCGAGGCGGCTGTCCTCGCAAATCCTGACGCGAAAGCCGTGCTGGTCAACAACCCGACCTACTACGGCATATGCTCCGACCTGCGGAAGATCGTCGAGATAGTACACGGGCACGGCATGAAGGTGCTGGTTGACGAGGCGCACGGAACGCACTTCTATTTCGGCGAGGGACTTCCGCCCAGCGCTATGAGCTGCGGCGCGGACATGGCTTCGGTATCGGTGCACAAAACCGGAGGAAGCCTCACCCAGAGCGCGATACTGCTTCTCGGAAAGGGAATAGACCCGAACTACGTCCGGCAGATAATCAACCTCACCCAGACCACCAGCGCAAGCTACCTGTTGATGGTGTCCCTCGACCTGGCGCGGCAGAACCTCGCGCTCCACGGCAGGGAGTTCTACGCGAAAACGGTGGAGTTTGCGGATTACGCGCGAAAAGAGATAAACGCCATCGGAGGCTACTACGCCTTCGGCGAGGAGCTGTGCGACGGGAAGGCATTCTACGCGTTCGATAAGACTAAGCTCTCGGTGCATACCCGGGCGATGGGTCTTGCGGGCATAGAGGTCTACGACCTGCTCCGGGACGAGTACGACATACAGATAGAGTTCGGCGACATCGGCAATATCCTGGCGATAATCACCGGAGGCGACAGGGCGCTCGAAATAGAGCGGCTCCTCGGCGCACTGAACCTTATCAAGAAGTTCCACGGGAAATCCCCCGCCGGGCTTTACGACCACGAGTACATCGACCCTATCCTTGAGATGTCCCCGCAGGCGGCGTTCTACGCCGAGCAGGAGACCCTCCCGATAGAAAAGACCGCCGGAAGGGTGTGCAGCGAGTTCGTTATGTGCTACCCACCGGGAATACCGATCCTGGCTCCGGGCGAGCGTATCACTCAGGACATTCTGGATTATATCGCGTTCGCGAAGGAAAAGGGCTGCTCCCTTACCGGGTGTCGTGATATGAACGTTGAGTACTTGCAGGTTGTGAAGTTCAGCGCCGGGAACGACCGGCGCTGAACATCCGGTTTTTCTTTGATTTTCCGGAGTGGAAAATCAATTTCGCCTTTGGCGAAACCGAAAAACCTCATGTTTATCGTTAAAACGCAGGTGAGTTTGAGCGCCGGGAACGACCGGCGCTGAACATCCGGTTTTTCTTTGATTTTCCGGAGTGGAAAATCAATTTCGCCTTTGGCGAAACCGAAAAACCTCATGTTTATCGTTAAACCGCAGGTGAGTTTGAGCGCCAGGAATTATCGGCGCTGAACGCTGGAAGGAGAAACAATGGAGCTTTGGTTTACAGAGAACCATACGGACAACATACGGTTCTCCATAAAGATAAAACAGCATGTCTACAGCGAGAAGAGCCGCTATCAGCAGATAGACATTCTCGACAGCTACGAGCTGGGCAGGATACTGGTGCTTGACGGATTCATCATGCTGACGGAAAAGGACGAGTACATCTATCACGAGATGATAACCCACGTTCCGATGGCGACGAATCCCGATATAAAGCGCGTTCTGGTAATAGGCGCGGGAGACGGCGGAACTATCCGGGAACTTACCCGCTTCAAGAATATCGAGCACATCGACATGGTGGAGATAGACCAGCGCGTCGTTGAGGTCTGCAAGGAGTATCTCCCGCAGACCGCGTGCAGGCTGGACGACCCCCGCGTGCATATCTACTACGAGGACGGTCTGAAATACGTCCGCGGAAAGGACAACGAATACGACCTGATAATCGTGGATTCCACCGACCCGTTCGGACCCGGCGAGGGGCTGTTCACAAAGGAGTTCTACGGCAACTGCTACAAAGCGCTCAACGAAAACGGCATACTTGTGAACCAGCATGAAAGCACGTTCTACGACGAGTACGCCGAGATAATGAAGCGCGCCCACAGCCGCATAAAGAGCTTCTTCCCGATATCGCTGGTTTATCAGGCGCATATCCCGACCTACCCCTCCGGGCACTGGCTGTTCGGATTCGCGAGTAAGCGGTTTCACCCGGTCACGGACCAGCACGCGGAATGGTGGCTGGCTCAGGGGCTGAAAACCAAGTATTACAATCAGTACGTCCACAGTGGGTGCTTCGCGCTGCCGAACAACGTCCGGGACGTGCTCCGGGAAACTAAACCGGCTGAAAAGTGAGGTAATATATCATGCTGATAAATTTTTCAGACATCGAAGAAAAGCCGCTGGAGCATTTCAAGGGCGGCGAGGGTACGTTCTTTGCGAGAATGTTCACCGACCCTAAAGTCAAGATAATGCGCGGCAGGCTGGAACACGGAGCTTCCATCGGACTGCACACCCACGAGGGTAACAGCGAGATAGTGTTCATTCTCGAGGGGAAGGGCAAAATGCTGTGCGACGGCGTTTACGAGGAGCTTTCCGCAGGAAGCTG
This sequence comes from uncultured Clostridia bacterium, assembly GCA_945923775.1. Taxonomy (GTDB): domain Bacteria; phylum Bacillota; class Clostridia; order Oscillospirales; family Ruminococcaceae; genus CAG-115. The sequence continues at coordinate 32,336 of CAMELR010000020.1, read as the reverse complement.
CACCTACTGCCCGGAGGGTCACGAGCACAGCCTTATAAACGACAGCAAGGGCGACCTGATTTTCTTCGCGGTCGTACCCGAGCACCACGATTAAATTCGGAATTCATAATTCGGAATTCGGAATCAACATGTCCGGTTTCGCCGGACGATATCTGAATACAGGAGGATAAATTAATGAGCAGAGCAATGATAATCGGCGCCGGCGGCGTAGCCGGAGTAGTAATAAACAAGTGCTGCCAGAACAGCGACGTTTTCACGGAAATCATGATAGCAAGCCGCACCAAGGCAAAGTGCGACGCATTCAAGGAGAAGCTCCAGCCCACCACAAAGACGGTCATCACCACCGCCCAGGTGGACGCGGACAACGTTGAGGAGCTGACCGCGCTTATCAAGAGCTACAACCCGGAGATTGTAATTAACGTAGCGCTTCCGTACCAGGATCTCCACATCATGGACGCGTGCCTTGCAGCAGGCGTGAACTACCTCGACACCGCGAACTACGAGCCGGAGGACACCGCAAAGTTCGAGTACAGCTGGCAGTGGGCATACCGTGAGCGCTTCGAGAAGGCGGGACTTACAGCTATCCTCGGCTGCGGCTTCGACCCGGGCGTTACTGGAGTTTTCTCTGCGTACGCCATGAAGCACCAGTTCGACGAGATAAACTACATTGATATCCTCGACTGCAACGGCGGCGACCACGGCTATCCCTTCGCCACCAACTTCAACCCGGAGATAAACATTCGCGAGGTGTCCGCAAACGGAAGCTACATTGAGGACGGCAAGTGGGTCGAGACCAAGCCGATGGAGATAAAGCGCGTCTACAACTTCAAGGGCGTAGGCGAAAAGGACATGTACCTGCTCCATCATGAGGAGCTGGAGTCCCTTGCGCTGAACATCAAGGGCATCAAGAGAATCCGCTTCTTCATGACATTTGGTCAGAGCTACCTCACGCACCTCAAGTGCCTTGAGGACGTTGGAATGACCTCCATAAAGCCCATCATGTATGAGGGCAAGGAGATAGTTCCGCTCCAGTTCCTGAAGGCTGTTCTGCCCGACCCGGCTTCCCTTGGCCCGAGAACTGTAGGCAAGACCAACATCGGATGCATTTTTATCGGCAAGAAGGACGGCAAGGAGAAGCACTACTACCTTTACAACATCTGCGACCATCAGGAGTGCTACAAGGAGGTAGGCTCACAGGCTATCAGCTACACAACCGGCGTTCCGGCGATGATAGGCGCGGCTATGGTGCTCACTGGAAAGTGGAAGAAGCCCGGCGTCTACAATGTCGAGGAGATGGATCCCGATCCTTTTATGGAGAATCTCAACAAGTGGGGGCTTCCGTGGGAGGAGGATTTCAACCCCGTGCTGGTTGACTGATTTCCGTTTAACACAGGCAGGCGGGTGTTTGCCCGCCTGCGTTTTGTTGGCGGAGATTTGGGGCGCGCGTAAAGTTTCTTGGAAGCGACAGATAAATTTAACATGGACGAAGGTAATTTATGAAAATTAAACTGTTAGAAACAAGCCTGAATTTAAGGATAGAACGTAAAAAAACCATAAAAGATTATAGGCATTTTGCTGAAGTTGGCGAAATTCAAAAAAACAAGATGTTCATATTATTGCAAATGTTGAAGATATGAATTGTGAGGCAAGCGATTACAAAAAGTGTTTGGAAGATTATAATGCAATAGAGGCTTTTGATGACCGTCAGGAAAGAGGCGTTTCCTGTTATGTAATAAAATCGCTCAAAGCTGAAAAGGTATCGTCTTTTTCAAGTCCGCATTTTTTACACGTTAGAATTACCGGTGTGGATGACAATGGCGAGAACAAAAAAATAAATCTTATTATTTTCCGAATATTAGTATCTGATCAATCAATTAGTGATTTTCAGTACAGAAAACAACAATTTGATACGGTAATGGAATACATTGATGATCTGGACGACAAAGAAAATTTAATTTTGACAGGAGATTGGAACCATGGAGTTATAAATGAAAGCGGTATATACAGTAAAACCTGTTCAAGATATTATTACAATTATCAATATATCGAAGAAGAATTGAAACAGAGAAATCTTACCATATTGCCGATTTCCGGATATTCATATGAGGTTTCAGACAATTTTTATTTGAAAATAGATCATATAGCTGTATCAGAATCTGTTGCAGAAGGGATGGTACATGCGTATTATGATGATTTGTTTAAGGATGAATGCAGACAGATAGGAATTCCAGATCATAGCTGCATTTATGCAGAGTTTGAAATATAACTAACTGACCCTATCAGCTTTTTACGCACACAAGAAAGGAACACCATGGACTGGAAATATAAAGTAGAAACACCCTGCTACATCATTGACGAGGGCGCGCTGAAAAGAAACCTCGAACTGCTGAAGCTTGTCCGCGAAAAGGCGGGCTGTAAGATACTTCTCGCGCAGAAAGCGTTCTCGGCGTTCGCGGTCTACCCGCTGATAGCAAAGTATCTCGACGGCGTGACCGCCAGCGGGATCTACGAAGCAAAGCTAGGTTACGAGGAGATGGCGAAGCCGTTTGGTCGCGAGAACCACGTATTCTCCCCGGCATACCCTGAGCAGGACTTCGACGAGCTGCTGAAAATCTGCGACCACATGGTGTTCAACTCCCCGCGGCAGTGGGCGAAATTCCGGGACAGAGTGCGCGCGAACGACCGTTACATACAGGCAGGTATCCGGGTGAATCCGGAGTACAGCGAGATAGAAACGGACATCTACAACCCCTGCTTCACAGGTTCGCGGCTCGGCTGTACGCTGGAGGAGTTCCGGAAGGACCCCGCGCTGTACGAGGGCATAGACGGACTGCACTTCCACACCATGTGCGAGCAGGGCGCGGAGACCCTGGAGCGTACGCTCCCGCACGTCGAGGAGAAATTCGGGTTCATGTTCGACAAGATAAAGTGGCTGAATTTCGGCGGCGGACACCACATCACGAAGCCCGGCTACAACGTGGCAAAGCTGATAGAGTGCGTGAAGCGTATCCGCGAGACCTACGGTCTGGAGGTCTACCTGGAGCCGGGCGAAGCCATCGCGCTGAACGCCGGCTGGCTGGTGACGACTGTACTTGACACCTACGCGAACGGCTGTAACATCGCGATAACGGACGCTTCCGCGGCGTGCCACATGCCGGACGTCCTGGAAATGCCATACCGTCCGGATATAACCGGAGCGGGGAAGCCCGGCGAGAAGCCGTACACCTACCGCCTGGGCGGCAACACCTGCCTTGCCGGGGACGTCATCGGGGACTACTCGTTCGATGAGCCGCTGAACGGCGGCGAGCGGCTGGTATTCGGCGATATGGCGATATATTCGATGTGCAAGAACAACACATTCAACGGAATGCCCCTGCCGTCTATCTACCTGCTGAAAGAATCCGGGGAAGTCAAGCTGATAAAGAAATTCGGCTACGAGGATTTCAAGGGACGTTTATCTTGAAATAGTCCCGCGAAGCGGGACACCATAATTCCGAATTCCGAATTCTTAATTCCGAATTTCAATTGTTGGGGGCGATGTGATTGCCGGGACTTGGCACGATAGTAAACGCCGCTGCGATAGTCGCGGGCGGACTTTTCGGCTTGCTGTGCGGAAAGTTCATGAAGCCGCGCATACAGGAATCGCTCATGATGGCGTGCGGCGTGTGCGTTATATTCCTCGGGATAGCCGGCGCAATGGAGAAAATGCTCAGCGCCGCGGCTGACGGGACTCTCGCAAGCGGCGGCACGATGATGCTCATAGCAAGCCTTGTGCTCGGAGCGCTCATCGGCGAGATAATCAACATTGAAGCGGCTATGGAGCGCTTCGGAACGTGGCTCAGAAAGGTATCCCACAGCGAGGGCGACGGCGGCTTCGTCGGAGGATTCGTCAACGCTTCGCTGACCGTGTGCATCGGCGCTATGGCGGTCGTCGGGTCGATACAGGACGGGATCCTCGGGGATCACTCCACGCTGTTCGCAAAGGCGGTGCTCGACCTCATCATCGTTATGGTCATGACAGCGGCGAGCGGTAAGGGCTGCATTTTCTCTGCTATCCCAGTTGCAATTTTCCAGGGGACGATAACCTTGCTTTCAAATCTTCTGGAGGACGTAATGACCCGGTCGGCGCTCGATAATCTGTCGCTTGTGGGATCGGTGATGATCTTCTGCGTGGGCGTAAATCTCGTGTGGGGGAAGAAATTCCGCGTTGCAAATATGCTCCCCGGGCTTGTTCTGGCGGTGGTGTGCTCGTTCCTTCCGTGGTTCTGAGTTTTCAACTTTTTTCGGATCGTTGAAAATTCGCGGCGAAATAAGCGGATAAAAAAGTACTCTGCCGATTGCCGCAATTTTTTCAACCGTTTCACAAGATATAGTTGAAACTTTGTTGAATCCTTCCGATATATAGTGCTTTTTCAACGAAAAATATCTTTCGAGCCTTCATTGCGAAGGCTCTTTTTTGTTGAAAGTGCACAAAAATATGAACAAAATTTTATTTTAGTTTTTTGGCGATTTATTCGGGCTAACACTTGCAAAAATGTTGAATTCGTTGTATACTATTGGTGGGGGAAAAGGGTGAAGTTTTCACTAAAGTGGGTTAAAAATCATAAAAAATCACTGGTTTTCCACATTTTCAACTTCGCCGACCCGATTTTTTATTACTGGGAAAATATATTTCATCTACGGAAAAGCCGTCTGAGGAAGGCGGCATGGCACTTTCACAGGGGACTACAGCTTTGGAAAGGGGGAACAGGAATGTACGGCGAGTTCGAGCACACCATAGATTCAAAAGGGCGCATGAACTTTCCGGCGAAGCTCCGCGAGGAGCTGGGAGAACATTTCTATATTTCCAAGACTATAGGTGAGAGCTGTCTGACGGTACACACAGAGCAGAGCTGGAACGACCTCAGGGAGAGCCTGAGGGGAAAGCCGACAAAGGTAAGGCTCCCGCTGGAGCGCTTTTTGTTCGGCGGAGCCTGCGAGGCCGAGCCGGACAAGCAGGGCAGGATCGCCATTGCGCCGGCGCTGAGAGCCTACGCGGGACTCACCTCCGAGGTGGTAGTCGTCGGAATGGACGACCACGCGGAGATCTGGGACAAGGCGGCTTACATAGCTTATACAGAGAGCGTATCCGCAGAGGATATTGCCGCGCTTGCTGAGGAGATCGGTATTTAATGGAGTTTTCACATGTTTCAGTGCTGCTGAAAGAAACGGTGGACGGCGCGTTCACAGACCCGAAGGGCGTTTACGCGGATCTCACCACCGGGGGCGGCGGTCACAGCCTTGAGCTTGCAAAGCGGCTGGACGGCGGCCGTCTGATATGCTTCGACCAGGACAAGGAGGCGCTGGAGGCTGCTGGGGAGCGGCTGAAGGGACTTCCCGTTACGCTTGTCCGGAGCAATTTCTGCGAAATGAAGTCGGTGCTGGCTGACCTCGGGATAAAAGAACTGGACGGCATAATCGCCGATCTGGGCGTGTCCTCTCATCAGCTCGACACTGCGGAGCGGGGGTTCTCGTTCCACAACGACGCACCGCTGGATATGCGCATGAGCGGGGAGGGTCTTTCCGCCCGCGACGTGGTGAACGAATACGACGAGGGGGAACTCGCCAAGATTTTGTTCGACTACGGCGAAGAAAAATTCGGGAACCGGATAGCAAGAGGCATAGTAAACGCCCGGCTCGCCGCCCCGATCGAGACCACCGGGCAGCTCGCGGAGATAATCAAATCGAGCGTCCCGGCGGCGTACCGCAGGGAGAAGAACCCCTGCCGTAAGAGTTTCCAGGCGATAAGGATAGAGGTCAACCACGAGCTGGACGTGCTTGAAACGGCGCTGACAGACGGTTTCGACGTGCTGAAGGTCGGCGGAAGAATGTCCGTCATCACCTTCCACTCCCTTGAGGACAGGATCGTTAAGAACCGCTTCAAGGAGTTCTGCACGGGCTGCACATGCCCGCCGGAGTTCCCGGTGTGCGTATGCGGAAGGAAGCCGATGGGCAGGCTTGTGGACAAGAAGCCGATAACCGCCTCGCCGGAGGAGTTGGAAAGAAATCCGCGCAGCAGAAGCGCAAAGCTCAGAATTATAGAGAAGATCCGCAGAAGCCCTCTTGAGGACTGACGGATAACAGAAACGCAAAACAGCCCGGCAAGTCCGGCGCAGCAAAAGAAGGAGGGTGAGCCTATGCTTCCCGAAACTGACAGATCAAACCTCGCATACGACCTTTCTATGTACGACAACGCGGCGCGCCGCGAACAGGAGCGCGAGCAGGAAAGGGAAAGAGAACGCAGGGCAAAGCAGATCAAAATGAATAAGCATTCGGTTTCGCGCAGCGGTTCGAAGCTCAAGCTCTTTGCCGTGACCGCGGTGGCGCTGGGAGCTCTGTGGGCGGTGAACGTCCAGTTCACGAAGGTAGACGATATCGCGAGAAAGGTCGAGGACCAGAGGACACTGCTTGCAGAGGTGCAGGAGGAGAACTCGCTGCTCCAGAGCAGGCTCGACAGCAAGGCGAACATCAGCTATATCGAGGAATACGCCGCAAACGAGCTTGGCATGGCAAAGGTCACTAACTCACAGATCAACTACCTTGATGTGAACACGGAAAACCTTATCGAGGTCACTCCGGAGAACAACGGAAGCATTTTCAGCGCCGTTGCCGATTGGTTCGGTGATCTTCTGGAATACATTGGTTTCTGAAGGCATAATATAGAGGTGACAGGACACCGGGACACGCTGTCCGTTCTCTATACTCTGCCGGCAACGGACTTTAACGGCAAGGTCGGCTTGTTATGCGCTGTGCGGCGGGACTGCACAGCCACGCAGCCCGGCTTTGCTTTTTGTTTTATTGGCACGTACTTTTCTGACTGGAGGTCAACAGCTTCATGAAAATCAAAAATGCAGCAAAAAAAATCGGCAGCGCTATCTACGAGATGGAGCAGAAAAGCGCTGAGAAGCCGCGTATACTTGGCTCCAGCCAGAAGCAGATAATCTTTCTGGTGCTGATAATCCTCTTCTCGTTCTGGGTGGGTTATAAGCTGCTGAGCTACTCTATCCTGGACGGCGACAAGTGGCGCATGATGGCTACAGACCAGCAGCTTTCCTCGGTGGTCATAAAGGCGAACCGCGGCTCCATCTACGACGCCAACGGAACCACCCTCGCGCAGAGCTCCACCGTGTGGGACGTCACCATCTCCCCGCACAATATCGACCTCTCCAACACGAGAGCCAAGGAGCAGTACGACATCAAGGCGAAGGCGCTCATTGAAAAGGGCGAAACTCCCGAGCCGTACGTTGACCGCGCCGAGCTGATATCCCAAAAGCTCTCCGAGCTGCTGGGCGTCGACTATTCCAAAATCAAGACCGCGTGCGCGGATACTACCAAGCAGTACTACATGGTGAAGCGCAAGGTCGAGAAGCCCGAGGCGAACGAGATAACCGCGTTCATGAACGAGAACGGTCTGAACTCCGACGATATCTACCTCTGGCCGACCTCCAAGAGATACTACCCCAACGATTCGCTGGCGTCGAACATAATCGGCTTCACGAACTTCGACGGCGACGGCGTTTACGGTCTCGAGGCGTACTACGACGACTACCTCAGCGGCACCGACGGCAAGGCGGTCTACGCGGTAGCCGCCGACGGCAGGAAGCTCCAGAATTCCAGCGACGCGTACTATTCCGCCGTGGACGGCTACAGCCTGGTGCTCACGCTGGACGAGGTTCTCCAGCACTACCTTGAAAAGAACCTGGAGCTGTGCGTTTCCCAGCATCAGGTAATAAACCGCGCCTGCGGTATCATAATGAACTGCAACACCGGAGCCGTCCTCGCGATGGCGACCGCCCCCAGCTTCGACCTGAACAACCCGTCCGAGCTTAAATCCAATTTCGACCTCCAGACCCTCGCCGAGATGAAGGAATCCGGCGCCACCGAGGAGGAGCTCGACGCCAAGGAGGCCTCCCTCCGCGAGCAGCAGTGGAAGAACAAGGCTATAACCGAGCTGTACTACCCCGGTTCCGTATTCAAGACCGTCACCTGCGCCAGCGCCCTCGAGGAGGAGGTCGTTTCGCTGAATTCCACGTTCCACTGCGCGGCTTACGAGATGGTCGCGGGAACCAAGATCAAGTGCTGGTCGAGCTACGGACACGGTACGCTAACGCTCCAGCAGGCGGTAACAAAGTCCTGCAACCCTAGCTTTATCCAGATAGGTCAGCTTCTCGGCAAGGACAAGTTCTGCGATTACTTCGAGGCGTTCGGCTTCACAGAGCCTACCGGTATCGACCTCCCGGGCGAATCCGGAAGCCTTTATGTTTCAAGGGAGAACATGGGTCTTGTCGAACTTGCTTCTTCGAGCTTCGGTCAGACCAACAAGGTGACTCCGCTCCAGATGACCACCGCGCTGTGCGCCATCGTCAACGGCGGCTACCTGGTGACTCCGTACGTAGTGGACAAAATGCTCGACTCCGACGGCAACGTCGTAAAGACCACCGAGACCCGCATAAAGCGCCAGGTGATCTCCGAGGAGACCTCCGCGCAGATGCGCCAGATACTCGAGACTGTAGTTAACGAGAACGGCGGCAGCAACGCGTACATAAACGGCTACCGCATAGGCGGCAAGTCCGGTACAACTGAGAAGATCGACGAATACAACAAGCTCAAGGCCGAGACAGGCGTGGATCATATGACATACGTTCCGTCCTTCGCGGCGTTCGCCCCGGCCGACGACCCTCAGATAGTAATGCTGGTAATGGCGGACACCCCGACCGGCACGCAGTACTACGGAAGCGCGGTCGCTGCCCCGGTAGTTTCGGCGGTGTTCAAGGAAGGTCTGCCCCACCTTGGAATTTACCCGACCTACACTGCGGAGGAGCTTGCAAAGATGGACGCTGCGGTACCGTATGTAATGGGCATGGAGGCTCAGCGTGCGGAGGCGAAGCTCAATGCGGAGGGCTTCGAGGTGCGCTATGTCGGCGACCCGGCAAGCGGCGCGACCGTTTCCACGCAGATACCCGCTTCGGGAAGCAGTATCCCGAAGGGCTCAACTGTGGTGCTGTACCTTGGCAATGAATACGACCTGGAATCCGCGGTCATTCCGGACGTTACCGGCATGACGGTCTCCCAGGCGAACGAGGCGATAACCAACGCGGGATTCAACATCAAGATATCCGGCGGAGCGGCGGAGAACGCCAACGCAGTGGCTTCCGCGCAGTACCCGGTGGGCGGTACCGACGGCTACAAGGGAAATGTCGTGGAAGTAACGTTCCAGGTCAACGGATATTCAGACTGACGGAGGTGAGGTCATGACTTTAGGACAGCTTTTCAGCGGTATCACGGAGATACCGCAGGAATTAACGGAGCGCGTCGTATCAGGCGTGACCTCCGACAACCGCGAGGTGGAGCCGGGCTTCCTGTTCGTGTGCGTAAAGGGCAGGAGCTTCGACGGGCACAGCGTGGCGGCGGCAATGCTCGAAAAGGGCGCGTGCGCCGTCGTGACGGAGCGCCCGCTGGGGCTTCCGGCGGAGATATGCGTGGCTGAGAGCCGCAGATTATATCCGGAGCTGCTCTCGGCGTTCTACGGCAGACCCACTCAGAAGCTCTGCCTGGGCGCAGTCACCGGCACCAACGGCAAGACCACCACGGTGAACCTCTGCGCGCAGATAACAAGGGCGCTGGGTCACCAGACCGGCGTTATCGGCACGGTTGGCTGCGACACCGGAAAGGGGCTTCAGTACTCCCATGACGGCCCACCCACCACGCCGGAGCCGCGGAAGCTGTACCAGCTGTTCCGCGAGATGGCGGATATCGGCACGGAGTACTGCTTCCTGGAGGCAAGCTCCATGGCGCTGGCGCAGCACCGCTTTGCCGCCGAGAGCTTCGCGGTGGGGGCGTTCACGAATTTAACGCAGGATCACCTCGACTACCACGGCACGATGGAGGAGTACTACCTTGCAAAGCGCATGCTCGCGGATATGTCCAGAACGATGGTGATAAATATAGACGACGAGTACGGAAGGCGCACCGCTGATTACTGCCGCATGAGCGGGATACAGGCGGTGACAACGAGCGTGAATACGTCCGGAGCCGATTACTTCGCGGAGTTCATCAGGCTGCACCCGCACGGCGCAGAGTTCCTGCTGACCTGCCCTGAGAAGCAGAAAAGCTGGGTCGCGAAGATACCGCTGACCGGGCTTTACAACGTCAGCAACGCGGTTCAGGCGGCGGTGATGTGCCACATGATGGGCTTCCCGATGGAGGACGTGCTGGCGGCTCTGGAGAAGTCCCCGGGGGTATCCGGGCGGCTTGAGACGATTTATCAGGGGAAGTTCACGGTTATCCGCGACTACGCCCACACCGGGGACGGTCTTGAGAAGCTGCTGTCGACCCTCCGGCCGCTGACGAAGCGGCTCACTGCGGTATTCGGCGCGGCGGGCGAGCGCGACGCGGGGAAGCGTCCCGAAATGGGAAGGATAGCGGCGCAGTACGCCGACCGGCTCATAATAACCACGGATAACCCGCGACACGAACCACAGCAGCAGACCATCGACGACGTGCGCCGCGGAGTCCCCGCGGACAAGGAGTGCGAGGAGTTCATCGACCGGAAGGCGGCGATATACCGCGCGCTTGAAACGGCTCAGCCCGGTGAGCTTATAGCGCTCTGCGGCAAGGGTCACGAGGATTACCAGGCGATAGGGGACGAGAACGTCCCGTTCAACGAGCGTGAAATAGTTCTGGACTGGCTGAAAAGCCGCGGAATAATATAAGGCGGTGCGAAATGTTTACAACAGTTGAAATTGCAGAGGTCACCGGGGGAAAGCTCCTCGGCGGCAGCGTTACGGTTACGGGAGTTTCCACGGACACCCGCACGATAGCTCCGGGAATGCTCTTTGTAGCGATAAAGGGCGAGAGCTTCGACGGCAACGACTACATCGGCGCGGCGGCTGAAAAGGGCGCGGCTGCGGCGATATCCGACCGTAGCTCCGGCGCGGACGGGTACTCTATTCCGGTGATACTGGTGGAGGACAGCCGCGCGGCTCAGCTTGCGCTTGCACGCTTCCACCGGGAGCGTTTCCCGTTGAAGCTGGTGGGAGTCACCGGCAGCGTAGGCAAGACCTCCACGAAGGACATGGTGTATGCGGTGCTTTCCGCGAAGTACACCACGCTCAGGACCGAGGGGAACTTCAACAACGACATCGGGCTTCCGCGTACGCTTTTCCGGCTCAACCCGAGCTACGGTGCGGCGGTCATCGAGATGGGAATGTCCGGTCTGGGAGAGATAAGCGTGCTTTCGAAGGCGGCGGCTCCCGACATCTGCATTATAACGAACATCGGCTGGTGCCACATCGAAAACTTAAAGACCCGCGAAAATATCCTGAAGGCAAAGCTCGAGATACTGGACGGCGCTTCTCCGGAAGCTCCGCTGATACTCAACGGCGACGATGAGTTCCTGAAAACCGTGGATATCCCGGGCAGGAAGATAGTCCGGTACGGTAGGGGAGATAACTGCGCCGTCCGGGCGGAGGATATCGTCCAGACCGCGGACGGTCAGGAATTCACGCTGGTTTACGGCGGCAAGAGGTACCCCGCGAAGCTCCCGGTGGTCGGAGAGCACCACGTTATGAACGCGCTCGCGGCGTTCGCGGCTGGCATTGAAGCAGGCATGACGGCTGAGGAGATAATTCCGGCGTTCCTGCGCTACGAGGCTTCCGGAATGCGCCAGCGGATCGAAAAGCGCGGCGACATCACCGTGATACTGGACTGCTACAACGCAAGCCCGACCTCAATGGAAAGCTCGCTTTCCGTGCTGGGCGGCATGGAGTGCTCCGGCAGGAAGTGCGCCGTGCTCGGCGATATGCTGGAGCTTGGCGAGATGTCCGCGCAGCTCCACGCCAGGGTGGCTGAATACATCATGAAAAACGCCGACTGCGCGTTCCTTTACGGCGCGGAGATGGCGAACTGCCGCGAAGCGCTGGAGCGCTCCGGCTTTGAGGTACATCATTCCACGGATAAGGCGGCGCTCACGGCGGAGCTTCTGAGCTGGCTTCGTCCGGGTGACATCGCGCTGTTCAAGGGAAGCCGCGGCATGCGCATGGAGGAGATCGCCGAAAAGGTGAAATAAAAACAAAGGGGAAGAGTTATGGTTATCTGGATCAGCGTTATCGCTGCGGTTCTGGCGTTCGGGCTGACTTGGCTCGCGGGGGTGTGGTTCATTCCGTTCCTGCACAAGCTGAAATACGGTCAGACGATACTTGATATAGGTCCCAAGTGGCACAAGGCAAAGAAGCAGGGAACTCCCACGATGGGCGGCATCATGTTCATCATCGCGGTGAGCGTGTGCTTCGCCTGCGCGGTGATACTGTTCGGCCCGCTCGGCGGGAAGAATTTCGCCGGCGAGGACAGGCAGGAGCTTGTGCGCGCAGTCTCCGGGCTGATAATGGCTGTGATGTTCGGCTTCATGGGATTCCTCGACGACTTCATCAAGGTCAAGAAGAAGCACAACGAGGGTCTCACCGTAATGCAGAAGATCGTCATTCAGGTGCTGATAATCGCGGCATACTTCGCGACGCTCTACCTCAGCGGAATGACCCGCACCGCGATACTGTTCCCCTGGGGCTGGACATGGGAGCTTGGCTGGCTCTACTACCCGATAATGGGCGTCGTTATCCTCTACCTCGTTAACGCCGTGAACCTCACCGACGGCATCGACGGGCTGTGCTCCTGCGTTACCGTGGTCTACATGGCGGCGTTCGCCTGCATTTCCGGTATCCTCGGAATGTACTGCGAGACCCTTCTCGCGCTGCTCACCGCCGGAGGCTGCATAGGCTTCCTGATGTGGAATTTCCCGCCGGCCAAGGTGTTCATGGGCGATACCGGCTCTATGTTCCTGGGCGGCGTTGTGTGCGCGCTGGGCGTGGGCTGCGGCGCGGAGTTCCTCATGCTGATGGCGGCGCTGGTATACATCTGCGAGGCGCTTTCGGTGGTTATCCAGGTGACTGTGTTCAAGATAACCAAGAAGATTTACCACACCAAAGAGGGCAAGCGGCTGTTCAAGATGACCCCTATCCATCATCATTTTGAACTCAGCGGCTGGAGCGAACTCAAGATAGACGTCGTATTCTCTCTTACCGCAGCGGTACTCGGCGCGGGCGCCGTACTGCTTGCGATGAACATGTTTGCAAGATGACAGGAGGTCACGATGGCAGTAGGTCATAACACCGGGGCAGTCCGGGAGAATCCCGGCATGCCGCGCGAGCGCGGAAAGCGAAGGGAGCGTCCGCCGGAAAAGAAAAAGATCGGCTTCTTTCACGATAAAACGGCAGGCGCGGTAGACATGCCCATGCTGGTCATCACGCTGGTGCTGCTGGTTCTGGGCATCACGATGATGTTCTCCGCCAGCCACGCGCTTTCCTACCGCGACAACGGCGGCGACTCCTATCAGTATGCCACGAGGCAGCTCTTTTTCGCGGGTGCCGGACTGATCGCGATGTTTTTCCTGAGCCTGGTGGACTACCGCATATTTATCCGCGAGTGGCACCCAAAGCTGTTCGGAAAGGTACGCACGATCACACTCGCGCATGTGGCTCTGGCAGTGTCGCTCGGACTTACAGCCCTTGTAATCCCGTTCGGAATAAGGAACATCGCGGACGGCCCGAAGCGCTGGCTTCCTATCCCGGGAGGCTCCTTCCAGCCCTCGGACGTGCTTAAATTCGGACTGATAATCTGGCTTGCCTGGTACGTTTCGAAGAACTACCAGAAAATGCGGCATTTCGTCACCGGACTGCTGAAACCTGGTCTGGTGCTCGGCGTGATAGTTGTGCTGCTGATGATGCAGCCGCACCTTTCCTGCGTTATCATCATGGGAGTTATCTTCATCGTGATGATACTGGTCGGCGGTGCGAACCTCCGGCAGGTGCTGACCTGCGCCGCGATAGGAATTCCGTGCATACTCCTGCTCATGCAGGTGTCCGGCTACAGCTACTTCTGGGAGCGCCTTACCATGGACCCGCTCGCCGACCCCTCCGACACCACCTACCAGACCTACCAGGCGATACTGGCGATAGGCTCCGGCGGACTGTGGGGCAAGGGCTTCGATCACTCCACGCAGAAGTACTACTACCTCCCGGAGGCGCAGAACGACTTCGTTTACGCCATCTGCTGCGAGGAGTTCGGCTTCATCGGCGGAGCGCTCATCATTCTGCTGTTCATCATCTTCCTGCTGCGCGGATTCTACATCGGCAGGAAGTCTCAGGACCGCTTCGGGCTTATGCTCGCGACCGGAATTTCGCTTCAGGTCGGAGCGCAGGCTCTGTTCAACATCGGCGTTAACGTGTGCGCGCTCCCGAATACGGGTATCTCGCTGCCGTTCTTCAGCTACGGCGGTACGGCGCTGTTCGTGCTTTTGTGCGAGATAGGCGTGCTCCTTTCGATATCAAGACGTGCAAATCTGAATTAATGGGGGAACTGAAATGAAGGCTATATTCGCAGCCGGCGGCACCGCCGGACATATCAATCCGGCGCTTGCCATCTCCGATAAGCTCAAGAGCGTATTTCCCGACGCGGAGATAATGTTCATCGGAACTCCGCAGGGCATGGAAGCCCGCCTCGTTACCAAAGCGGGCTACAACTTCACGCCGGTGGAAATGGCGGGATTCCAGCGCCATATCTCAATACAGAACATCGGGCGCAACGCGAAGGCGGCGTATCTGTACTTCTTCGCGGCAAAGCGCGCTGTCCGGAAGATACTCAAGGAATTCCAGCCGGATATCGTTATCGGCACCGGCGGGTACGTCACCGGAACGGTGCTCGGTCAGGCGGCAGCTCTCGGGATAAAGACCGTCACCCACGAGAGCAACTCCTACCCGGGCATGGCAACGAAAATGCTCGCGAAGAAAGCCGACAAGGTTCTGCTCGCAACTGCCGACGCCGAGAAGTACCTCAGCAGCACGGAACACTGCGTAGTCACCGGAAACCCGCTGCGCTCCAACATCGAGATAGAGGAGCGTTCCGCCGCCAGGAAGCGGCTGGGTCTGCCGGATCAGTTCACGATACTCTCGTTTGGCGGAAGTCTCGGAGCTAACCGCATAACCGAGGCGGTCGCGGAGCTCATCGCCTGGGAGGAAAAGACCGGCGGCATAAATCACATACACTCCTACGGCGGCAAGGGAAAGGAGCTGTTCTACTCCGCGCTGGAGCAGAGCGGCGCACACGAGGACAAGTCGAAGCACATCTTCCGGGACTACATCGACAACATGTACACCTGCATGTGCGCGGCTGACCTGATAATCTCCCGCGCCGGAGCAATGACCATCACCGAGCTGATGGCGATAGGCAGACCGGCGGTGCTGGTACCGTACCCGAACGCGGCTGAGAATCACCAGTACTACAACGCGCTGACGCTCAGCAACGCGCACGCCGCGATACTTATTGAGGATAAGGATCTCACCAAGGCAAGGCTGGTGGAGGAGGTCTCCGCGCTTTACAACGACCGCGGCAGGCTGGCGCTCATGGAGGAGAATTCCCGCCGCAGCGCCAAGAACGACGCGGCGGATCGTATCCTGGGCGAGATAATCGACCTGCTCGGCAAGGAAAAGTTCGAGAACTAATCACAAAATAATACCTCCCGCATACTATGGAAACACAGTAATGCAGGAGGAGATGATCATATGGCAAACTGCCAGAAGCTCGTCGTTAACGGCGGGCGGCGGCTGGAGGGCGAACTCAGGGTGCACGGAGCAAAGAACAGCGCGCTCCCGCTGCTTGCGGCGTGTGTGCTGGCGCACGGCGAATGCGTTCTGCATAACTGCCCGGAGCTTACCGACGTGGACGCGGCGTGCAGGATACTATCCTGCCTGGGGTGCAGGTGTACCCGCTGCGGCGACACGGTGTGCGTGGACGCCTCCAACGTCTGCGGCAATGAGATACCCGACAATTTGATGCGGGAAATGCGGTCGTCCATAGTGTTTCTTGGGGCGGTCCTCGGGAGGACGCGCCGCTGTAAGCTGACCTTCCCGGGCGGCTGCGAGCTTGGCGCAAGGCCTATCGACCTGCACCTCGCCGCGCTCCGGGACATGGGCGTCACGATAAGCGAGGAACACGGCTGGCTGGAGTGCACGGCGGCTGGAGGTATCCGCGGCGGGAGCGTAACGCTGTCGTTCCCGTCGGTGGGAGCTACGGAGAACATAATGCTCGCGGCGGTCACAGCGTCCGGCCGCACCGAGATACACAATGCCGCCCGGGAGCCTGAGATAATCGACCTAGCGGAGTTCCTGGTGAAATGCGGAGCGAAAATAACCGGCGCCGGCGGCAGCACCATCTGCATCGAGGGCGTATCCCGCCTTTCCCCCGCAGAGCACACGGTGATCCCCGACCGCATAGTTGCGGGGACGTACCTCTGCGCGGCGGCGATGACCCGGGGCGAGCTGATACTTACGCGGTGCGAGCCGTCGCACATGACGGGATTCCTCCCGGTGCTGGAGAGCATGGGGTGCCGTATCTACCCCTACGGCGGCGGGAAGCTGTACGTCAACTGCCCCAGGCGGCTGAACGCTCCGCCGACCATTCGAACCATGCCATATCCCGGATTCCCGACGGATATTCAGGCGCTGTTCACGGCGGTGTGCTCCGCGGCGGAGGGTACCTCCGTGTTCGTGGAGACGATATTCGAGAACCGCTACCGGCACATTCCGGAGCTTATACGGCTCGGGGCGTCGATAAAGGTCGAGGGCAGGGTAGCGGTCGTGCAGGGCGTGGAGCGGCTTTCCGGCGCGAAGCTCTGCGTGGGGGAGCTGCGCGGAGGCGCGGCGCTGGTCACGGCGGCTCTGGCGGCCGAGGGAACCAGCGAGATAACCGGCGTGGGGTACATCGACCGGGGCTACGAAAGCATTGAAAAGGCGCTGCGTTCAGTCGGCGCGGATATTTCCCGGGTAGGGCAGCAAAGCAGGAATTAACGGAGGAGTGAAAGCATGGGCAGTAAAAAAACAGCGGCGCGGGGTGGAAGCGCTCAGCGGAAGAGACCCGCTCAGAGCGCGCAAAAGTCGCAGAGCGCACGCACTCAGCGCCCCCAGAACAGACCAACACAGGAACGCACGGCCCGTCCGCAGGGAACTCCGCCGCGAAGCGCCGCCCGCAGACCGGCTCCGCAGCCTGACAGGGCGCAGCGCAGGCGCACCGACCGCGCGATAAACCAGGCGACAGTTCACCGCAGCGTAAAGGGCAGGCGGCGCGGAAGCCGCGGCGGGAACTACATAATGTACTATATCCTGGCGGCAATAATAATCATCATCGTTCTGGCGGTGCTGTCGAATACGGTGCTGTTCAACTGCACCTCCATCGAGGTAGAGGGAAACTCCCGCTACACTGCGGAGCAGATAATAGCTCCGTCGGGGCTTGAGACCGGGCAGAACCTGCTGCACATCGACTCCGGCGACGCTGAGAAGCGTATCTCAGCCGCCCTTACTTATATAGATATGGTAGATGTCAGCAAGGTATTCCCGACGAAGATAAAAATCACCGTCAAGGAAGCGGAAAAGTGGTTCTTGGTGAGCCAGGACGGAGTTACTGCGGCGGTCTCCCGAATGGGCAGGATAGTGGAGCTCGGCTCGGAAAGCGGGCTTCCTGCGATAGTCGGCTACGACGCGGTGGAGCTCACTCCGGGAGCGACCCTGACTTCCAGCGAGAACGGAAAGACGCAGCTCCCGCTCCAGATCCTCGAAAAGGCGGAGCACTACGGGATAACCGGAATAACCCGCGTGGATCTCACCGACAGATTCGACATCAGCGTCGACTGCGGCGATAATATAACGCTCCAGCTCGGCGGTATCGCGGATATCGACAGCAAGTTCGCGGTCGGCGCGGAGGTGCTCCAGTACGAGCAGGCGAACGTCACGATAAACTTGAAGAACCCGAACAAGCCCTCTGCAAAGGATAAGATAGTATCGGCGGCGCTCCCGTCGCTGAGCGGCACTGCGGAATCCACCGGTGAATTCACTGCGGAAGCGGCGGGCACCTCCGAACCGGCGGAGTGATCCTGCCCGGAGAGATTTCCGGCGGGTGAATAATTTGTCAAAATATTTTTTAAAAAACAGTTGCAATTATTCGTAGTATCTGTTATAATATTAAGTAGTATTATATTCGCGTATCATGCGTCTAAAAATTTGGAGGGAAAAAGACATGGCATTTGAAATAGATACACACGATGATGAGTTCGTGATGGACGACGATTTCGAGGACCAGACCAAAATAATGGTCATCGGCGTCGGCGGTGGCGGCGGAAACGCAGTCAGCCACATGGTCGAGGGGGATATGACCGGAATTGACTACGTTGTTGCCAACACTGATGTCAAGGCGCTCCGCTCCAAGGACGGAAGCAGAATGCGCCGTATCCAGATCGGCAAGAAGCGCACCAGAGGTCAGGGCGCAGGCAACAACCCTTCTGTAGGTCAGGATTCCGCGGAGGAGAACCGCGACGATCTCAAGAACGTAATGGAGAGCGAGTCCATGGTGTTCATCGCTGCCGGAATGGGCGGCGGCACCGGTACGGGCGCGGCTCCTGTAGTTGCTTCCATCGCGAAGGAAATGGGCAAGCTGACTGTCGGCGTTGTCACCAAGCCGTTCGCGTTTGAAGGCCAGGCTAAGATGAACCAGGCTCTCAAGGGCATTGCAGAGATGAGAAAGTACGTTGACTCCCTCATCGTTATCCCTAACGAGAGAGTCAAGGAGATATCCAACGCGAAGCTCAGCATGGCTGACGCGTTCAAGGCAGTAGATAACGTGCTTTACAAGGCGGTAAAGAGCATTTCCGACCTTGTAAAGGGCGTAGGCTTCATCAGCCTTGATTTCGCGGACGTTACCATGGCGCTGAAGGATTCCGGAATCGCGCACATGGCGATAGGTCAGGGCAAGGGCGACAACAAGAACGCCGACG
The DNA here is from genome assembly GCA_945923775.1 of uncultured Clostridia bacterium. Taxonomy (GTDB): domain Bacteria; phylum Bacillota; class Clostridia; order Oscillospirales; family Ruminococcaceae; genus CAG-115. Next base: position 13,426 of record CAMELR010000020.1, on the reverse strand, counting down.
CGCTCGACCAGGTGCTCCACAGCCCGCTGCTTGAGACTTCCATCAGCGGCGCGCGCAGACTGCTCATCAGCATTGGCATTCCGATGACGACCTCCGCAGACGAGGTAGACATCATCGCCACCGAGATAACCAAGAACGCGGCTCCCGACGCGGAGATCAAGATGGGTATGCAGTTCGACGACAACCTTGCCGAGGACGAGGTTTCCATCATCGTTATCGCAACGGACTTCCTCGATGACGAGCACGGCGAGGCTGAGGCTCAGCCCGCTCCGGCAGCTCAGCAGGCGGCTTCCTCTGACGCGGTGTTCGGCACCACAATGCAGAAACCCGTTTACGATGGCACCGACGCAGATATCGACAAGCTCATCAACCTGCTCAACAACAATAATAACTGATTGAAGGCGCTGTAAGGCTCCGGCGGTCATAATGCGCAGACCAAAATCGAACATTCCGGAAATCCACGTCGGTAAGGCGTGGGTTTCCGTTTGTTTTACAGTTGGAACAACAAAGCCGGGATAAGTGTGCATAAATTTGTGAAACATTATAAAGTTGCTGAAATCCCTTGCAATTTTCCGGGATTTGTTATACAATAGTTATATGTGGCAGTATATATTGCCGCGCGTATAGAGATATATTGGAGGACAAAAGATGTTTAGAAAATTCAGAAGAGCCGTTGGGTGTATTATCGCCGCAGCGGTCATGACAGTTGTATCGGTAACGGCCTCGGCTGATTACATATACGACCTTAACAACACTGACCTTCTCGACGAGATAATGGCGACAGACTACGAGATCTACGGCACGGAGGGCAGATTCACCGCGACCCTCGGCGACAGCACCGAGGAAAAGTATGTTTCCCTGCGCTTCAAGCTGTTCAACGAGTACCTTGACCAGGAATTCTGGGAGTCCGACAACGCGAGAGTCTCCGTTGACGTAAAGCTCGAGACCGCCGGAAAGGACGTTATCGCATGTATCCCCGGCTTCAACAACAAATGGGGCTGGGTGAACCCGTCCGACTACACACTGCTGAAGTCCGGCGAGTGGGTGACTGTAACTGAGAAGGCTTCCCACTTCCACGAGGAATTCGCGAAGGGACAGCCCGCTTACCTGATGTTTCAGGTAAGGACCAACTGGGATTCGCCTTCACAGGGCGAGATCACGGTTGCCGTGAGAAATTTCCGCATTATTGACGACAAGTCCGCTCAGACTACCGCCGAAACCACCACGCAGACCACCACGCAGACCACCACGACGACCAAGCCCGAGGAATCCTCAGTTCCCGAGGAGACGTCCACAACACCCGAAGAGACTTCAGCTCCCGACGCTGCGACCGCAGAGCCTGCGAACACCCTCGACACCGAGGGCGTTTCCGCTGAGACACCTGCGACTGAGCAGGCAGGCACAAAGGAGCAGACCGAGGAAGCCGCAGTCACCGAGCCAACGGAGCCTTCCGACACCAGCAGCACTCCCGCCGAGACCGCCGCGACAACTATCCGCACTGCAGCGACCGAGGCGACCTCTTCCGCGATAAATTACGGCCAGCTCTACGCTGAGCCTGAATCCCCGGTAATGCTCATTGTTATCGTCGTGGGCGTTGCAGTTGTAATAGTCGCTGGTGCTATCATCGGTTACATGATCTACAGAAAGAAGAAGTTTTATTGATAGGCTTCTGAAGCAGGAGGGAATATATGAACTCAAAGGCAGCAAAAAACCGCAGTTTCATGGATACTCTGGTCGCGCTTTTCAAGAATGTCTGGCTCAAGCGGGGCGTAGCACTGCTCTGCTGGGGGTATACCGGGCTTCTTATCTGGATAGCGTGGCTCAACGGCGCGTTTTTTCTCGAGTATGAGAACACCACGTCGCTTTTCGTGGTGTACGTGTTTGTGAATATCGCCGCCCTGGGTCTGCTCATATATACCCGCCGTCAGGTCATCACGCAGGTGAATGTCATGATACTTCCGCCGGTGGTGTTCGCTACGTTCCTGCTTGCGTTCGGAAACTGGTATATGATACTCCCGCCGCTTGTGGTCGTGGTCGCGATGTTCTTCATCTGCACCGCCAACGAGACGCTCAAGACCGTACTGGGCACGATGTACCTGCTGATGTACGTCATCGGCGCGGCGGCTTACATCACCATCACGCTGCTCATGGGCAAGATAACCCTCACCGGAGTCGACCTCGACCTGCGCGACCGTAATTACGAGGTGCTTTCCGCCGACGGTCAGTACCGTATCGTGCGCTACGTCGACAAGCCCACCGGAGAGCGCCGCACCGCCAGCTACTACGTCGAGGATATCTCCAAGGACAAGAAGATACCCTTTGGCAGCGCGAAGCGCGTGCTCGGAAGCGGCTGGGTAGTCACCGCGAAGTACACCAGCAAGTCCGATTCACCTGTGTCCTGGGTGACTAAAACAGTGGACGGAAAGAAAGTTGAAATGCTCAGCGTCGAGGGCACATTAAAGGAAAACCCCTACCTCGTGGCGGAGATCTCCGCGACCGAGGAGCTTGAGGAAAGCTCCGTGCCGATAACGCTTTACTATGGAACAGAGGACGCTTCCTCCCAGGGAAGCTCCGCAGAAGAGCAGACCGCAGAATGACAAAGGAGCCTTGAATTGGAAAGAGTTCTCAATTTAGCAGGGAAGAACAGCAGCGAGATATTTCAGCTTCGCTATCCCTATTCGCTGCTGACGTTCTGCGATTACGACCTGTCGTATTTTGCCGAAAACGCCATCGCAGTCTGCGACGAAGCGCTCCGCTCAGGCACGCTCGACACGGATCGCGCAACGGATCTCCGCAACTCCCTGAAAAATATGCACGTCTGGATAGAGCACAACCTCCGCACGGTGTACGACAAGATCGTGCTGGACTGCTGGATAGACTACGTATGCCGCAGGGACAACATCGGCACCGCCGCGCTGTGGAACCGCTTCATAGACTGCAAGACCACGTTTGAAAAGGCGGTTTTCGTAAGGCTCTGCGAGTACCGCTACAACAAAGGTATCAATGAATGGCTGAACCTTGTCAGAGTGCAGGATTACGCAAAGAGCAAGGTTTATTTCCTGTTTTCACGCGAGATTTCCGGCGTAGAAGAGGCAAACGCCCGGAGGAACTATTTTGACCTTATGTTCAGCGTCACGGCGCGGGAGCTTGGCTGCCGCCTCGAGGACCTGGGCGTAACTCAGGTGTTTTCCACCGGCAGGGTTCCTTCTGCGCCTTTTATGTATCCTAATATTTCCAAGGACATAATCAAAAACCTGCTTCCCGATTTCGATTACAACGATGATTACTCGGACATCGGCTCGTATGAGTGCCTGTCCGACCAGATAGCGATGGACGCGTTTTCGCACATGAAGGCGGGTCTGGCGCAGGAACTTTCCAGCTACAATATGTCGCGCTCAGCAATGGAGCATACGCCGATGAGGGTGTACATGCCATGCGGTCTGAAAGCAGTGGTCGACCTTGAGATAGACGCGCTCATTGAAAGCGGCGGCTGGCTCACGAGGTGCAAGCGCTGCGGAAGGTACTTCGTGCGCGACGGGGAGCACACTGAGGAATACTGCTCGCTTCCCGTGCCGAACGGCAAAACCTGCCTGGAGCTGTACGAAATGGAGCACCCGCGCAGCCTTGTAACTCCCGAAGCGGAGAAGCTGTGCAGCGAGATAACCGACGAAATGTACGGCCGCGTCGCCTCCGGCTCGATGAGCCTGAAGGAGTACGAAAGCTGGAAGCTGTACCTTGAAGCGATGAAGGGGAAGGTCAACAACGGCGAGATACCGCCGGAGGATCTGACTGCGTTCGTAAATTACTCCCGCACAATGGATATTACACGGAGCAATCCGGTGTCCGAGGTGCCGAAGAGGGAGCCGGAGCGCTCGCAGGGACGCGTAGTCAAGCCGTTCGTGCCGGAGCGTATCAGCCGCAGCGACATGGAGCGCAAGCCCGAGGAGCCGCAGCCCGAGCCGGTGGAGATTCCGAGACCGCAGCCCCGACGCGAGGGATTTTTCACCTCGCCGAGCGTTGAAAGACAGCGCCAGGGGAAGGCTCCGGTGTCGCATATAATCCGCGCCGGGGAGCCCAGGAACTACCAGCCTCAGCCCGCGTTTGTTCCGGAGTACCCGCAGGGCGCTCAGGAGCCGGCGTTTGCGCCGGAAATCAGGGAGCCTGTTCGTACCGAAGCTCCGCAGTGGGCTTATCAGCCGCATAACGAGAGGGGTCAGAGCGCGCCGAACGTTCCGAATGTTCCCGAGTATGCGCAGAGCGCACCGGGGCAGTCAAGGGAGCAGGGCTTCACACCGTTTGCAGAACCTCCGCGCAGCGCGGAGCCGGAGATCCACCACATCGTAAGAGCCGCAGAGCCGCAGAGTACGTCGGAGCGCTATGAAGAGCCGAAGTTCGTTTCGTTCGGCGGAACCGAGTTAGGTTCTGATTTCGACGCCCCCGCCGCTGAGCCGGAAATTACGCAGGAGCCGCGCGACGCGTTTGAAGATTTCCAGCCCGAACCAGTTCCCGAGTGGGAAGAACCAGCGGAATCTGCTGAACCTTCCGAACCCCTGGAGGAGCCGCCTCAGCCCGAGCCAGTTCCGGAGCCTGCGCCCCGCCCCAAGGTGATAAGGAAGAACGCCGCGGCTATCTCAGCCTACGGAAAGATCGCAGGAACTCCGCTTGCAAGAGCCGACGGCTACGAGGCGGTATCCCGCCCGGAGCCTGTGGAACCGCTGGAGCCTGCGAAGCCCTCTGAGCCTGTAAAGCCTGCGGATTCGCCTGCCGAGTCTGAATCCGCTGAAAAGGATCCGTTCTGGGAGATAGGCTCGATATTCGATGTGCTGGAGCAGTCCGAAAACGACATGAGCCGCAGTCCTACAATGACCGCGCTGAGCGAGCCGGAAGCCTCAGAGCCGCATGGAACAGCGGCCGCGCAGGAACCGGCTCAGCCGACTGAACCTACTGAACCGACTGAACCGGCTGAACGTCCCGCGTCGGCTGAGAAACCGGCGGCGAAGCGTACTGCGCACAGGAAGCCGGCGCACCAGCCGGAGGAAACTTCCGTGCAGGCAGACAACGGCGAAAAGCGCCGCCAGGCAAGGAAGCGCAGTGCCCCGGCGGAGGCTCCGGAAGCGCAGGCTGAGCCGCAGGAGGTACCGTCCGGAATATGGACGGAGGAGCGCCACCTGTTCGATTCTGACGATCACGGAATGACTCCGCATGAGGAGCTGAACATGCTCAAGGACAAAAAGCGCGGCAGGTCGAGCAAGACTCAGCGCCTTTTCGACGCAATAATGCGCGAGTCCGACGATAACCCCAATTTCCGCAAGAAGTAATTTAAGTGAATTTACGCTTTTACTTAGCTAAATCATCGTTTAATACTACTTTACGGAAATTTTATTGACAGAACTGTGAAAAATCTGTGAAGTAATCGTTTGAAATTTGTATGATATTACAATTGAAAAAAGGCTCGTAATGTTATAAAATATATGTATGGACGTGCATGGATAACTATGCCGTTCGAGATTATTATGGAGGATTTTCTATCATGAAGATTACTAAGATTCTTGGTGCTGCTTCTGCAGCAGTAGTAAGCGCAGCCGTTATGGCAGCTTCCGCAGGCGCTTACGAAGCATTCCTGATGTACGCTTCTTCCGACTGGTCTGTACAGTGCATGGACGCTACTACTGAAAACGCTACAACCGCTGACGTTACCGGCGACGGTACATACACCGTAGCAATAAGCGGCTTTGAGTGGGAAGACGAGGAGACCGCTGAGATGGTTCCCGCTACCGCTAACGGCGCTACTGTATTCTGCGTAGATATCGACGGTCTTGCAAACGCACTCGGCTGCGGCAAGGACGCTGACGGCTACGAAGGTCTCGAGACTTCGGCTGAGAAGATGGCTTTAGCTCAGGCTACTGGTCTGACCATCTCTGACGTAGTTATCACTGCTACTAACTCTGACGGTACTTCCACTGACATTGCTGTTGACGAGAGCAAGCTCTACTACGGCGATATCGAGGGCAACGGCAAGATCAGACTTGAGATCTACAACGCATACGGCGAAACCTCTAAGGACGCTCCTATCGATCCCGCTGGCTTCTCCTTCGATGACACTCTGTCCGTAACCTTCACCATTTCTGGTACTGGCATGGGCGACGCCGCTGTTGCTGACGACGCTGCTGACGCTGCTACCGCTGACGCTGCGGCTCCTGCTGACAACGCTGCAGCTTCCGATGGCAAGGGTTCTCCTGACACCGGCGTTGAGGGTATCGCAGTAGTTGCTGGCGTAGCTGCTCTGGCTGCTGGCGCTGTTATCGTATCCAAGAAGAGAGGCTAATTTAAGCGCTCTTAGCTTGATACAAAAGCTAAACATTGAACGGCACCGCTTCGGCGGTGCCGTTTTTGCGTATGAGGTGTTTTCGTGCAATAGGCGGGTTTCTGGATCAAAATTTCTGATTTGATGAAAAATACGGAAATGTATAAATTGTCTGAAAAAAGTCCTTGACAAGATCGGTTCTTTGGTGTAAAATATAGATAGCGAAGGATCCGTGAGATAAATTGCGGCTTTGCAGAAAGGAATCAAAATGGCAGATAATGATAATGTGATCATCGACGAAAACGGCGAGTCCGTTACCATCAAGGACGATTCTGGGAAGCCCGCAGTTTTCCATTTCTTTGAGGAGACCTATATTCCCCTCGACGATGAGGACGGCGTTACTACAGAGTTCGAGTGTATCGCGAGCATGGAGTACGAAGGCGTGATTTATTACGCGCTGCTCCCCAAGCCTGAAAACGAGGACGATGAGCCGGAAGAGTTCGTAGTTCTGAAGGGCGAGGAAGACGGCGACGAGCTTCTGTTCTCCTCGATAGACTCCGAGGAAGAGAACCAGCGCATAGGGGAGCTTTTCCTGAAAGGTCTGTTTTCGATGGAAGAAATGGACGGCGGAGAAGACGATATCTTACAGTAATAATTCAGAGTATTCTGTAGATACTATTAAAGCTGACTTACTGCCTTGTTCGTGCGGATATGTTGTTATGAATCCGAACATGTTTTAATTGGGATCTCGACTCTGGCGGCGGATTGCAGACCTCCCGTACTGCGGAAGATAGGGAGCGTGAAACCCTCAGGCGACCTTACCCACCCTGCTGAGTAGCGGGTTTTATTAAGCATATCTACGGCAAGGCGGTTTGACTGAATATCAGGCGGAGGAGCTTCGGTTTCTCCGCTTTTTATTTTCTATGCCTGGTTTACGAATCGAACCCGAGAGCTCGTCGTTCCGGTGTGAAGCCAAAAAAATGCGCCCTGATTTCGCAGGACGCATTTCGTATTTTAGAGGATCAAACCTTGACCTTAACAGTCTTGGTGTAGTCGCTGTAGACCTTCTTGCCGCCAACAGTGGTATAAGCGCGGACCTTGAAGTAGTAGGTCTTGCCGCTCTTGAGGCCGCTCTTGGTGAAGGAAACGGTAGCGGACTTGGAGATCGTGCCTGCCTTAGTGAACTTTCCGTTCGCGGAGGTAGCCATGTAAACCTCGTAGCCGTTAGCGCCGGTGGACTTGCTCCATGTGATCTTTGCAGCGCCGCTCTTTGCCTTCTTAGCGCTTACCTGAGCCGGAGCCGGAGCAGCAGCCTTAACGGATACAACGGAGCTGTACGCGGAAATCGCCTGCTTGCCGTCGGAGTTAACATAGCATGCGACCTTGTAGTAGTAGGTCTTGCCCTTGGAAAGACCCTTGTCGGTGTAGGAGTTGGTTGTAGCGCTGCCGACCTTCTTGAAGGTACCGTTCTTGGAGGTGGAACGATAGATGTTGTAGCCGGTAACGTTCGGGATTTCCTTCCATGTCAGCTCAGCGGAAGTAGTAGTCTTTGCTGTTGCAGTAAGGTTCTGGGGCTTGTCAGGTGTAACCGAGAAGGTCACAGAAGCGGAAGCGCCGCTTACTGTATAGGCTGTGATGGTAGTGATACCGGTCGCTCTCGCGATGATGGTGCCGTCGTCGGATATGGAAGCTACGTTGGGATTGGAGCTCTTGAGCACGTAAACATTGTTGAACTCGCCGCCTGCGGGTGTTGCAGTTACCTTGAGCGTTACCTTAGCGCCGGGGGCAGCCTCGGTGGTGCCGGAGATTGCAACGCTTGTGGGAGCGCTGTAGCTCTTCATGTTTACAACATCGTAGTGAGACCAGCCGTCAGCATACTTTGAGGGGTAATATGTATATGTACCGGTCACTGCGGTGCTGGAGAGGTCTGTGAAGTTGTAGTAGTCGCCGCCGAATACGATATTCTTTAAAGCGGTGCAGCCGGAGAAGATGTACTTCTTAATAACGGAAACGCTGGAACCGATGTAGGCATTCTGTAAGGAGTAGCAGCCGGAGAACGCTTCTTCGGAGATTGTCTTTACCTTGTTTGGAATGAAGATCTCAGTAAGACCTGTGCAGTCCTTGAAAGCCATTTCGCCGATGGTTTTGAGCTCGGTGGAAAGGGAAATGCGCTTGAGGCTTGCGCAGCCGTTGAATGCGTCCTTTGCGATAGTTTTTACTGTATCGGGAATATTGATGGACGCAAGGGAACTACAGCCGGAGAATGCGGCAACTCCAATATCAGTTGTATAGGAGGGAAGCGCAGCTGTAGTCAGCGACTTGCACCCGGTGAATAATCCGTCGGGAATCACGGTAGCCTTGCAGCTGAGGTCTGCGCTGATAAGCGCGATACAGCCGTTGAATGCGTTGGTGCCGATGGTTGTAACGGAGTTCGGGATCGTGATGCCAGTCAGGGAAGAGCAGTTGAAGAATGCGTCGCTTCCGATGGTAACAAGGGTGTCGGGAAGAGCAACTCTCTCAAGTGAGATATAACCCTTGCAGACTCCGGTGCCGATCTCTTCAATGCCGTTTGCAAACGACACGGTAGTTACGGAAGCCTTAGTATTGTTGTTGTTAAGGGCTGTGACCTTCTTAACACGCTGACCGTTGACCTTTGAAGGAACCGAGATGGTTCTGCTCGTGCCGATGAATCCGGTGATAGTCACACCGCCGTTTTCAAGCTCGTACTTCCACTCGCCGTCTGTAGCGGCGGAAGCGCTCTTAAAGCAGAAAACTGATGTCAGGGACAGCAGCATTACCAGAGCCAGCAGAAAGCTCCCGGCTTTCTGTGATGTTTTTAAAACCATGATAAAAACCTCCTGTAAGATAGCTTGGGTATTGGCTTTAGATACAATTTATTATACCATGTTTTCCGGTTATTTTCAAGGGTTTTTCACGGTTTATTCCCTGCGCAGTCACTAATTGTACATATTTCATAATTTGGAAGGGCGATTTTTGGAAGGTGAATTTTCGATATTTTTTTGCAGATGTCAGGAAAAACTCCCCCGGTTTGTGTTATTATTAAAGCGGATACTTCCGCAGGCAGCAGGTCTGCCGGAAAGGTGGGAAATATATGATCAATCTGACTCAGGACACCGTAGGCGGCATGTTTGATAAATACGCGGACATGGTCTACCGTATCGCCCTGAATATCGTGAAAAGCCGCGAGGAAGCTCAGGATATCGTAATGGAGACGTTCCTGGCGCTGATAAAGCAGGAGTATTTCGAGAGCGGAGACCACGCCAGGGCGTGGCTGATACGCACGGCGCAGAACAAGGCTCTGAACGTCATGAAATCCGGCAGGATACGCCGGAACGTCCCGCTGGACGAATTCCTGGAGAACACGCTCAGCGCTCCTGCAAGCGCAAGCGAGCACGAGCTGCTCGACCTTGTGATGAGGCTCCCGGACAAGCTGAAAACCACGGTCTACATGTTCTATTACGAGGATATGACCGCGTCTCAGATAGCCGCGGCGCTCGGCATAAGCGAGAACACGGTCTACAAACGCCTGGAGCGCGGGCGCAGCGCACTTAAAATAAGTTTAGAGGAGGACGCGATATGAACAGAAAAGATTTTAAGTCGGCATATGATAAGATCACGCTCTCCGATGAGTGCAGAGCGGAAATGAAGAACAAGCTCATGGCGGCGATGGAGCAGAAGAACTCCTCCGGCGAATTCGAGGACGACGGGCTGCTCCACTCCACGCAGGAAATAAAGCTCGCCCCGAGGAAGCGCAGCGCCGGGAAAACCGCCGCGATAGCCGGTTCGGCGGCGGCAGTCATCGCGGTGTTCGCGGTGGGGGCGGGCGTAATGCTCAGCCGGAACGGCATGACCCAGCCGCAGCCGGTGACTTCAAACGGCACTCAGGAAACCTCCGATACGTCACAGACTGCGGAATCCACCGAGCCGGAGACGTTCGAAGCTCAGGACGACGGGAACAGCATAAAGACCGCATGTGGAACTATGCGTTTCCAGGAGCTTTCCGAAACAAGCGCGGAGCATTCCGAGCCGGGACAGCAGTTCGCGGACAGCGCGGCGGCAGTCACGGAAATGCGTACAAGGTGGTTCAAAAGAACATTCAGCTCCCTCGGCTGGGATCAGATATACGCACAGAACCACGGCTTGGAAATGTACGATGACACAGACGGCGGCGATGATATCACCGATACGCGCCCACTTGGCGAGGAAGTCCCCTACTCGGACGGCTATTACAGCGACACGGGAATGACGCTCATCTACCGCAGCGAGGACGGCACGAAGCAGGCTAACCTCAGCATTTCCACGGTGGAGAACGAGTTCGTTCCGATAACCCTGCCGGACGGCGGCTACCTGAAAGCTTCCGGCGAGCCGGAGAGCCTTTTCTCGCGGGAAAGCTACGCAAACTTCATCGACCCGCAGTATGACCTGAAAATGACGGTCGGCAGCTACACGGACGGCGCGGACACCTACTATACAGCGTACTATTACATTGATACGGCAAGTCCCGAAGCTTACGTCCGCATAGACGCGAAGAACATCACCCGCGACCAGTTCATCGACTGTATCGCGAAGAACACCTATCAGTACCGCATACAGGATCACATGGGGCTGTATGACGCTGACGGAACGGCGATATACACCGGGTACGCCAAAACGGACGACGAGGGATTCGAAGTAATTCTCCCTGGCCCGAAAAAGCAGGAGACCGAGTGGGGCACGCTGAATCTCAATCAGCTTACTTTCTATTTCCTGACAGGCGATGCCTACTACTATGGTGGAAACTGCTGGAATGTTGAGTATAACCAGCCGGTGGACGGCGGCGATGTGCCGTATTACACGCTTGACGAGATACCGGAGCTTACCGGGGTAGACATGATGAACAAGCTGACAATACCGGACGAATTTGCAGCCGGAAGCGGCAATACGACAAAGCTCGTATACCGCGCGGCATACGAGGGGATTTATAATGAGGGCTCGGCTGACTGGGCTAAGGACACGGGGATCAACACTGAAATGCTCCCCGGCGATGACCCGGAGGAATTCGCAGAGGCTCAGAAGTACGTTGGCACCTACATCAGCATTGACGATAACGGCGTTGAAACTGAAATTCCCGACCACTACCTCACCGATAAGGTCGATTACTTCAAGAACAAGAAGCGCACCAGCTTCTATGCGAATCTGATTTTCGAATGCAATGAAAGAAAACTGTCCGTTAAGGTGCTGGACGACTGGAGAATGTACGGAAGCCTGGCAACGTTCGGGCAGTACCCCGTCAAGGGAAGTCCCAGGTTCATTTCCGGCGCGGACGGAAACGGAGAGGTCTACGCAGGCTGGGGCGCAATGAACGGCGACGACGTTTACATCGGCGGGTTCAAGAATGCGGACGGCAGGTACGTCGTAGTTGAAGCGCGCAATGTAGGCTGCCGCGATTTCACAAGGATACTTGCGCAGCTTTACACCGGGGAGGTCGACCCGCCGGCTGGCGCAATGGAGCGTTACCCTGACTGCGCATTCAGCATTGACTATGGATACCAGATAGATTCTCCAATCGGGCGTATCTGGTTCAATCAGCTCGTGCTGATGAACTACGCTCCGGCAGACGATATCGAGTACTTCACCAGCGCTGACGAAGCGGCGGCAGCGGAGAAGTCAGTCCTCGGCAGGGATTTCATTCAGCTCATGAAGAAGCGCGGGTGGGTGCTCCAGCCCAGCGATTCCGCAGTTCTGCAGACTAACGGGGACGGCACTCCCGCAGGCGTTTCGCTGTATTTCGACCACGGAGAAAAGGCTGCGCGCGTGAACTTCGGGCAATACGACCGCTATTCCGACCTCCGCATAACCCTTCCGGACGGCAGGGTGCTGCGTATGGGCGGCGACGGCTACGAATCCTCCATAACCAGCGCCGACGTGTTCCAGAAGCGTCATTATCTTGATATTTCCGGGGACTGGCAGGCGGGATTCTGCGGCAGAATAGACTGCGGCACGCCCTTCTACCGCTTCGAAGTCCAGGGCGAAGTAAAGCCCGTGACCTGGAGCGTAGAGACATGCGGCGCTGACGAATCCGACCTTATGGATATTATTGCAATGGCTCTGTACGGCGTTTCCGACAGCGATCATTTTTCCCAGGGTAACAAGGTAGGCGAGGACTTCGACATCAGCGGGTACGAGTATGGCTCGGAGTTTGACACGGAATACGGTTACATCACCGTGAATCCGATGGTGAGGTATGAAAGGGACAGCGCGGAGTTCACGACCGACTATGAGCGCACAGGCGATGTTGCCGGTGTAGTTTCCACTGTTCCGCTGCCCTTCGAAGCGGACAGCGTTACCAATCGCACCGCGACCGCTGACGGCGGTTATGTTTCCAAGAGCACGACATGGGCGCAGGGCGATACAAAATTGCTGAAATTCACATTCATAACCAACGGAGACGCGCTTCCCGGCTACGGCGAGGAGTTCGGCACGGAGAACATACAGCCTACGCGCACATGGCTTGATAAAACCGGAAGTCGTGTAAGGGTAGTTGTCGCGGGCGCGAAGGTGCCCACCGGGGATTACTGGCTGTACGCGATAAACGATTCCGAGGACGGAAATTACACCACCGTGACTGCAAAGGGGCTTTCCATCGAGGAATTCGCAAAGATACTCCAGGAGGTCTACGTTAATAACTTTAATAATTAATTAATATAAAGCCAGGGCTGCATTTTTGCAGCCCTGGCTGGAGACCGTCGAAAAAGTCCCGTTGGGACTTTTTCGCCGAACATCCACGCCGCGCGCACGTTTTGTCGGCAAAGCCGACAAAACGCACACTTGCGTGGATAGAAGTATTTTTTGACCCGGCAAAGCTGGGTCAAAAAATGGATTTCAAATGCCCGCTTCGCGGGCAAAAGACACTTTTTCGACAAGCTAAAGCCAGGGCTGCATTTTTGCAGCCCTGGCTGTTTAGTTTAAAGTAGCAGCGTCCGCCTTTTCGCCTTGGAGATGTGCATTTAAACTGCGATTCAGAATATAAATATGTGTACAATCGAAATTCTCCGGCGAAGCCGGAAACAATAATTCCGCATTTTGATTTGTCAATACAAGTGCAACAGTTATTTCAAAAAT
>CAMELR010000019.1 GCA_945923775.1 uncultured Clostridia bacterium | reverse complement strand
GTACTCAACAACTTCCTCAGCGTAGCAGAATGCCATGCTTACGCAGGTATCAGCGCAGCCGTAGTAGATAGCGATACGTCCGGTGTCCTTGTCGCAGAGAGCTGCGCAGGGGAATGTAACGTTCTGAACGTCGCCGACGGTCTCGTAGATCTCGCGCGGGTTGATGAGGTACTCACGGCAGCGGTACTTAACCTTCCAGGGCTGATCCTTGTCGAGAATGCAGGCGCCGAAGCTGTAAACGAAGCCGTTGCAGCTCTCGAGAACGCCGTGGTAGAATACCAGCCAGCCTTCGCTAGTCTCGATCGGGATAGGACCTGCGCCGATCTTCTTGGACTCCCAGCCGCGGTCAGGAGCCATAACGTGTCTGTGCTTGCCCCAGTATGTCATATCCTTGGAGTGGGACAGATACATGTCGCCGAAAGGAGTGTGGCCTGAGTCAGAAGGACGGGAGAACATTACATACTCGCCGTTGATCTTTCTCGGGAACAGAACGCCGTTTCTGTTGAAGGGCAGGTATGCGTTCTCCATCTGGTGGAATTCCTTGAAGTCCTTGGTCCAGCCCACGCCGATAGTGGGCTTCCAGCCGTATGCGTTGCACCAGGTGATCCAGAATCTGTCCTCGATCCATACGCAGCGGGGATCGTAGCCGTACTGCCACGGATTAGCCTCTGCGGTCTCGGGATCGTCGTTGATCCACTCAACCTTCTCAGGGTTGATGTTCCAGTGAATGCCGTCCTCGGAGAAACCAGCGTGGATAGCCATGTTTCTTTCCTTGTCGTCAACACGGAATACGCCTGCGAAGTGGCCCTTGTCGCTCTCGAAGGGAACTACTGCGGAGTTGAAGATGGAGTTGCTGGTGGGAAGCAGGTCGCGGGGAATGATCGGGTTAGCGTTGTAACGCCAGATAACGTCCTTGCAGCCCTCGGGTCTGTCCTGCCAGGGCATGTTAGGAATGCTCTGACCAAAGATTTCTAAGCTCATGTGTGTACCTCTCTGTTATTTTATTTACCGGTGCGGAAATTCCGCCCTCATTGATTACTAGTATATCAAATATCCGCGTAGAATTCAATAGTGTTTTTGACTAAATCTTTCGAGTTTATCATGTGCATGTTTACTTAAAAATTCTTATTTTTTTACTTAAAATCAGAAATGCCGTTTTTGAGAAGAATTCTGCACTCCGAAAACCGGAATATCTTCCGGAAACACCAAACCCCTGTGATCTCTCACAGGGGTTTGGTGCTGGTTTGGTTGGTAATTATATGAAAATGAACGGTGTCGTATTCATGGAACAGAACCTCGGTTCCGTTTCCGTAATATTAAGTGTATCCGTTATGAGTGAATTTATGATGTGGCATTTGTGAAAATTGTGTGAATGTTTCGCATTCGCCACAGGTTAACATCAAACGCTTGCCCGAGTCGCGGGAATTTCCCGGAAATTACCCTTTTTGTAGGCGATGGTGGATATAATAAATCCGATAACGAATGCCGCAAGGAAGCTCCCGCAGCATATCAGCGCCGACGTCCACAACGGAAGTCCGTAGCCGTATTCGCTTGCAGACGAACTGACGGTTATCATCACCAGAAAAAACGGCGCATAGAACACCATGAAAAATGCCGCGCCGAACCGTATGCACATTAAGATACAGCTGCCCAGCGCGAATAACCCGCCGAACAATGCAGTCATCACCAGCATGTCGGAAATATTGCTGACATCACGTCCGGTGAGCAGGATAAACGCCGCATAGACTACATTTGAAAGCACGCTCCAGCCGAGCGGCACGAGCATTGAAAACAGCGGTATGCCGCGCGTGTAGAGCTCCCCGGCGCAAGGGACGGAGCGCATAAAACGGTTCCCTATAGTGTCCTGAACCATGAAGATAACAGGCAGGCACACCGCCATCAACATCGGCATCAGCGCGCTGAACTTGCACATAATGAAGTCGGCAGGGTCGCCGCCGGGGTCCTCATGAAACAGCATTACCGCGGCCATCATCAGCAGGAAGAACGCCGACACTCCGAGAAGTATCCTCTTATGCGAGAAATACCGTGAAAAAAGCAGCTTCAGACCTGTCACAGTGATTCACCCCATTTCTTTTCCGCGACCATAAGCGCGTAAATAAGCCCCGCTGCAAATACTGCCACCGAAACCAATCCGGCGGTCACGGTTATTCCGGCGCTGCTGAACAGGGGATCCAGCCGGGTCGTTCCGGCGTCTTCTGCGTCTGCCAGGAAGCCGAAGAATCCTGCCAGGAACCCGAACCCGCAAAACACGCCCATCATAACTATAATGCGCGCCGAATTGTTCCTGATGAACCCCGTGAAATTACATACTCCGGCGGCGATGAAAAGCAGCATCACCCCGAAAAATACGAAATTGTTATCAATGCCGATGAGCTTGTACGCCGCATTTATCAGGGCGAGAAGCACCAGTCCGGAGACTATTCCGAAAAGATTTCCCGCGGCTATGGCGCGCCGGAAATGGGCTGCTCCGTCCGGCAGGGAAGCGTAGTATTTATGCCCGGGCGTCACCGGCGAAAGGTACTGATACAGCGCATTCATGAATATCAGCCCGAAAACTGCACTCAGGCTGCTCAGCATTGTGGGTACGCCCTCAGCCAGTCCGGTGAGGAATTCATTCATAGGGAAGCAGCCTATTATCCCGCACAGTACTGTCAGTCCTGAGATAACCGCCGCAAACAACACTATCGACCGTATCTGACAGTTCCCGAAAAACAGCCTGAACGACTGTATGTACTTTTTCATCTGTGTTCCTCCGCGTATTTCAGCAGACCAACGCTGAGCTGCTGAAGGGTAGGGGCTGCGGTTTCAACATTCAGAGTGGCGAGCGCTTCTGAGTTTTCAGAAAGGGCCAGTCCGTCAAACGTTGTGCGGTTGTGGCTTCCGCTCATGAGGAGGGACTTCGCCTGTTCCCAGTTTTCCGCGTCGCCGCTTACCACTATGTATTTTTCCTTGAGTTCCTCGATGAATCCCTGCTCGATGACATGCCCCTTATCCATGAAAACGGCGTAGTCCGCAGCGTTTTCCATGTCGGCGATGTTGTGAGTGGAGAAGATTATCGACTTTCTTCCGTCGCCGTCGTCGAGGTACTCGCGCATGCGGTCGCAGAGCCTGTCGCGCATGAGCGGGTCGAGGGAGCTTCCCGGCTCGTCGAGCACCAGCAGCTCAGTGCTGCGGGCGAACACCGAAGCCAGGCATGTTCGCATGCGGTTTCCGTCGGACTGCTTATGCATGGGGCGGGGCTTTTTCGTGTTTTCGCTGTCCACCTCGAATTTCTCGCACAGATCGGCGAATTTCGCCCGGTCGAAGCTCTTGTAGGCTATCTCCATCGACACCGCGATGTCCTTTGCAGTGAATCCCAGCGGGAAAAACGCGCTGCTGGCGCAGTAGCCTATGCGCTCCCGCAGATCCGGGTCGGAAATATCCCTGCTGTCTCCGAAGTACGTTACCTCGCCGTCTGTACGGTTGGTAACTCCGCAGAGTATGTCAATGAGCGTGGTTTTACCCGCTCCGTTTGCGCCGATGAGCGCGGTGGAGAATCCCTCCGGGATATCCATGTCGAGCGCTCCCAGCGTGAATTTGCTGTATTTTTTCGTAAGACCTCTTGTTCTTACGCAGTAGTTGTTTTCCATAATAATTACTCCCTCAATGCCTGTGTTCCTCAAAAGAGCGCTGTTTGCTTACAGCCGATATGATTTAGAACCGCTTTCGAAGGCTGCAAATATCTTTTCCAGCTCGTCCACGGCGGTTTTTTCGTCAGGGTAAACAGCGAGTATTCCATCGCACATAGTTCCGAAGCCTGCGGAACCTACCAGTGCGTACTTGCCTTCTTTTCCGCCGCCTAAGTTCCTTTCAACGGAAATTGCAGCGCAGTCGGCTATTTTCTTCCTGCTTTGTGAGTATATCAGCATATTGCCACTCTCCTCAGTCTGTATCGTATAGTACTTTCAGCATTTCCACCAGTTCCTCACGGGATACTCCGGCGAGTTTGGCTGCCTCCATTGCGTTTTGCAGGTGCTGTTCCAGAAGGCGGAGCTGCTGCTCCCTTACCATCTCGCGGTCCTGCGGGTTCACAATGTAGCCCTTGCCCTGCACCGGAGCTATCATTCCCTCCTGTGTCAGAAGCTCGTATGCCTTCATCGTGGTTATTACACTGATTTTCAGATCTTTTGCAAGTCCGCGTATCGACGGGAGGTACTCTCCTTCGCCTATGCGTCCGTTCATTATATCGTCCTTGAACTGCGACGCTATCTGTCGATATATCGGAACATCGGAATTCTGCATTATCTTCAAGTTATGACCTCCTCCCCGTGTGTTTATATGTTATATATACAGTATATACTGATTTTGCCTGTTTGTCAAGGGGTATTTTACTTTTTCTATGAGAATAATGTGCAGTTTTTTGTATGAGTAATAAATTGTTGTTTATAGGTGCAGTACGCTTCCGAAACAGTCCACCGGACTGTTTCGGAGGATAGGCACAATTAGATTTTATATGTTGCTTGTGGGGGAAACTCTTACGTTTCTCAGACAAACTTCGTTTGTCTCTCCAACCCACACCCCTTTAGCGCTTTTTTGCGTTTAGCCGTGCTTACGCACGGAGTAACTGCGCGCCAGCGCAGAGTTACCGCACTTCGTGCGGAGGTTTCGCCTGACGGCGACGAGGGCGCTGCCCTCGACTCGCAAGGGGGACTAGGTCTGTCGGTCAACCCCTCTGGCGCTTCGCGCCACCTCCCCCACTGGGGGAGACACCCCCTTGACTCCCGATTAAGGGTTACAGTAAGCGGAACACTCGTCGCTAAATTATAGTTTATAATCCCAAAAAACACGACAAGTTCATACTCAGTCCATCTTAACTGGCTGCCAAAGGCGGGATTGAATAAAAAAGTGGCTGTAAAATACAGCCACACAAATATTCAACATGAACCTGCCTGCCGTTCAGCCTGAGCCTTCGCCATTTTTCGCCAATTGATAAACCCGTAAATGTCGTTGACAAGGAACGCCATGAAGCACACCGCCACCGAAATATACTTAATATCGTCAGCCGCAGCCATCAGCCAGAGTACCACAAGAACAACGTCGTTTGCCGCGTAAGCCACAGCATAGAGCTGGCTGCGCCGGAATACAAAATATACCGCCGCAAAGCTGGTAGTTACTGAAATCGTGCTTGGGATCAGGTTTGCGGTATTGAAATACTTCAGGATAAAGTAGAACGCTATCGTGACCGCTATAGTCAAAAATGCCATGAACACGAATTCCGGAGCCTTGAGGTGATTGACCTTCACCTCGTCCTTCTTGTCGGAGGGGTGTCTCAGCCAGGATACCAGCGAAAACGCCGCCATCGGCATTGACATTCCGAGGTAGGTTATCATCTCGCCGTAATACGCGAATCCCCAGGAGATCGCGCCGTACAGCAGCGCGAAAACTATCGCCATCGCCTGAGCCGCCGGGTGTCCTTTAGCCGCAAATATCAGCGACGTTACCCCGATCAGCGAAGCCAGGAGCGTTATCCAACTGCTGCGGTCGAACATCAGGAACGCCGCCAGCACTGCAGCCACCGAGCCTGCCCACAGTGCAAGCTCGCCTTTTGAAAAGTAATTTACAAGGTATTTCATAGTTTCCCAGGTCCTCCAAACAAAAAAGCACCCGTGCGTATCTTCAAAGACCTAACGATACGCGCGAATGCTTCATAATTGCATTCTCTACCCGGTGGCAGATTTGATTTATTTCGATACGATTATATCACACGATTGCCGATTTGTCAAGCGTTCAGGCTCCCCATTCCTTCGGAGGTTCACCATTGAACTCCTGACCGTCCGGAGATTTTTCAGCGTCTGTGAATTCGCCGCTGCCCTCCGCCATTACAATATCTCCGGCGGAGATACCGTCGAGTATTTCAGTGTAGCCGCCGAGGCTTGCGCCTACAGTAACTTTCAGCTTGAAACGCTCCTCGCCGTCTACCAGCGTGACATAATTCTCGGTACCCGATGATTTGATCGCTGAATCGGGGACAGCAAGCACGTTCTTCCGCTCGGAAGTCACGAACACCGTAGCCCAGCCCGCCGAAACCGCCATAGCCGAGTCTGTCAGGACCTGCTCCATTGCGTTGTTGTCAAGCTGGAAAACCGTACGCTTGGCAGCGCTTCCGGACGCCTCGGACGGTGCGGCGTCCGGAGCCTGCACGACCGTCGCGTCATACATAGTGGTGTCTATCCTGACCTGAACCTTCTGACCGAACCGGAACTGAGAAGCTCCGCCGCCGTCGAGATAGACCTCGGTCTTGCTGATCTCAGAAACTGCGCAGCAGACCGCGCCCTCAGTCACCGTGGAGCCCTCGGTTGCCGCCTTTGTAAGGGTGATTATCCCGTCAAATGGAGCCTTTATCGTGTAGGATTCCTTTTTTTCGAGCATTTTGTCGAGCTTTAGCTGCTCTATCTCGTACTGGAGCTGATCAGCGCGGCTCCCCGACAGTGATGACTGGTATGCCGCATTGACTATAGTCTGCTGATTGCTGATATCGTAGTCTAGGTCAGAGGAATCAAGCTCCGCCAGTACCTCGCCCTTTGCCACTGTTCTGCCCTTGAGCGCGTTGAACGACTTCACCAGCGCGTCACCCGGGTATGTAAGATAAACCGCATACGGATATCCGATAGTAACGCCGATGCTCTGCGTTTCGGACAGATCCATGTATTTGGCTTCAGCTATTTCATACTGTACCGCCGAAGCCCCGTATATCGGTAGCTGTATCTCGCCGCTGGCGCCTCCGCGGGAGCAGCCTGTTAACAGTGTTATTGCAGCAAGCAGTGCCGCAGCAGTCTTTTTCATAGGGAACCTCTCAGGTAATCAGTTCGTCAGGTCGTCAGTTCGTCAGCCGTTTGCGCTCTCAGCATTTTAAGCGTTTTCTGCGAGTCTGCGCATCATTTCCATGCACATTCTGCCGTTGTGATAGGGGCACTTCCACGGATCTACCATCGGCTTGAAATCAGCGGGCTTCCAGTTGTCGTCTATCTGGGAATGCCACTCGCCGCCCGGGCGCTTGTCGATGATGTGCTCCTGAATGAACTTCCACACGTTGGAGGAGATCTCGAAATAATCCTTGCCGCCGTAGTGCTTCTGGTAAGCGTTCATGAAGCCGATAACAGTCTCTGCCTGTACCCACCAGATACGCCAGGTGTTGATCTTGTCCTTGTCGCGCTCGTTGAGCAGGGAGCCGGAAGCCTTATCGTATGCGATATCAGCGATGTTCTTAACGATAGCCTTGTTCATCTCAGCGAACTTCGCGGTTATAGCCGGGTCGCCGATAACTTCGCATGCGCGGTCGATGAGCCAGGTAGCTTCGATGTCGTGGCCGTAGGAGTGGATATCGCCGATAACGTCCATGTTTCTGTCGAAGAATACCAGCAGCTTGTGGCCTTCCTTGTCGTAGATCTTGTCGTATGTAAGGTCAAGCTGGAACTTGAGGCGGTCGAGGACCTTCGGGCTGTGGTCTGCGAGGTACAGCTCGGTGTAAGCTTCCATCAGGTGGAGGGTGGTGTTCATGGTCTTGTCAGCCATCAGACCATTCTCGGAAAGCTCATCGTTCTGGAGCTCGCTCTTCCAGTCGCGTGCCATCGTTTCGAGGTAAGCAACGTCATCTGTAGCGTACTTCTCGACA
Organism: uncultured Clostridia bacterium; assembly: GCA_945923775.1. Classification (GTDB taxonomy): domain Bacteria; phylum Bacillota; class Clostridia; order Oscillospirales; family Ruminococcaceae; genus CAG-115. The sequence goes on along the minus strand of CAMELR010000019.1, from coordinate 43,938 downwards.
AGATCCATGATCTCGTATGCGAGCTTCAGCGCGTTTTTGTCGCCGCTTGCGCGGTAGTAGCTGGAAAGCGCATATATAAAGAATGCCTGGCAGTAGCTGTGCTTGAAATCGTCCTTTACGGTGCCGTCGTAGTTCATGCTCCAGTAAACGCCGCCGTATTCCTTGTCGACGCACTTTTCGGTCAGGAACTCATACGCGTGCTTAGCCATATCCAGCAGCGCGGGATCCTTCAGCTCCATATACGCGTTGGAATAGAACCACAGAATGCGGGAGTGCAGGATAACGCCCTTTTCGCCCTTCTTGTCGACATTAAGCGCGCTGTCCATGAAGCCGGTGAAACCGCCGTTCTCATCATCGCGGAGCTTGTTCCAGAACGGGATTATGTGTCCGGTCAGTTCCTGTACAAATTCTTCTCTTTTCATGCTCTTGTACCTCTTATCTTGATTTAATGTTCTACCCATCAAATTCCTATACTATGTCAAGCAGAGCGCGAATTTAAGGTGCGCTCCGCCTGTTTTTAAATTAGCTGGTGCCTTAAATTGCTTCAAAATTCAGACACCCGAAATTAAAGCGAGAAGTGCCTAGATGCTAGGAACGATGACATGGGCTAGGCTTAAAGCCTGCCCATGTCATCGTGACGACGCAGATAGGCGCTTATCGCTTTAATTTTATTCGTCCTTGCCGCAGCAGTTCTTGTACTTCTTGCCGCTTCCGCAGGGGCAGGGGTCGTTTCTGCCGATCTTCTCGCCCTTGTTCTTGTAGGGAGTCTGTGCGCCGGCGTTCGGGGCGTCAGGCTTCATCACCTGTTCGCGCTGCGGCGGGCGCTGTACTCTTACCGGAACGGTCAGCACCATTCTTACGGTTTCTTCGCGGATCGCTGCGATCATCTCGTCGAACATCGCGAAGCCCTCGAAACGGTACTCTACTACAGGATCCTTCTGACCGTAGCTTCTGAGGTAAATACCGCGCTTGAGTTCCTCCATCGCGTCGATGTGATCCATCCAATGGCGGTCAACGGTCTTGAGCAGGCATACGCGCTCTACCTCGCGCATTGTCTCTGCGCCCATATCAGCCTCGCGGGTCTTGTAGATGAGCATTCCTCTTTCCTTCAGGAAGTTGGAGATATCCTTCTTGTCAAGCTCGTTGAGCTCCTCGGTGGTGTAGTGGAGGTCGGTGTCCATAACGTACAGGTTCAGGAAGTGAGAACGCAGACCGTCGAGGTTCCAGTTCTCAGCGACTGTATCGGAGCAGTACATGTTGACAGCCTCGTCGATGGAGGTGTTCATCATGTCGATGATGTTCTTGCTGATATCCTCGCCGTTAAGCACCTTGTTGCGCTGAGAATAGATAGTCATACGCTGCTGGGACATGACGTCGTCGAAGTCGAGGACGTTCTTTCTGATGGAGAAGTTCCTGCCCTCTATCTTCTTCTGCGCGGACTCGATAGCGCTGGAAAGGAACGAAGCCTCGATAGGCTGATCCTCGTCGAAATTCATGGTCTCCATGAACTTCTGAACTCTGTCGCCGCCGAACAGTCTCATGAGGTCGTCCTCAAGGGAGATGTAGAAACGGCTCTCGCCGGGGTCGCCCTGACGTCCTGCACGGCCGCGGAGCTGATTGTCGATACGGCGTGACTCGTGGCGCTCGGTGCCGATGATGAACAGACCGCCTGCTGCGCGTACTTCCTCGGCCTCAGGCTTGATCTGAGCCTCGAACTTCTTGTTCAGCTCCTGATACTTTGCTCTTGCCTCGAGGATCTCCTCGTTGTCGGTCTCGGCATAGCCGGTAACTTCCTGGATAAGCTCCTCGGAATATTCGAGTTTTCTCATTTCGTGAATAGCGAGGTACTCTGCATTACCGCCGAGCTTGATATCCGTACCACGGCCCGCCATGTTGGTGGCGATGGTAACAGCGCCCTTCTTACCTGCCTGAGCTACTATCTCAGCCTCGCGCTCGTGGTTCTTTGCGTTGAGCACCTGGTGCTTGATACCGCGCGCCTTGAGCAGCTTGGAAACCAGCTCGGATTTCTCGATGGTGACAGTACCTACCAGCACCGGCTGTCCTTTCTTGTGGCATGCTTCTACCTGGTCGCAGACTGCCTTGAACTTTCCGCGCTCGTTCTTGTAGATCTGATCGTGGTTGTCGATACGGATAACCGGCTTGTTAGTCGGGATCTCGATAACGTCCAGGCTGTAAATCTGGCGGAACTCGGATTCCTCGGTCATAGCGGTACCAGTCATACCGGACAGCTTGTCGTACAGGCGGAAGAAGTTCTGGAATGTGATGGTAGCGAGGGTCTTGCTCTCGCGGTTTACCTTCACGCCTTCCTTGGCCTCGATAGCCTGGTGCAGACCGTCGTTGTAGCGGCGTCCGAACATCAGACGGCCGGTGAATTCGTCAACGATAACGATCTCGCCGTCCTTGATAACGTAGTCGATATCAAGCTTCATTATACCGTTTGCACGGATAGCCTGGTTGATGTGGTGGAGCAGAGTTGTGTTCTCAGGATCCATCAGGTTCTCAACGCCGAAGTACTTCTCAGCCTTTGCAACGCCGTTGGGGAGCAGGTTGCAGGTCTTTGCCTTCTCGTCGATGAGGTAATCGCCGTCGAACTTTGCTTCGTAGTCCTCCTTGTCGTCAAGCTCTGCCACCTTGTTCATGGTGAGGGTCTTGGCGAACTTGTCAGCCTTTTCGTAGAGGTCTGTGGACTTGTCGCCGCGGCCGGAAATAATCAGAGGAGTTCTCGCCTCGTCAATGAGTATGGAGTCCACCTCGTCGACGATGGCGAAGTTAGGTTCGCGCTGTACCTTGTCCTTCTTGTACATGCACATGTTGTCGCGCAGGTAGTCGAAGCCCAGCTCGTTGTTGGTCGCGTATGTGATATCGCATGCGTAAGCGGCACGGCGGGCGTCGTTGTCCATATCGTGGGCGATAAGTCCGACGGTAAGTCCGAGGTATCTGTGTACCTTGGCCATCAGCTCGCTGTCGCGCTTTGCGAGGTAGTCGTTGACGGTTACGATGTGAACGCCCTTGCCGGTCAGACCATTCAGGTAGGAAGGCAGAGCGGCAACGAAGGTCTTACCTTCACCGGTCTTCATCTCGGCGATACGTCCCTGATGGAGCACGATACCGCCTATGATCTGTACGGGGTAGTGGCGTATGCCGATAACTCTTGTGGAAGCCTCTCGGCATACCGCGAAAGCGTCCGGCAGGATATCGTCGAGGGTCTCGCCGGCTGCGAGCCTGTCCTTTAAAATCCCGGTCTGGGACTTCAGCTCCTGCTCGCTCATCTTGGCGTACTTGTCCTCAAGCGCCAGTACCGCGTTCTTTATCGGCTCGATCCTCTTCAGCTCTTTTGTTGAATAGGTGCCGAACAGTGATTTGAATAAACCCATTTTATTGTATATTCCCTTCTGTAAAAAAGTTCATTGCTGAATATAAAAACTCATCTTATATTATACAATATCCCTGCGGATTTGTCAACTGAAAACTTTAAAGAAAACATGCTGAAGATGTCCTTTGCAGCATTTTCCGTTAATTTTTCGTTCAGAAAAGCAGATAATATCAGCGAAAGGAAGTGTTAATGTGGAAAACTATCCCTATCCTCCCGAGACCGACCCGGAGCAGGCGCAGCAGCTTCAGGACCCGCTTATGAACTCCGGCAGCGCCGGGGACTGCACCGGGCTTATACCCTCAATGCCCGAGGACGGCGAGGAACTCGACAGCTACGCGGAGCTGTACGGATTTCTCCCGCCTGAGCCGGGGGAAAAGCGCTGAAATAAGAAAACTCCCCTCAGCCGGCGCCGGGGGGAGTCCTGCAATATTTATCAGAGCGTGGAAACGAAGCGCCTGAACGCTTCCTTGCCGCTTTCGGTGCGCTTGAACACACCAGCGTCCTCAAGCACCTGGCCGAATACCTTTCCGACCTCGGCGTGAATGATGTCCATTGCGTTGTCAGTGTTGAATTCGGGGTGCGCCGCGAGGACTTCATTCGCCCAGTCGGCGTGGGAGGCGATACGCTCGTCAGCCGCGATATCCGCGCCGGAGAGCATAGCGTCCCTGAGTATGGAAAGCTCGGTCGCAAGTCTTGCGGGAAGCACCGCCAGACCCATTACCTCGATGAGGCCGATGTTCTCCTTCTTGATGTGGTGGAGCGCAGGAGCCGGGTGAAAAATACCGAGCGGGCGGTCCTCGGAGGTTATGTTGTTGCGGAGAACGAGGTCGCATTCATACTGGGAGCCGTTCATTCTCGCGATAGGAGTTATCGTGTTGTGGGGAACTCCGTCGGTCTGTGCGAATATACCGGCCTGCTCGTCGGTGTAGGCTCTCCACTTTTTAAGCACCTCTGCGCACGCTGCGGAAAGGGAAGCACGGTTATAGGACGACAGCCTGATAACGGACATCGGCCACTTGACGATGCCAGCGCTGACATCAGGGTGATTGCTCAGCAGGAACGGCTTTTCAACGGAAGCCCTCGCCATCGGGAAGGTGTAGTGTCCGCCCTGGAAGTGCTCGTGGGTGAGTATAGAACCGCCGACGATCGGAAGGTCGGCGTTGGAGCCCAGCATATAGTGCGGGAACTGCTCGATAAAATCAAACAGCTTGTCGAAAACGCTGTCGTCGATCACCATGGGGACGTGGTTCTTGTTGAATACTATGCAGTGTTCGTTGTAATATCCGTAGGGGGAATACTGGAGGAACCACTCAGAGCCGTTCATCTCGACCCTTACGGGGCGGAGGTTCTGGCGCGCCGGGTGGGTCAGATGGCCTGCGAAGCCCATATTCTCAGCGCAGAGCTGGCACTTGGGGTACTTGGAAGCCTTCTGAGTCTTGGCGGCGGCGATATCCCGGGGATCCTTCTCGGGCTTGGAGCGGTTGATAGTGATGTCGAGCACGCCGTATTTGGAATCGTACGTCCACTTCATGTCCCTGGCGATACGCTCAGCGCGGACGTAGTTCAGCTTCTTGCTGAAATCGTAGTACCAGTCGGTAGCCTCCTTCGGGCTTACCGCCATGCGGCGCTGGAACTCCGCGTTGACCTCGTGCGGGAACGGCGTGAACACTCCCATGATCCTTGTATCGAAAAGATCTCTGTAAACTGCGGTGTCCTGGATCAGTCCCTTTTCGACGGCGTAGGAAATGATCGGCTCCAGCAGAGCCTCCACTGACGCGCTCCTGTCGTCGGCGTTGTTTTCCTCCCAGTCGCTGAGCTGGAGTATTTCCATGAGCTGATTGCGCGCTACATACTCGTCGTCTGCGGTTATGAGTCCGTTTCTTTCTGCATATTTAATGAGCTTCTGAATACTTTCGTAGATCATTGTTGATTCCTCACTTTGTAATAATGTGCACTTAGCACCTGATAATATTATATTCCACATCGGCTCACAAGTCAATATCGTTTCTGAAAAAAGTTCCTGTTTACGCTATTGTACTATGCAAATTTAAAATTCTGTGCTATAATCAATAAACGTAAAGCGTTTATTGATTATACATCAGCCGAAGTGAAACTGAACTTACCTATTAAAGTGGAGGAAACTATGAGTGAAAAAAATACATATATCTATGACTGCGAAGAGTTACTGAAATATTTGAACAGCAGATCTAATGAAACGATCCAGAATGAAACCACTGTTGAAACCCATGGCAGTACTGCATCAGTTCCTGCCATAAACAATTGGAGGCATCTTGTAAAAAACAAACTTAGTCAGGAAAGAATAAACGCTTTGAATAAAAGAAAAATAGCATATATTGCATTGTTTACAGATGTTAATACACTTTGTGATACAGTAAACCTTGATAATTCCACATCAAATGCCAAAAGAGTTTTTAATATGCTTGTTTCCGGCGACGATGAGTTTAAGTTTTGCCTTACCAAAGACACTATGGATACTCCGCTTGCAAAATACATGACAGGTGTTTTAAAGGTAAATAACTATGTTAATTATTTGCCGGGACGTACTGTTAGTTTGGACATGCTGTATGAGTTTGGAAAAACTCTGAATGCAAACTACACCAAGTCCGGCATTGTGAATGGGCTGAAAGTGCTGCTTGATGTGGGACTAGTCGAAGCTTTCAAAGTCGTTGAAAGAAGTGAAAGTCAATATGAGGCAGAGCAGGTTTCAAGAGAAGAAATATCTGCCCATAATGAGAACATTTTATATAAATTAAGTATCAAGGGTTGTGTAGAATACATGAAAAACAGACAGTCAAAATAGTTAGATTCAACAAAACCTTACCAGGTTTATCGGCTCGCGGCTATTTCAGGTATAATGGACTCAACGGCACAATAACCGAAATCATTATCAAAGGAGTATTCAAACATGAATACAAAATCAAACAATGCTGCTTTTCAGCGTTATCTGAAAGACCTCTTTGGACCTGCGCAGGATTGGGCGCTGTCCGAAGAAGGCTCGGCCTGGATAAGCGAGAATATCCCGACATTAAAAGGCCTTATGCTCAAGCATTATGAAGATAACCTCTTCGGGGTGTACTGCATAAGCCTCAACGGCAAGCCCCTGTACATAGGCGAGAGCATAAGAACTGTACGGCGTCTGGTTGTACATGCCTGTAATATTTGCCATTCTCCGGAGCTTTTCGGTCTGGACGCCACGCTGGGGGACAACAGCATATCAGTTTCTCTGCTTGAAACAGGGATCGTCAAAAACAAAGCAAGAAAAGAAGCCGAGGCACACTATATTTCTACATTAAAGCCTATTCTTCAGAAGGCAAATGGTACTGACAGGTGCATTCCGAGGGTTAAAAGACATGAAGCCGTTATGCCATATCTGAAAAATCATTGTGATAATATCACCTAAAGGCTATAAAGAATGCAGACGATATCAGCGCCTGGAAAGCTGCAAAGAAAGAGGTTTGAAGTGAAAATTTACAGCATGGCAGACATACATGGGTGTATAGACGAGTTTGAAAATGCGCTCTCGCTCATTCTTGATGATATCAGCAACGGCAGAGCAAAGCTTGTCCTTTTGGGAGATTATGTTCACGGCGGCAGGGGTAATGCGAAAGTGCTTGACAGAATTATTGATCTTCAGAATCAATTCGGCACAGACAGGATCATCGCCCTGCTCGGAAATCACGATGAAATGGTGCTCAACGGAGAGGCAACCATACACAACAATTCTGTATATGCCCGTGCAGAGGAGTGTGAAGATGACAGCGACAGCGATGACGATAAGTACATAGGCTGGCTCTCTGCCCTTCCGCGATATCATGTCGAGGGGAATACGATTTTCGTTCACGCCGGTATTGATGAAGAAGCGGGTGATATGTGGGAATGGGGAACATCAGAAGAAATATTCACCTCAAAATATCCCGCTGAAACCGGCAAAATCGAGGGACTTGATATGAAAGTAGTCGCAGGTCATGTCGGCACTGCCGTGATATCCGGCGACAAGTCATTTCACGATATCTATTTTGATGGAGAATCTCACTATTACATAGACGGAACTGTTATTGAGAGCGGAGTTATTCCGGTACTTATGGTTGATACGGAAAATGACAAATATTATCAGGTTACTGCCTCTGGAAAACGTCTGATTGAGCCTTACAAATAATAAACGAAGGAGGATTTTCTTGTGACATACGTTATGAGCGATATTCACGGAATGTACGATAAATATGCAGAAATTCTTCGTAAAATTGACTTTAAAGAAAGCGATGCCCTTTATGTGATAGGCGATGTAGTGGATCGTGGAGAAGCGCCTATGAAGGTATTGCTTGACATGATGAGCCGCCCAAATGTGTACCCTCTTATGGGGAATCATGACTTAATAGCTCTGGAACTGCTTCCGAAAGTAGATAAGGCACTTGCGGAAGGCGGTGGGCTTGGTGACAAACTTTCACAGGCGCTTCAGATGTGGATCAGTGGCACCGGAAAGACAACGCTTTCAGATTTTTGCAAACTCGACTCCCGTCAGAGAGGAAAAGTTATTGATTATCTGAAAGAATTCACATTGTTGGAAACAGTCGATGTCGGAGATAAATCTTTTGTGCTTGTTCACGCGGGGCTTGGAAATTACAAGCCTGGAAAGAAATTAAGCGAATACACGGACGACGACTTACTTTCCTGCCGACCCGACCCATCGGAGCAGTATTTTGACGACAAGAGCATATTTACAGTCATGGGACATACTCCTACGCCGTATTTCTCGGGAAAGCCCGAAATCTACAAGAACGGCAGGAATATCTTCATAGACTGCGGCGCGTGCTACCCGAAAGGGCGGCTAGCGTGCCTGTGCCTTGATACGTTCGAAGAATTTTATGTGTAATTTTCAGGAAGATAATAGTATCTAGCTTTGAATATTTATACTCATATCGGGCTTTAATGACGTTCAGGAGGAGCTAGGCAGAATTGCAGAAATTGAGAACGCCAGCAAGGAAATAGGCAAACTCGGCGGTGAGAAAACGCAGGAGATGTTTAGAGTGACGGGATAACACACTATAAGATTTTGCCCTGCGCTTTGCAGGGCGTTTTCATTTGGGTACTATGCAAATATGCAATTCTGTGCTATAATAAAATCATCTGCAAATCCTGACTTTTTACTATTATTTGACTACTGCACGCGCCCGCAGTTTTCCACAATTTGCCGGGTTCCTGTGAAATTAACCGGAAATCCGTAGAACCTGCCAGCACGCAAAATGCGGAAAATAACGCAACAAAAAACCTTCTGAAAGGAACCACACAGATGTACAAGATACTATTCGCCTGCCACGGCAACATATGCCGTTCGCCGATGGCGGAATTCATATTTCTCGACATGCTGAAAAAGCGCGGAATCACCGGAGTGACCGCGGCGACCTCCACCGAGGAGATAGGAAACCCCGTACATTACGGCACAGCCTCGATACTGCGGAGGCTCGGGATAGACTTCTCAGCTAAGCGCGCCCGGCAGATGACCCGCTCCGACGCGGAGGAATACGACCTGCTGGTCGGCATGGACGGCGCGAATATCCGCAACATGACCCGCATAGCCGGGGAGAAATATTCCGGGAAGATACGCCGCCTGCTCGATTTCACCGACCGCAGGGCAGAGAGCGACATCGCCGACCCGTGGTACACCGGCGAGTTCGAGACCACCTACCGCGACGTATGCGAGGGCTGCGAGGGACTTATAAACTGGCTCAGCCGGGAGAAAAAGCTTTGAGGACGCTCGAAAAAATGCACCCGGCGGTGTGCTTTTTGTACCTCCTGGCGGTGCTCGGGCTTACTGCATTCGCCCGGGAGCCTGTAACTATACTGATCTCGCTGGGCGGTTCGGTGATGCTTGCGGCGCTTTCCGGCGGTCTGAAGGGGGCGGGCTGGTTCGGAGCGGTCGCGGTCACCGGGGCGCTGGCGAACTTCCTGTTCGTCCACAACGGCGAGACCGCGCTGTTTTTCGTCGGGGACCGGGCGTTCACGCTGGAGGCGCTCTGCTACGGGGCGTTCGTCGGGGGTATGCTGGCGGCGGTCTGCCTGTGGGGAGCCTGCGCTGTGCGGTTCGTCACAAGCGATAAGTACATCTGGCTCTTCGGGAGGATATTTCCCGCCGCCGGGCTGGTGCTGTCCTGCGCTATACGGTTCCTGCCGATGTTTATTCGCACCTCCCGGGAGTTCGCCGCGGTTCAGAACGCGCAGACCCTCCGCGGACGGCTGCGTGCGTTTTCGGCTTCCGTGGGATATTCTGCGGAACGCGCGATGGATTCTGCGCTGTCGATGAAAGCGCGGGGCTACGGGACTTCTCCGCGCACCAGCTTCTCGATTTACCGCTTCACGGAATACGCTGCGGTTTCCATGACGGCAGTGATTGCTGCCGCCGGAATTTCGCTTGCCCTCAGAGTTTCCGGCGCCGGGGAATTCTACTTTTACCCTGCGCTTTCGGATATTCCGTGCAGCGCGGCGGATATCGTGATGTACTGCGCGTTTGCGGCGCTGTGCCTGCTGCCCTCCGCAGTGATAATATACCGAAATTTGACCTGGAACTTCCGGAATAATTACGGCGCTCTTTCAAAGGAGAATAACAATGTATAAGATATGGGAAGAACTTTATAACGCGGCAAGGGCAGTCCAGGGCGGCCGCCAGATATCAGAATACGTCGAAGCCGGCGGAGTTGCCGCGGCTGTGCTTTCAGATTCCGGGAAGATATACACCGGAGTCTGCATTGATACGGCGTGCACACTGGGAATCTGCGCCGAGCGAAACGCGATATTCAATATGATAACCAACGGCGAACACCGGATAAGCAAGGTCATAGCGATAATGCCGGACGGAAACAGCGGCGCTCCCTGCGGCTCCTGCCGGGAGCTGATGACTCAGCTTATGCCGGAGGACTACAAGAACATAGAAATAATGATGGACTACAGTGCCGGCAAAGTAAAGATGCTCGGGGAGCTTACCCCGGAATGGTGGATATGATACAGATAAACGACCTTAAATTCAGCTACCCGGACGGCTCTGCGGCTCTGCGCGGGGTCAGCCTTTCGGTGAAGCCCGGGGAGTTCGTCACGCTGTGTGGACTTTCAGGCTGCGGGAAATCGACGCTGCTTCGGCTGATGAAGCCGGGGCTTTTCCCGCGCGGGGAGCTTTCCGGGGACGTGAGGTTCCTCGGCAGAAAGCTGACCAGCGAGCCGGATCGTGACACCGCCGCGAAAATCGGCTTTGTAATGCAGGACCCGGAGGCTCAGACCGTCACCGACAAGGTGTGGCACGAACTGGCGTTCTCCTGCGAGAGCGTGGGAATGGAGCAGAGCGAGATACGCCGCAGGGTCGGGGAAATGGCGGGGTACTTCGGGCTTGAGGAGCTTTTCGACAAGCCGACCGACACGCTTTCCGGCGGTCAGAAGCAGCTCCTCTGCCTGGCTTCGGCGGCGGTGCTCCACCCGGAGCTGCTGCTTCTGGACGAGCCGACGTCTCAGCTCGACCCGATAGCCGCACAGGGCTTCATCGACGCCGTGCGCAGGCTGAACCGCGATTTTGGCGTGACCGTCATAGCCGCCGAGCACCGCCTTGAGGAGCTTCTTCCGATATCCGACAGGGCAGTTGTAATGGACGGGGGAAGGATCATCGCGGACTGCGCTCCGGCGCTTCTCGCGGACAGCCTTCCCGAAGGTCACCCGATGGAGATGGCGCTCACCGCTTCGCAGCGTGTATTCCGGGCGGCGGGCGGCAGGGGAGCTTCCCCGGTATCCGTCCGTGAGGGACGGAGCAGCGCGGTCTGCCGTGAGTATCTCACGGAGCATGCGCAGAAAGCCGGTAAGCAGTATGCGCCCTCCGGGGAGCCGCTTGTTTCCGTTAAGGAGCTGTGCGCCGGCTGGGGCAGGAACGCTCCGGAAGTGCTTCGGGGAGCGTCGCTGCGGATATTCCCCGGGGAGATATACGCGGTCATCGGCGGCAACGGCAGCGGTAAATCCACGCTGCTCAAGGTGATCTGCGGAATGCTCCGGCAGACTTCCGGCAGGGTAAAGCTTCGGCGCGGGCTTGTTCCGGCGTACCTTCCGCAGAATCCGTGCATGCTGTTCACGCAGGATACCGTAGGTCAGGAGGCTCCGGCGGAATACCTGGAGCGCTTCGGGCTGGCGGAGCTTTCCGGGCGGGATCCGCTGGATCTTTCCGGCGGCGAGTGCCAGCGGCTGGCTCTGGCGAAGCTGCTGGCGGGGAAACCTGAGCTGCTGCTTCTGGACGAGCCGACCAAGGGCATGGACGCCGCTTCAAAGCAGGAGCTTTCAGGGCTCCTGCGGGGGATTGCGGCGGACGGCTGCGCGGTTCTGCTGGTGACCCACGACACCGAGCTTGCCGAAGACTGCGCCGATGTGTGCGGAATGCTGTTCAACGGCGAGATACTGAACGAGGCCGCTCCGGAGGAGATGTTCCGGGAGAATTACTTCTATACGACCCCGATGGCAAGGCTGGTTCGGGGAATAAGTGAAAACAATTGATATAGTTTTTATACAAAATTCGGGAAAAGTAGTTGAATTAGAATAAAAACTGTGTTATAATAAATCCAAAGCGCTTTTAAGGAGATGTTCATATGAGTATGAAAAAGTACGCAATAGCAGCGCTTGCTGTTGTAATGATGATATCTGCTTCCGCTTGCAGCGCGAATACAGTAAGTTCGTCAGGTTCATCAAGCGCGTCAGGTTCGTCAAGCTCTGCCGCGGAGCCTGACTCCGGGAGTTCGGCGGCCACTGCCGAGACTTCCGCGGCGGAAACGCCCGATGATAACAAGTCAGGTTCGGAATCAGCACCGGAGAGCGGCGCTGACCTCCAGGCAATTTACGACAAGATAATCGCCGCGCAGGACAACCCGGACGATATAATCATGTTCCCGGAGACCTCAGAGGATTATTTCAACGGCTTTTACAGCGGTCTTTTAGATCTGGACATTAAGCAGAAGCTGCTCTACATGCCTCCGGTTACCGGAAACGCCTGCGAGATACTTCTTGTGGAAGCCGCCGACAGTGAAAACGCCGACAAGGCAGAAGCAATAATGAAGGCCCGCATAAAGACAGGCGCAGACGACACCACCTACCCTGAGGTCGCAGAAGTATGGCAGGCCCATGCAAGGGTAGAGCGCAGCGGAAACCTGCTGTGCATGATAGCGCTTCCGATGAGCTGCAACGTCCCTGACGACGTATTCGCGCTCTGATACGGAAAGCGGGGGAGAGAATGGTCAAATAAAGATCAAGGAGCTATAAATGGCTTACACAAACGAAAATCAGCAGCTCATGCAGAAGCTGTCCGGAGAGATATCCAAAGTAATAAAGGGAAAGGGCGAGGCTGTGCAGCTTATACTCACGGCTCTGCTGGCGCAGGGGCATGTCCTGATAGAGGACGTCCCGGGCGTGGGCAAGACCACCCTTGCGATGGCTCTGGGTAAGGCAACTGGACTTTCATTCCGCAGGGCGCAGTTTACGCCGGACGTGATGGCTTCCGACATCACGGGATTTACGATGTTCAACCGCGAGGAGAACCGCTTTGAGTACCGCTCGGGTCTCGTTATGACGAATATACTGCTTGCCGATGAGATAAACCGCACCTCGCCGAAGACCCAGTCGGCGCTGCTTGAAGCAATGGAGGAGAAGCGCGTCACCGTCGACGGCGTGGTTCACCAGCTTCCCGAGCCGTTCATCGTTATTGCAACGCAGAATTCCCAGGGGTATGTCGGGACATTCCCGCTGCCGGAGGCTCAGCTTGACCGCTTTATGATCAAGATAAGCATGGGCTACCCCACCGTGGAGGAGGAGACAGGTATCCTGCTTGACCGCCTCGGCGAGAATCCAGTGAACGAGGTCAGACCCGTAATGACCGCCGAGCAGCTTTCGGCGTGCATCGCGGATGTCCAGCAGGTTAATTTTGCGGAGAGCCTGTGCCGCTATGTCGCGGAGCTTTCCGCTGCGACAAGGGCGCACGGCGGCGTGGAGCTGGGCGTAAGCCCGAGAGCCTCCCTCGCGATAATGCAGGCGAGCCGCGCATATGCGTACCTTGACGGCAGGGACTACGTGGTGCCGGAGGATATCGTAAGGCTTATGATCCCGGTTTTCAGCCACAGGATAGTTCTCAGGCAGGAAATGAAAATGCGCCGCATGGACGTCACGGCAGTGCTTCAGGACGCGGTTTCCGCCGTTACCCCTCCCGTAAGGCGCAGCCTTTAACGAGGAACTCACATGCGAAGAAACAGGATACTGTATATTATAATGGCGCTGGCGTTCCTGGTGTTCTCGATAGCCTATCAGAGCCGCATTTCGGCGGTGCTGCTCATTGCTGCCGCGGTTTATCCCTTGCTGGCGGCTCTGGCGGCGTTCATCGCGAGCCGCACCGCCGAGGCGGGATTCATCGAGCAGCGCGAGGTTCACCCCAAGGAAACGGACATCGAGATATGGCTGTACGTCCGCAGCCGCTTCATTCTTCCGCTGGCTCCGGTGGAGCTGCAGTGCAATCTCCCTGACCGCGACACCGGTCTGTTCTGCGCAAAGCGCGTTTACGCGGCGGTCCCGCCGTTCGGGAAGTGCCGCATTTCAGTTTCCGGAATGCACCGCTATCGCGGCTCGTACGCCGCAGAGATAAGCCGGATATCGGTTTTCGACCCGCTCAGGATAATATGTATCTCAAGGAAGATATCCAGCGAAGAAACGCTGATATTCCTGCCGAGAAGGGTGGATATCGGGGAACTCCCGGCGGAGGCCCACAGCGAGAACAGCTCGAACCCTGCTCCGCTGCTTCAGGGCGAGCGCGAGGACTTCTCCCACGTTCGCGAATACCGTCCGGGCGATATAATGCAGCTTGTTCACTGGAAGCTCACCGCCAAGCTCGACGACCTGATGATAAAGCAGTACGACGAAGCGACCGAGCACAAGACCGCGGTAGTGTGCGACTACAGCTTTGACGGCGCGACCCCCGGAGCCGTGATGAAGCAGGCGGACGCAGTGATCGAGGCGGCTATTGCGTTTGCTATGGCGGCGGTGAAGTCCGGAGACGGCGCTCTTGTGGATTTCGGCGCATGCCAGCCGGAATTCCGGCGCGTTATACGCGATATGGGTGATTTCGAGAGCTTCTACGATATGATGTCGGTATTCCCGGCGCGGCTGGAGGTGCAGGACATCGCCGAAACGCTCCGTGCGGCATGCCGGAGCGGAACAGCCGCAGTGCTGTTCATAACCTGCCGTCTCACCGAGGACAACATATTTGCCGCGGAGACTGCCGCAGAGTACTTCCACGGGGAGGTTGCACTGGTGTGGCTCAGCATGGGGGCGCACTCCGAGCTTGAGGCGCAGGCGGAGAACAAGAAGTTCATGTTTGTTCCGATACGCGGGGAGCTTGGCGAACTCAGGGAAAACGAATAAAACACAGGGTGCGGAATTTCCGTACCCTGTGTTTTGTCACTGACCGATTTCGTCCATAAGTATCGCGGCGGCGAATTCAGCCATGCACATGAAATCCGACCTGCCGCGCCGCCGCACCGGAAGCTCCATAGGCTCACAAACGCCGGACAGCGTTTCTACGGCGCGGTTGAGCGCGAGGGTCAGCGTTTCTCCGTCGTCGGAGGTGATGCTGACCGTGTTTTTTACGCCGCGCCCGCAGGTTATAAGCTGCACTCCGCTGACGCGCTCCGAAGGTACTGCGGCGCTGTCGCCGTTTATCATAACTCCCGCCGCACGGACTACGCGCGGGACCTCGGCACCGTCGCACACTATAACTACGCCCTCGGCGCAGTCGATAAGTTCCACCCGGGAAGCCTGAACGCCCTGGAAGCCTTCCGGTAGCGTCTCCCCGCCGACCACTATGATATATCCGCCCATAAAAACACCCCCGAAACGACCTTTCGGGGGTTATTTTACGTTTATCTGCGGGAATTATTCAGACTGTCCCGGAGCGAATCTTTCCATTATCC
This sequence comes from uncultured Clostridia bacterium, assembly GCA_945923775.1. Classification (GTDB taxonomy): domain Bacteria; phylum Bacillota; class Clostridia; order Oscillospirales; family Ruminococcaceae; genus CAG-115. The sequence goes on along the minus strand of CAMELR010000019.1, from coordinate 28,557 downwards.
GCACGGCGGTCTTTATTCCGTCCACCGCCGCTGACATGATACCTCCGGCATAGCCGCAGCCCTCGCCGCACGGGAACAGATTGTCCGCGCATTCCGCTGAACCGGCTTCGTTCCTCGGAAGCCTTACCGGGGAGCTGCTGCGCGTCTCTATCGCAGTCAGCACGCTGTCGCTGTCGGAGAATCCGGGTATGCGCCGGTCGAAGTACCTCAGCCCGTTTTTCATCGGCTGGCTGACGTACTCCGGGAACAGCTCGTTTAAATCCGCAGGCTCTACGCCGAGGGAGTAGGTCGGGTCGACTCTGCCGAGCGTGAAGCTGTTTCCGCCGGAGACGAACTCCCGGGTGAGCGCCGCCGGAGCTTTTCCGCCGCGCCCGAGCTGGTACGCTTTTTCCTCCAGCCGGTGAATGAACTCCGCGCCGCCGAGCGGACCTCCGCCGAAATCCTCCGGAGCCACGGAGACCAGCACGGCGCTGTTTGCGTTTTTACCCGCGCGGTCGAAGTAGCTCATGCCGTTGGTGACTACCGTGCCCGGCTCGCTCGCCGAAGCCACGACGTAACCGCCAGGGCACATGCAGAACGTGTAAACTCCGCGACCGTTATCGTGGTAGGAGAGCTGATATTCCCCGGGCGGGAGCGCCGGGTGCCCGGCGTATTTTCCATAGAGCGCACGGTCGATGTCCGCCTGTAGATGCTCGATACGCGCGCCCACCGAAAACGGCTTTGGCACGAGCGTTACGCCTTTTCCGTGCAGCATTCTGAACGTATCGTGCGCCGAATGCCCCACCGCCAGAGCCAGCGCTCCGCAGGGGATATCTGCGCCATTGACGCGTATGCTGTCAACTCTGCCCGAATGCAGCTCCAGGCTTTCAAGCGGCGAGAGGAAACGCACCTCGCCGCCCAGTTCCAGCACGCGGCTGCGCAGGTTCTTTACAACTCCGCGGAGCTTATCCGTGCCGATGTGCGGCTTTGCCTGGGTCAGTATATCCTCTGGCGCGCCGAATTCCACGAGACGTTCCAGCACCCGGGAGCATAGCGGGTCCCCGATTCGGGTGGTGAGCTTTCCGTCGGAAAACGTCCCCGCGCCGCCCTCGCCGAACTGCACGTTGGTGGACGGGTCGAGCGCTCCGCCTGCCCAGAAGCCCTCCACAGCCCGGATACGGCTGTCCATATCAGCGCCGCGCTCCAGCACGACCGGCTTGTAGCCGAATTCGCACAGGGTCAGCGCACAGAACATTCCCGCAGGGCCGAAGCCCGCAACATAGACGTCCCCCTGAAGCCGCTCCTTTCCCCGGGTGAACGACAGCTCTCCCGGCTCGTACAGCCGGACGTTCTGGTGCTTTTCTGCGAGCCTGCGTTCCTTTGCGGGGTCTTTCAGCGCGATGTAAACCGAGTTCACGAAGCAGATGTCCCGCCGTGCGTCCACGGAGGATTTGTAGAGCTTCGCGGACGCGGTCTCGGCGCGGCTCAGGCGCAGCAGGGACAATGCCTTTGCGACGGCATTGTCCTTCGGCTCGTCAAGGGTGGTCTTTATCTGTGAGATGATTATTGCCATTTATTCCTCGTTAACTGATGTGGTGACTGCGCTGACGGTTATCTTGTAGCTTCCGACAGCCCAGCAGGTCTTTCCGCTGGAACCGCTGATTATGATGGATACCGGAACGTCCTGCGAACCGTCGTGCAGCGACGTTGACAGCAGGTTTGCGGTAACGTAGAAGTCCGCGGAGGACAGCGCGCTGATATCCTCGGAGGGGCCGATAACCGTAAGGGTCAGCTCCCTGGTTATCACGCTGACGTCCATGTTGTCCGGTTCGTTCACGATGGTGATGTTGCTTACCGGGAAGTCCAGCTTGCTGTAATCAGCGATATCCCATGTAATGCGGACGCTGTTCATTCCGGAGAGGTTCTTGTAGCCATCGGGCAGCTTTATCGGAACGGTGGAAACGGTCTGGTTGATCCTGATGTCCGTGAGGTTTATCGGATCCTCAAGCTCAAGCTCGCTGAGGTTGTTTATGCTTCCGTCGGGAGCCGCGACCATGATGGATTCAGGCTGCATGGTGTATTTCAGGGTGTCAATGTCGAAGTTCTGCGGAACGCCGGTGAACCGGAATTTCAGCGGAAGCTCCTTCTGTATCAGTATCGGAATGTTCACAAGGACATTGTCGGTGCTGAGTTTAACGGTGGAGTTGTCAAGGCGCGAACCGTTGCTCTTATAGATGGTGAGATCGGTCTTGACCTCGTGGCTTTCAAGCGTGGAGCCGTCGTAGGAAGCGTTCGCCTCAACGCGGCTTATCTCGTCAAGCACGGAAACCGAGCCGGTTATCGTGACTGTCGGCGGGTTGGAGGTTATCTCGTCCACGTAGTAGCCCTCCGGCAGGCTGATGTCAGGCGCGCTTGCGGTTATCGGGAATTCCCGTGTAGCTATCTCGTCGACGGTTATCGTCACCGCCATCTGCGTGTTTTCGACAAGGCTGTATTCCACCTTGTCCTTCTTACAGGCTATCGTTACCGAAAGGTCGTAGGTGCCTGCGCGGCGGACGTTCGTGAGGTCGAGCGCGGCGGTGAAGTCCTCGGCTTTCAGGTCGGATATTTCGTAGCGCTTGCCGCTTATGCGGATATCCGTGGTGCCGGTGTAGTCGCCGATTATCTGGAGATTGTTTGACTTCATGAAGTCGGTGGGCTCGGCTTCTATCGGGATACCGATAAGGCTCTTGTCTATCTCGGGGAACTCGTTTACGGAGATAGCGAACCATGCCACGAATGCCAGGATAACGCTTATCAGCACTATCCAGACGTTTCCGAAGAAGAATTTCGCAAGCCCCTTCAGAAGCCCTACCAGGTGGAATTTTTTCTTTTTCTCAGCGGAAAGCTCCTCCTGAGTATCGTTGCTGTCGTTTATGCTGCTCATTCTTCCACCTCGCTCTCATTGCTGTCGGACTGCTTTTTCTTCCTGCCCTTTGACTTTGACGGCGCAGGGAGCGGCATTTCGTCGCGCAGGATCTTCAGCAGCCATTCCTTGGGGTTGTATTCGTTGATCGAACGGATTATCTGTCCCGATTTTGCCACGGAAACGACTCCGGTCTCCTCGGATACGATGATGACCACCGCGTCGGAGTTCTCAGACATGCCTATCGCCGCGCGGTGACGGGAGCCAAGCTCCGGGTCGATGTACTCGCGGCCCTGCTGCTCCGGCAGCGGCAGGAAGCATCCAGCCGCGTATATCCTGTTGTTTCGGATTATTATCGCACCGTCGTGAAGCGGAGATTTGTTGAAGAACAGGTTGCAGAAAAGCTCCGGGGAGGGCTTTGCGTCCACGATCGTGGATTTTTCGATTATGTTCTGGAGCTTCGTCTGGCGCTCGATAACTATGAGCGCGCCGGTCTTGGTGCGGCTGAGCCTTTCGCATGCGTCTGAGATCGCGGTTATAGCCGTGTCGCGCTCGATGACCTTCTGCGCGTCAGCCTTCTCGAAGTACGCAAGGAACGGTATCCTGACCTTTGCGGTTGTGCCGACCTTTTCAAGCAGGCGGCGTATCTCAGGCTGGAATACCACGACTATCGCGACCAGACCCCATTGCAGGAAGAAGTTCTGAAACAGGTAGGTCATGACCTTGAGCTGACCCAGCCATACCAGCAGATAAAGCAGCGCTATCAGCCCGATTCCTTTAAGGAGCTGAGTGGCGCGGGTCTCGCTCATGAACCTTATGACTGCGATGATCAGGAGGGTCAGCAGGATTATATCTATAACGTCCGGTATGGTTATCGACATAAATACCCGCGGAGCGGCCGCTATCATGTCCAAAATATCCAAAGTCATTCCTCTTTTCTGAAAAATACTATTATTCTTATTATAACAAGATATGCGCACAATTGCAAGTGATTTTCCCCAAAAAATCCTGCGGTGTTTCATTAATGCATACCTCTTGATATTTTGTCGAAGTTATGCTATACTGAAATCAACACCGCACAGCGGCAGTAATGACGAAAACGAGGTAATCGAAATGGATATCAAGGCAAAAATCGACGAAATAGTAAGCAAGGTAAAGAGCGACCCGGACATCGCTTCAAAGTTCCAGAAGGACCCGATAAAGACCATTGAGGGTATCCTCGGCGTAGACCTTCCCGATGACGTTATAAAGCAGATAGTCGACGGCGTTAAGGCTAAGGTGAACGTCGACGAGCTCAAGGGAAAACTAGGTGCGCTTGGCGGACTTTTCGGCGGCAGATGATATTTTAAGGAGCGGCAACATGAAAAGAACACTTGATTGGGATAAGTACCTTGAAGCGTCCGCCAGAGCGGTCTCCGGCGGTATCGTAATGCTGAAGAACGACGGAGTTCTGCCGCTGAAGAAGGGCGGAACTGCGGCGGTATTCGGCAGAATACAGCTCCATTACTACAAGAGCGGAACCGGCAGCGGCGGCATGGTAAACGTTTCAAAGGTGATCGGGATAACCGACGGACTGCTCGACGCGGGCTACAAGCTTGACGAGCAGCTTCTGAACGCCTACCGCGAATGGGACGAACAGAACCCGTTCGATTACGGCGAGGGCTGGGGTGGAGAGCCGTGGTCTCAGAAGGAAATGCCCCTTACCGACGAGCTGGTGAGCGGCGCGGCTTCCCGTGCCGACGCTGCAATAGTCATCATCGGGCGCACCGCCGGCGAGGAGATGGACAACAAGCTTGAGAAAGGCGCGTTCCTGCTCTCCGACCTGGAGGAGGACATGCTCCGGCGCGTGACCTCCGCGTTCGACAAGACAGTTGTCCTGCTGAACACGGGCGGGCTTATCGACATGAGCTTCATGGACAGGTACCCGGTTTCCGCGGTAATGTACGTATGGCAGGGGGGAATGGTCGGCGGCACCGGAACCGCGGCGGTCCTTACCGGCGAGGTTTCCCCGAGCGGAAAGCTCCCGGACACCATCGCATACGAAATTTCTGACTACCCCTCGGATAAGTTCTTCGGTAGCGGCGATATGGACTGCTACGGCGAGGATATCTACGTAGGCTACCGCTATTTCGAAACATTCGCGAAGGACAGGGTGCGCTTCCCGTTCGGATTCGGAATGTCATACACAAGTTTTGATATCACCGCTTCCTATTTCAAGCTTGACGGCGATAATGTCACCGGAAACGTAAACGTAAAGAACACCGGAAACGTCCCCGGCAGGGAAGTCGTGCAGATATACTGCTCCGCGCCGCAGGGGAAGCTTGGAAAGCCCGCAAGGGTGCTCTGCGGATTCGATAAGACGCGCACCCTGAACCCCGGCGAGAGCCAGACCCTCAGCTTTGAGATACCGCTTGAGAGCGCAGCTTCCTACGATGATTCCGGAGTTACCGGTCACAAATCCGCGTGGATACTCGAACAGGGCGACTATGTTTTCTACGCGGGCACCGACGTCCGCAGCGCTTCCGAGGCGTACAGCCTGACGCTTCCTGAAACCGTCGTAAGGCAGTGCAAGTCCGCGTTGGGGCCGCTTACCGCGTTCAAACGCATGGTGAACTCCAACGGAAAGCCGGAATTTGAAGATGTTCCGCTCACTGGAGAAGCATTCCCGCACGACCACGCTAAGCTCCCCGCCGAAATTCCACAGACCGGCGACAGGGGAATACGCCTTGCCGACGTAGTGAACGGAAAGAACACGCTTGAGGAATTCACCGCTCAGCTCACTGATTACGACCTCTCCTGCATTATCCGCGGCGAGGGCATGGGCTCCCCGAAGGTCACTGCGGGAACAGCGGCGGCATTCGGCGGCGTTTCCGATACGCTGACCGTGCTCGGTATCCCCTGCGCCTGCTGCGACGACGGTCCTTCCGGAATGCGGCTCGACTGCGGCACGAAGGCGTTCAGCCTGCCTAACGGAACTCTGCTTGCCTCCACGTTTGACCGCCCGCTCATGACCGAGCTGTTTACATTCATGGGTCTTGAGATGCACACAAATCAGGTGGACTGCCTGCTCGGTCCGGGCATGAATATCCACCGCCACCCGCTCAACGGCAGGAACTTCGAGTACTTCTCGGAGGACCCGTACCTCACCGGCGAGATGGCTTCCGCAGAGCTTGCAGGTTTGCACTCCACCGGAGTTGAGGGCACGATCAAGCACTTCTGCGGCAACAACCGTGAGACCCGCCGTCACTTCCTCGACAGCGTTATCTCCGAGCGTGCGCTCCGGGAGATATACCTGCGCGGATTCGAAAAGGCGATAAAGAAGGGCGGCGCGAAGTCCGTCATGACGACCTACGGTCAGGTGAACGGCGTGTGGACCGCCGGAAACTACGACCTCGTGACCGGAATACTGCGCGATGACTGGGGCTTCGACGGATTCACAATGACCGACTGGTGGGCTAACATCAACCGCCGCGGCAAGGCTCCTGACAAGTCGGATTTTGCGGCAATGGCGATGGCTCAGAACGATGTGTACATGGTAACTGCGGACGGCGCCGCATGCAATGACAACACCCTGGACAGCCTGAAATCCGGCGAACTTACCCGCGGGGAGCTTCAGCGCAATGCGATGAATATTCTGCGTTTCCTGACGACTACCCACGCGATGAAGCGCGTAATGGGCTGCGACGACGAGACCGAGATAATCAACCGTCCCGCTGACGCAGGCGACGTTGATTCCACGGATATCGAGTTCCACGATATCGACGAGGATCTCACCATTGATCTCACTGGGATCACCACTGAAAAGGGCAGCAGCTACGCGTTTGGTCTGAATGTGTCGAAGCCCGGCACCTACAAGGTAACGCTGACCGCGTCCAGCACGCTTTCCGAGCTTGCGCAGACCTCCGTGTCCATATTCGCGCTTGGAAGTCCCTGCGGTACGTTCACGTTCAACGGAACCGGCGGAGCTGCAGTTTCCCAGACAAAGGACGTGAAGTGCCTGTCAAACTTTATGTCGATACGCCTGTATTTCGGCGGAAGCGGGCTTAAAACCCAGAGCATTAGATTTGAACTCAAGGAAAGGTGGACATGATATGGTACATCCGATAGTAAAGGATAAGTTCCTGCTCAGCCAGAAATCCGCGCCGGCTGACCGCAGCGACCTCCCCACGGCGCAGGACATGGTAGAGACCATAGCCGCCCACGCCGAGGAATGCGTAGGCATGGCGGCGAATATGATAGGAGTGCTCAAGCGTATTATCGTATTCCAGGACGGCAACAAATACGTTGTTATGCTGAACCCGGAGGTCAAATGGGCAAGCCCCGAGACCTACACCATCAAGGAGGGCTGCCTGTGCCACGAGGGCGCTCAGGACGTCACGCGCCATGCGGCGATCGAGGTGGAGTTCCAGGATCTCCGCATGAACAAATGCCGCCGGAAGTACGACGGGATAACCGCCGAGATAATCCAGCACGAGCTTGACCACCTTGAAGGAATACTGGTATGAATTTCGACATTATCCGCATTACAGAGCGCCCGGAGCTGAAAGAAGCCGCAGCGGAGTGGTTCCACGAAAAATGGGGCATTCCGTATGAAGCGTATCTCGAGAGCATGGAGGAAGCGATGTCCGGAAAAAGCGCAGTGCCGCAGTGGTACCTCGCGCTTTACGGAGACCGTATCGTGGCGGGAATGGGCGTTATCGCTAACGATTTCCACGACCGCACCGACCTCACGCCGAATGTGTGCGCAGTATTCACAGAGCCTGATTTCCGCTGTCAGGGTCTGGCGGGGAGGCTGCTCGGGTTCGTTGCCGAGGATATGAAATCCAGGGGGATAGACACGCTGTACCTCCTGACAAGCCACGATTCGTTCTATGAGCGCTACGGCTGGGAGTACCTCTGCCCGGTGACTCAGGAAGGCGACGATGAGCCGTCGAGAATGTACGTCCACAGGGTATGACGGAATTCGAGCTTGATGGCTTCTCCTGCCGCGCGGAGGGCATCGGAGACGTACTGGTAATGCTGTTCAGCGGATTTGACGAGCAGCTTTTCCGCGAGGTCTGCGGGCTTGTTCAGGACTGCCGGTGCGTTCTCGCAGAGTTTGGAGAGATAGACTGGGACAGGGATTATTCCCCATGGGAGGCAGGCTCCGGCGGGCGGCGTTTCAGCGGCGGTGCTGAACGTCTGCTGGCGTTCCTGCCGGATTTCACGGCGGAGCTTGAAAAGCGATTCGGGAGGTTCAGCAGCGTGTATCTCTGCGGCTATTCACTGGGAGGTCTGTTCGCGCTTTACGCGGACGCGCTCTGGGACGAACCGCGGCTCTGCGGCGCCGCAAGCTGCTCGGGGTCGACATGGTTTCCGGGCTGGCTGGAATTCCAGCGGCTGCACCCGCTCAGGGGCAGGATATTCCTCAGCCTGGGCGGAAAGGAGAAGAACTCCCCCGACCCGCTGATGGCTCAGGTCGAGCAGACCACTATGGAAGTCAAACGGCTGGCGGAGCGTTCCCCGGAGGTCACGCAGGCGGTTTTCGTTCACGAATCCGGCGGGCATTTCAGTAAGGTTCCGCAGCGCATTGCAAGGGGAATCAACTGGATCACCGGGATAATCAAATAAAATACGGAATCGGGTTTGCAGGTGCAGACCCGATTTTTCTGCGTCCTGTGATAGCTGGGAGCGCGCTCCGGTAATGTTTCCGTACGCCAGCTGCGTTGGAGCTGTCCGGAGCCGCTATAGAGAAAAAACAGTTCCTGCGGCGTATTGTGAGGGTTGCCGAAACATGCAGCGAAACTTTGTGCAATAAAGGGAATTTCGCAGAAGGGCTTGAAAAATCTGAAATTATGTGTTAAAATCAGAATCGCCGGAAACGTTTTCGGTAAATCAGTAAAACAGGGTGACAGCATGACGATAAAGGACATAGCAAGGCTCGCAGGCTGCGGAGTCAGCACGGTATCAAGGGCGCTCAACGGCAGCAGCGAGATAAGCGAGGCAACCCGCGCACGTATCAACGAGGTGATACAGAAGTACAACTACACCCCGAACGGGAACGCGCGGAGAATGCGCCAGACCGCTCCGAATTCGGTGCTGCTCATCGTTAATGGAAGCAGCAACCTGTTCTTCTCTCCGCTTATCGAGCAGATACAGACCGCAGCGGAAAGCGCGGGACTGCAGCTTGTAGTCAACTACATCGACGAGCAGGAGGACGAGGTCCAGACCGCCGCGCAGCTCTGCGTTGAGCAGAAGCCCGCCGGGATAATCTTCCTGGGCGGCGATATCAGGAACTTCCGCAGGAGCTTTGCCGGGATAAGCGTTCCCTGCGTGCTCAGCACCGCAAGCGCAAAGGAGCTTGGCTTCGCGAACCTCTCATCGGTGAGCGTCGACGACTTCGACGGCGGCAGGACAGCCGCTGAGGAGCTTCTCCGGCTGGGTCACCGCAGCATCGGAATTCTCGGCGGCGATCTGGATTCCGGACCCTCGGGGCTGCGCTACTCCGGATTCGCCCGGACATGCGCGGAGCACGGAGTGGAGGCTCCGGTGTGCGAGCAGTGCAGCTACACGTTCTCCTCGGCCTACGAGGCGGCTATCGCGCTGTTCCACCGCTGCAAGGATATGTCCGCGGTGTTCGCGATGTCTGATATCATCGCAGTCGGAGCCGTCAGGGCGTTCCTTGATATGGGGAAGCGGGTGCCGCAGGATATCTCGGTCGTTGGATTCGACGGCATTGATATCGCGGATTTCACCAACCCGAGAATAGCTACATTTTCACAGCCGATACACCAGATTTCGAGCCTTTCGGTGAGAATGCTGGTGAACATGATCGAAAACAGCGCCGAAGCAAGTCACGTGACGCTTCGCGCACAGTATAAGGCGGGGGATTCCGTCTGCATGAAACGAACGGAGGTAAACGAATGAGAAAAAGCGGGATACTCCTGCACATAGCGTCGCTGCCGAATGATTACGGCATAGGCTCCATGGGCAGGGAGGCATACGATTTTGTAGACTACCTGAAAAAATCCGGGCAGAGCATATGGCAGATACTGCCGCTTTCCCAGACCAGCTACGGCGATTCCCCGTATCAGAGCTTCTCGATATACGCCGGGAACCCTTATTTCATCAGCCTTGACGTGCTTGCCGAGGAAGGTCTGCTTAAAAAGAGCGAGTACGAGAACATCAAGTGGTCCGAGGACCCGCGCTACATAGACTATGCCACGATGTACGAGCAGTTCTACAAGGTGATGAAGCACGCTTACAAACGCTTTTCTTCGCAGAAGAATGGTAACGTTTCCGAAGAATACCGCGCGTTCCTGGAGGAGAACAAGTGGCTCCACGATTACGCGCTGTTCATGGCTCTCAAGGATGCCAATGGCGGTAAGGCGTGGAGCGAGTGGGAAAATCCCCTGCGCCTTCGCGAGCCATCTGCGGTGAAGTCTGCGGAGAAGAAATACGCAGCCGAGATGGATTTCTACATCTTCCTGCAGTTCAAGTTCTTCCAGCAGTGGCATAAGCTCAAGAAATACGCCAACGACAACGGCATTGAGATAATCGGCGATATCCCGATATACTGCGCCCTTGACAGCGCGGACGTCTGGTGTCAGCCGGAGCTGTTCCAGCTTGACAGCGACAGAGTTCCGACTGTGGTAGCGGGATTCCCGCCGGACGCATTCTCGGCTGACGGTCAGCTCTGGGGAAATCCTATCTACGACTGGGACAGAATGAAGCAGGACAATTACCGCTGGTGGGTCGGCAGAATAGGCTTTGCAAAGAAGATATACGACATCGTGCGCATCGACCACTTCATCGGCTTCAACAGCTACTACGCGATACCGTTCGGAAGCAAGACCGCCCACGGCGGCAAGTGGTGCGAAGGTCCGAAGTACGATCTGTTCCGCGTGATAAAGCAGGAGACAGGAAACGGCGGCATTATCGCGGAGGACCTTGGTATCATCACTCCGTCGGTGCGTAAGCTGCTCAGACAGGCGGCGTATCCGGGAATGAAGGTGCTCCAGTTCGCGTTCGACCCCTCCGGCGACAGCGAGTATCTTCCGCAGAACTATAAATCGCAGAACTGCGCGGTGTACACCTCCACCCACGACAGCGACACTGCGGCAGGCTGGTTCAACGACCTCGACCGCAATACAAAGCGCTTCGTAAAGGAGTACCTCGGGATCAGAAAAACGGCGGAGCTTCCCCGCGCGTTCATCGACATCGCATGGAAGAGCACTGCGGACATCGCCATGACGACTATCCAGGAGCTTCAGGGATTCGGAACGGAGGCGCGTATCAACGTACCCTCCACGGTAGGCAATAACTGGCGCTGGAGAACTCTCAAAGAGGACTTCACCGACGAAAACGCCGAGTACCTGAACCGCCTGACCGAAATAACCAACAGAAAACCGCCCGTAAAGCGTAAGAATAAGAAGTAACGAAAGGAGCCATCACATGAAAATCGAGAATTTCAAGGAAAAACTGACCGCCCGCTGCGAGAAGGAGTACCACGCACAGCCGAAGGAGCTTACTCCGGAGCAGCTCCACTGCGCGGTTTCCGGGCTTGTTATGGAGGAGCTTTCCCCGGCGTGGGAGAAAAGCCGCGCGGCTCATGACAGGGCGCGCAAGGCAAGCTACCTTTCAATGGAGTTCCTGGTGGGCAGAGCGGTGTACAATAACCTGCTGTGTCTCGGTCTGCTGGACAGCACCGCTGAAGGTCTGAAGGAGCTCGGCGCGGATATAAACGAGTTCGAGGAGATAGAGGACGCGGCGCTCGGCAACGGCGGCCTGGGCAGACTTGCAGCGTGCTTCCTGGACAGCGCCGCGGCGCTCGACCTTCCGCTTGACGGCTACGGAATACGCTACAAGTACGGACTGTTCAAGCAGGGTATCAAGGACGGATTCCAGACGGAGACCGCCGACAACTGGCAGCGCCAGGGCGACCCGTGGAGCATTCGCCGCGATCAGGAGAAAGTTGTTGTCCACTTTGCTGACGGCGATGTGAACGCAGTTCCGTATGACTATCCGGTCATCGGTTACGGCACCGAGAATGTCGGCACGCTGCGCCTCTGGCAGGCTGAGACCGACGACGAGTTCGATTTTGACCTGTTCAACCAGAGCAGGTACACCGAAGCCGGCGAGAAGAAGCGCGCAGCCGAGGACATCTCCCGCGTGCTCTACCCGAACGACGAGACCGAGGCAGGAAAGCTTCTCCGCTTAAAGCAGGAGTATTTCTTCTCCGCAGCCGCGGTCGCTGACCTCATCAGAAAGCACAAGAAGCAGTTCGGCACGATGGAGAATTTCGCGGACTACAACTGCATTCAGATGAACGACACCCACCCAGTTATTGCGCTTCCGGAGTTTATCCGCGTTGTAATGCGCGACGAGGGCTGGAGCTTCGACAAGGCTTTCAGCGCGGCGCAGCGCGTGTTCAACTACACCAACCACACCATCATGCAGGAGGCTCTCGAGAAGTGGGACAGCCGCCTCATCGAGAAGATACTCCCCGAGGTGTACAATGTAATTATCATGCTCAGCGAGGCGTTCGAATCCGAAATGCACCGCCGTGGAGTTCCGCAGGAAAAGCGCGCTGTTATGCGCCTGATAAAGAACGGCACCGTTCACATGGCGAATATCGCGGTGTTCGGTTCTTCGTATGTCAACGGCGTTGCGGCTATCCACACCGATCTTCTCCGCACGACTGTGCTCAAGGAGTGGTATGAGCTGTATCCGGAGCGCTTCCAGAACAAGACTAACGGTATCACACAGCGCCGCTGGCTGGCTCTCTGCAACCGCGAGCTCTCCGCGCTCATCACCGAGCTTCTCGGGGACGAGGGTTGGGTGACTGACCTCGACAGGCTCAAGGAGCTGAAGAAGTACGCAGACGATGAGAGCGTGCTCCGCCGCTTCATGGAAATAAAGAAAACCAAGAAGCAGCAGCTCGCGGAGTTCATCGAGAAGTCGGACGGCGTGAAGGTTGACCCCGGTCACATCTTCGATATCCAGATAAAGCGCCTGCACGAGTACAAGCGTCAGCTTCTCAACGCGTTCTCGATACTCTACCTCTACTATGAGATCAAGGACGGCAACATAAAGGATTTCACACCGACTACGTTCATCTTCGGCGCAAAGTCCGCGCCGGGATATTACCGCGCGAAGGGCATCATCAAGTACATCAACGAGGTCGCAAAGCTGGTCAATTCCGACCCGGCGACAAAGGATCTGCTGAACGTCATATTCGTAAGCAACTACCGCGTATCCTATGCGGAGAAGCTGGTCGCTGCGGCTGATATTTCCGAGCAGATATCCACGGCGGGAACCGAGGCTTCCGGCACCGGCAACATGAAGTTCATGCTCAACGGCGCGGTAACTCTCGGCACGCTTGACGGCGCAAACGTCGAGATAGCAGAGGAAGCCGGTGCAGAGAACGAGTACATCTTCGGCGCGACCGTCGAGGAGCTCGAGCGCATTATGCCGAACTACATTCCCCGCGATATCGCCGAATCCGACCCGAAGATAAAGCGCGTCGTAAGCTCCCTTATCGACGGTACCGTTTCCGACGGCGGCACCGGAGCGTTCCGCGAACTGTATTACGCGCTCATGGAGGGCGCAAGCTGGCATGTTCCGGATCACTACTACCTGCTCGGCGACCTCAGGAGCTACGTTGACGCCAAGCTCGCCGCTAACCGCGACTACCGCGACAGCCTTGCCTTCGCAAAGAAGTGCTGGCTGAACATATGCAGCGCAGGAAAGTTCAGCTCAGACCGCACCATCGCCGAATATGCGGACGATATCTGGCATATCGGAAAGGTTTCCCTGTAATAAAATGCGGTGTAACGTACGTTTCAGCGGAAACGTTGCCATAATTCACAAATACACTATGGTGTGATTTGTTTATCGTGCCGAATTTACAATAGTTTTGGCGATTGTGAGATTTTTTTGTGCAAAATCGCTTGACAAAACAGTTTTTTCTGTTATAATAAAATCAAGATTTCGAATCAAACAAAAAGATTTCGAAACACGCCGTAAGGTTCGCTCGCAGTCATGCAAATGCTGCGAGTGAATATTTCGGAAACTTTGTTTCGAAACAAAATACAAGTTTCGAAATGAACAATACGAACGAAACGTTCAGGAGGAATTTATTATGAAGATCAGAAAGATCATGACAGCCATCACAGCCGCAGCAATGGCAGGCGTAATGTTCGCCGGCTGCTCCAGCAGCAACGGAGGCTCTTCCGCAGGAAGCAGCGCGGACGGCAGCTCCGCAGCGAACAACAGCAGCTCCGCAGCGAACGATGGCGGCGCAGCTTCCGATGAGGTGATCAACCTCACCGTGTGGGCTTCCCAGGAGGGTCAGGAATCCACCAAGGCAATGTGCGACGCGTTCGCAGCAGCAAACCCCGACAAGAAGTTCGAATTCACCTACGGTGTAGTCAGCGAGGCTGACGCACAGAAGGAAGTCCTCAAGGACGTTTCCGCAGCGGCTGACGTTTTCGCATTCGCTTCCGACCAGACCGCTACTCTCGTTGAAGCAGGCGCGCTCTACAGAGTAACCAGAAACAAGGATCAGATCGTAGCCGAGAATACCGAGGCTTCCATCGCAGCAGCTTCCATTGACGGCGAGCTGTACGGATATCCTCACATCTCCGATACATACTTCATGTATTACGACAAGTCCAAGCTCACCGAGGAGGACGTGCAGTCCCTTGAGGCGATCATGAGCAAGGATATCGAAGGCGTTACCACCAACTTCGCGTTCGACACCGACAACGGCTGGTATCAGACAGCGTTCTTCTTCGGCGCAGGCTGCACACTGTTCGGTCCGGACGGAACCGATCCCACACAGTGCGACTTCAACAATGAGCGCGGCTACATGGTAGGCGAGTACCTCATCGACCTCGTAAACAACCCCAAGTACGGCGCTAACTTCGACGACTCCCTCATCAGAGCAGGTTTCGCAGACGGCACCATCGCAGCGGCAGTTACCGGCACATGGAACGCAGGCGATATCCAGGCTTCCCTCGGCGATAACTACGCAGCAACCAAGCTCCCGACCTTCACCCTCTCCAACGGCGAGACCGTTCAGATGGGCAGCATGGCAAACTTCAAGATCATGGGCGTAAACTCCGAGACCAAGCACCCGGTCGAGGCTATGGAGCTTGCAGAATGGCTCACCAACAAGGAAAACCAGAAGTACAGATTTGAGAATCGTTCCTTAGCTCCTACCAACATCGAGCTTTCCAACGACACCGAGGCGCTTTCCTCCAACATCGCAGTTGCAGCGCTTGCACAGCAGGCTCAGTACGCAACCGTTCAGACCTCCATTCCCCAGGTACAGAACTTCTGGACTCCTGCGGAAGCATTCGGTCAGGAGATCATCGCAGGCACCTGCACCAAGGATAACCTCCAGGAGAAGCTCGACGCTTACGTTAACTCCGTTCTGGCCACCCTCGGCTGATAGTAACCGCGTAACCACGTAACCACGTAACTAAGATATCCAATCCTAAATAAATAGGTTTCTCCCCTTTCCATAATGCGGGCGGATCTCCCAAAGCCGCCCGCAGAAATGGAAAATATCTGCTTTATGCAGTTTCAATGCCGCTTTGATCCCTATTTTGCCCGTATTGACAGTCGGCTGTTATGGTGATATAATAAACTGTATGTCTCCTGAAAAGCCGCACTGAAACTGCACAAAGCGCCGATATATTTCAGGAGGTAAATGCAATGACAAGAATTGATTACTTCGTACTCCCATGGTACAAAAAAGTATTGTTCCGTGTGACGGAATTCTTCAAGGCGCTCGGCATGGGCATTGCTCATTTCTTCATGAGTATCCCAGGCGCGCTCGCCAAGTTCTTCAAGAAGATAGGCGGAGGCTTCGCGTGGCTCGGACGTACGTTCGTACACGGCGGTATCCTTACCAAGCTGTCGTACATCGTGATGGGCGCGGGCAGCCTGTTCCGCGGACAGATCATAAAAGGTCTGATGTACCTCGCGGCTGAGGTGGCTTACTTCGGCTTCATGATAGACACCGGATTCGGGTTCCTCGCAGGGCTGCGGAACCTCGGTACCGTTCAGCGCGGCTGGCACTTCGACGAGTCCCTCGGCATTGACGTGCTCCAGGACGGCGACAACTCCATGCTGATACTTCTCTACGGTATCTTCGCGCTGTTCATTACGGTGGTGTTCCTGTTCCTGTGGGTTCAGAGCATTCACTCCGCGGACACCGCGGAACGCCTGAAAAAGGCGGGCAAGAAGCTCCCGGGCTTCGTTGACGACATCAAGTCCCTGCTTGACGAGCAGTTCCACAAGACGCTGCTGTTTATCCCTGTTACCGGCGTTGTCGTATTCACGATAGTTCCGCTGGTATACATGATCTCCCTCGCGTTCACCAACTACGATAAGGATCACCAGGTGCCTGCGAACCTGTTCACCTGGATAGGTCTTGACAACTTCAAGGTCATTCTCGGAAGCGATTCCACCATCGGACATACATTCTGGCCGGTCCTCGCGTGGACGCTGGTCTGGGCGGTATTTGCGACGTTCCTTAACTATCTGCTCGGAATCATTCTTGCAATGCTCATCAATAAGAAGGGCATTCGCTTCAAGGCTTTCTACCGTACGCTTTTCGTTCTCGCCATCGCAGTTCCGCAGTTCGTTTCGCTGCTGGTAATGAAGAACGTCCTCGCAGAGGCAGGCCCCGTTAACGTCCTGCTCCAGGAGCTTGGCTGGATAAGCTCGCCGCTTCCGTTCTTCACCGACCCCACCTGGGCGCGCGTGACGGTAATCATAGTTGACCTGTGGATAGGTATTCCGTACACAATGCTGATAGTTTCCGGTATCCTGATGAACATTCCGGAGGATCTCTACGAAGCCGCAAGAATTGACGGAGCTTCCCCGTTCGTAATGTTCACCAAGATCACGATGCCGTATGTGCTGTTCGTTACCACTCCGTACCTTATCACCCAGCTTGTCGGCAACATCAACAACTTCAACGTCATCTACTTCCTTACCGGAGGAACTCCGGCAACGCTGGATTACTACCAGGCGGGCAAGACCGACCTGCTGGTAACATGGCTGTACAAGCTGACCGTCAACTCCCGCGACTACAGCTACGCTGCGACGATCGGCATTCTGGTATTCATCATCTGCTCGCTGCTGTCGCTCATCACGTTCCGCAGATCGGCATCTTACAAGAATGAGGAGGCGTTCCAGTAATGAAAGAGGACAGATTCTATTCCCGCTCCTATTCAAGGCAGCAGAAGACCGTCAACATCGTTATCCAGATAGTGCTTCTGGTGCTCGGTATCATCTGGATACTCCCGCTGATGTGGATTATCCTGACATCGTTCCGTGCGGAGCCCGG
This sequence comes from uncultured Clostridia bacterium, assembly GCA_945923775.1. GTDB lineage: Bacteria > Bacillota > Clostridia > Oscillospirales > Ruminococcaceae > CAG-115. The sequence goes on along the minus strand of CAMELR010000019.1, from coordinate 11,329 downwards.
CTCCTACACAAGCTACTTCTGGCCGAAGGGCTTCACCCTTGACAACTATACGCGCCTGCTGTTTGAAGATCAGCAGTTCAAGTTCTCGCAGTGGTTTCTCAACACGTTCATCGTGGCTGTAGTATCCTGCATCGGTTCGACATTCATCGTGCTGGCGGTGTCCTACGCGCTCAGCCGCCTCCGCTTCAAGATGAGAAAGCCGATGATGAACATTGCGCTTATCCTCGGAATGTTCCCCGGATTCATGTCGATGGTAGCTATATACTACATATTAAAGGGTCTGGGTCTCACTGAGAATCCGCTGGTATGCCTCACGCTGGTGTACATTTCCGGTTCGGGACTGACATACTATATCGCGAAGGGATTCTTCGATACGATACCGAAATCCCTTGACGAATCCGCCTACCTTGACGGTGCGACAAGATCCCAGGTGTTCTTCAAGATAACCGTACCGCTTTCAAAGCCGATAATCGTGTACACCGTGCTGACAACGTTCATGGCTCCTTGGGTGGATTACATCTTCCCGAGCATGATCTGCGGCGCGAACTATGACAGCTACACCGTTGCGCTAGGCATGTTCAAAATGCTGGAGCGTGAGTTCATCGGCGCATACTACACCCAGTTCGCGGCAGGAGCCGTGCTGGTATCTATCCCGATAGGCGCGCTGTTCATCGTAATGCAGAAGTATTACGTAGGAGGCGTAACAGGCGGCGCAGTAAAGGGTTAAGGAGAAAAACGCATGGCAGGAAAGAACGTAACTATCCAGGATATAGCCGACCGTCTGGGAATGGCGAAAAGCACGGTGTCGAAGGCTCTTTCGGGAGGCACCGACATCAGCGAAAAGACCCGGGAGCGCATTCTTGGCTGCGCAAGCGAAATGGGCTACCAGGTAAAGACCGGACGCACGGCGTATTCCCGCAATCTCATCGTGTTCATCTATGGAAGCATACACTACGACAAGGTAGATCAGTTCGGATATGAGATAATCCTGGGAATACAGGCTGCGGCGGCTGAGCAGGGAATAGGCGTGAACATCGTTGCGATAAACGACGAGGAGCTGAAAACCGGCAGCTACTATTCCATCATGTCCGGCGGTAATTACGAGGGCAGCGTGTTCCTCGGATTCAAGCCGCACCCGGTGTTCGTTGAGCACATCAAGAGCTTCAATATCCCGATGGTGGTGCTGGATAATTACGTTGATTCCCCGCTTGTGGCCAGGGTCGGCTGCGACAGCGCAGAGGGTATCCGCCAGGCTGTGCGCTACCTCTGGTCGAAGGGGCATGACCGGATAGGGTTCCTCGGCGGCGAGCCTGACAGCATCGTCACCATCGAGCGCAAGCAGGCGTATTCCGACGCCCTGGCAGAGCTTGGTCTGGAGGAGGATCCCGCCGCTGTGAAGTACGGATATTTCTCGGCGAAGGGCACGAAAAAACGTATCCTGGAGATCGCCGAGACTGGAGTCACCGCAGTGGTCTGCATAAGCGACCTTCTCGCTTGCACGGCGGTAAAGGAGCTTATACACGCCGGGTACAGCGTTCCTGGGGACATCAGCGTCACCGGCTACGACAACCTTCCGCCGTCCGAGTATTCGCAGCCCCCGATAACTACGCTCAGCCAGAACCGCATACACATCGGAAAGACGGCGTTCTTCATGCTTCAGCAGATGAAAAACGGAATACATATCAAGTCCGTAATGCTGCGCCCGGAGCTTATCGAGCGCGAATCCGTCAGGGAGATATGCTCCCGGGAGCTTCCGAAGGAGAAAGAATGACATCTTCATGGATAACCACCATTAAACGCACAGCCGCTACAGTTTTTACTGCGGCGGCTGTGCTGGTTTCCGGGTGCAGTTCGCCGGAGACATCAGATATGACAAGTTTGAACAGCTACAAATACGAGCAGGAACTGAACATCATCGACGACAATTACCGGAACTACTATCAGATATTCGTAGGTTCGTTCTGCGACAGCAACGGCGATGGTATCGGCGACCTGAACGGCATCACTTCAAAGCTGGATTATATCCGGGACATGTGCTTCAACGGGATCTGGCTCACGCCGATAATGCCCTCGCGCTCCTATCATAAGTACAGCGTGGAGGACTACTACAGCATAGATCCGCAGTTCGGCACGATGGAGGATTTCGAGAACCTTTCCGCAGAGTGCGAAAAGCGCGGCATAAGCCTGCTCATCGACCTTGTGATGAACCACAGCTCGCGTTATCACCCCTGGTTCGAATCGGCTTCCCAGAGCCTTCGTCAGGAACCGTGCGGCGCGCCTGCGGAGGAAGATTGCCTTTCCGAAACGCCCTGCCCGGTCCACAATAAGTACGTTGGCTACTATTATTTCGAGGACGAAAAGCCCGCCGGGAGCGCCGCGTGGTATCCCACGGGAAATAAGTGGTACCAGGCGGTGTTCTCCGAAAATATGCCGGAGTTACAGCTCGACAACCCGGACGTCCGGGAGGAATTCGAGCAGATAGCGAAATTCTGGCTGGATAAGGGGATAGGCGGATTCCGGCTGGACGCCGTAAAGGAGTATTTCACCGGAAACCCCGACAAGAACGTTGAGGTGCTGAACTGGTTCTGTGATTACTGCCACAGCGTAAATCCAGACTGTTATATCGTCGGCGAGGTGTGGGAGAGCTTCACCACCTACACGAAGTACTACGCTTCTTCGATAGACAGCGTTTTCGGCTTCACGATGGCGGAGTCTGACGGCAAGATAGCAAAGACCGTGAACCTCAGCGGAAAGACGAACTCTGCGGAGTCGTTCGCGCAGGCTATGGCAACGGTAGAGCAGACGATCGCTGGTTACAGCGAACGCGGTATCGACGCGCCGTTCATCGGCAACCACGACACCGACCGCGCCGCAGGAATACTGCGCTACGACCCGGCGAGGATAAAGGAAGCCGCCGGGCTGCTGCTGACGATGAGCGGCTCGCCGTTCATGTATTACGGCGACGAGATCGGACTTTCCGGCAGCGGGCGGGACGAGAACAAGCGCGCTCCGATGATATGGGACGACAACGGTTCCGGGCTGACCTACGGTCCTCCGGATATGGAACGGCAGGAAAACCGTTTCGAGAGCGTGGAAAAGCAGCTCTCCGATCCGGATTCGATACTGAATTATTACAAGCGCGCACTGCGTATCCGCAATGAAAATCCGGAGATCGCAAGGGGTACTACCGAGGTGCTGGAGCTTTCCGGGAACTCCGGAGGCGATATCGCGGCGGTAAAGCGCACCTGGAACGGCAGCAGTATCCTGATAGTCTACAATCTCACCGATGAAGCGGCGGCGCTTTCTGACGCGGCTCTGGAACTCGACAGCCGGAGTATACGCGGATATCTGGCGGTATCGTCCGGCGATGAGCCTTCGCTTTCCGGGGAGCTGGAGATCCCGCCGCACAGCATAGTATTCTTGAAATGATTTGGAGTGTAAGTATGAACAACTTTGATAATATCGACAGTGAATACGCATACGACGGCGAGCTTGGCGCGGTCTGGTCTCCCGAAGCGACCAGGTTCGCGGTGTGGTCGCCGGAGGCTGAGAGCGCGGAACTCCGGCTGTACCATGACGACTCCGAGCCTGATCCGTTCCGCACCGAAGAAATGCACAGCGAGAACGGCGTGTGGAAGGCGGAGGTTTCCGGCGATCTCAGCGGGGTGTATTACACGTATGCGTTCACCAGAAATGGAAACACCGCTGAAACTATCGACATATACGCGAGAAGCGCCGGTGTAAACGGCAGGCGCGGAATGGTTCTTGATCTCCGTACCACCGACCCGGAGGGCTGGGAGCGCGACAAGCGTGTCACCCTCGGCGACTACACCGACGCGGTGATATACGAACTGCATGTCAGGGATTTTTCCTCCGACGAGAGCGGGAAATTCACGCTGCGCGGGAAGTTCGGGGCGTTCTGCGAGAAGGCGGTCAACGGCTTCGGAGAGGCAATCGGTCTTGACTACATAAAGAAGCTGGGGGTAACTCATATCCACCTGCTGCCGGTGTTCGACTATCAGTCGGTGGACGAAAGCGACCCTGACGCGGGCTTCAACTGGGGTTACGACCCGCTTAACTACAACATTCCCGAGGGCAGCTATTCCACCGACCCGCACCACGGCGAGGTAAGGGTAAGGGAGTTCAAGCAGCTTATCCAGGCGGCACATGAGCGGGGCATAGGCATTATAATGGACGTGGTTTACAACCACACCTACGCTACGGAGGACTCTCCGTTCAATAAGACGTACCCGGGGTACTATTACCGCCACAACGCGGACGGCAGCCTTTCGAACGGCTCCGCATGCGGAAATGAGTTCGCGAGCGAGCGTGCGATGGCGGGACGATTCATCGCCGACAGCCTTCTCTACTGGGCGCGGGAGTACCACATTGACGGCTTCCGGTTCGACCTGATGGGGCTTCTGGATATTTCATCGCTGAACCGCGCCGCGGCGGAACTCCGTGCGGAGAACCCCTCCGTGATACTCTACGGCGAGGGCTGGACGGGAGGCTCCTGCCCGCTTCCCGAGGAGCTGCGCGCAATGAAGAATAACGCCCGGGAGCTTCCGGATTTCGCGATGTTCTCCGACGACCTGCGCGACGGCGTGAAAGGCTCTGTTTTCTACGACCCCGACTGCGGCTACGTCAACGGCAAAGCCGCCGAGCGCGCGGAGCTTATAAAGTCGGTGATGTCAGGCGGCATATGGCGCGAGGACGTCGGCAGGGCTTCCGCGGAGTGCTGGACGGATAAGCCGCAGCAGTCGGTGAATTACGTTGAGGCTCACGACAACCTCACGCTTTACGATAAGCTGAGGAGCTCCATGCCGGAGGCTTCCGGCGCGGAAATAATCGCGGCGGATAAACTGGCGGCGGCGATAGTATTCCTGTCGCAGGGAGTTCCGTTCATTCAGGCGGGGCAGGAAATACTGCGCAGCAAGACCGCTCCGGACGGCAGCTTTGTCCACGACAGCTATAATTCCCCGGACAGCGTGAACTCCATAAAGTGGAACGACGTCACACTGCGCCGCGGCGTGATGGAGTACTACCGCGGCTTGATAGCAGTGAGGAAGTATTTTCCGCAGTTCCGCATGAGGGACGCCGAGAGCATTAGCAAGATACGCTTTGAAACGCTGGAGGGCGGCGCGGTCGCTGCGGATTTTGGCGGCCTGCTGCTGATAGTGAATCCGGCGGCTCACCCGCTGAGGTACGAAAACGGAAGGCGCATGATGGTATACGCCGACCATATTACCGCCGGAACTCGTCCGCTGTTCATTGCTGACGGCGCGGTGAGCGTGGCTCCGCGGGGCATCATTCTTGCGGAGTACCGATGAGGAGGGAATATGGACTGCACATTCAAAACGCCGGAGGGAAAGTTCAACCTGCGGGTCGGCGCGGTAAGGATAATGGTCCAGAAAAGCTCCGGCAATTCAAAATAGAGATTTCATAAATAAAATGGGCTGTATATCGGATACAGCCCATTTTAATTTACAGTTCTTCAACAGCCGCAGCGAATCCAAGCGCCTTTAGCTGAGATATAACTTCTGCCGCAGCTCCACGCGGCACGACCTTTTCAGCGTTCACCCTGACCCGGGAGCTTTCAAGTCTGCTTCTGAACCAGTTCATATCCTTGCCGAACCTGGCGAGCCAGTGCTCCGGGTCTCCGTGGTTGGAAGCGTACCCGCGCGCATGAGCCTCCTTGTGGCTTATCACGTTTTCGGGGAGTATCGCGGGATAGTTCTTCATGAGGCGCTGGCAGAGCTGTACGGCAAGCCCGAAGGCCTCCTCGAAGTAGGTGCGGTCGTTCAGCGCGTCCTCGGCTATTTCTATCTGGATATACGCCGGAGCGTAGTTGTAGCTTCCTTTGGAGCCATTCCCGCAGCCCCAGCAGCAGACGTTCCAGGGGAGCAGCTTAGCCGCCCTGACCTCTCCGTTTTTATCCTTTCCTATGACCGCGTGCGGGCAGACATTGCTGTCCGGGCGGTCGAAGTAGTTCTTGTAGGTATTCGCGCCGCATATTTCCGGCGCATTCACGTAGCGTTTCAGGTTCGGATTGTCCGCGCCGGTGGAGTGGATTATGATTCCCGCCGGGCTTCCCTGCGGCATGGGGCGCGGGGTCTTGAATGCTTCGTTACTGCGGGCGTAGGCTTCAAAAGTTATCGCCATCGTCGCTGCCTCCGTTTCCTCTGCCGCTGTCGGCAAGACCTTCTCCGATAACGTACCCTACGACTGCGGCTCCGCTCAGAATGCAGCCGGATACGGTCTCAGCCGTCTCGGAGCTACCGCCGAAGGCTACGATAAGTCCCGCCGCGAATCCTGCGACAGCTATCCAGAGCTTGCGGCTTGTGAGCTTGCGTTTCCAGTCAATTTTCATGGTGCTTTTCCTCCTCTTCAATGTCAGCGAGCCGATGATTTATTACCTTTATCTGTTCCTCTATCACCGGCATTCTTCTTGCAAAGTTGTTGTGCTCGGCTACCCGGGCTTCAAGCTGCTCCAGACGATATGCCGTCAGCTTTGAGCTGACCAGTATGCCGCCCAGTGAGCCGCCGAGCGTCCCTATAAGCGAGATCATCGCTGTGATAATGCTGCTGTCCATTATATGTCCCTCCCTTCCGGCAGCGTTCTGCCCTGAGAAAAGATTAACACCTGTTTTACTGCATGTAACTGCAAAAAACCTCCCGCGGTTTATACCACGGGAGGTTTTGATATTCAGATTTCAGCTCAGTCGCAGTAACCGAACGCCATCACGAAGAACGCCTGTGTAACGCCGCCCTCCATGCGTATCTCAACGGTATGCTCCGCAGAGGAATCGTTGTCGATGAGATAAGCGGTAACGGGGTTGTTCCAGCCGTCGGACATGTTAGAAACCACGGACTTTACCTTTTCGCCGTCAACATAGATATCGGCTGTGCCATACTTGTCGCTGTTGTTTGCCTTGAACACCATCTCGAGCACGCTGCAGTCAACGGTGAACTTCATCGAGCCGCCGTCGGTGCCGCGGTACATCCAGCCGTTGTGGAAGCTGCCGTGGGTGTCGTACTGCTCGAAGCCGTCAAGCTCCACGCCGTCCATCGTTGCGCTGTCCATGTAGTGCATGTTCATATACTTAGCGCTGAATACCGGGTCGGGAAGCTCCTTGCTGACCTCGCCGACATTCTCGGAAACAACGGGGAGCACCTTCTGATAGTAGTTGTCAACGAAGTCGGTGATGCACTTGTGACCGTAAGCGTTCGGGTGGGACTGGTCGTTGGAGTAATCCTGCCATGTCATTCTTCCCGCTTCTATCTCCTCGTAAACGCTGTCGTGTACGCTTATCATCGGAAGGTCATAGTTCGCGCCTATTTTCGACATGTGCTCCTGGCAGGTATATCCGCTGTCGAGTACGGTGAACAGCAGAACTACCGCGATGTCCTTTTCCTGGGTGAGCAGGGTGCGCACAAGGCTCTCGTATGCGTTCTTGTAGTCAGCCTCCTGGCCGTCGTTTACCGCGAATTCCACGAAAACGATGTCCGGGTCAGCGGAAAGCACGTCGCGCTCGAGGCGCAGGTTGCCCAGCAGCGAGGGAGTTCCGCTGATGCCTGCGTTAACGCCTGTGACAGTGATATCCGGGAAGTAGCCCTGAAGCAGGTCGGTGCAGGTCTTTGCGTAGAACTCTGTGGTTCCCGCGTTGTAGCCCTCGGTTATGGAGCCGCCTATGTAAGCGACGGTGATGTCATCGCCGTTCTGCGCCTTCTGGAACACATCGGCCATTCTGGTCATGTCGCCAACGGAAAGCAGCGAGCGGTCTACCATCTTCTCGTAGTCGGTGCGGGCGTCGTCTGCTTCCGCCGTGGGAGCCGCAGAGCTTTCACCTGCTTCGGAGCTTTCCTGCTGACCGGGCTGGGAGCTTTCCGCAGTCTGCGCCGCAGAAGCGGAGCTGTCAGCCGCAGAGGAACTGTCGGAAGCCGACGAGTCAGCGGGGGAGCTGCATGCGGTCATAGCGAGCAGCATTGAAGCCGCCGTAAAAATCGAAAGGAACTTTTTCATTGTGATTTCTCCTTGAAAACAAAAAATACCGGGCAAAAAGCCCGCTGTTTCAATTATACAGAAAATCCGCTGAGATGTCAAGAGTAATCGGTTACACGGCAAGAAAAAAGTCGAATATACTTGCCTAATTTAAATTCGTATGCTATAATATTATAGGGTAATTGTATGGAAAAGGGGGATACACCATGAAATGTCACAACTGCGGCAGGGAGATAGGCGACTTCACTGCATTCTGCACCTACTGCGGAGCCTCCACCGGAAACCAGCCGGCGGAATCCTCGCAGATCACAGACCCTGGCAAAACCGACGAACCCGCCGAGACTCTACCGGGGTACAGTGAACCATTCGAGCAGACTGGCAGGGAAGCTCCGCCGCTTTATAACGTGAACCGCCAGGAGAACCCGCAGATAGATCTGATACCGGAGCATAACCGTACTCAGACTACATTTGTCCCGGATTACGAGGACGAGTACATGAACGGAACGAGCTGGCCGGAAATAAGCCGCATGGGTCACATAATCGGAGCTAACGGACGGTTCTGCACTATTAAATGGCTGAAGATCAACATGTATTTTCTGCTGTTTGCATGGGCCGCGATGGACGCAATACGCGCGGTGCTGTTTTTCAGCGGGCTTAGGTATGGCGGAGCCGCGTCGCGGGTCTACGAGGTATTCCCGCAGGTGTTCACGATGGATACGGTTATGGGGATATTCCTGACGATTTCTGCGGGAGCCAAGGTGTTCCTCTGGATAAGCATTTCGGAGCTCAGAAGGCGGTCGCTGTGGCTTTGCTTTGCGATACCGCTTGCCGGGTTCCTGGCTGAGGTAGTTTACATATCGCGCTGGTGCAGTGTTATAGGGTCGGCGGAATGGGACGTTATTGTATATGTTGCGTTTCTTGCTGTGGTATCTGTGTTTAATTTTATATACTTCAGGTATCGCAGTACTGTTTTTACGAGATAAAGGTGGATTGTATCGAACATTTTGCGAGTGATAAATTGTTGTTTAGAGGTTAATGACACGTCCGAAACAGTCCACCGGACTGTTTCGGAGGACGGACTCAACAAAGACAATGTGTCGCTTGTGGGGGAAAACTCTTGTTTTCCCCCACGCCCCTTTAGCGCTCTTTTTCGTTTAGCCGTGCTTCCGCACGGAGTAACTGCGCGCCAGCTGCAGAGTAACCGCACTTCGTGCGGAGGTTTCGCCTGGCGGCGACGAGGGCGCTGCCCTCGACTCGCAAGGGGGACTAGGTCTGTCGGTCAACCCCTCTGGCGCTTCGCGCCACCTCCCCCACTGGGGGAGACACCCCCTTGACTCCCGATTAAGGGTTGCAGTAAATGGAACACTAGCCGCTAAATTATAGTTTATCATTCCAGCAATCTTTTCACAAACTTTTCTTTTGACAAATAAGCACTTATGTGATACAATATAATTGTATTGCTATGCAAAATCGAAAAGTAAAGGAAGCGCACATAGATGAAACCAATAAACATCGCTATAACCGCCGCCTGCTTCAGCGGAAACAAGGGAGCCGCAGCCATGCTTCAGAGCTCCATAAAGCAGCTCAAGGAGCGCTACGGCGAAAAACTCAATATATTCCTGATGTCCACATACCCCGGTGCAGACCGTAAGCTCATTGCTGAAATGCCCGAGAAATACGACTTTATAAAAGTAGTCAACGCAAAGCCGGAGCGCCTTCTGTTCCTGGCGTTCCCGCTCTCCATACTTTACAGCTTCCTGCGGTTCATTCCGCCGTTCCGGAAGCTCCTGCAAATGGATAAGATAATCAAGGCGTACTCCCAGTGCAACATAGTTATCGACGAGGCCGGAATCTCCTTCGTGGACAGCCGCGGCTTCATCATGAATACTTACGCGTTCGTATGCGCAGCGGTTCCCATGCTTTGCGGAGTTCCCGTCGTTAAGTACTCCCAGGCGCTCGGTACGTTCAAGAACGGCTGGAATAAGTTCCTGGCAAAGTGGATACTTCCGAAGATAAAGCTCATCTGCGCACGCGGAAAAATCACCCAGGACAACCTTGCCGGAATAGGCATCACAGAAAACGTGAAGCTCTGCGCCGACGGAGCATTCTCCATGCCCGACAGCGAATTTTATGCCGAAAAAGTGCAGAAACTCTGCGAGGACAGCCCGTTCTTCCGCAATAGAGTTGTCGCGCTGTCGATAAGCAGCGTAGTCCAGGGAAAGTGCGAGAAAATGGGCAGGGACTACCGCGGCTGCATGATCCAGTTCATCAACTGGCTCAACGAGCAGGACTACAACGTGCTACTGATAGCCAACGCCGCCCGCGAAGGCAGCGAGAAGCCCCGCAACAACGACCTCATCATCTGCACCGAGGTCTACAATGCAGTCCGGGACAAGACAAAGGTAATGTGGGAGCCGCGGGAAATGGCTCCCGAGGAGATACGCGAGCTTCTGGCACGCTGCGAAGTACTGGTGGCTTCCCGGTTCCATGCAATGATAGGCGCTCTGGAAAAGTGTACCCCGGTGCTGCTCATCGGCTGGAGCCACAAGTACAAGGAAGTCCTCGATATGTTCGGGCTTGGCGAGTATGCGGTGGATTTCTCCGCGCTGGAGCTTGACTCCCTGAAAACAAAGTTCATGGGGTTCATCTCTGAGAGCCAGAATATACGCGAGAAGATAAAGGAGAACCTTCCCGCCGTGCTGGAAAGCAGCCGTGACAATATCCGCTTCATCAGCGAGGAGATAGACAAGGTCTACGCCAAGCCGAAAAAGGTCAAGCTGCTTGATTTCAACCGCCCGGAGTTTTACATGGGCGAACACATTTGCGCAAGAATGGGCTACGCCGCTGACGAGAATATCCGTGCGAATGCGGCTTCCGGCGGCATGGTGACGGCTCTGCTGTGCCATATGCTCGAAAAGGGAGAGATAGACGGCGCGTGGGTCACAAGAAGCGAAATAAAGGACGGAAAGCTCGGATACAAGACGTTCATCGCAACAACCAGGGAGGAACTGATGGAAAGCTCCTCGTCGGTATACATGTACATGCCGCTGATGAAGCATGTTGACATGCTCCGTGAGTTCAACGGAAAGCTTGCCGTAGTACTCGTTCCGTGCCAGATGAGAGCGTTCACCGCAATGCTTGAAAAGGAGCCCGCGCTGAAGGAAAAGGTCGTGCTGAAGCTCGGACTTTATTGCAGCGGAAGCCACAACGAGAACGCAACGTTAGTTCCGCTGAGAAAGAAGAAGATCTCCCTTGAGGGCGCAAAGAGGCTGTACTACCGCCGCGGCCACTGGCGCGGACTTTCCACCGTGCAGTACGAGGACGGCA
>CAMELR010000018.1 GCA_945923775.1 uncultured Clostridia bacterium | reverse complement strand
TCATTCCCTACCAATTTAATATTTTATTTTTGTCTAAACTTTCGGGGGCACTTCAGGACGTGACCGTTTTTTTATTTGTTGGATAATAATTCAGTGAGCAGCTGCTTTATCTCGCTGTATCGCTTTACTGGAACTGGAAGCTCGCTTCCGTTTGACATTACGACACAATACGGCTTCAAAAGTGTGATATGATCGAGATTTATCGCATAACATCTGTGTATGAGGACGAACTTCTCGCCGGCTTTTTCGACGAACGATGAAATGTTTATCCTGGCGTTGATTTTCCCGGAGAAGCAGCAAATCTGGCAGTTGCGCCCGTCTGACGTCGCGTAAAGTATGTCGTTTCTCGGAATAAAACGGGTGCAGTCGTCGGTGTCTGTGATGATCATTCTGTCGGAAGAACGGCTCTGCTGGTGCAGCGCCGAACCCTGCGTGATCAGCGCTGAATTAAACGCGCTGCCGTAGTCTGACTCGGACGTGCTGTCCGGCTTGGTTACGCCGATGTGCTTGAGCTTCAGCTCTCCCTGCCTGGAAAGCTCCCACACGAACACGCAGTACTGCTTCATGTACAGCATGTCGTCAGCGTCGGAGATCGGAGTGAGCGTATACTTTCCGATGACCGTGCAGGCGCTGCCGCAGTTCTGCGCGATAATGAACAATTTATCCGTCAGCCTGCTTTTGATAATGTCGCTGGTCGCAGTCGGCATGAAGCCGCATACTTGCTGCTGACCCTGAATAATATAATGGTTAAGGGCGTCAGTCAGACTGAAGTCCTCGTCCATGTATTTCAGCAGCAGAGTTGTGTCCTGCTGCCAGAATTGCTCCAGTATCGCTTGTGTAAGGTCGATAGCAAGAGCGGTGTTTTCGCTGGTCAAATTTAGATCTGCCTTTCTTTAAGTTGATACTGTCTGGTACGGATAACAGAAATCAAAAGAAAGAAAAGTAAAACTTGATATGAAGCAGACAGCCGATCCGCTCCCCTACACAGATTATATCACATTGTATAAAGATTTGTCAAGTACTTTTGGCATTTTCATATGGATTAGCATGGATAACCGCCTGCCGAAAAGAATCATGCGGTTTGACAGTTTTTGGTTACGCGTGGGAGGTCATTCGTGCAAAATATATTGAAAACCCGTTTTTTTCCTGGTATAATATGCACAAGTTGCATGGCGACTATTGCACACAACTGCGTTATATTGTGTATTTGTCTTTGATAACAATAGTCAGTCGAGGTGGAATATGGCTGGGTATACATACTCGAAAAGGAAAAAACAAGTCAAAACGGCAAAAAAACAATACTCGCAGATGCGAAAAAGCATCGGAAAAGAATACGAATTTTCAGTCCAGGCTACCGGATTAAAAAATTCCGACCCGGTTTACATGCTGACAGACAGCTTCGCAAAGCGGTTTGACGCTATAGGAACAGAACGTGCCAGACAAATGGCGGGAAACAGCGAACATTTCCAGCGTACCGACAGGGAGAATTCCTACCCAGGCGGCGGTTTAGGCTCCAGGAAAGGTAATAATCGGGAGTCCGCCGGGTTTGCTGATTCGCGCCGTGAATCAGATGAATGCCATTTTGCAGACAAGTTTTCTTCGTACGCATTCCGCGGCGGGAAGCTAGCCAACGCAATTATGGCGGGGCAGGGACGTCAGGTGTTTACAGTCTGCCTTTCAAGGGCGCTTGGCAGGAGCTTTCACGGCTCTGAGCGGCAAAAAAACTGCTCGACAGCGCTGACGATTTTCAGGTTGGAAACACGTCCGCGAAGGTCGTGTTCAATCGCGACTCGCAGTCCGCTGTGAGCCTCGTGACGGACGCGCTCCGTGGAAGCACAAGGATACTTGAGCTGTTCAGAAATCTTGCGAACGGCAGCGGTCAGAGGTCAGACACGCCGTTGGAAATGCGCAACATCGACACGCTGAAAATCGCGTTTCCGTTTTTGCAGACCGACGACGATAAGCGGCTTCTACAGTCCTGCAAGAGCCGCCTGAAGGAGCTTGAGAAATCCAAGGAGCCCAGCTCGGCGGAAGCCGCGCGGCTTCTCAGGGCGGCAGTGATAAAGCAGACTGCCGTGCTCCGCAGAAAAGAGGAGCAGCAGCGGAACTTCCTCACAAAGCTGAACGAGATCAACAGCAACGTGCGTGAAGCGGAAAAGATGTTCAGCTCCGACGGATTTCCCGAGCAGGCGCTCCGCGAGGCTGAGGAACTCATGGAGGGAACTCCGCCCGATGACGATAAGCGCCGCAAAGCCGCATTCGAAGCTGCTTCGGCGGTCGCAGACTTCTTTTCCGGTCTGAGAGGAGACGAAAATGGAGCAGCTCAGCAAAACGAAGCAAACCAGCCGGAAAACGGTGCACCAGAGGAAACCACAAAATCATAACCTCCAGGCTGTGTTTTGTCCGGAGATCCTGTCCGCAGCGGCTTCCGCCGCGGAGCATTCGCTGAGCGAATCGATGATGGGATTGCCTCCCGAACAGCTTCTGAGCGCTGGGAATCAGTTTCTGCTCAGACTGACCGCTCGAGAGGTTCGCGGCGTTTCTAGCCATGCGGTGCGTTTCTCTGAACATTCCCCGGAAAACGCATTTGAGCAGGTTTCGGCGGGTATGGAGTTCAGACCCCCAGTATTTTCGGGTCAACTTGTTACGCCGACCAACATAAATGATATCTCAGCAGGGAGCCAGTGATGGACTATTCCGAAATTGTACGAAGCGAGCTTTTGCAGCGAGGTCTGAATTTCATCGAAGAATACGGCGCGTTTCAGTTTACCATGAGCAGCGGACGGCGCCGGTGGCGCACTCTGCTGAGCGCTGAAAATAACGCGCTGATTTGCTGTGCGCAGTTCCCGTGGATATCCGGAGGCTGCCTGGAAACGCTGAACCAACTCAATGCTGAGACCGCGCTCGGGTGCTTTCTGCTGACGGAAGGGCACGTTGTGTTTCGCTGCGGCGCTGAGGTCTTTGACCCGCTGACCGCCGGGGAAACCGCAATATCGCTCCTGCGGCTGAGCGGAAATACAGTCTGCCAATACTGGGAACGCGTAAATTTCTGCGGAGGTACTGATGAGCTTTACTCATTTCGGGAAATAAACGCTTTTTCAGAGCAAAACACAGTCCAAAATAGTTCCACCGCATTGACATTCAATAATGCAGTGCAGAAAGAAAATGCGGCAGATCCGGCGCCTCCTACAGCGGAAACCGCAAATCACTTTACAGGCACAGTGCTCCCACCAGAACCGCAGAGAAACGCGGCTGAACCGGAGCAGCTGACATTCCCGGAGCGCTCCACAGCGGAAACCGCGAATCACTTTACAGGCACAGTGCTCCCACCAGAACCGCAGAGAAAAGCGGCTGAACCGGAGCAACTGACATTCCCGGAGCGCTCCACAGCGGAAACCGCAAATCCCCTCACAGGCTCAGCGCTTCCACCAGAACCGCAGAACAACGCGGCTGAACCGGAGCACCTGACACTCCAGGAGCGCTCCACAGCGGAAACCGCGAATCACCTCACAGGCACAGTGCTCCCACCAGAACCGCCGAGTAACGCGGCTGAACCGGAGCAGTTGACGCTCCCGGAGCACTCCACAGCGGAAACCGCAAATCACTTTACAGGCACAGTGCTCCCACCAGAACCGCTGAGTAACGCGGCTGAACCGGAGCAGTTGACGCTCCCGGAGCACTCCACAGCGGAAACCGCAAATCACTTTACAGGCACAGTGCTCCCACCAGAACCGCAGAGCAAAGCGGCTGAACCGGAGCAGTTGACACCCCCGACGCAGTCCGAAACGCAAAGTAATGAGCGCCGCACGACAGGTTCATACCGCGACAGGCTGGATAACCAAGCTGAACGACACGTATTACATCACGGGAATAACCCACACGTTCAGCGCGGGTGGATTCCTGACAAGGATAGATTTCTGTTCCCCTACAGATTAACGGAGGTGAGCGTATGCAGAGTATGGCGGATATGCTGTCCGCGCCCGGCGGGAGTCAGCAGAAATGCACAGGGATAGCACTGGCGGAGGTCACAGCGATAAAGGACCCGAAGAACCACGGCAGGGTGAAGTGCAGGTACCTCACCGCCGACAAGGACCTCGGCGAGACCGGCTGGATATACTGCCTCACGCCGTTTGGCGGGAAGGAGTACGGCTGCTTTTTTCACCCGGGGATAGGCGATATAGTGGCGCTCGCCTACGAGGACGGCGACGTGCACCGCCCGTTCGTTATAGGGAGCCTGTGGGCAAAGAAGAACACTCCGCCGGCGTCGGTAAGCGAAGGCAAAAACGAGACATTCAAGCTGATCACGCCGAAAAAGAGTTACGTTGAGTTCAGCGACGCGCCGAAAAAGGAGCACATCCCTGCCTACACGGAAGCCGAAGTCGTGGTGCTGAAGCGCAACGTTGTTCTTGAGCAGCACACCTACCTTGGCGTAAATTCAGTGCTGAGCGGCTATGTGTGCGCCGAAGCGGATGCAGGCAGCATCACCGGGGACATTATTTTAGGAGGAAACAACGATGAACAACAGTAATTTCTTTCCGCTTGAGAGAAACAGGTATTTCTACGGAAAAATGCTCACCGCCCGGGATTTCGAGACCGAGCAGCGGTATTTCAACAACAAGCGGAGACTGAGCGACGCGAGCCTCGGCAGACTGCTGACCGGGAGCGAAGCGTCGTTCTGCGAAGGCGGAGCCGTACTAAAGCATGAGTACAAGCCCGGCGGGTACTTTGTCCTGACTGACCTGCCGGAGGGCGAACACACGATAACCGTGACGGCTCCGGGCTATCAGCAGGAGCAGTCAGTGATAACAGTTGATCATTCCCGCTTCAGCGCCCTGGACAGCGTGTCCTACCTTGCGCTGAATCCCTCGCGGCGGCACCCTGCCGCTGACAGATACCCGTCGGTGTGCGGGAGCGCTCCGGGGTTCGGAACGGTGTACGCGGTCCGCGCGGCGGGAAATCTCCGGGTCGCGGAGGAGCGCTCGGAAGCGGGGGCTTCTGAGATACGAATGTTCCAGGAGACCGGAGCGCCGGCGCTTCCTGCGCTGTTCCTGCTGGGCAGCGGAAAGACCTCCGAGCTGGAAATGTTCACCGGAATCCGGGACGGGCTGTGCACCGTTCAGAATCCGCTGAAATACGCGCACCAGCGCTCTGAAACGGCACAGCCGCTTATACGGCTGCGCTGCGGCGAAAACGGAGAATTCTTCCTGCTGCTGGCGGGGGCGTTCCGACCTGACGTGCAGACCGAAAATTACAGGCTGAGCTTCATTGCGGAAAAGTCGGGGAGGGTAGTTTCAGCACAGGCTGAGGCGGCTCCCAGGGGCTGCACGGATATAGGAAAACTGAAATTCACAGGAGGTAAGTGATGGGGAATCCAGCAGTAAATACAGCGGTGTGCCAGTGTACGTTCGGAGCTGCTCCCGCGCCGCTTACGGTGACGTCCCAGTCCACAGCGGTGGGAGGAAGCATGCCGTTCGCCACAATAATGGATATCCCGAAGCCGCCTATGACCTTCGGAATGTGCAGCAGTCCAGCAAATCCAACAGTTGCGAGCGCGACTGCGGCGGCGTTGGGTGTGCTGACTCCGATGCCGTGCGTTCCGGCGTGCGCAGCTCCCTGGGCGCCGGGTTCGCCGACTGTGATAGTGGGCGGCAAGCCGGCGCTGAATAACTCCAGCAAATGCATGTGCAACTGGGGAGGGGCCATTTCGGTCACGATGACCCCGGCAGTGACGATAAACATTCCGTAGCGAGGGTAGAGGTGATAGCATGAATAAGCTGAAAGTCCTGCTGACCATACTGATGGGGACGCTCATAGCGTTCGCGGCTCAGCGCGCGTATTACGTCAAAACCGGGGAGCTCAGCAGTATTTACAGCGACATTATTTTCACGCGGCTCGCGGTGGAATCTCAGGAATACACCCGGCAGATAGAGTATGGCGTGAAAAACGGCAAGAGCCTTGAGAACTTCTACAACATCAGCTCGGTTCTGAGCGGAGTGCGCCGCTGTTGCTCCTACACCAACGGAGTGTACATCTTTTCCAGCGACCGCCGACAGCTTTACAGCCTGACCGACGGCGGAAGCCCGGTAACGCGGTTCAGCGTGGGGGATTTCAGCGGGGGCAGCGTGTATTCCGTTTACGATGATTCAGCGGGCGGGCGCTATGTCCTGACCCTGCCGATTTTCGGCCGCGGAAACGAGGTCTGCGGCTACATGGTGCTGGATATCAGCCGCGACGCAGTGGAAAACACGCTCTCCGATATCTCGGAGGAATACCGAAAGCAGTCCGCCGCGGTGGGGATCCTGTGCTGGCTGACCGGAGCGCTGATGATGATACATTTCTGCAAATCAAAAGAGAAGCTGTTCCGGCAGGGAACGCTGGTGATATCTGCGGCGGTGTGCATGCAGTCCGCGCTAGACGCGGCGATAAGCGTTTTCAAATTCAGCGTGACCATCGGAAGTATCATACAGCAGTCGGTTTCGAAGATAACGATGTCGCTTCAGAACGACCTCGACACGGTAAACGAAAAGGGCGTAGCGCTCAGCAAGATATATGATCTCAATAGCTGGCTGATGGAAAACTACAAGGACATTCCGTTCATAGATAATCTGATCTATGACAGGAACTACAGAATAACCGCTGTTATATCTGACAGCTATATAAACGAACGCACATGGAGCTACGCGGCGGCGCTTCTGATGATGGTGCTGCTCTGTGCCGGAGCGGGACTGCTGCTGACGGCGGCTGTGACATGGATAGAGCGTTCGGTATATTTATTCAGGAGGAACAAACAGAATGGAAACGACTCAGGCGCTGGAAAGGCTGAATATGCGGAGGAGAGAGAACTCGTTCCTTATACGAACTCTGGAAAATGAATCGAGCGCCGAGCGGTACTTCTGCGGAGATTCTGCGGCGGTGCTTGAGGAAAACACCGGCTACTGGCTGTTCAGCATCGCAGACCGGGGGGATTTCACGAAGCTGTACAGCAAGATAGGCAGTAAGATAGGCACGTTCTACGTGAATAGCTGCGCTTATATCCAGGAGATAAAGGATATTTTCCCGGAGCTGACGGCGCACGAGTACGTGCAGTACGTGCTTGATTCGGCTGATTACCGCCCGAATCCCGCCGCGGTGAACCCTGAGGTCTCGGTGGTTCCGCTGGACGAAAGCTGGGTGGAGTTCATACTGTCTCTGTATAAAAGCCCGGAGTTCGGCAACGAGCCGTACATCAGCGAATGCGTCAGGAAAAACCCCGGATTCGGAGCGCTGTGCGGCGGCGAGCGCGTTGGGTACGTTACGATACATCTCGACGGCGAGATAGGCTCGATGGTGATATCCGAGAAGGCGCGGGGAAAGGGGATCGGCAGAACGCTCATGCAGTACATAACCCCGAAATACGCCGAGCAGGCGAGCATAGGCTGCGGATTCGTGCTTCCGGATAACCGGTGTTCTCAGCGCATGATGGTGAATTCCTGCTTCACGGCGCTTAACGAGAATATAATCTGGGCTTACCATTGAAAGGACTGAAAAACATGAAAGCGATCAAGTTACTGAAGCGATTCGCGGCTGTTATGCTTGCAGCGGCGGGACTTATGCTGTTCAGCGGCTGCGGAGCCGACGGAGCAAACGGTGGGAACATAGTGGAAGCGCAGATAGACGGCAGCGACGCCGTTACTGCGATAAACCGCGCGAGCAAGCCGATACAGAAGCCCGGCGGCGGGAAATTCACTCTTGCCTACGTGGATATCGACCCGTATAATGAGACGTTCCGAATGCTGTATTACGTTATTGAGAGCCTGAAAGACGACGGCTGGATAAGCTACGGCGAGCTTCCGTTCGACCCGGAGACTGATTCCGACTCGCTGGCGCTGATGGACTGGCTCGCAGACAACGCCGAAAGCGACTACATGGCGTTCGACAAGACCGCGCACTATTACACCACGGTCAGCTCCGAGGAGGAGATACGCGAGAGCCTTCGGGCTTTCGGTCACGTTCCTCGCCTCGATACCGATGACTGCGGAGCTTCTCGCGACTATGCTGTGCTCGCTGCTTCTGCTACCGATTTACCGCCGCATGAACCTGAAACTGGTGTTCGCGGTATCAACGCTTATCTCAGCGGCGGCGAATTTCCTGTGCTTCTTCGCTTCCTCGCCGGAGCAGCTCATTATACTGAGATTCTGCTCCGGTATCGGGTTCGCCGGAATTAAATATTCCCTCAACACGATAGTATCCCTCGGCTCCCTGACTCCCGAGAACACCACCGACAACCTCGCCGCGCTGAACGCAGGCCTGCTCGGCGGAATCACCTGCGGCGGAACGCTCGGCGCGGTGATCGCAAGCTCGATAAACGTGCATACTTCCTACCTTATTGCGGGCGTGTTCATCTTTGCGTTCGCAGTGGCGGTGCTGGCGCTTTCGCCCTGGAAGCTTTTCAGGGAAAACAGCGCCGAGAGCGAGAAGGAAAGCTCCGGCAGCAGATTCGGCGCTCTGTCGCTGGTGGTGAAGCCTTCGTTCATACGATACGCGCTGCTTGTCGCGATACCCATGAATGTCGGGCTGATGTTCGTTGTGGCGTTTTTCCCGAACTTCGTTGGCTTGCTGGGGCTTCCCGACGTTACCACGTCCTACGGCTATCTTATCAACGGCCTGGTGGGAATTTACGTAGGCCCGGCGCTGCTGAAATCCCTGTCCGGCAAGCTTGGCCAGTGGGTGATCCGCAAAAAAGAGGAGCGCGCAAAGAAAAAGGCAGCGGAAGCCCAGAAGGAGCCAGGCTGGTTCAAAAAGACAGCGGCGGCAGCCGGCGAAAAGATAAAATCCGGAGCGGGCTGGGTCAAGGATAAAGCCGTTAAGGGCGGAACCTGGATGAAGAATAAGGCGGTCAAGGCTGGAAAATGGCTGTCGAAGAAAAAGGACGATATCTCCGACTGGATAGAGGAAAAGAAGCAGGCGTACGCCGACCACGACGATCAGCGGTACCTCAAGCGGCTGGTGCGCAAGGGCGGAGCGAGCGCCCTGAACGCCATCGCGCTGGCAGACCAGGATCTGAAGCACGGGGAATACAGCGGCAACGTAAAGCACCGCGCGGAGGCTCTCCGGGATTACGACGAGGAAAAGCGGCAGTTCATGACCGACGAGGAGTCGAAGGCGGCTAAGGCGGCAAAAAAGGCAGAGCCGTTGTCGGCGGGGAAAGTGCTCGATGTGGTCGGGGACAACGTGGACGTGGTTGGTTCGGTGATGTCGGCGCATGACGCACGCAAGCGCGGGAACGGCCAGCAGGCGGCGCTTGATTCAATGGACGCGATAAACAGCGGAATGGGTTACGTTACAACGGCTCTTAAAAACGTCGATCTGCCCGGATTGTCAGCGGTGGGAGACGTTGCCGAGATGGGAACGACCATCGGAAAGCTCGGAATACACTCCTACCAGAAGCACAAGCTGAACGGGGTAGACGAAGCGGCTCAGAACGCAGGCGTTGACGAAGCCGACCAGAAGTACATGCGGATCGCCCACAGCGGTTACGGAAACACGCTTGACCAGGAGATACGAAGCGGCGTTGGAGATGTAGCGAAGTATGGTATCTCCGCACTCGGCTCCGGATTGTCCGCCGTGACCGGAGGAGGAGTCAGCAGCACTGTTGCAAAGGGTCTGAACAAGGCGGTAGACCTGGGCGTGGGTCATTTGAATTCAAGCGCGCGTGAAAAGACTGACAGCGACATCGGCTACGAGGATATTTTCGGAAGCGTGGAGGCCGCGAAGAAATTCAAGAGCAAGCACAGCATCGACAAGAGCACGATGGAGATACTCATGAAGCGCAACACAGGCTCGCGTTCCATGAGCGACCTTGCAGACAGGTCGCGCTATGAAGCGGCGCGGGTAAATCACCAGTACCTCGCAAGGGAAGGCGACAACGGCGCGAAGAAGATGATGGCGGCGTTCGGCGAGAAGAATTTCGAGCAGATACCGCTGAGCATGATAGATGAAAAGATAGGTCAGAGCCACACGCTCAAGGAGCTTAACAAGCGCAGAAGGCTCGCATATTGATGGGAGGAAAACACATGACGATATTAGAAAGACTGCATGAATCGCTTGCCAACGACGACATCGCCGGGGAAATAGACAGCTCCGACGGAACCGAGACTCTCCGCATAGCGCCGGACAGAATGGGCCCGGACAACGACGGCGTGGTAGTTATGGAGATTTGCAGAGTCCCGATAGACGACGAGGAGGGCTGCGGCTATTATCAGCTCTACACCACGATATTCAAGGAGCTTGAGCCGGAAAAGTATCCTGAAATGCTGCTCGCGCTGAACGAGATGAATCTAAGCACAGTGCTGGGAAGTTACGGAATACTCGCCACTCATCAGATGCTGTATCATAAGTATGTGACGCGGCTCCCGGCATGCGCCGACGGCGACGCTGTGAAGGCGCTCCAGGGTACGGTTTACGACATTCTGGGGATCATCGACAACGACATGCCGGAGCTTGCGAAGGCGATAGACTAAGCTGATACGCGCTCCCTGCTGTAATTTCAGCGGGGAGCGTGTTTTTCCGGAATGACATTGAAATTTCCTGACCGTCTCAGAGTGTATTCGTGATAATGGACAAATAAGCAGATTTAAATCAGGGTAACTTCTACGAAGTAATTGAAAAATAAAATGTAAACACCTTGACAACCGCAGGTATTTGTGTTAAAATTGAGGTGCGCTAAGAAACAAGTTATATAATAACTCTCCCAAAGGTGTGCAAAATAAAGCAGCTTATGGGAGTTTTTCTATGTGCGAAAAAAGGGGGCAGGGAAAACGCCCCGAAACGGAGGAGAAAAATGATAATTTCGTCAATTCTTGCCGTTGTGGTATTTGCCGTTATGTTCATAATGGCGGCAAGGGACAAGATGTCCCGCCCGGCGGTAATGGGAATGAGCGCGGTCGGAGCAGTGCTTCTGCTTTTCGGCGTGTTCATGGGGCTCAGCAGGAGCGATGACCAGATGCTGATAGCACAGATCGTCGCGGTGCTGATATTCGTGGTGATGTTCGTACTTATCATCATGGACAAGATCGAGCGCCACATCGTGACCCTTTGCTGCGGACTCGCAACGCTTGTAATGGTGTTCGGCATCTGCCTCAGGAGCTTTGACGCGGTATGGTCGACGCTGAACATCGCGAACATCTTCACGCCTGGCTTCTGGTACACCGCAGGCGCGTCAGAGGAAAGCTCCAGCGGTATCAACTGGGCGACCATCATCTTCATCGCTGGTATGATGATCATGGTTGAAGGCATGGCAAAGGCAGGATTCTTCCGCTGGCTGTGCATGACCCTCGCCAAGGCTGTAAAGTACAAGGTAATTCCGCTGTTCATCACATTCATGCTGATGTCTGCGATACTTTCAATGTTCATCGACAGTATCACTGTTATCCTGTTCCTCGCGGCTGTAACTGTAGAACTGGCACAGCTCCTGAAGTTCAACCCGATACCCATGATACTCTCAGAGGTGTTCTGCGCAAACCTCGGCGGCTCCGCGACCATGTGCGGCGACCCGCCAAACATCATTGTAGGTACATCTCTCGGCTATTCCTTCGCGGACTTCCTGACAAATACCGGCGTTATCGCAGGCATTTGCCTTGTGTTCGTGGTATTCTATTTCCTGCTCATCTTCAGAAAGGATCTCAAGGAAGCTGGAAAGTCCCAGATCGACATATCTTCCATGCCCGACCCCAAGGAAGCGATCACTGACAAGCGCAGCTTTATTATAAGCATCGTGATTTTCCTCTGCGCTGTAGTTATGCTCGTAACCCACGCCCAGACCGGACTTACCGTAGCGTTCATCGGCTCTGTTATCGCAGTGCTGACGCTTATCACCTCTGGAAAGCACGCGCTGGAGCTTATAAAGAAGGTCGACTACAAGACCCTGCTGTTCTTCATCGGACTGTTCGTTGTTGTCGGCGGCCTTGAGCAGACCAACGTACTTGAGCTGGTTGCAAACTTCATCGAGATGATAAGCGGCGGCAACGTTATATTTGTTATTATCATCATCGTATGGCTTTCCGCAATTGCAAGCTCCATCGTGGACAACATTCCGTTCGCTGCAACTATGGTTCCTGTCATCAAGGGACTTGCAGCGGCAAGCGGCACCCTCGACCCTGCGTACCTTTCCGTACTCGCATGGTCGCTGTCCCTTGGTACTGACATCGGTGGCAGCGCAACTCCTATCGGAGCTTCCGCTAACGTTGTCGGAACATCAGTTTCCGCAAAGCACGGCCACCCGATAAGCTGGGGCAGATACCTCAAGGCGTGCGTACCCGCAACCGTACTCGTACTTGCGATATGCACCGTCATGATCTTCGTAAGATACAGCACAGAGCTCGGACTCTGACAGAATTGACATTCTGTCAGCCCGGAAGGGTTTAGCACGGGCTGACGGAGTAATTAAGAAGGAGGTCTACATTTTTGGGAAAACAACTGATAATTACCGTTGGCCGCGAGTTCGGAAGCGGTGGACACATCATAGCCGCTAAGCTTGCCGAGCATTTCGGGATCCAGCTTCTTGACAGCAACATTCTTGCTGAGGTAGCAAAGCAGAGCAACACAAGCGAAGAGTACCTTAAAAAGTACGATGAGAGCGCCCGCAACCTGTTCTTTTCACGCACTGTGAACGGATTCAGCAACTCCCCCGAGGAGATCATCGCGCAGATGCAGTTCGATTACATCAAGCAGAAGGCGGATGCCGGCGAGAGCTTTGTTGTTATCGGCAGGTGTGCGGATTACATACTCCGCGAGAATCCCGCGCTGGTACGCGTGTTTGTTCTCGGCGATACCGAGGCGAAGATAAAGCGCACCGCAGAGCGCGAGGGAATCTCTGAGGAGAAGGCGAAAACCCGCATGGAGCAGGCTGACAAGCGCCGTAAGTACTTCCACAACACCCACAGCGAAAATAAGTGGGGCGATTCCCGCAGCTATGATATCACGGTGAATTCCTCCAAACTCGGGCTTGACAGCACCGCAGAGCTGCTTATAAATTATATCGAGCTGAGGAACGCGGAATAAACGCCGGACGACCGGTCATAATATCTTCACATTGATTTACGGAGGGCTGCTAATGCTTGAGAACATACCATTCCGCGAACCGTTTTCATTGAAGGATAGCGTGAGCTGCCGCCGATTTCAGGTGTGCAGCCGGTCGCTGTGCAGCATGCCAGGCGCCGCTGTGACTCTTCTTGCATTCGACGCAGGCGAGGGAGTGAGCGCCGAGGAGTACTCCGGGGACACGCTGTACACGGTGCTTGACGGCGCGTGCAGGGTCGGAGATATAGAGCTTACCGCGGGCAAGAGCATTGTATTTCCGGCGGGGGAGCTTCATTCCGTGACCTGCACGGAGCAGTTCCGGATAATGCAGATAACAGCCGGAAAAGGAGAAACAACAATGAAGTTAATAGATCACATTCCGCATAAGGAAGTCATTTCGCTCAAGGATCAGATCGACTATGAGCCGGGTCAGGTAGCTTCCATGACGCTGACCAACCAGCCGCAGATCGGCATGACGCTGTTCGCGTTCGACGAGGGAACCAAGATCGCTTCCCACGCAGCGCCCGGCGACGCAATGCCGACCGTCCTCGAAGGAGAGGCTGAAATCACGATCAGCGGCGAGGCTCACATCGTAAAGGCCGGCGAGAGCATCGTAATGCCCGCAGGCGAGCCGCATTCTCTCAGAGCGCTCACGAGATTTAAAATGCTCCTGGTGCTTGTAAAGCAGTAAAAATAAAGTGTGCAGTTTTACGGCTGCACACTTTTTGTTTGGAAAATTGATAAAAATTTTCCCCCGTTAATAACGGGGGAAATTAGCGTGTTTACTTTGTAAGAGAAGCGAGCAGCTCGTTTACCGGGATATCGAGATACTTGGAAATGGTGATGAGCTCGATATCGGTGATGAAGCGCTGACCGGATTCCATACGCTGTACAGCATTCTTGTCAACTACGAGACCCAGCTCTGCGAGGTCGTCAGCGACCTGGCGCTGGGAAATTCCGCGTGCCTTGCGAATTTCGCGCATTTTGATACCTAAGAGATTCTTACGTCCGTTTGCCTGGTTTTTAAACATTTTGGGATCCTCCTGTACGTGGTTGATTGCATGATTATTATAGCTCATTTGCTCAAAAAAATCAATCCCTCTGAAATAATAAAAATAAAATCCGGCGTTGTGATTTAATATACCCTTACGCCGTAATATTATGCGAAATAGGCGCTTTTTTCGCTTGCAAAACTCGTGCTTTTCATGACATCAATTGATGTGCAACGCGCTCTGCTTTATTTGTATTATTTTGTGTCAAAACAAAAAAATGCGTCAAAAACCGTTCAGTTTAGGCAATTACACACATTGAGTTATATTAGGTTTTTAAGCAAACGCTGATTTAATTCGTTTGATATACATACTATTAACGGTATCTTAACGCCAAATAGCAAATAGCAATAATAATTAATTGAAACAATTGTAAAACAATTAAAAGAGTATGACATATATACGAAAAAGATATAGCAAAATGGCTAAAAGTGTGAATAATGTCCGCAACACAGAAGAAATACGGCATGGTTTAAAAAAGGGTATTGAAACAGACCATTATAAGTGCTATAATTGTGTAGTGGAGGAGTATAACATGGAAAAGAAACTGAAAAAATTTAATGAGTTAACAGCGGACGAGCTGTATGACATCATGAAACTGCGTGTGGACGTATTTGTAGTTGAACAGAACTGCCCCTATCACGAACTTGACGGCATTGACAAAATAGCATATCATCTCTGGCTGGAGGACTCCGACGGCATAGCCGCATATCTGAGGATACTGCCGCCTGGAGCTGTGTTTGAGGATCCGGCGCTTGGAAGGGTCATTTCGGCGAGAAGGCGCTGCGGAGTTGGCTCCGTGCTGCTGAACGAGGGCATAGAAGCTGTCCGGGAGTTATACGGAGCGCTCCCGATAACTATAGAGGCGCAGGTTTACGCAAAGCCGTTCTACGAAAAAGCAGGATTCGTGCAGGTTTCCAAGCCGTTCGATGAGGACGGTATCCCGCATATCAGAATGCAGCGGAAGCCGTAGAGCGTCCATAGGTAAAAAACAGGGGCTGTCGCGATGACAGCCCTGAATTTTATTTGTCCCATGCCCGTCCAAGCACAAAGCTGCGGAACCTTTGAGCGGCGGGCGGCAGGAACACGGAATCGTCCTGCACCATGAAGAAATCCCGGCGGTACGGGGGGGAGGATATTTTCAGCAGCGATACGTCCAGCTTCTGGAGCATATCCATGTACGGCACGACCGCAGCGCCGAATCCTGCGGCGACCAGCCCGGCGATTACCTCGTCCTCCTCTGTTTCAATGTAGGAGCATGGAACTCCGCCGACCTGCTCGTACATTCTGTCGATTACCTTCCGCAGACAGGAACCCTCCGCGAAGAATACCGCAGGATATTCCAGCGTGTCCGCGAGGTCAACGCTTTCGTGGTCTGCAAGCGGGTGGTTTTTCGGAACTATCATTACAAGCTCCTGCGACATCACCGGCACCGCCGCAAGTCCCAGCGAGGGGTCTGGCTCCGAGCAGAACACAAGGTCGAATTTCCGCTGAAGTAATCCGTCGATAAGCCCGCCTGACAGCCCGGAATGAAAGCTGAACTGTATCCCGCAGTCAGGGTCGGCGGCGAGGAAATCCGCGGTGAGCTTCGGAATATACTCAACACCGAGCGTACGCAGGAAGCCAAGGCGCACGATACCCTCGCCCTTTGCGGAGCGCTGGAGCGAATCTATCCCGACGTCGAGCGCGCCGAGGGAGCGCTGCGCGCATTCAAGGAATTCCTCACCGAACCGGGTGAGCGTGGTGTTGCGGCCGGAGCGCTCAAACAGCGGCACTCCAAGCTCGGATTCAAGCTGATTTATCGCGTGGCTGAGGCTCGGCTGAGAAATGCAGAGCTGCTCTGCAGCGCGGGTGTAGTGCCGTACTTCGGCGAGCTTTACAAAGTATCTGAGATGATCTAAATTCATATCAATCCTCCTATATATGTATTATAGCACATTTTATCAAAAAAATCTATGAAATTATAAAAATAATACATTTGAAACGCGGAACTGATAGTGCTAAAATAAAACCTGGAAGATAATAAAAGGAGGCACATATCATGTCAAAAGAAAAGACCCTGTTCCGCGGGGAGCTTGCTCTGCCTTTCGCAGTGCTCATAAACAGCTTCGGCGTAGTTCTGATGCTGTATTCCGCCGCCGGAATATCCGCGATCTCAAGCGTTCCGTATGCGTTTTCGGAGGTGTTCCCGGTGCTCTCGCTCGGAACCTGGACGTACATTTTTCAGGGACTGCTTGTCCTGTCGCTGATGATAATGCGGAAGAAATTCGTCCCGTCCTACCTGTTCAGCTTTGTGGTGGGGTTCGTGTTCGGCGAGCTCCTCGACGTTCACGAGCTGTGGATCGGCATTCTGCCGGACAGCCTGCCGTGGCGCGTTGCGTGGTTCCTGCTGAGCTACATAATACTGAGCGTGGGCATTGCGCTGTCTAACCGCTGCGGCCTGCCGATAGTTCCGACAGACCTTTTCCCGCGGGAGCTTTCCGATATTACAAAGGTCGGCTACCCGAAAATCAAGATAGCGTTCGACGTGACCTGCCTGGCCGTGACCGCCGCACTGACGTTCTTCGGACTGGGGCACATTGAAGGGCTCGGTATCGGCACTGTCCTCGCGGCGTTCACCATGGGCAAGGCTGTCGGAATATGCGGTGACTTCCTCGACAGGCATTTCCGCTTTGAGAGCTTCATGACCCGCAGGAAGTCCGCTGTTCAGCAATGAACTCCACCGCAGTTTCGCTGACGTAACGCGGCTTTATATCGGCAAGGCGCTTCATGTGGGGCTGTTCCAGGTGGAGCGCCTGTAATTCTGCGCTTTCCCATTCCTCCACAAGAAGCATGCGGTCTGTACTTCCATCGGCGGGGAGGAAGTATTCGTAGCGCAGACACCCGTTTTCAGCCCGGACCAGCTCCGGTATTCCTATTCCGGAAAGCTCGCTCAGGAACGCCTCGGCGCTTCCGTTTTGCATTTTGTAAGTCACAAGTAATTTCATAGTATCCTCCGGATAAAGAAAAGCGCCGACTGCTTCAGCCGGCGCTTTCAGCTTATTTATCAGTTCTTTTCCTGCATTTTTGTAACGAGCTTCTTTGCAACGAATACGAGGACTATCGCAGCCGCCGCAAGAATCGCGGAGCCGATGTAGCCCATAACGTAGGAGTTCGTGCTGTCGTAGAAGCTTGCGCTGATCTTAGGACCGACGAACGCGCCGATACCGTAGCCGATGAATATAAGTCCGTAGTTCCTGTTGTAGAACTTGCTGCCGAATACGTTCTTGACGATAGGCGCGAAAACTACCAGCAGACCGCCGAACGAGAAACCGACGAGGCATATGCACACGATGAAGTAGGGGAGATTATTTGCGAATGTGAGCATGATCATCGAGATACCGTTGATGAGAAGCACCAGAATAAGCGAGTTCCAGCCCTTGAGCTTGTCGTAGATGAAGCCGAATCCGATACGTCCGAACATATTCGCGAGGGTCATAATGCTTACGCAGAGGGCGGCGGTCATAGCGTCCTGACCGATCTGGTTCTGCGCGATAGGCGATGTAGCGCTGACCATCATGGTTCCTGCGGAGTTCGCGAAGATGAACATGATCACCATTACCCAGAACACCGGGGTCTTTACCATGCTGGGAATATTGTAGTTCTTGGTGTTGAGTACCTTTGCCTGTTCAGCGCTGGGCTTCCAGCCTTCAGGGAGCCAGCCCTCGGGGCAGGGAACGATCATCCAAGCGACCGCGCCGATACCGATAAGGAATACCACCGCGAGAATGCGGCAGGTCATCTGTGCGCCGAAGTTGTCAATGAGTATCTGCGCGATAGGGGACATAATGAACGGCCCGCAGGAAGCGCCCGCCTGAACCAGTCCGGAAATGGAGCCGCTCTTGTCGGGGAACCACTTTAGCGCAGTAGGAAGGCACGCGGGGTAGATGGTACCCGCGCCCGCACCGGCGAGAATTCCGTAGAATATGTAGAGCTGCGGGATAGTCTCGGCAAAGCCGGTGAGGAACCAGCCCGCCGCAAAGAACGCCAGACCGATGTAAATAGCCACCATCGGCTTGAGCTTCTCGGCGAGGATACCGCCGACGAATCCCATCAGGCAGTAAACGAACATGTAAATAGTGTAAGCCATGCTGAAATCAGACTGGCTCCAGCCGAACTGACCGGTCAGCGGAAGCGCGAACAGGCTGAAATAAGCGGTCGCGGATGTAAACAGGCTCTGTATCCACACTCCGGCGAATACGCGCCATCTTGTTCCTTTTGTAATTCTCATATACGTAGCCTCCGTTATTACTGCTGGAGGGTTCCGAGATCAAGACCGAGGTCGCGGCCGCTGAACTGGCCCGCCGCGCGGCTAGTGCCGAGCCAGAATACCATGTCGGAGATATCCTCAACATCGAGGAACGGAACGGAGTCGTACATCTCCTGCCAGTCCTTGAAGTGCTTTCCGGTGAGGTCGTTGATGAAGTCAACGTAGCTCTGGGTCTCGCACATGGGGGTCTTTACCTTTGTCGGGCATACGGTGTTGACTACTATGCCAGTGCCTTTAAGCTCCTGGGCGAGGGTCTTTGTCAGACCGCGCACGCCCCACTTCGCCATGCAGTATGTAGCGAGCTGCGGCGTGCCGTACATTCCCGAGGTGGAGGAGATGTTGATGATACGTCCGAAGCCCTGCTTTCTCATGTAGAGAGCGGCGTACTTATCGGTGCGCCATGTGCCGATGAGGTCGATGTCGATGACCTTCTGCACCTGCGCGTCGGTAAGCTCCCAGGTGTAGCCGAAGTTGATGACGCCTGCGTTTGCGACAACTACGTCGATCCTGCCGAAGGTGTCCCATGCCTTTTCGAACATCGCCTTCATGTCGTCGTCGGAAGTCACGTTGCACTTGACCGCGAGAGCCTTCGCGCCGAGCTTTTCGATCTCCTGGACGGTTGCTCTGAATACTTCGCCGTCAGGGTCCTGCATGTCCGCGAGAACCACGTCGAAGCCGTTCTCGGCGAATTTCAGCGCGTGAGCTTTTCCCTGACCCATTGCGCCGCCGGTGATGAGCACTACTTTTCTTTCCATTTTTTCTGCCTCCATAGATAAAATTAATTAAATGACCGCATACGATAGTCATTTGTCATATGCTGTCTGAATTATAACACATGATTATGCGAAAATCAATAGTATTTTTGAAAGATTATTAAATATATCTATAAAAACCTATCCAAAATAGTGCAAATCTATGAATTCTCAGACTGATAAAAGCAGAAATGGAAATAAGATACAGCGCATGAATGAAAAACTTCGGTTATTTTTTAACAGAGCCGCAGGAGTGTTTCCTGAAAATAACAAATGAATAAAGAAAGACCCACGTTAAATGAGGTTGAATTTTCGCGGATTGTATGTTATAATGATATGAAAAGACGAATTGAAAGGCGGTATAGGATTGAATATAAAGAGAATATTCCTCTCAGCCGCGGCGGTGGTATTGTCGCTGACCATGCTGTGCTCCTGCGGGGAGTCTGCCGGGCTGAGGCTCGGCACCGGCAATCCCGGCGGAATATATTACGCATACGGAAACGTTCTCCGAGAGCTTGACGACTGCGGAATCGACGTGAAGAAAACGGAAGGCTCCCGGGCAAACATGCGGCTCATGAACGAGGGATTCCTTGACCTGGCGATAGTGCAGAGCGACGTGCTTGCAGAAGCGGTCAGCGGGACCGGAGATTTCGAAGGCTCCCCGGTGACGGGCGTGAGGGCGGTCGCGGGGCTGTACTACGAGGCGTTCCAGATAATTACCCGGAGCGATTCCGGCATAACCGAGCTTGCCGATTTGAAGGGACGCAAAATGTCCGTCGGCGAGGAAGGCTCCGGCGTTGCCAAAAACGCGGAGTACCTGCTGCTGTCGGCTGGAATTCCGTACAGCTCAGTGGAAACGGTGAACATGTCCTACGCTGAGTCGGCGCAGGCGCTTGAAAACGGCGAAATTGACGCGTTCTTCGTAATTCTCGGAGCGCCGTCTACAGTGGTTTCAGAGCTTGCGGAAAGCACGGACATCAGCATAATGCAGTTTGACGAGCGTACCGTGGCTTCAATGATCGGAATCTACCCGGGCTATTACAGCATGACGATCCCGGCGGGTACATATCGCGGCCAGGACGAGAAAGTGAACACGGTCGGAGTAAAGGCGGTGCTCACTGCGGAAGCCCGCGTCAGCAGCGAGAGCATACGCGCTGTAACAGCCGCGCTTTTCGAAAACGGAAGCAGCATAAAGTACACGATGACCGTACCCGCGCCGGATATCGAGTTCGCGGTAACGGATATTCCGTGCGGATTCCACCAGGGGGCGGCGGATTACTATTCGTGGAACGGCGTGACCGTAAGCACAGGATCTGCCCCGGAGGTCAGCAGGACATTCTTTATGACCCGGGGAGATTAAGGAGGATATATTTTTGCACGTTTTAAATATCGACATGTATCAGACTCTCGCGTTTGCTGTGGGAGTTCTGTTCATAGGCGGTTTTCTGAAAAAGAAGATAAGCATACTTGAAAAATTCTGTATTCCTGCGCCGGTCATCGGCGGACTGATTTTCGCGCTGGTCTCCTGCCTGCTTTACGTGTTCGGCATTGTGGAGTTCAACTTCGATGAAACGCTGAAAAACGTCTGCATGGTGATGTTCTTCACCTCGGTAGGCTTTCAGGCTAACCTGAAGGTGCTCAGGGCGGGCGGTCTGAGCCTTGTGATTTTCCTTGCCTGCCTGTTCGTGCTGATAGTGGTTCAGAACCTCGCCGCAGTGGGACTTTCCCAGGTGTTGGACATCAGCCCGCTTATAGGAATGTGCACCGGCTCGATACCGATGGTGGGAGGCCACGGCACTTCGGGAGCGTTCGGTCCGGTGCTCGAGGATTTCGGCATCGAGGGCGCGACGACATTCTGCACCGCGGCGGCTACGTTCGGCCTGATAATCGGCTCGCTGATGGGCGGTCCACTTGCAAGCCGTCTGATAGTCAAGCACGACCTGTTGAAAAACGTAGCCTCCGAGGACGCCACAATACTCGCCGAGGAGGAGCAGAAGCACCACCGCTCGGTCAGCATGTACGCTCCGGCGGCGTATCAGATCGCGATAGCGATGGGTCTGGGAACGGTCGTTTCCTGGGCGCTTTCCCTGACCGGAATGACGTTCCCGGTCTACATCGGCTCGATGATAGTTGCAGCGTTCATGCGTAACATCGACGAGTACACCGGCTCTTTCCATATTCACATGGGCGAGATAAACGACATCGGCGGCATATGCCTGTCGCTGTTCCTGGGTATCGCGATGATAACTCTGAAGCTCTGGCAGCTTGCGGCGCTTGCGCTTCCGCTTGTTGTGCTCCTGGTCGCTCAGGTGATAATCATGGCGGCGTTCTCCTATTTCGTGGTGTTCAACGTGATGGGCAGGGACTACGACGCGGCGGTGCTCAGCGCAGGTGTGTGCGGTTTCGGAATGGGCGCGACTCCTAACGCGATGGCGAACATGCAGGCTATAACTGAGAAGTTCGCGCCGTCCGTAAAGGCGTACCTGCTGGTTCCCATAGTCGGGAGCATGTTCGCGGATTTCATCAACAGTCTGGTTATAACGTTCTTCATTAATATTCTTAATTGAGCAAATGGAGGTAGTTTTATGAAAGATAAAAAGAATAAGCTGGATTTCTTCTCGGAAAATCTCGCGTTCCCGGAGGTGCATGTGGATTCACAGAAAAACACCGACGACAATGAGCCGGCGGAGCCACACGGCGATGTCGCGATAGATAATCTCGCCGTTCCCGAGGTCAAGGTGAAGGATCACAAGAAGAAATAAAAACACCGGCAGGTCGGGAGGTCTGCCGGTTTCTTCTATTTCGCACTGAATTTGGAGCTTCTGGTTCTGTTAAAATCAGTGGAACTCAATGTTCGGAAGAAAATTTTTATCTAAAACAGGCAGATTTTCCCGGCCTGGCATGTTATAATTACAGAAGGGAAACGAAAGGGGTAGTAATGTGTTCCAGATAACACACGAAAATGCGTCCGCGCTATTCAGACAGTACGCGAACGCAGTCTACCGCATAGCGCTGGGAATAGTGCGAAGCCCGGAGGAAGCCGAGGACATACTCATGGACTGCTTTTCCGCAGCGATACATCACGCCGGGGGATTCAACGACGAGGATCACCTGAAGAACTGGCTCATGCGAATGGCGGAGCACCGCGCTCTGAACGTGGTCAAATCGGCGAGGGTGAAACGTAATGTTCCGCTTGAAGCCGCCGAGGAGGTCGCGGCTCCGCAGAAAGCGCAGAACGAGCTGCTGGACACGGTTATGAAGCTGCCGGATATCGTCAAGGCGGTGATCTACATGTTCTATTATGAGGACATGCCCGCCGCGGATATCGCAAAGACTCTGTGTATCAGTGAAAACACGGTCTACAAACGCCTTGCCAAAGGCAGGAAGCTGCTGAAAATATCTTTGGAGGAGGGACTGTAATGACTAAAAAAGAACTCAGGACTATGTATGATAAAATGTCGCTCTCCGAGGAACGAATGACGGAGCTTGAAAAGCGGCTCGACGACTGCTTTGACCGTGAGCCGGAGAACATCAGTGACTTCGAAGAAACCGAGCTTATGCAATTCAGCCAGGAATACAAGTCGTCTCCGCAGCGCAGGAGCCCGCTGAAAATCGTGGTAACAAGCGCGGCTGTTGCGGCTGTGGTCGCCGTGGGAGTTACAGCGGCGTTCAAAACCGGGCTTATCCCGACTGGCACGAGCGTAACGGAATCCACGCCGGATACCCGTACTGAGGAAACATCAGAACCGCCGCAGGACTCAGAAAAGCACGGCATAACCTCCGCAGACCTGCCGGAATATCCGAACAAGGGAATTCTGGACGACGGCTTTTATAAGCTGGACAGCGAAACCTTTGACGAGACCGCCGTGAACGATATCAAGAGCCAGAGCCTGCAAAAATCTGTTCTTGCTGCCGCAATGACCGTGACCGACTGCGACTACGAGTGGGGAAGCGGCGACACAGTCTACACTGTCACCATTGATACAGCGTACTACAGACAGATGGGAATAGATCCGGTGGGGCGTTCGATAAAGATTCTCATGCCCGGCAGGATCAGTTACCAGTACGAGGGCTGCCCGCTCTATACAAAGGGAGACAGATTCTTCGCGGCTCTGCGTAACGGCGAGCGATTCTATGAGGTATCAGCCGCGCAGACCATCGCCGATATAATCACCATTGACGGCGTAGATTACGCTGCGGCGCACAGCAAAAACCTCCCGGTTATATATAATCACTCCGGCGAGGAGGTCATCACTTACGACCGCACCGTGACAAAGAATCCTGCGAAATATTACGGTATCTATGCCGTCGACGAGTATGGACAGTATTACGCCGGGCTTGCCGAGCACGCCGACAATATCGTGGCAACATCTGATGATAAGGTCGACGTTTCCATGCTGTCTTTCTATTCGGACGCAGAAGTCCTGACAGAGATATTCGAGCCTAATTTCTACGGAAGCTGGTCTATTCAGGACTACGACCCCGATTGGGACTTCAGCCATGATATTTCCCTGGAGTACGAAGTCAGATATGCATTTTCCGATATTTTCAGACCGATGAACGACATCACCTGCTGTGGTTTCTCGATGGACAGCAAGGCGTTCTACATGCTGGACTACACCAACGGGGCAAATCTGTGGGTCGTCTGGAAGGACGAACCCGGCAGGCTCTACCGCTACGAAGGCGTTCATGACCGCGACCGCTCCGACTACCTCGTGGCATACAGCCGCAGAGACGGCATAGTATCGCCGGAAGTGTCCGATCCTTCGAGCATAGGTCAGCTCGGACTGCTGAAAATACTGTCCGAGTACGGCGACAGCATTGAGGTCAGAGCCTTTACAAACGAGCCAAAGTTTGACGAGGACAGTTTAAAGGGAACGCTCACTGAGACTGTCATGGACGTCCTGGAGAACGGATATATGGAATACGCAGGCGTAACATGGAAACGCGCTCATATCGACCGTTACAGCGTTGCGAACATCGACCTCCCCGAGGAGCAGAACTGGCTGCTTGAAAAGTCAGCGGATAAGCTGTCGATAACGGTGCGCATGTTCAACGCGGACGAAAAGTGGCGCGATGCAATTTATTTGCAGGACTATTTGGGCGAGTTCTACAGGGATTTCCGCGTGGATTTCACCAGGACGGATTCCGGCTGGAGCTGGGAATTTTCTCCGCTCTCCGGCGACCCTTCGGACATTGACAACTTCTTCTCCCCGCTGACGAATCTCGATATTTTCCCGCCAGGAATGGACATCGGCGAAACTTCCCCGGAGGTCTCCGTCGAGTACTACGCGGTGGAAAACGCCGGGCTTACCGACATCTACGCTCTGCGCACGATCAGAGGAGCTTCCGGCACAGTTTACGAGTACGATCTCTACTACCGCGACCCGCACACCGACGCCTACACAGAATTGAATTACAGCGAGACTATGGACTTTTTAGTCGATGACGACGGCAGCGTTTTATCTGCGTCTATAGATGAATCTCAGCCGCGGCTGGCGCGCTACAGGCATGGCTTTATAACGGCGTCCAGCGAGTGCGGCTCCACTATGGCGGTGCAGGGAAGAATCGAGCTGATACCGCACGGTGATTTCGTGATCGTCGCATACGACGACTCCGAGGGCGGAAGATATACCGTTCTTGAGCGTTCGAGCCTGTTTGTTGAAGGCTGCTATCAGCAGCATCTGCTGAAGATCACCGACGACAGCCTGGAGGTGCTGAACGAATACGACGGCAGCTATACCAAAATAGAACTTGACGATGAACTGCAGATACGTGCAGTCGAGAAAATAGCTCAGCAGCTATGGTTCAACTATGTGGTAGGCGCTCCTGTGGGAACAGGCGAGTATAT
This sequence comes from uncultured Clostridia bacterium, assembly GCA_945923775.1. GTDB lineage: Bacteria > Bacillota > Clostridia > Oscillospirales > Ruminococcaceae > CAG-115. The sequence goes on along the minus strand of CAMELR010000018.1, from coordinate 29,982 downwards.
GGTAATTACTGATGGTTACATGGGCAGGGTCATTGCAGATCCGGAGCTTCGCACCTACCAGGGTATCCTTAATCAGTTCAAGGAAGTGTACACGGAAAAGGCGGCATTAGACGCGATGAACCAGGTAATAGGTCACTCAGTCTGGGAAGTGGACGGCAGGACATTCACTAACGACGGCGCACGCGGTACTGACATTTCCATCTGGAGCGTAGGATTCTCCATTCCGGAGGAAACCAAAACCGACTCCACAGCAGTACTGGATTTCACCATAACCTACACGGATTTTGAAAAAGACGGTCCCAGCGACAAGCAGGATCACTACACGATAAACGCGGTCAAGACCGCAGACGGCTGGCGGCTGGACAGATTCTATTATCCATATTAAAGGGGTCTAGTTCAGAGTCGCAGGGGTTGCAAGGGAATATAGCCGCAAACCCGTATTATAAAAGAATTTGCAGCGCTGTATGCTCATCGCAGACCGTAGTCTGATCAACAAAAAGGACGCTTTTTCAGAAGGCGTCCTTTTTCTATATTCAAAATTCTGTTGCCGGGCACAAAATCCAGGAGTGAACTTTGGCGTTATAACCGGAACTGGTTCGCTTCAAATATGCCCTAATAATCTGAAGGCGTGCCGGTTTTACTTGTCTGCTGAATTGTTTGCCAGCTTCTTTGCAAGCTGTATCCCGATGAGAAGCAGGACAGGGAAAACGATAGCGGCGAGTATACCGGCGCGCAGCTCTCCGTTAAAGCACCCGGAAATGAACCCTGCAAGCGTAGGCCCACCGGAGCAGCCGACGTCCCCGGCAAGAGCCAGCATTGCGAACAGAGCCGTACCTCCGCCCTTGACCGCGGCGGAAGCCTTGCTGAACGTACCCGGCCACATTATCCCGACCGAGAATCCGCAAACCGCACAGCCAACAAGTCCCACAGCCGGAACCGGAACCAACGAAATGCAGAGATACGCGGCAATGCAAAGCAGACAGCTCATTCTCATGAATTTGTCGAGGTCGAGCCTGTCGCCGAATTTACCGTACAGCAGACGGGAAAGCCCCATCAGCGCCGCAAAGGACATAGGTCCCGCGAGGTCGCCGATAGTCTTGCTTACGCCGAGACCCTGCTCCGCAAACGTGGACGCCCACTGGCTCACCGCCTGTTCGCTTGCTCCAGCGCAGAGCATCATCAGCATCATGACCCAGAAAATTTTCCGGGTAAAAAGCTGTTTCAGAGTAAGTCCGGTCTCGCCCTCCTCGTGAAGGGAATATATCGGAGCTTTCGCGAACAGAATAATGTTAACAGCCGGAACCACAGCCCAGCAGACCGCGAGGATCTTCCAGTTCTCAATGCCGAACAGCGTGAAAAACAGCGTGGAAATAAGAACTACTCCGACGTGTCCCCAGCAGTAGAAGGAGTGCAGAAGGCTCATAGCCTTTTCCTTGTTGTCGGTGGGGCAGGCTTCAAGTATCGGGCTTACCAGGACCTCTATAAGCCCGCCGCCGATGGCATAGATGAATACGGCGATCAGAATTCCGGCGAACGGGTCGGGGAACGCTTCCGGCAGGATAGTCAGGAGGATAAGCCCGGCTGCGGAGCAGACATGCGCGATTATCGCGGAGGCACGGTAGCCTATCTTGTCGACGAACCCCGCTGAAAGCATGTCGATAACGAGCTGAATGCCGAAATTCAGCGTAATAAGCAGCGTTATCTGCGTCAGCGGAATGCTGTAGGTTTTCTGGAATGTAACGAACAGCAGCGTCAGGAAATTATTTACTATAGCCTGCACGATGTAGCCGATGAAGCAGGCGTACATCGTGAGTTGGTAATTGTTTTTCTTCATGGATTTGCCCTTTCTATTTTGTCGATTTGTCGATTAATTATATCTGAATCCGGTTCAGAATTCAATCGCCATAATCTACGAAAATTCCGGCGCATTCACATGGTATTTTTAGTGAAGTTCACCCTGCGGCGAGTGCTTGACATCGCGGCGCTTTTGGTGTATCATATTTACATAGATAATAAAACCGGATTCAGATTCTGTTCAAGATGATATTTCCGCATGAAAGGGACATATGGATTCAAATTTGCTTAAATACATGGCGTTTATCAGGACGGTGGAATGCGGCAGCTTCACAAAAGCGGCGGAGCAGCTGAATTATTCGCAGTCCGGAATAAGCCGCATGATTAACGACCTGGAAACAGAGTGGCATGTGAAGCTCCTTGAGCGCAGCCGCGCGGGAGTGCGCCTTACCTCAGACGGGCTTACGCTGTTACCCTATGCAAAGAGCGTCTGCGAGGACTACCGACGCCTGCAAATGCAGATCGACGACCTGAAAGGGCTTCAAACAGGCATAATTCGCATAGGGACCTTCGCGAGCGTCGCGGAGCACTGGCTGCCGCGCATAATCAGCCGCTTCAGGCAGGACTACCCGAACATCGACTACGAGCTGCTTATAGGCGACTACGGCGAGATCGAGCATTGGATAAGCGACGGAAGGGTCGACTGCGGGTTCATCTGCTCGCCGATACAGCCCGACCTTGATTCCACGGTGCTTGAGCGCGACGAGTTGATGGCGGTGCTCCCGAAGGGACACCCCCTTGCGGAGCTTTCCGCGGTGCCCATCGAGGAGCTTTGCAGAGGTCCGTTCATGCTGCTTGAGCGCGGAGAAAGGGGAGAAGTCTCCGAGCTGTTCGAGCGGCGCGGGCTTGTCCCGGATATCCAGTTCAAAACGCTGGACGACTACGCGGTGATGTCCATGGTGGAATGCGGCCTGGGTCTTGCGATACTCCCGGCGCTTATACTGAAGCGCATTTCCTATAATGTGGAAATACGGAGCCTTGCCGAACCTGCCTTCCGGGATATCTGCTTTGTTATGAGAAACCGCGAGACGGCTCCGCTGGCTGTAAAGCGGTTCGTTGACTACCTCGGGTACCGGAATTCACAGAACTCTCAGATTAATTAGCAACTCCGGCACTTGACTTATTAAATAAAGTGTGCTAAAATATAAAGTTGGAAGCCTCTGTTCATCAGAAGGCTGTAATTTACAGAAAGAGGGATTTTAAAATGACAAAGATAGATGTGTTCTCCGGATTCCTCGGAGCAGGTAAGACTACCCTTATCAAGAAGCTTTTAAAGGAAGCTTACGCCGGTGAGAAGCTGGTACTCATCGAGAATGAGTTCGGTGAGATCGGCATTGACGGCGGCTTCATGAAGGACGCCGGCATACAGGTGACAGAGATGAACCAGGGCTGCATTTGCTGCTCTCTGGTAGGTGATTTCGGCAAGGCTCTGGCGCAGGTGCTCGAGCAGTTCCACCCGGATCGTATCCTTATCGAGCCGTCCGGCGTCGGCAAGCTGTCTGATGTGCTCAAGGCTGTCATGAACGTTCAGAGCGACGATCTCGTACTCAACACCTACACAACCGTAGTTGACGCGTCCAAGATCAAGATGTATATGAAGAACTTCGGCGAGTTCTACAAGAACCAGGTCGAGACTGCCAAGACCATCATACTCAGCCGTTCCCAGAAGCTCTCCGAGGACAAGCTCGCGGAGGCTCTTGCGATGATCCGCCAGCTCAACGAGCATGCTACCATCGTAACCACTCCGTGGGACGACATCAACGGCAAGCAGATCCTCGAGGCAATGGAGACCAAGAACAGCTTCGCAGAGGAGCTGCTCAAGGACGAGGGAATCTGCCCGGTATGCGGACATCACCACGATGATGACGACGATGACGAGTGCGACCACGACCACGAGCATCACCACCATCATGACGATGACGAACACGAGTGCTGCCACCACCATCACGACCATGACGATGATGACGACGAGCACGAGCACCATCACCATCATGACCACGACGATGACCACGAATGCTGCCACCACGACCACGACGAGGACGAGCACGAACATCACCACCACGATGGCGAGTGCGGCTGCGGACATCACCACCATCACCACGGGCACGATGCCGACGAGGTATTCTCCAACTTCGGCGTTGAGACTGCGAAGAAGTTTACCAAGGAAGAGCTTGAGAACGCTCTGTCCAAGCTGTCCGGCGAGGAATACGGCACAGTACTCCGCGCTAAGGGCATCGTTGCAGGCGCTGACGGCGTTTGGTACCACTTTGACTTCGTTCCCGAGGAGTACGAGGTACGCACCGGATCGGCTGACGTCACCGGCAGAATGTGCGTGATCGGCGCAAAGCTCGCCGAGGACAAGATCAAGGCGCTCTTCGGAGTTTAATTTTCCACAAAAGCGAACATCGCGCCCGGGGGCAAAACTCCGGGCACGGTACTATTTTAAGATAATGACAGGAGGAGCAAAATGGAGCTTCCGGTATATATGATAACGGGCTTTCTTGAGAGCGGAAAGACCTCGTTTATCCTCGACACGATAAGCGACAAGCAGTTCTCTAAGGGTCAGCGCACCCTTATCATTGCCTGCGAGGAGGGCGAGGTCGAGTACGCGCCCGATATCCTCAAGGCTGCAAAGGCAGAAGTAGAGTTCATCGAGGACGAGGAGGACTTCAACCCCGAGCACCTCAACGAGCTGGTGAAGAAGCACCGCCCGACCCAGATAATGCTCGAGTACAACGGCATGTGGAGCCTCCGCACAATGGCTGAGAAGGCGCCCAAGGACTGGATATTCTACCAGATTTTCATGTTCGTAGATCACTCCAAGTACCAGGTTTATATGAACAACATGCGCCAGCTTCTGTCCGATAATTTCTCTATCGCGGACATCGTAGTGTTCAACCGCTGCGAGAAAAACAAGGTCGACAAAAAGACGCTCCGCCGCAGCATAAAGGCGCTTAACCCGAAAATCGACATGATGTTCGAGTACACCGACGGCTCAATAGAACAGGGCTTCCAGGGCGACGACGAAATGCCCTACGACCTGAACGCAGACCCCATCGAGATAATCCACGACGACTTCGGTCTGTGGTATATCGACGTTATGAGCAACACCGAGCGCTATCTCAACAGAAACGTCCGCGTAAGGGGTATGGTGTTCCGCGCGTCTAACGTTCCGAAGGGGTACTTTGTTATTTCCCGCCGCGCAATGACCTGCTGCGCGGACGATATCCAGGTAGTCGGGATCCTGGTGAAGGCTCCGAACGCCGCCGACTTCAAGGACGGCGCATGGGTGGAGGTCACCGGAAGGATCATCGCCGAGAAGCAGTCGGCGTACAAGGGCGAAGGCCCCGTGCTTAACGCGGCTGAGATAAAGGAAACCGAAGCGGCTCCCAGCGAGCTTGTATACTTTAGCTGATGAGCGGAAAAATTTTCACGGTCAGGCTCTCAGCGGACGAAAACGCCGTCGAGATACTCGACCAGACGCTGCTCCCGAACCGGGTGGAGTACCTCCGGCTGGAAACCGCTGAGCAGCTTTACGAAGCCATTTTTAAGCTCCGGGTGCGCGGTGCTCCGGCGATAGGAGTCTGCGCGGGTTTCGGAATGTACGTCCTGGCTCGGAAAATGTCAGGCGATATCCTGCCGGAACTCCGCAGGGCGGGGGAGTATCTCGTTTCGTCGCGGCCCACCGCGGTAAATCTGAGCTGGGCAGTGAAACGAATGATCGTCTGCGCAGAACGCGGCTATAGTTCCCGGCAGGAGCTGCTTTCCGCCCTCCGGAGCGAGTGCACAGCTATTTGCGATGAGGACATAGCCACCTGCCGAGCTATCTCTGAAAACGGGCTTTCCCTGGTGAAAAGCGGCGACGGAATACTCACCCACTGTAACGCGGGAGCGCTCGCGGCGGTGGAGTACGGCACCGGACTCGGCACGCTGCTGCTCGGCAGGGAGCGCGGCTATAAGTTCCACGTTTACAGCGACGAAACGCGCCCGCTGCTCCAGGGAGCCAGGCTGACCTCGTTCGAGCTGAATCACGCGGGGATAGACGTGACGCTCATCTGCGACAATGCGGCTTCGCTGCTGATGAAACAGGGGAAGATACAGGCGTGCTTCGTGGGCTGCGACAGGGTCGCGGCAAACGGGGACGTCGCTAATAAGATAGGAACGCGCTCGGTGGCGATAAACGCGAAGTACCACGGGATACCGTTCTACGTGTTCTGCCCTGGCTCGACGATTGATTTTAACTGTGCCAGCGGCGGCGACATCGTGATCGAGGAGCGCAGCGGTGAGGAAATAAAAACGATGTTCTTCTCCGAGCCTGTCGCTGAGCCGGAGGTCAAATGCTGGAACCCAGCGTTCGACGTGACCGACGCGGAACTCGTGACCGCGATAATCACCGAGCGGGGAATCGCGCGGTATCCATACACAGAATCACTAAAGCGGCTTTACGCTTCGGAGGCAATATGAAAATACGCTTTTACAACGCAAAAATACTTACCATGCAGAGCGAGGATATCATCACCGGCGAGCTTCACACCGACGGCGATAAGATCACGTTCGCAGGCTCTGAGAATATCCCGCAGGGGAGTTTTGACCGCGAGATAGACCTTACCGGCAAGCTGATAATCCCGGGATTCAAGAACGCGCATACCCATACCGCTATGACGTTCCTGCGCAGCTTTGCGGACGATCTCCCGCTCAACGACTGGCTCTATGAGCAGGTTTTCCCGCACGAGGCGAAGCTCACCGAGGAGGCAGTGTACGTTTTCACTCAGCTCGGCAACATGGAGTACCTTACGAGCGGCATAACTTCCAGCTTTGACATGTACATGAAGCTGGACAGCTACGCGAAGGCATGCACCGATATGGGCTACAGAAGCGTTCTGTGCGGCTCCATCAACGATTTCGGCGGAACAGTAGAGGGTATCGAGGAGGAGTACAACAAGTTTAACCGCTTCGACCCGCTGATAAGCTACCAGCTCGGTTTCCACGCGGAGTATACGACCAAGCGCGAGACCCTCGAGGGACTTGCGAAGCTGTCGCAGAAGTACAAGGCTCCGATGTACACGCACTCGAGTGAAACGAAGTCGGAGACCGACGGCTGCCGCGAGCGCTACGGGCTGTCCCCGACGCAGTTCTTCGAAAAACTCGGAATGCTCGAGTATGGCGGAGGCGGGTTCCACTGCGTGTGGTTCGATGAGGAGGACATGCGCATTGCGAAGGAAAAGGGACTGTGGATAGTCACGAATCCGTCGTCAAATCTCAAACTGGCGAGCGGAATCGCTCCGCTCTGCGAGATGAAGCGCCGCGGGATCGACCGCATGGCGATAGGCACCGACGGAGCGGCAAGCAACAATTGTCTTGATATGTTCCGCGAGATGTTCCTTGTGACTGCATTGCAGAAGTACCGCGAGAATGACGCGGCGGCATTCCCGGCGTTTGACGTGCTGAAAATGGCATGCAGCGGCGGTGCTCTTGCGATGGAGCTTACGGACTGCGACGTGCTGGCTCCCGGAAAGCAGGCAGACCTTGCGGTCATCGACCTCATGCAGCCGAACATGCAGCCGATACACAATATCGCGAAGAATCTCGTTTACGCAGGAACAAAGCAGAACGTAGTTATGACTATGATCGCCGGAAAAATCCTCTACGAAAACGGAAAATTCACGACGGTTGACGCAAACGAGGTCTACGAGCGGGCTGAGAAGCTCACACGCGAGATCTGCGGATAATACCAAAATAAGGCAATGCGGTAAGCGTTGCTTTTTTGCTATTGACAATCTCCCGATTTTATTATAAAATAATAATAACAGTTATTGTTTTATATATTCAGGGAGGGGAAAATGAATTTTTCACGGCAGAGAGAGATAATATATGAACAGGTGAGAAATTTTCCGGTGCACCCGACCGCCGAGGAAGTGTACCGCGCATTAAAAAACGACAATCCGAATCTGAGCTTGGGAACTGTATACCGCAATCTGAATCAGCTCAGCGAAGCGGGAATGCTCCTTAAAATCCCGATAGCGGACGGCTCCGACCGCTTCGATGGCAGAACCGATCGGCACTATCACATGATATGTGAGAAATGCGGCAGGGTCTTTGACGTTGAACTTGACTGCCTTGACGCGATACCGCAGACGGTGCTTCAGTCGACGGGGCATCACATAACCCGCGTAACGCTGAATCTGAAAGGCGTTTGCGCTGAATGCTCGGCTTCGGGACAAGGCTCCGAGCAATAATTACATCAGATTTGTGAAACAATTTCCTTTAATAAAAAAACGCCGCAGTGAAAATAATATAACTGCAAGGGCGAAGTGAAAACGCTTCCGCTCCTGTAAAAGATACGGAGCGGAAGTTCCGTATAATAAAAAAGGTTTTATTAAAGGAGAACAAGATTATGGCTTCTAATAAGCAGACCAAGAGCGCACTCAATTCCATGAAGATGCAGGCAGCCAGCGAGGTAGGCGTTCCGCTGAACTCCAACGGATATAACGGCGAGCTGACCGCAAAGCAGGCAGGCTCTATCGGCGGTCAGATGGTAAAGAACATGATCGCAAGCTACACTCAGCAGAACTCTGCTCAGTAATCACGCTGAATAACGCATAAACAAATCCCTCCGCAGCAGCGGGGGGATATTGTTGTTTACAGAATGATACATATGAGACCGCCGCAGCCTTCGTTGATGATACGCTGTATCGTCTCCTGGAGCTTCATTCTTGCGTCGGCGGGCATGCGGTAGAGCTTGTTGTGCAGCCCTTCGTTAACCAGCTCGTGCAGGGATTTTCCAAAGATGTTGCTTTCCCATATCTTTTTCGGGTTTTCCTCGAAGTCGGTCAGCAGGTAGGCGATGAGCTCCTCGGACTGTTTCTCGCTGCCGACTATCGGGTTTATCTCGGTGGTGATGTTCGCGGACATCATGTGTATTGAAGGCGCGCTCGCCCGCAGCCGGACTCCGTATTTGCCGCCCTGTTTTACTATCTTCGGCTCATCGAGCTTGAGTTCGTCCATCGTCGGCATGACGATCCCGTAGCCGGTCGCCTCGACTTCCTCAAGCGCGCCGCGGACGCGTTCGTATTTGTTCTTGATCTGCGCAAGCTCTATCATGCAGGGCATGAGGTCACTTTCGTCGTGGAGCTCCAGACCAGTTGTCTCGCCGAGTATCTGGTAGAACAGCTCGTTTTTCAGAGTTATGTCGATGACTCCCGAGCCGGTGCCGAGGTCGATGTCCTCCGGGATCACCTTTGAGGTGTACTCGCAGGCTGAGATCTCGTCGGCGCAGGACTTTATGCTGCTTATGCCGTCTATTTTTGCCGCAGCGGACTTTATCGTGCTGAAAAGCTCCTTGCGCAGCCAGTGGTCGCGGTCGAGCGCAGTGACCCATTTCGGCATTCTGACGCGTATCTCGCTGACGGGGAACTGCAAAAGCACCATTCCGAGAAGCTCCTTTATCTGTTCCTCGGTGAGGTCAAGGCAGTTTACCGCCATCACCGGCGCGGAGTATTTCTCATGCATGGAGGCGGCGAGCGCGCGGCTTTCCGGGGAATCCGGCTTCTGGCAGTTGAGTATCACAACGAACGGCTTGTTGATCTCCTTCAGTTCGGAGACTATCCGTTCCTCCGCCTGCTGGTACTCCTCGCGGGGGATATCGGTAATGCTTCCGTCGGTGGTGACGACTATCCCGATGGTGGAATGCTCCGTGATGACCTTCCGCGTGCCGACCTCCGCCGCCATGTTGAACGGGATCTCCTCCTCGAACCAGGGGGTCATTACCATGCGCGGAGCCTCGTTCTCGATGTAGCCGATGGCGCTCGGAACTATGTACCCAACGCAGTCGATGAGCCGGACGTTCATCTTGACGCCGTCGTCAAGCACGATTGTGACCGCCTTCTCGGGAACGAATTTCGGCTCGGTGGTCATGATGGTCTTGCCGGCGGAGGACTGTGGAAGCTCGTCGTTTGCGCGCTCGCGCTGGAAATCGTCGGCTATGTTCGGGATAACGAGAGTGTTCATCAGCCGTGTGATGAATGTCGATTTGCCGGAACGCACCGGACCTACTATACCGAGGTAAATGTTGCCGTCAGTCCTGCGTGCGATGTCAGAATAAATTGAGTGATCCATATTTCACGCTCCTTAAACTATCGGGATAACGACCATGCCGGAAAGCTCCGCGTTGCGGTCGGTGATCTCGTTTTCTTCCATGACTGCCTCGACTGTGGTACCGCAGCGTTTGGCGATGTCCCAGCAGCTTTCATGCCCGGTGGTGTAGCAGATACGGAGCGCGAATTCGTCGGAGCGCTCCTTCGGCTTATCCTGATGAACCGCCACGCTGCTGATAACGCTGAACTGCCTTGAGTCTGTAAGCTCTGCGGAGATATCCGCCTGTACTGTAACGTCAACGCTGCCGTCCGAGCGGATAGCGAATCCGGTGTTGCTGACCGAAGCGCGGCAGTTTACGGAGGTGTCCGGGGTGACGTTCGCGGCGGGTATCGTATGCTCGAAGGCTTCCTGCTTCTCAGCTACGAACGGCGTACCGCCCGCGCATTTTCCGAGCACCGTCATGCAGACCTGCCCGGTCACAAGCAGTCCATTTTCACCGTCAGGGCGGCAGGACACGCTGCAAAGTTCGCCGCGGCAGTCCCAGATAGAGTCGACTTCGCCGCCGTCGCATGCCACCGTTGATTTCACCGAAGCCTGGGAATCCGCGCGGCGCTGGTCGGTGGGGATTTTAAGCGAGGCAGTGGTAAGCTCGGTTTCGTATTCCGTCGAGTAGGCGTCGCAGGGAAGCGCCACTGTGGAGGTCTGGACGGCGCTGCACCGGCACTCCATCATGAGTTCGCAGGAAATTACGCCGCTGTCGGATTTGGGAACAAGCTCGCAGTTTCTGACGATGAATTCCGGCGTGCAGGAGTGCTGGTCGGAAAGACCCGGCATATCCAGTATCTGGCTGACCGGGATATCCGCAGTCATTTTCTCGAGTTCATCGCAGCCGCTGTGCTCATCGGTGTGAACTCCATAGAGAGCGCTTATGCTGACCGTGCCCTTGACTACCGCCTTGTTCGCGATAACGCGCAGGTCGTCGACGCGCGGAACGGCGTCGCAGTTTATTATGTAGTCGATCCCGGGAGCGCCGGTCTCGATGTCCTCGCGGACGGCGAGCTGCTTGTCGGCGTAGATAGGCTCGGTACAGCAGGTCACCTCCCTGGTGAGCACCTGCATGCCGTCCGGCAGAGCGGGCAGAGTGAATTTCGACGGGCAGGTTACGGTAATTCGGCAGCTTATCGCTCCGCGGATATCGAGCCTCCTGCTGCTGACCGCACGGCAGTTGCAGTAGTCGGTGCGGGGAACTACGGTGATACGGGGTTCGCCGCAGAGGTTCTCGGCTTTTCCGGCGATATCCACCGTTTTCGACCAGGTGTACCTCTGCTCGACGCAGTGCAGCGCGGTGCTGTTCTCAGCGAGGTACAGCACTTTGATGAGCACAACTCCGTCAAGCATTATCTTGTTTCCTGATACTGCAGCGGAGATCACTCTCGGCGACAGACTGCATTTAAGTATCCTGAAAATCTCCGGGTAATAGTCCGGCAGCACATGGTCAAGCTCGACGCCCTGCTCGGTCTGACCATCGAAAAGGGTCTCGGTCATGAACACCGCGTCAGCTTTTCTGTTCATTTCTTCCATTGTATCCTCCTTCACGGGTGCGTAGGTATTGCTTTCAACAGCAATATATGCTTGTTCGGGGGCTTATATGATGAGTTGTACGGAAAAATTATCCGGGGCGAAAAAATGTGCCAAAAAGTATTTGATTTATAGAGAGATTTGTGCTATAATAAATATGTACGCACTCAGAGTTCGCATTGTGCGCATTTATAGTTCGTATCACTGCATAATCTCGCATGTAACTGAAATAATATATACAAAAATTGTTTCAGGAGGAAAAATCAGCATGTGCGATGAAAACAGGAACGAAGCTCCGTTTACTGAGGAGCAGAACCAGCAGATGATCGACAACGGAATGATAGCGACGGTCAACGCTCCGCATAACATACACTGTCTGTCGATAATCGGGCAGATCGAGGGACATTTCCTGCTCCCGCCCCAGACCAAGACCACGAAGTACGAACACCTGATACCAGCGCTCGCAGCAATTGAGCAGGACAGCACGGTGGAGGGTCTGATGGTGGTGCTGAACACGGTCGGCGGCGATGTGGAGGCAGGACTTGCGATCGCGGAGATGATAGCGGGAATGTCGAAGCCGTCGGTTTCGATAGTGCTCGGCGGCGGGCATTCTATAGGAGTACCGCTGGCGGTCAGCACCGACGTGAGCTTTATAGTTCCATCGGCTACAATGACGATACACCCGGTCCGCACGAACGGCATGGTGCTCGGAGTTCCGCAGACAATGACGTGGTTCCAGAAAATGCAGGACAGGATAACGCGGTTTGTGACGGAAAACAGCCGCATGAAGCCGGAGCGCTTCCGTGAGCTGCTGATGGAAAAGGACGAGCTTGTAATGGATATCGGAACCGTCCTTGAAGGCAGCGAGGCGGTAAAAGAAGGGCTGATAGACCACCTCGGCGGGATATCCGACGCGGTGCAGTGTCTGTACTCACTCATTGAAAAGCGGAAACCCGCAGAGCCTGAAAAGCCTGCGAAGTCCTCCGCGAAGGGGAAGAAATCGGACAAAGCCGACAAGTCCGCCAAATCAGAAAAAGCGGAAAAGCCCGGAAAGACCACCGCGCATACAAAGCCGCTGAAGCCTTCGGCGCAGAAAACCGCATTCGTGCAGCTAAGACCCACCGATGCCCAGAGCCGCAGGGGCGCTCTGAATTCCGCGGACTGGCACGGCGACAGATAAGACCCGCCTTCGGGCGGATACATAATGATACATAAGAGGAAAAATATGGACATAATTACGGTAATTATTCAGGCAGTGGTGCAGGGACTGACGGAATTCCTGCCGGTTTCAAGCTCGGGGCACCTGTCGGTAGTCCAGCATGTGACCGGAGTTAACGGGGAAGCGGCGCTCGTGCTTTCGCTGGTGCTCCATCTGGGAACGCTCGCAGCGGTTTTCATAGCCTTCTGGGGCACGATATGGGGCATGATAAAGGAATTTTTCCTTACTATAGGCGACATCTTCACGGGGAAGTTCTCATGGAAGAACATGAACGGAAACCGCCGCATGATGTTCATGGTGATAATCGCGACGGTGATTCTGGTTCCGTTTTACCTAGTTGAGGGCTTCTTCACCGGAAGGCAGGGCGACGGCGATATCGTGTTCGAAGGAGCCGCATTCCTGTTTACTTCGCTGATTCTGTTCCTTTCGGACAGATTCGGCCACGGCACGCGCACAGCGGAGCAGATGACCGTCAAAGACGCGGTTACGGTCGGACTTTTCCAGGTCGTAGCGCTGTTTCCGGGGGTTTCCCGGAGCGGCTCCACAACGGCGGGCGGACTGCTCTCCGGGCTTGAAAAGGAGACCGCGGTAACATTCGCGTTTATCCTCGGTATTCCCGCGATACTTGGCGGCAGCGTCCTGGAACTCGGCGACGCGCTGCATTCTGACATGGAGCTCGATTGGGTCGCGCTCGGAATCGGATTCATTATCGCTGCGGTTGTCGGAATCCTCTCGATAAAGCTGGTAAGCTGGCTCGTCAAGAAGGACAGGTACAAGATATTCGGAGTTTACACCGCCGTTCTGGGAGCAGCATGCGTGGCTGCGGGTCTGTGGGAGCACATTTCCGGAAACACGCTCCATTCCCTCATAATGGGCTGAAATCACGTAAAGGAAGTCGGATAAAATGGCTGAGAATAAGACAACAAGACCGCGCTCCGGTTCCTCGAAGGGCAGCACCGGGCGCTCAAAACCATCAAAGAAGGCTCTCGAAGCTGAGCAGCTCAGGCTCCGCGAGGAGGCTCTGAAAGCCAGCATGCGCCGCCGTCACATCGCAACGGTGATAATGTTCGCAGTCGGGATCGTCCTGACTCTCGCCGCGGTTATTCCCGCCGGGGAAGGCGAGGGCTGGCGCGGATTCTTCGACATCATGCACGGGCTGTTCGGTTACTCCGCTTTCCTGGTCGGACCCCTGCTCATTTTTGTTGCGATACGGCTTTCCGCGTTCAAGGAAGGCCACAAACTCGGCATGGACGTGCTCAAATGCGTTGGAGGTATTCTCCTGCTGTGTGCGGCGGTGCAGATTTTTTCCGTAGGCGCTGTTCCTGGCGAGAATTTCGGTGAAGTGATCGCAAATCTCTTCAAGGACGGTAAGGAGTTCCGCGGAGGCGGCGTGTTTGCGCTGTTCATCGGAGGATTACTGCTTCTTCTGGGCAGGCTGGGAGCTACGATACTCATTATAATCCTGATACTCGTCTGCGTGCTTCTCTGCACCGGGACCACGGTTGCGGACTTCACCGACCGCATGGTGAAGCCAGTCCGCAATGCGAAGGATAAGGCGGTCGAGCACCACAACCGCATACGCGAGGAGAACCGCATAGCCGCGGAGGAGCTCCACATGCAGCAGGACGAAATAGAGAAGATACAGGCGGAGATAGACGCGGAGCAGCAGGAAAAGCGCTCCGTAGCCGAGCTGAGCCGCGCTGTATTCAGCGTGTCAGACCCGGAGGAGCACGAGCCGGAGCCGGTGGTCGAGGATACGTCGGCGCATGCTGAGCCTGAATCCCCCGAAAAGCCGCAGATAATCGAGGTTCCGCGCCCCGAGCCGGTGAAGCCGGCAGAACCCGAGCTTCCCGCCGAGCCTGACCCCGCCGAAACGGAACAGCTCCTTGAGGAGCAGCACGAGGACAGCGTGGACTACATGGCGGAGATCAAGGATTACATAATGCAGAAGAACCGCGCGGTTCTTGAAGAAGCCGAGCGCTCCGAGAAGGATCCTCTCGAGGACGAGGACGCGGAGCTGGTTCCGATAATAGACGCGCTGCACCGTTTCAAGGAGGAAAACCCGGAGAACGCTCCGGTGAGCAGCATTGAGGATCTCCCGGAGAATTCGATAACAAGCTCCGAGGAAAGCGAGCTTCCGTTCGATCTCGACGATGTTGCCGACGAGCCGGAAACGGAATCGCAGCCGCAGAAGGACGCCGCAGCTCCGGAAGCCCCCGCGGCGCCTGAGCGCCCTGAGAATCCGGTAAAGCCTGAGATAGTGGAGGTACCGCGCCCGGACAGACCCGCAACGCCGACCCCTGCGCCATCGCCGGAACGTCCCGCAATGCCGCTTAAAAAGCCGGCTCCGGAGGAACTGAATTTCAGCGATGTTTACACGCTTCCTCCGGTGAATCTGCTGAATCCGGTTCAGAAGAAGCTGACTCAGGCTGACATCGACAACGAGATCGACCGCAATTCCAAGAAGCTGGTGGAAGCGCTCCAGAGCTTCGGAGTTCAGACCAAGCTGGTAGGCGTGAGCCGCGGACCTTCCGTTACACGTTACGAGCTTCAGCCTGCGCCGGGAGTAAAGATATCCAAAATCACTGGCTTGCAGGACGATATCGCGCTGAATCTTGCCTCCGCCGGGGTGCGTATCGAAGCGCCTATCCCGAATAAGTCGGCGGTGGGAATCGAGGTCCCGAACAAGGCGCGGGACACCGTATTCTTCCGCGAACTGGTTGATACCACAGAGTTCAAAAAGAGCTTCGACAAGAAGCTCGAAACCGTTCTCGGCAAGGATATCAGCGGCGCAATGGTGACATGTAACATCGCGAAAATGCCGCACCTGCTCATTGCGGGAACCACCGGTTCGGGTAAATCGGTGTGCGTAAATTCCATCATCATGAGTATCCTGATGAAATCCACCCCGCAGGACGTCCGCCTGATAATGGTCGACCCGAAAAAGGTGGAGTTCATGATGTACAACGGAATTCCGCACCTGCTTATCCCGGTAGTCACCGACCCGAAGAAGGCGGCGGGCGCGCTGGCATGGGCGGTAAACGAAATGCTGAACCGCTACAAGCAGTTCTCCGACAACAACGTGCGCGACTTCACCGGCTTCAACGAGCTTGCAAATGACCCGGACAGCGGCCTCAAGAAGATGTCGCACATAGTAATATTCATTGACGAGCTGGCAGACCTGATGATGGCTTCCCCGAAGGACGTTGAGGACAGCATAGTGCGCCTTGCCCAGATGGCAAGAGCCGCCGGAATGCACCTTGTTATCGCGACCCAGCGCCCGACGGTCAACGTCGTGACCGGTCTGATAAAGGCGAATATCCCGAGCCGAATCGCGCTGATGGTGGCTTCCCAGACGGACAGCCGCGTTATACTTGATGTAAGCGGCGCGGAGAAGCTCCTCGGAAACGGCGATATGCTGTACATGCCGGTGGGACTTCCGAAGCCGGTCAGAGTGCAGGGCTGCTTCGTTTCCGATAAGGAAGTAGAGCGCGTTGTGGAGTTCATCAAGCAGACCTTCCAGGCTGAATACGACGAGCTTGTCATGGAAGAAGTCGAGCGCCAGACCGAGATGGTGGCTTCCGCGCAGGACAGCAAGTCCTCGGGGAATTCAGACAGCGGAGATATAGACACAAGCGACGAGCGCCTGGAGGAAGCGATAGATTTCGTTGTGGAATCCGGAACATGCAGCACATCATCGCTGCAAAGACGGCTTAAACTGGGCTACGGAAGAGCCGCGCGGCTTGTCGACATAATGGAAGAAATGGGAATAGTCGGACCTCTCGAGGGCAGCAAGCCCCGTCAGGTTCTGATGACAAAACAGGAATGGGCTGAGAGGAAACTCCAGCAAAGATAAAGTGAGGGAATTAAAATGCCGTTTTTGCCTGTAAGCAGACAGGATATGGAAGAACGAGGAATAGAGCAGCTTGATTTCATCTGCTTCACCGGTGACGCCTACATCGACCACCCGACATTTGGAATAGCAATAATCTCGCGAATGATCGAAGCGGCTGGGTTCACGGTGGGAGTTATCGCGCAGCCGCTGTGCGATGCCGATTACATGAAGCTTGGAAAGCCGAAGTACTGCTTCATGGTGAGCGGAGGTAACATCGACAGCATGGTGTCGAACTACACAGTTGCGCTGAAAAAGCGCTTTGACGACGCGTATTCCCCGGGAGGAAAGGGCGGCAGGCGTCCCGACAGGGCGCTCACGGTCTATTGCCAGAACCTGAAGCGGCTTTACCCTGACGTTGAGATATCCATAGGCGGCCTGGAGGCTTCGCTGCGCCGCTTCGCGCATTACGATTACTGGAGCGACAGCGTAATGCCGTCCGTGCTGGTGAGCACCGGCGCGGATTACCTGATGTACGGCATGGGGGAGGTCACGCTGACCCAGATGCTGAACAACTTCAAGGCGGGACTTCACTTAAAGGACATGCACGACCTCCGCGGCATCTGCTACCTCACTGAGCCGGAGAACACTCCGATAGGCGCGGTGCAGTGCGACAGCTTCGAGATAGTCCGCGACAACAAGAAAGCGTACGCGAAATCCTGCCGCAAGCAGTACGACGAGCAGGACGAGGTGTACGGCAGGACGATAGTACAGCGCCACGGAAACATGATGCTGGTGCAGAATCCCCCGCAGCGCAGCGTAACTCAGGCGGAGTTCGACTACACCTACGAGCTGCCGTACATGCGCATGTATCACCCGATGTACGAGAAGGAGGGCGGAGTCCCGGCTATTCAGGAGGTGGAGTTCTCGATAACCCACAACCGCGGCTGTTTCGGATTCTGCAACTTCTGTTCAATCGCCCTGCATCAGGGAAGAAAGGTGCAGACCCGCAGCGAGGATTCCGTTTACGAGGAAGCCGTGAAGCTCTCTGAGAATCCGCGTTTCAAGGGGTATATCCACGATGTCGGCGGACCTACCGCGAATTTCCGGCACCCTTCCTGCGAGAAGCAGGAGAAATACGGCATGTGCAAGGGGAAAAAGTGCCTGGCTCCCACGCCGTGCAAGAACCTCATCGCCGACCACAGCGACTATATCAGGCTGCTGCGCCGCCTGCGCTCCATCAAAAAGGTAAAGAAGATATTCATTCGTTCGGGAATCCGCTACGATTATATGCTCCAGGACAAGAACAACGACTTCCTGGACGAGTTGGTGCAGTATCATGTCAGCGGTCAGCTCAAGGTGGCTCCGGAGCACGCCAGCAACAAGGTGCTCGACCTGATGGGAAAGCCGCATATCGAGGTCTACGAGGAGTTTGAAAAGCGGTTCTACGCAGCCACGAAAAAGTGCGGCAAGGAGCAGTACCTCGTACCGTACCTAATGTCGAGCCACCCGGGCTGTACGCTTGAAGAAGCGGTGGAGCTTGCGGTGTTCCTGAAGAAGCACAATATCCGCCCCGAGCAGGTGCAGGATTTCTACCCCACGCCGGGAACTATTTCCACGGCAATGTTCTGGACGGGGCTTAATCCGTACACGATGGAGCCGGTGTTTGTTCCGAGGACTCCGGAGGAGAAGCGCATGCAGCGCGCCCTGCTCCAGTATTTCAAGCCGGAAAATCACGACATAGTTGAAAAGGCGCTCATCATGGCGAAGCGCAGGGACCTCATCGGAACCGGAAAGGACTGCCTGATTGCTCCGTCGCCGCAGAGACCGGCGCAGCGCGGCGGAAACTCCGACAGAAGGAAGCCCGGCGCACGCAGCCAGCAGAACGCGCCAAAGCAGCAGTACCGCAGTTCCGGACACAACGCACCTAACGACCGCGAGAGGGGGAAGCCGAATGGCAGGAAAACAGCGCAGACAAAAAAGCATGTGGGAAAACCCCGCGGCTAAGGTCATACTGGTAGTTTTTGCGGTTTTCATGCTGTTTTCGGTGGTGATATACGCCAACGACGTAATATTCAAGTTTGACTTTATCCCGTCCGCCGACGATATAATGTCCTGGCTGAACGGCAGGTCGAACACGGTCACTGTCGCCGATGGCGAGATAGCCGTGCATTTTATAGACGTCGAACAGGGAGACTGCGAGCTGATAGTTTCCGGCGACAAGACGGTGCTTATTGACTGCGGCGAGAAGATCTATGCCGAACGCGTCAAGAATTATCTGAAAGACCAGGGAATACGAAAGCTTGATTACATCATAGCCACCCACCCGCACGAAGACCACAT
Organism: uncultured Clostridia bacterium; assembly: GCA_945923775.1. Classification (GTDB taxonomy): domain Bacteria; phylum Bacillota; class Clostridia; order Oscillospirales; family Ruminococcaceae; genus CAG-115. The sequence continues at coordinate 11,062 of CAMELR010000018.1, read as the reverse complement.
CGGCGGCATGGCGGAGATCATGAAGGAATTCACGGTCGGAACCGTCATCATGCCGGAGGTACCGTCGGATCTCCTGCCCATGACCCAGAATTTCGAGGACATGCTTAACACGATAGACCGCCGCGGCATTACAGCGGAATATTCCCGCCTGGGAAGGTCGCTTGACCTCGGAAACGGCGCCGTGCTGGAGTTCCTGGCTCCGGTGCACGATGATTATACTAATCTGAACAATTACTCGATAACCTGCCGGCTGGTGCACGGAAACAAGTCGTTCCTGTTCACCGGGGACATCGAACGCGCCGCGGAAAGCGACATTCTCAACAGCGGGGAATACATCAGAAGCGACGTGCTGAAGGTCGGACACCACGGCAGTACATCGTCGAGCACGCCGGCGTTTATCGAGGCGGTAAGCCCCGAGTACGCCGTGATAGAGGTCGGCGAGGGGAACTCCTACGGACACCCGAAGGCGGAGGTAGTCAACCGCTTGCTTTCTCATGGCTGTACTATCTATACAACAATGAACAACGGAAACATAGTGTTTACCTGCGACGGTGAGAACTTCAAAATTTACACCGACCAGCAAACAGGAGATTTCCGGCAGGATACGGAGGAAGCCGCATGATAGTCGTTGACAGGATAGAAGAAGGCTTCGCCGTAGTGTATTCCGGAGATGTCCGCAGGGATATCCCGCTGAGCGAGCTTCCGCGGGGAGTTCACGAGGGAAGCGTACTGCGGGAAGTCCCCGGAGGCTACGAGCTTGACGAGGCGGCGGAGCAGGAAAGGCGCAGGGCGATTTCCGAAAAAATGCGCAGATTGTTTAAGTAGATCCACAGAACGGGGCTTCAGATAAAAATGAAGCCCTGTTTCTTGTGAAATTACACAAAAACCGCGCGCTGACATCAGTAATTATAATTAAAACAACGTTTTTTTCTCAAGTCCCTTGTAAGGTGGAAAAAAAAGTAGTATAATAAAGAACGATGTAAAATTCTAATGTGAAGGATCGTGAATTAATTGGTAAGAAATGACTTACGTAACATTGCAATAATCGCCCACGTTGACCACGGCAAGACTACCCTGGTAGACGAAATGCTCAAGCAGGGCGGCGCATTCCGCGAGAATCAGGTAGTAAGCGACCGCGTAATGGATAACAACGCCATCGAGCGCGAGCGCGGAATCACAATTCTTGCGAAGAACACTTCCTGCATGTACAACGGCGTAAAAATCAATATCGTCGACACCCCCGGCCACGCTGACTTCTCCGGCGAGGTAGAGCGTATCCTCAAGATGGTAAACGGCGTTCTCCTGCTGGTAGACTCCTTCGAGGGAACCATGCCGCAGACCAGATTCGTTCTGCAAAAGGCTCTGGAGCTTGGTCACAAGATCATCGTCGTTGTCAACAAGACCGACCGCCCCGACGCCCGCAATAAGGAAGTCGTAGACGAGGTGCTCGAGCTTCTGCTCGACCTTGACGCTTCCGAGGAGCAGATCGACAGCCCTGTAATTTTCTGCTCAGGCAGACTGGGACTTTCCTCCTACGACCCCGACCAGATGGGCACCGACTTCAAGCCGCTGTTCAATAAGATACTCGAGCATATCCCGGCTCCCGAGGGCGACCCCGACGGCGAACTCCAGGTGCTCGTATCCTCCATCGACTATAACGAGTATGTCGGCAGAATCGCCATCGGACGTATCGAGCGCGGCAGAATGCGCAAGAATCAGGACGTTATCGTGTGCGACCACCACAACCGCACCGCGCCGTTCAGAAGCAAGATCGTATCCCTCTACCAGTTCGAGGGTCTGAACAAGGTCGAGGTTGACGAGGCTATGGTCGGCGATATCGTGTGCTTCTCCGGTATCGAAGGCGTTACCATCGGTCAGACTATCTGCTCCGTTAACTGCCCCGAGCCGCTTCCTTTCGTGAAGATCTCCGAGCCGACAGTTGAAATGACATTCTCCGTAAATACCAGCCCGTTCGCAGGCAGAGAGGGCAAGTACGTAACCTCCCGCCAGATCCGCGAGCGCCTGATGAAGGAGACACTCAAGGACGTATCCCTGCGCGTGACCGACAGCGACAAGCTGGACGCATACAATGTTGCAGGCCGCGGCGAAATGCACCTGTCCATACTCATCGAGACCATGCGCCGCGAGGGCTACGAGCTTTCCGTAAGCACACCGCGCGTACTCACCAAGGAGATCGACGGCGTACTCTGCGAGCCTGTTGAGCGCCTGGTTGCGGACGTACCCGCCGACGCTGTGGGTTCCGTAATGCAGAGCATGGGTCAGCGCAAGGGCGAGATGATCTCCATGCACCCCATCGGAAACCGCACACGCCTTGAGTTCCTGGTTCCGTCCAGAGGTCTGTTCGGTTACAGAAGCGAGTTCATGACCGACACCAAGGGCGAAGGCATCATGAATTCCACGTTTGATTCCTACAAGCCGTACTTCGGCGATATCCCGAGAAGAACTGTAGGCTCCCTCATTGCCTGGGAGACCGGTCCCTCCATCACCTACGGTCTGTTCAATGCGCAGGAGCGCGGTACGTTGTTCATCGGCGCCGGCGTTCCGGTATACGAGGGCATGATCGTCGGCGTTTCCCCGAAGGCAGGCGATATCGTTATCAACGTGTGCAAGAAGAAGCACCTCACGAATACACGTGCTTCCGGCTCAGATGACGCTCTGCACCTTATCCCGCCGAAGCAGATGAGCCTTGAGGAGTGCCTTGACTTCATTCAGGACGATGAGCTTGTTGAGGTAACACCGAAGAGCATTCGTATGAGAAAGGTTATTCTTGAGCGCGACCTGAGACTCAAGAACGAGGCAAAGACCAAGAAGTAATAGAACAGCAGCCGCGCGACACCACGCGCGGCTGTTTTTATGAGGTGAGTATGTACAAAGCGATATTATGGGACGTTGACGGTACGCTGCTGAACTTTCTCAAATCAGAAAACGCGGCAATAAAGGAGTGCTTCCATCATTTCGGGCTTCCGGAGTGCACCGACGAGATGGTCGCAGTGTACTCCGCGATAAACGAAGGCTACTGGAAGCTCCTCGAGCGTGGGGAGATCACCAAGCCGGAGCTTTTCACGCGACGGTTCCGCGATTTCTTTGGGAAGATCGGAGTGACCTGCGATGAATCGGAGTTCAACGCGCTGTATCAGCGCACGCTTGGGTGTCACATTTTCCCGAACGACAACGGGATCGAGCTTGTCAGTTCGCTGAAAAGGCGCGTTCATCAGTACGCAGTGACGAACGGCTCTGCGGTCGCACAGGAGCGGAAGCTGCGCGTATCCGGACTTGACAAGCTGTTCGACGGTATCTTCATCTCGGATAAGGTAGGCGCCGAAAAGCCGACCACGCAGTTTTTCGACCGCGTGTTTGAGCAGATTCCCGAGGGCAGGGAAGATGTGATAATCGTCGGTGACTCCCTGACAAGCGATATCAGGGGCGCAAACAATGCCGGGATAGCCTGCTGCTGGTACTCGCCGGAACATTCGGAGCCGCCCGCAGACCTCCGCATAGACTACACGATAACCGACCTCAACCAGATAACCGAGATAATATAAATTGATCCCCGGAAGCGAACTTCCGGGGAATCTTTTACATCATCGGTGCAAATAGCCTCAGTATAGCGCGGCCTATGCGCTTGAAAATATTGATGTGAATACAGTCTGAGTAGGTGATCTCCTGGCAGACCTTGAGCGTTTCGAGGTAGTCGCGCTTTATATCGGGAATGCACTCGCATTTGTACATCCAGGAAGCGCACTCGAAATGCAGGTAAAGGCTGCGGAAATCGAGGTTGATCGTGCCAACAACCGCCGCCTTGTCGTCCGAAACGAAGTTTTTTGCGTGAATGAATCCTGGGGTATACTCGTAGATTTTCACGCCGTACTTTACGAGTTTCCGGTAGTGCGCGCGGGTCACAGCGAAAACGAACCACTTGTCCGGGATATGCGGCGTGATGATACGGACGTCAATTCCGCTTTTGGCGGCGAGAATGAGCGCCGTCTGCATTTCGTTGTCGATGACGAGGTAGGGCGTGGTGATGTACACGTAATCCTCGGCGCTGTTGATTATATTGAGGTAGACGTTTTCGCCGACCGGTTCGTCGTCAAGCGGGGAATCAGTGAAAGGCACGACAATGCCTTCTCCGCGGCAGTCCGCGATATCCTCCGGACGCGGCATGTACTGGCTGTATTCGTCGGGTTTGCTGTGGGTAAGAAAGTTCCACATTGCAAGGAACATCATCGTGAAGCTCCAGACGCCCTCGCCCTTGAGCATAACGGCGCTGTCCTTCCAGTGGCCGTACTTTTCGTATTCGTTGATGTATTCGTCGGCGAGATTAATGCCGCCGGTGAACGCCGTATGACCGTCGATGACCAGAATTTTACGGTGATCGCGGTTGTTCATTTTCGCCGACCATATCGGGCGGAACTGATTGAACACCCTGCACTTTATACCCTTTTCCTCGAGAACTTCGTTGTACTTGTAGGGGAGGGTAAACAGGCAGCCGATGTCGTCGTATATCATGCGGACGTCAACGCCCTCTTTCACCTTCCGTTCGAGTATATCGAGGATAGTTCCCCACATTTTGCCCTCGGCGACGATAAAATATTCGAGGAATATGAAGCGCTGCGCCTTTTCCAGCTCCTCTATCATTGCGGCGAATTTCGCCTCGCCGATAGGGAAGTAGGTAGTTTTGGTGTTTGCGTAGACCGGGTAGCCTCCGTAGTTGTAGAGGTACTTCGCCTGTTTTTCAGCGGCTGTGTTGTCCCGGTGCAGGGCGCTCATAAGTTCGTCGTTCTGTGGGAGGAGCAGCCGGGCTTCATCGTTGTACTGCGTCATTCGCTTTCGCAGACGGTCGCCGGAGTGGCTGTTGCCGAAGAAAATGTAGAACATCACGCCGAAAATCGGGAATGACAGGATAACGAACATCCACGCCATTTTGTAGCTAGGGTTAATGTCCGTATTGTAAATGTACAGCGAGAGGATCACACCCAGAAGCACGAACGCGAAGTAGGAGTAAGTGTACTGCGTGCCGAACGACAGGAATATTACCACCAGGTAGGTGAGCTGCAAGAGTATGCCGATAATGCATACCACCGTTCGGTTGAATATCTTTTTAAGTAATTTTGTTAAAAAATGCATTTATTGTCTCCTTGCTATGGATAAAACCACCTCTTATATTGTATGCAAAAATTATGGATTTGTCAAGGTCACAAATCCATAAAGTGTGAAAAAAGCGGCAGCTTTGAAGCCGCCGCTTGAATATTCAGTTATTTTCCGACTCGGAGGTCTTTTTTGATCTGCCTGAATCCGGAACAACATAGTATACGCGTTCGTCCGGCTTGGCGAAATCCAGCTTGCTGCGCGCCATATCCTCGATGTACTCGTCCATGTCGGCGTCCTCGTCTAGGTATCTGCGGATCTCATCGTTTGAGTCCTCCACAGCGGAGGTCTGTGCTACAAGATCTTCATACTGCTGCTCGTAGTTGCTGATGGAAATATTTGTTGACACGATGGAAACAACAACGAACACCGCAACCATGATACCTGCGGTAAAAGCGAGCATTTTAAGTATGCTGTGTTTTCTTCTGGGCGTTGTTGCCTCGTCTGACCTGAGCCTTAATGACATGATCTGTTTCACTTCCCCTAGTATGAACTTTACGGCTTTCTTTATTATACACTATTTTAACCTTATTTTGCAAGGGTTTGCGGAGCTTTTTTTCAGCGCTCAGGCAAATTTTGTTGATTTTCCCAAATACGCCAGCCCACACATGTGCAATAGCGCCAAATAGTCTGCCGAAAATTCTACCGAAAAAGCGGAAAACCGCCGACAGCGCCGACCGAACCGCACCCGCGACCGCGTTTTCAACGATGTTTAGGAGCCTTCCGAGCGTTGTGATGTAGGTGAAAATACCCGCGCCGAATCCGAGCACAGTGTATATCCTGATGTAGTTCCCGAGGGAAAGCGACAGCTTGGTGACAGCGCCGGCGGCGATGACGAAAAATACGATATCGCAGACGAACGTCACCGCCTGGAAGGGAAACACCACGCGAATTATCCGCAGGATTTCATATACGACTGCAAAAATGAGCCCGGCAGCGAACGCGATCATGAAGCAGTCCGGAATCGAATAAGCCATAGCGTTCACCTGAAAAGCTTTCCGAACATGTTTTCGGAGCTGCTGAAGCTGTTGTAGCAAAGGCTCTTTATATCTCCGAACATCGAGAGGTCGCCGGTTTCTGCCTCCAGCGCCCTGACGTGAAGATCCCTTCCGCGGACGACCAATTCGCCCATTATCGTGTTGAGAACTATCTTGGTCTCAGAAAAGCTGTCGATGTCCTTTACGCCGGAAATGCGGAGCTCCCGGCGGTTTTCCATAATAACGTTATGCGGCTGCGACGAATTCTGCATAAAGCACCTCCTGCCTGATTTGTACAAGTATATTCAGGCAGGAGGCGTAATATTACAGGCTCAGACGACCTCGTAGAGAGCGGCCGCGTCCTCTTTTTTCGTGAATTCCTTGACATCGAGCACGCGCACCTTGAGCGGCTTGGCGCCTATGTTGATCTCGATGATGTCGCCTTCCTTGACGTCGTAGGAAGCGCGCGCTGGCTTGCCGTTGACGGAGACCTTCTCCGCGTCGCAGGCCTCGTTTGCGACTGTTCTGCGCTTTATAAGTCTTGAAACCTTGAGGTATTTGTCTAATCTCATTTCAAACCTGCTTTCTGTAAAACAATAGCGGCAGGCAAGCAGCCCGCCGCGTTTTGTCAGTCAAATCGGTTCAGATCAATTACTCGCTTACAGCGTCCTTGAGAGCTCTGCCTGCCTTGAATGCAGGAACCTTTGTAGCAGCGATCTCGATCTTCTCCTTGGTGCGGGGGTTGATACCCTCTCTAGCTGCACGCTCGCGTACCTCAAAAGTACCGAAGCCTACGAGCTGAATGGAATCGCCCTTTGCGAGGGTCTCTGTTACGGTGTCTACGAAAGCTGCGAGAGCCTTCTCGGAATCCTTCTTGGTAAGACCAGTCTTCTCAGCAATAGATGTAACTAATTCTGCCTTTGTCATGTTGTTTGAACCTCCAAATTAATTATATAATCCAACGGTTACTGACCGTCAAATATCACTTTCATAAGCTCTGCGAGTTCGTCCTCTGACATCTCGTCGAGCTTTTTGCCCTTTTCTGCCGCCATTTTTTCGGCGCGGCTGAAGTTAATTATAAACGCATTTGAAGCGTATGTCAAGGCTTTTTCGCCATCGACCTTCAAAATTCTGTCCAAATTACAAAAATCGAGCAGCATTTTTCCGCATGTCTGTTGATTTTGCGAATTGACCTCGAAACCGTTTGCCTCCAGCATATCAAGCTCCGCGCGTATCCTGTCTGCAAATTCCTTTGCGGAGTTCATCGGATATCCGGCTCTTGAAGCGCGCTTGCAGAGCTTTTCTCCGCGAAGCAGGGCAGGGAATGTGTTAGGCACGCTCTCCAGTGTCTCGGTAAAGGTATCCTGGTGCTTGGACTCGCGCTTCAGCGCGTCCCAGTTCTTGAGGACTTCCTCGCTGCCGTCGACCTTGACCTCGCCGAAAACATGAGGGTGACGATAAACAAGCTTCTGGCAGATGTCATTGCACACATCGTCGAAATCGAACGTTCCGTTTTCACGCTCGATCTGCGCATGGAATACTATCTGTAGCAGCAGGTCGCCAAGCTCTTCGCGAAGCATTTCGGGGCTGTTCTTGTCGATGCCCTCACATACCTCGTAGGTTTCCTCGATAAGATCGGTGCGGATACTCTCGTGAGTCTGGACCTTGTCCCAGGGGCAGCCGTTCTCAGATCTCAGAATTTCGATGATGTGCCTGAGGTCGTCGATATCGTATTTGTCCTTGAAGTCAAAGTTTACCATAATATACACCAGCCTTTTATTTAAGCCCTTTTGAGGCGATACCTTCTATATATTACCCTATTTTCGCGCTTTTTTCAAGGGGTTTTATGAATTTTTTCCGGCAGATTTTATTAATCGGCGCTTTTTACGAAAATTCAATGTTGGAATTAGTGATATTCCATAAACAACAGCGCCTGCAAACACGGCCGTAATGACGTTCAGAGGCGATGGCAGCGAGTTTTTCAGCACCTGGAACACAAGCGCGGCGGAAACTCCGCAGAGCAGCGAGCAGAACAGCGGACGCCTCACGCAGGCGAAAACGCTGATCTTCCCGCCGAGTTTCCTCCGGAGAATCACCGACCCGGCGGCAGCCATCACGATGTAACCCACGGCGGTTGAAACAGCGGCGCCGGAGATATTCAACGCGGGAATTGAGATAAGCAGCGGATTAAGCAGAGCCTTGAGCGCCACTGAGCAGCACATGAGAATAAGCGGGATATGAGCCTTGCCGATAGCCTGGAACACTCCGAACATAGCCGAAGCGATTATCATGAAAAGGCCTCCGGCGCACAGAACCGCGAAGGCTCCGGCACAGGCGCTGACCTCGGCAGACCGGCTGCGGTACAGCATGGAAAGTATAGGCTCCGCGAGGACGGCGGCTCCGACGCATGCCGGAAATCCGATAGCAGCCGCGGCGCGGAAAAGCGTACAGCAGCCCTGGGCCGCCGCGTTTTCGTCTTTGCGCTCCCATGCGGCGGCGATTTCCGGCACGGAGGTCTTTTCGGTCATGCCCGCAAAAGAGGGGATCAGCATGAACATTGTCATTGCGATTCCGGTGTAGCTTCCGTACATGAAGTTTGCAAGTCCGGGCAAACCTCCGGCGGCGGGGAGTATCTCAGAGAATTCGCGCTGGAAGTATACCGCGTTCAGTTCGGCGGAGGCTTTCAGGGTGCGGGTGACGGTCAGAAGGTCGATGAAGGAAACGCAGTTCATTACCAGTGCGGAAGCCGCGACCGGTATTATCTCGCGTATCAGCCGGAATCCGATGACGCGTTTCCTGTCTACAGCAGTGCTGTCCGGCGCGGGGTATGTGCGGCGCTTTCGGTCGGATATCAGCAGTGAGATAAGTCCGCAGAGTTCGCTCAGGGAGACCGCCACGACTGCCCCGGCGGCGGCATAGGGAAGCGCGGCGGCGTAGGCGGAGGAGTAGTCCGCATATTGCATGCCGAAAACGTCGAGCCCGTTATCGAACCTGAATTTAGCATAGAACACCACCCCATAGCTGAGGGCAAGTCCGGCGGCGGCTCTGGAAACAGACTCGGCGACTGCGGCGGCTGCGGAGGGAACTACGTCTGAAAGCCCTTCGTGATACCCGCGCAGCACGGAAGCGATACAGCATATCATGACCGCAGGGGAAATCGCGATTACCGCCGGCGTGCTTTCCGGAGAGCACGCGACGTGCTCGGCAAAGAACGCGGAAAACAGCGCGACCACAAGCGTACCTGCAAGTCCCAGTACGGAGAACAGCGCGAGAGCAGTCCGACGGGTGCGGAGCGCGTTCTGCGGGCGTCCTGCGGCGATGTTCTGGGCGGTTAGCCTCATCATTACAGCGGGGATACCCGCGGCGGTCAGCGCGAATACCGGGGAGTAAAGTCCGTACGCGGTGGAGAAGTAGCCCATGCCGGTTCCGCCGAGAATATTCGCGAGGGGTATTTTGAATACTGCGCCGACTATCTTTGTGATAGTCATGGAAGCGAACAGTATCGCGGTGTTTTTCATATATTTCTTGTTCATCGGAGTTCCTTTCGTTGTATACGGCGTGTCCTGGTAAATTGTATTTGCGATACTGCGCAAATATTACAGCGGTCCGGTGTGACCAAAAAGGCGGAGGATTCATACAATAAAGCAGCGATAGCATCGCAATTCTAACGAAAGGAGTTTATCCGAATGAACAAGGTAAACGAGTGCGAAGCGGCACGGAACGTAGGTTACGCATACGTTCCGTGGCAGCGCATGGAAAAGGTGTACCCGCCGAATAAGGCGCTGTGCGCGGGCACGATATTTCCGGAGCTGAATATAACGATCGACGAGTATGAAAGGGGGCTTTGGAATGGGAAGTAACATGTATCGCCGTCCGGGACCGCCTCCGCGTCCGCCGCGCCCGGAGTCTCAGCGCACAAACAGCGCGAGCTGTGAGGAGCTTCTTCGTGCGATAGCCGAGGCGGATTTCTTCGCGCAGGATCTGAAACTCTACCTGGATACCCACCCCGACGATAAGCGCGCGGTGGAGATGTACGCGGAAGCGTGCCGTCAGTACATGGCGTGCAAGGCGGCGTTCGAGGACAGCTTCTACCCGCTGACTGCCTGCGGCGCCGGCAGGGACGGCTGCTGGGACTGGCCCGAAGGCGTCTGGGCGCCGTTCAAGTAAGGAGGCGGAGCGATGTTTATTTTTGAAAAGAGAACGCAGATCCCGGTCTGCATAAAGAACCGCAATCCCCGGCTTGCAGGTATCATACTGGAACAGTACGGCGGAGCCGATGGTGAATTAAGCGCGTCGCTGAGGTACCTTTCTCAGCGGTTCACAATGCCGGATAACATGGGCAAGGGGCTTCTTACGGACATAGGCACCGAGGAGCTGGGACATCTTGAGATAATCGGCAGCATAGTAGGTCAGTTGACCGACGGAGAAGGGGCAAAGAGCTTCGATAAGTACGGGAACGGTGATTACTACGCAGGGCATGCGAATGGAGTATATCCGGTGAATGCGGCGGGAGTTCCGTTCAGCGCGGCTTATTTCGCAGTGAAGGCCGACCCTATCGCCGATATCGTCGAGGACATGGCGGCGGAGCAGAAGGCTCGTGCTACCTATGATAATATACTTCGCCTGTCAGACGACCCGGACGTCAACGAGGTGATCAAATTTCTGCGTGCGCGTGAGGTCGTACATTTCCAGCGTTTCGGCGAACTCTTGAACCACTATCAGAGCAGCATTAAGTAAAAACAAAACATCGGCGGTTTGAAGTCCGCCGATGTTTTTCTTTGTTCAGATTATTACTTTGCGCTCGTCGCGCCTATGGATTTTTCTTGCTGAGCTGCTTTTCGCTCGGTAAAACAGATTTTACAACATGATGTTGTATAATAAAACTTGACACCTCACGCTCAAAAGGATATACTAAAACG
>CAMELR010000017.1 GCA_945923775.1 uncultured Clostridia bacterium | reverse complement strand
AGAAGCACGAAATAGCTTTAACGATGATTGAGGTTGTGACGATTTCCGATGAAACAGGCATTGATATTAAATTCAGTATTTGAGTGTTGGTAAGGTGTGATTACGGGCGTGCCAGTTGCAAAGATAACGCCCTTGCCGCCTGTCTTTTCGTCGAGGTATCTGCATTTGAGGAAAAGATCAAGTGCTTTCTGCGAAGCCGAGTTGGAAATTCCGGCTACATTCTGCAATTTTGTGGCGACGAACAAATTTTTGAACTCGTGGGCTTCATCGACGAACAAGCGGTCGATACCGAGCTGTTCAAATGTCAGCGTATCGTCCTGTCCTGCTTTTTCGAGCTTGTCAAGCTGTTTCTGCAAACTCTTTCGGGTTCGCTCCATAGCCTTGATCTGGAACTTAGAGCCTTCGCTCTTTTTCAGTTCCTCAATGCCTTGCAGAATATCGTCGATCTGGCTCTGTATGGTCATGACCTGTCTCTCTTTGGAAACAGGAATCTTACCGAGCTGAGAGTGACCGATGATAATTGCATCGTAGTTGCCAGTAGCGATTTTTGCAAAGAGCTGCTGGCGATTTTCTTTCTTGAAATCCTTTTTGGTCGCAACAAGAATGTTTGCACCTGGGTATAACTTCTGAAAATCGTCACCGATCTGCTCCGTCAGATGATTCGGCACAGCAAATAAGCTCTTGGTACACAGACCTAACCGCTTGCTTTCCATAGCAGTTGCGATCATTTCAAAGGTTTTTCCTGCACCAACGCAGTGCGCAAAAAGTGTATTACCGCCAAACATAGCGTGTGCGATAGCATTTTTCTGATGATCGTGGAGCTTAATATCCGAAGTCATCATCGGGAAAGAAAGAGCCGAGCCATCATACTCACGGGGACGAATACTGTTGAACAGTTCGTTGTATTTCTCTACGATAGCTTCACGGCGCTGAGGATCTTTGAAAATCCAAGCCTTGAAAGCCTTGCGAATATCATCGGCTTTACGCTGTACCACACGGGTAGCATCAATATCCACTACACGCTTTTCCTTTGTATCGCCCAAGCCGTCCGGAACCTCGATAGTCTTATATACCTTCGGCTCTTGCAGGTTCAGAAGATGCTCAAAGATGTCATAAGCGTTCATTTTGTGTGTGCCGTACTTCTGAGTCGCAAGCACCGACCTGTCGGCGCTCTTGTTGCTTACATGGAAAGAGTTAGCGTGTACGGAATACTCCACACCGACGATTGCAGACTTGTTCCACCTTGCAGACGGACTGTCACTCCGCTGATATGCCGGAGTCTGCAACAGCTCATACATGAACTGCTCATAGTATTTCGGATCAATCCAAGTCGCACCGAGCTTTACATCAATATCTCCTGCTTTCAGCGGTTCGGGCATTGCCTGTTTCAGCGCCGATACATTGATATTGAAATCCGCATCGTACTCTGCAATTTCCTCTGCTTCACGCAGTTTTGCACGAATATCTCCCGACAAGTATTCACTTGCTGTTTGATAGGTATTTTCGGTATGGGGAATTTTGAAAATTTCGCCCACAAGGTCGTGCTTCAGCTCGTCCTCGGTCATACCTGTCAGACTGCTCATGTACTCAAAGTCAACCCTTGCTTTCTCCGCAATGGAGAGCGTGAGTGCTTCAAGTGCCGTATCAACGTGTTCCACAGCCTTTGGCGGTACGATAGTCCGCTTCGTGAAAATATCGGATTTTTCAAGGAGCTTAGTCTTATCATAGCTCTTTTCCAGTCCTGCGACAAGATTGTAGGACACATCTTCCGCAAAATAACGCTTGTTGGTCTGAGAGTGGATAAGCCCGAACTTCTTGTAAAAATCGTCATAAGCTGTATTCAGCTTTGCCTGCAAATCCTTGATAACGCTGTCAGGCTTGTCAAGCTCCATTGCTTCGATCAGCTCACGGGTGAGGTCACGAAGCTCAATACCGCCGTTCTCTTTTGCGGCTTCTGTATGGGCGATCTTGCCGATAGAAGCGTACATCACATCATTCAGGGCAGGAACATCAGCTTTAGATACAGTAATGCCGACCTTATCCTCACCCTTAGTAGCAGCGGAATACGCCACGCCTGCGGCAGTCAATGCGGACATGACCTCGACCGCCTGAACCTCCGTCATAGTCTCCACATGACGATCATCACGGGGCAACTCCTTGTAATAATCGGCGTTGACCTTGAAACCGCCGTCATCGGTAAGGACTGCATCGCCGTTATCCACCATAGTCATGAGCCATGACTCGACCTCGATCTCATCGGCGCTGTCAAGCAGTTCAAGCTGTTTCCGCATCTTTTCAAGCTCTGCCGTGGCATTCTCTCTCATCTCCTCGGGAACAAAGGGATTCTCCGCAAGGCTCTCCATATTCTTGATACCCTCACGAAGTTCAGCTCTTGCCTTGTCGATGTCCTCCTTTGAGCCGTTGTTGATGATAATTGGCGATAAAGTGGTGATACTATACCACATATTGGGCGATGCTTCAAGCCCTTTTGACATTTTCATCAATATAATATGTAACTGAATTGAACGTTATACTCATTCTATTCTCTTCTAGCTTCCGTAAATTCTTTGTCAAAAATCTCCTCATAATTCTCAACAGAGAATGGATCCGGCTCAAACGGCAGCACCAGCACCTCGTTCAGATTGAGCATAAGATACTCCCGATTATTCTCCACTGCCGCCTTGTCAGAGAAATTCACCGCCACGGTGTAGTTTACGCTGTTCAGCGGCTGTTGAGCCGTATAAATCATCGGAAGCTCGTTCCATGATGTCCCGCCAACAACAAACACCTTATCGAAATCCTTGAAATCCAGTTCGGACGTTGGTGTACTGCCAAAATCGTATATCTCTGCATTATATGTCTTAGTCGGTTCGGCATAAGGAGAACAGATGTCTATCCCGTTGATGTTATAGATACCGTCCTGCACAGAGCCATCATAGAATTCCTTCATCATATCGAGCTGGGGAATTCCGCGCTTGTTGGCGCAAACCACTATGCTCTCGCCGTCACGGCTTCGGAAATACTCCGCAAGGCGCAATGCAAGGGTGGTAGTTCCCATACGGCTCTGCGCCCCCACAACCGCAATATGGAGCTTGGCTTGTGAATAGCGGGGCTTCTCTTTTTCTTTTTCAGCAGTTAAGGCGGCTTCGCGGGCTTCTGCGAATGCGTCGAATGACTTGTCAAAACGCCGCCATTTCTTCTGCGGCAGACCGTCGGTAATGCACTCTTTCAAATCCTGCGCCATCATGGAAATGTTGGTTTTCTCGTCAACATCGGGGTAATTTGCAACAATGTTAGTCACGCCGTTATGTACCAGCTTATCCAGAACATCATCGCCGGGATAGCAGTTGTCGGCGTAAATGATGATGTTCGCATCGGATTTCTGATAGTATATTCCGGCGCAGAGGTTCACAAATTCATCGCCTTTTTCCTTGAAAGCAGACATATCAAAGATAAAATGCGACTGATAAAGGTAGTTCTTGAGGTCGCGCTTCAGGAAGAGCGTCAGTGACCAGTCCTCGCCGATAATTTCACGCGGGGAAGTTCCCAGTTCTGAGCAGATTTTTCGGAGAATTCCGGTGTTTTCTTTTCTGGCTATGAGTAATGGGTTTGTCATGGTGGGTGTCCTTTCTTAATTCTGGAATAAGAACCTATAAATTCTTGACAGTTATCTATAAACGTGATATACTAATAAAGAATAATTTGTTGGAGGTTTTAGTATGACAGAATGGATTATCCCTTGTAATGTTAAATATTATGATGTGACAGGAGCCTTTAAAAAGCTGAAACGAGTAGATTGGAAACAATCTGCAAAAAATATAAACGTAAACGATATTGTATATATTTATGTCGGGAGTCCCTTTTCGTCTATCAAATACAAATGCCTTGTCACCAAAGTAAACTTAAATTCTATTGAAATAGACGATTCCGAATTTGTGATCATTGGAGATCAGTACGTTAATTATGGTAAACACATGGAGCTTGAATTCATAAGAGAATATGACGACAATGTGCTGTCTTTATCTGTATTATCTGAACATGGTATGAAAGGGCGCATTCAAGGTCCAAGAAGAGCTGATACTGAAATTAGCAAACTTATCTCTTCTATATCATAATTCATGTAATTTCAAGGCGTTTTATTGTCCCAAACAGCTCCTCGCTCATCCCCGTGCGGAATCCCTTGAACCAAAGCCGCGGATTAACCGCCACCCCTATATTCTTTGCACTCGGACCGGCGTAGTAATGCGGACCCTGCGGCGGCTCTGGCGGAGTAACATCACCGGACATGAAATAGGTCTTTATTCCAACGTGTGGAACGCACTCGTCACGGTTAAGCCTGTGCCGCCAAAGCCCTCGGTCGTACTGGTCGCTGTAATATCCTTCATGGGAATATCCCACGACAATATCGCCCACATCAACGGAACTGCCTATATCTGCGTCCTCAAACTCCACCTTGCTCAGGCAGGTGAACTCCAGAAACAGCGTGACCGTTCCGGTATTGCTCACCCCGTCAATTGACGGGAACGGAAATCCGTAGTCTGTTTCAAACTGGTCGGTGTCAATGATGTACGCAAGCGTGACGGCATTCCGGTTGAACACTTTGGAGTTTGTGTCATTGGCTATATCCTGCGCGTCCATGTTCCAGACGTCGTACACGATAATGTCCTGAATACAATCGCCGCAGTCCAGCAAATCCGCATGGACTGCGGTTTTCTCTTTCAAAGCCAGCGTGATTCCTCTTTCGGGAACTCCCATGTCCTTTGCGCCATAGGTGTACTGATGAAGCTCAGAAACATCACCATACTGCGAGAGAATTCCATTACCACCGGGCGCAATTTCCGTACTTCTCACCGGAAGCTCAAAAAATCCCTCAAAATACACAAACAGAGCCATCTGCACCATATTGTCAAGCGAGAGTGTGCGCTCGTCCTGCGGAATTTCCGCCTCATCAAGCGCCATCTCAATAGCAAGCTGGGACTGCTCAACGTACTGTTGCAGCTCTTCATCAATGCCAAAAAGGTCTTTCCAAACGTCTGAGCCGACAGTTTCCAGCGTTATCGAGAGCTTGTCAGAGGTGCGCTCGGTTTCGATTTTTACAGCACCGTCCATGTTCGCACCCTCGATAATGGATTTGAGGTTAGCCATGCGGAAAAGGTTCAGATTTACTGCGCCGCGCCCGTCAACCATGCCCTGCCATGCGCCGTTAAGATAATCCTGCGCTTCCTCGGCGGTTTCGGGAATGCCGCCAACCGCCTGCTCTATCTGTGAATCAATATCCGGCGCTTGGTTCTGCGTTACGGCAATGAGATACTCCCGGCTCTGTCGGATATTGTACATTGCAAGAAATTCCGGGAGATATATCTCACCGCCGCCGATACAGGTGTATTCCACGGTCTGTGTAGAGCCGTCCGGCGATGTTACGACAAGCGTCTGGCGGTCGGCTGGTTTTTCGTCAACGGTTATTTCCTCAAAGGAATAGCTGTACGCCGGCATTTGTTCCATAGCCCGGTTATAAAGAAACAGCTTCACTCCGTCCGGATAATCGGAAATACCGTCTACTCCGGTGTCGTCTGTGAAGCGGATATTGGTTATTTCCGAAAAGGAAAGCTCCGCGTCATAGCCGGAAATGAAGCTGTCAAAATCCTCCTGCGTTTTTATTGCCCGGAGCTGTTCAGCATAGTCCAGCATGATGGTCTGCGCCTGCTCTATCTCCGCTTCATCATAAAGAATGAGAGAGCTGTTGTCGAAATTGTTTGCAATAGTGGCTTTGGAGAGGTTCACCGAAAATTCCGGCATGAAGTCGTAAACCTCGCTTTTCACATCGGAATTTATCTCGCCCTCAATCCCATTGAACACCTCGGAAATGCTGGTTCGATAATAATTCCAGTGATTTCTGAGGTTGTTGTCCTGTGCAATGCTCAGAAGTCCGCTTATAAGCCCGGTAAATACAACGAATATCAGCATTACAACACCCAGAGCCATAAAAATCGTGTACAGAACAGCCTTGCGGACTTTCTCGTTTCCCGCGGCTTCTGCCGCCATGATAATCAGTTTCGGATTTACTGCCATATCAACACTCTTTCCTTATCTTCCGCCGCCGCGCCCGAACATTTCAAGGCGCTCATCGCTCAGCACAAACCGAACCTTAACTGCCTGCTTCCCGACTTTCATCAGCGCCGTTCCCCTCTGCCCGGAGGAAATAAGCTCGCTCTGGGAATCATTGAGGTCGAACAGCTCGGTGGCTTCTTTGAGGGACTGTCCGTCCATTGAAAACAATAGTTTATAGGTCGGCAGGTCAAGCACCGACTGCCCATAGAATTTAACCTCCGGGTCGAGAAAATCGTTGGTGGACTGCGTTCCCACCACTATACTGCCCTCGTATTTCCGGGCGCGCTTCTCGGCGTTTTTCAGGAATTCCAGCGACTGGGGACAGCGTGGGTCTATCATCGTCCAGCATTCGTCTGCTATCAGCATTATGCGTTCTGTGCGGTCGTGGGTTATCTGCTCCCAGCACCACGACAAAACGTTGAAATACTGCGCCGCCAGCACCGTGCCGGACATCTGTATCAGCGATTTTGTGTCCAGCACGATAAATCCGCTGGTGGGATTTATAGTCGTGTATCCGTTCCAGAGGAGGTGGTCTGCGCCGTTTGCGGCTCCCTCAAGGTAGGTCTTGAGATCTGCATAATATTCGGCGTTTCTCCCTCCGGCTTCGGCTTTGCGGGAAATGAGCTTATATAGGTCGCTCAAAATCGGGAAGCGCTCCGCTTTCATGCCGGCAACATCGGTTTCCCATGTAATCTCAAAAGAGAAATACAGCTCCACCAGCGACTGGTCAAGGAGCGCCCGCAGTCGGTCGTCCATTGACGGTATATACAGCCGGAAGAAAGTCTGCAAGGTCTTTAAATGAACCGCAAGGTCGCCTATGCTGTCCTTTTTCGTGGGGTCGATATTATCGTCCACATCTGGCGGAACAGGGCGTATCTGGAGCGGATTTATCAGCCCGCCGCGTCCCCCGGCAACATCAATCCACGAGCCTTCAAACAACGGATTAAGGCACATATCCTTGTATTCGCCCTCCGGGTCAATGACGATTATCTTTGTGCCGCGGGCGTACTCCGAAGCGATTATGTGCTTTATCGCCGTTGATTTTCCCGAGCCGGAGCCGCCCACTATCGTCATGTTGCTGTTGGGGCGCTGGCGGTTTCTTATCCACGGGTCGAGCAGTATCAGCCCGTCATTGGAATCACGTCCGAGGTAGAAGCCGCCGCTGTCCGTAAAGCTCCCGCTGGCAAACGGAAATCCGCCGATTATGTCGCCGACAAGGTACTGCCGGGCGTTTTCTTCGCGGATCTCCGAAATCTGCGGATAGGTCGGGGAAAGGTGCTGATAGGCTTCTTTCTGCTGGTTCGCCATAATGCGTATCTTACAGCCTATCACGTTCGCAGTATTTTCAACACGGGTACAGCGGTTGTTGAAATCCTCCTCGTCACGGGACAAAACCATGATCGTAATATCCCAAACGCCCATGCTTTCATTGCCGCTGTCCATGCGCTGGAGTGCGGTTTCCTGGCTGAGCGCGGCTTTCTCGCAACGCATACGCTCTTTCGGGTCTTTGGTACTCTGCGCCTGCCCTCGGAACATACGGATTTTCCGGGAAAGGTCGTTTATTGCTTCGGCGTTGTTCCGAGGTTCGTAATTTATCGTGACTATCGTTCCGGGAATGTTAGTCAGCTTCGACAGCCAGCCGTATTCCACCTCGGTCGGGAGCATGAAAATGCCGTAAATGCGGCAGTAGTTCTCGCCCAGCCGGAGCTTGTTCATGCCGAATTCTATTCCGACAGGCGTAATGCTCGCCTGCAAAGCCGCATTAGCCGGAGCCTGAATTTCGGGTTTCTTTTTGATGACCTTAGTCATAATTCTCCTTTCCTTTATCCCGCCAGAAGCGCTATTGCTTCGTCAATATTCGTGCTTTCAACGTGAACATAAGCCGGATTATTCACCAGATTGCAGAGCCGGACTATCCCGTTTCGGTCGATAAGCTCCGCACCGATTCCGCATTCGCTGAGCTTTTTCGCTATCTCCTGCGCCGCGGCAGTTATACTGCGCTCGTCAGCTTTGGAAACAGCGTCCCATATTGCCATGTAGTACACACGCTCGGTTGTTTCGCCGGAAACTACCATATTCGCAAGGTACCGTGCGTCAGACAGCAGGAGCTTTTTTCTGCCGCCGACCGCCCGATCCGCAAGCTCGTTGTACTTTTGCAGGGTTTTGGAAATATCCGCAGGGCGGCTCACTCCGCTGAACTTATACGGACGCCGGACCAGCGAAAGCGCCGCAGAAACCTGCCGGCAGAGTGCTTTCTGTTCCTGACGGCTGAGAAGCTCCAGACAAACGCCGTCCACCTTGATGTAAGCGAAAATGTACCCGTCGTTTGTGTAAAGACAGTTTTCTCCTAGGTCGCGGGCGTTCACGAATTCCTGCGCAGTTTCCTGCGCCAGACGTTCACGCTCGGCGGCTTCTTCCTCGCTCCGCTTGAAACTGCGGCGGTTCTCGCTTCGTTTGAACCACCAGAGAAATCCGCCGCAGAGTGCCAGAGTAACTAATGCTATTGCTATCTGCATATTTTTCCTCCTAAAACTGCGCCTGCCATTGAGATTTTACGTCCAGCTTCATCTGAATGGGCGGCAGAGCTTCCCATGCGAAGCGATACGGAATGCGTATCACTATAGTGCCGGAAACCGCAAATTTCTGCGCCGTATCGGTATCTGACGGAGCAAGCGCCGCCGGCTCAACATCATAGCTTATTGACACTATCTCGCACTGCATAATTTCACCGGCGCTCATAGCCTTGTTCAGATATGTCCGTATGTAGCGCTCGTTCGCTTTATTGCTCTCCACCCAGTGGAATCCGTTGTATCGATAGCTTGCCGCATAGCTTTCACGAATGGGCTGGTACATCTGAGAGTAATTCTCCACGCACATGGAGATTATGGAATCCTCGAACTTATCCCGCACTGCGCCAGCCTGTATATTCAGCCGGATTATCTCAAAAACCGCCACGCCTATCAGCAGGATAACTACCATCAGAACGCTGAGAATGACGTAGGAGAAGCCCTTGCAGTTCAATATTCGTTTTTTCAGAGTATTCATTTCCAGAACACCTCGCTTGTTCCCTCGGCAGTTGCTGAAATAACTATCGGGGCAGAGTTGAACACAAAGAAGCTGAAATCGTATGTTGTGGATACAGTCACGCTGAACGTCCTTCCTATCTGTACATTGCCGTGGGCAGACCAGGTTACCGTGGGGTTAAGATCGGGGTGGGACTCGTTAAGCCGTGCCAGACGTGCGTCTGTTTCTGTGCCTATCCGCCCGGCTATTTCAGCTTCGCGGCAGAGTTCGCTTGCGTAGCTGTTTATCGTCATTTTGGTGATGAAGACCGGAGCGATTTTTATGACTGCCACCAGCAGAACCATTACCACAAGAACGGCAACGGATACGTCAATGTACCCCTCGCCGCGCGTGGATTTGAGCCGTTTAAGAAGATTTTTCATGCGCCCCTCCTTATCCGAAAAGAATGCCCATGTTGCTGAGAAGCTCCCAGCCCAGCACCACAACATATAGAAGCATCATGCTCATCATCAGGAAGAATGACAGCCTGTGTACCTTCGGCGGGATTTTCAGCGCAATATTCCGGAGATACTGCTTCTGCAGTTCCGAAAAGCGTATCGCAAGGGTTTCCCAGTAAACAGAGGTATCGTCGCCGCGTATCATCTGAATAAATCCACGGCAGACCTCCGACAGATTTGTACTGCCGATACGTCCCTCAAACCGGGTAATGGCGGCTTCGTAATTGCCGGTGCGCATATCCGCAATGGTTATTTCGATTTCCTCGTTGAGATACGGCGAGAAATTGTCCTTATGGCGCTCCAGAATTGAGATAACGTCATGCGACATCTGTATTTCCTGAGATATTGCATACACCAGCCGGGGCAGGTCAAATTCTATCTGCCTGCGCTTTTCCTTTATGCAGGAATCCACCTTCTGCTTCTCCTGAAAGTACATCAGCACCGCCAGCACGATTACCAGAAGTCCGATTATAGGCATGAAAAAGAAGAACGGAATGGACAGGAGCATTATTCCGGCAGAGCGCACCAGCGCCCTTGCTGTGAACAGCTCAGGCGACATTGAGATATTCGCGATTTTCAGGCTGTCGGTAAGCTCTTTTTTCTTGAATTCGTTAAGCCGGATAAACCGTGAAACAAACAGCGAAATATCGTTGTAGGTGTTTTTGAAGCCAGCCGTGGACGGGCGATTTCTTGCGGCTATCGACTTTATCGCTTTTGTGGTGCGTCCCGCCGGGACTTTCAGCAGAACAAGCGCAAAGTTGTAAAGCCCGGCGGCAAACAGTCCGCAGACCGCCGCCAGAGCCGCATACAGAGCTATATTATAGATACTCATGCGTCACCTCTTATACTGAATGGGCTGGGTGTACTTGTATGCCAGAACCACCGTTACTATCACCACAACCGCCACGATACAGTTCACTATCTGACCGACAAAGGTGTTGAACAGCACATTGAACCAGTCGGCATTGAGGAAGTACAGTATCGGGTAGTTTGCCAGCAGAATGAACACCATCATAATATGCTCGCGGCGGGGACTCATCAGCATATTGCGGAGTTCTGCGTTTACTATGCGGATATCCGAAAGACGCGCCGTAATAGGCTGGAGCGTCTTTTTCAGCGTAACGTTGTCCTGACACTCGATAAGGCTGTCGCACCATTCGTGGAACACCTCATTGTTTATCTCGCCCTTGAGCTGTTCTATCGCCAGCTTCACATTGGAGTTGATGAGCTTCGTCTGGGTGAGGAATTTCCGGAAAGCCTGCTGTACCGGCGGGTTGATGTAGTCTATCGACTGCTCCACGGCGTAGATTATATCGTCATTGCTGACATAATTCGTGGTGATTATCGACAGAGCAGTTTCCAGCTCCTCGGAAATGCGGCGGTTGTAGTTGGCGAGAAGCATATTCACATACGCATACGGAAGCACCACGCATATACCCGAAAATATGGGTATAAGAAGAAGGTTTTGAAGCAGAGCCGCCAGCAGAAATCCAGCGCATATTCCGATAAGCGAAACGGAAATCAGCAGTGAGAATTTATTCTCGGAGTGGGTCGCAACAAGCGCATTTTTTATGTTCATTACCGCCTGCTGAAGCTTGCTCCTGCGGACTTTTCCCTGCGCCTTTGCAACGAGGTATTTAAGGCTTCTCTGCTGGGACAGCAGGGACATAATATCCTGCGTCATTATCTCCGGGGTTATCCCCAGAAGAATGACAATGCCGCCTGACATAAGCAGAGCGCCGAAAAGATATATCAGTCTGTCCATTATCTCACCTCCGAAAACCTGTCAAGCACATCGTTGGGAACGCCGTTTTCGTGCATACGTTCGCGGAGTTCCTTTGAAATGGGATTCACACGGACGAAGCGTCCGTCAATTACGACCTTTCCGTCAACAATGCGCTCGGAATCCACTCTGTACTTCCAGAGAGTTTTGGTAAACACCTTGCCGTTTTCATCGCACCCCAGGCACTCGGCTATCTCCATGATGTGGCGCTTTCCGTCGTCCAGCTTTTTCAGGAATATCGCCAGCGGGAAAGCTTCAGTCACAAAGGAAATGAGGGTAGGATACGGCGTGGAATATTTCTGCATACAGAGCGTTGCAAGTCTGGGGTAAATGCCCTGTACGCTGGAAGCATGAGTAGTCGTGAGGACGGTGTGCCCGGTTCGTGCGGCTTCCTGAGCCTCCCATGCTTCTTCGTTCTTCATCTCGGCAACGCATATCGAATCCGGGTGCATGGTAAGGCACTTTGTGAGCAGATCCTGCATGGTAACACAGCGGCTGGGGTCATCGCTTTCGTATGTAACAAGATGAATGACATTGTTGATTTTTTCACCGTTTGCGTCACGCTTCACGAGGTCGAATTCACGCACGGACTTTTCAATGGTGATAAGCCTGCGGTGGTCAGGAATGTTGCTCATAATATCCGCCATAAACGTGGTTTTGCCCGAACCTGTCGCACCGGCATACACCTGAGAAATACCGTGAATGAACGAAATTGTGAGAAAATCATACATTTCCTCAGTACACATTTCACTCTCAATGAACTGCGCTTTCGTAATTTTGCAGGGGTTGACAATTCGTATGGAAACCGAAACTCCCACATCATCACCAACGATAAGCGAGTGAATAGCCGAGATACGGATATTCTTATCCAGATACCCCGTTACCAGCGGACGTGAAGCGTCAAAAACCAGCTTGTTGTTGTGAAGCATACGCCGCACTACGTCAAGCGCGTGCTGGGGCGACATGAAATGCTCCGGGAGCTTGTAATCCCTGCCGTTGGACGGGATTATCTGAATATCGTCCCATGCGTTGATGTTTATCTCCTCGATATCCTTTCGGGCGAGAAGCGGGGTCAGAAACGAGTATTCAGCCATCTCCACATAAAGGCGGTCGGCGGCTTCGGAAAGCGGCATATTCGGCACATAGTAATTATGATCCTTCATATACTGCTTGATAAGCTGGCGCATTGCGTCCTTGAGGTCGGAATCAAACAGCTTGTTGCCGCAGGCTTTGGACATATAGGACTGGGTTTCCCGGAGAAGCGGTTCAAAGCCTATCATTATCTTTGCTACTTCCTTGACGTTGCCGGAGTCAGCAACGACTATCTCACCCTTTTCACGCTTGACCGGCTTATCATCGGGTAATGCAGATTTTGCCGCAAGCCTTTTGAATGGGTTCTTCATGTGTCAGACCTCCTTTGTCACAAGCTCCGCGAGGGATTTTATCGTGGTGTTGTAGACGCGGTCGTCCACCGGCTTAGTTAGCAGAGTTCCCTGATTGAGATACTCGGCGGCTTTCGGGCAGTATGGTATCGTGCCGGAAATTCGCCCCAGCGCATTTTTCATTGCGGCTTCGTCCTGCCTTGCCGTGGAATTGAGCGACATCAGCCGGATAAAATCACGGTAGTTGTACTGCTCCGACTGGAGGATAGGCTCCTGAGAACCGTCGAACACAAGCCCGTTGGTGTCGCAGGAGAGAAGCTCCACAACGTGCGTGGCATTGATTATTCCCTTTGCGGTGAGCTTGTTGTTGATTACGTCCGAGGTGCAGTCAACGATTATTTCTGCGCCCATCTGCTGGCGGAGCTGAAAGAAAAGGTCGTCCATTCTGTCCGGGGAAACAACAGCGTAGGAGTTGCCGTTTTCACGGATATTGTAGGACAGTATCCCTATTTTGTCGGTCGCCATGTAGATGTTTTTAAGAATAACGTCCCTGTCGAAATCCACCGCCGAAAGCGCCTTTCCCAGCGAACCGGAAAACTTGCTCTCAAACGGCACGGCAATCGGCAGAAGCGGCTTAACCGTGTCCGTTCCGACTATCACTACATTGCTCCCCTTAGAAGCAATGCACCGTGCAAGCGACAGCGCCGTTGTGGTCTTGTAGCTCCCCGGACTGCCGTATACTGCGATGATGTTGTTATCCATTGTGTTCCTCGCTTTCTGCCGGTGCGGCGGGAGATTCTTCTGTTTCAGCTTCGGCGGCAGGCTCGGCTTCAGATGTTCCGTCAGCTTCGGCTGTGGAATAGGTTTCGCCGGTAAGAAGCTCAAGCTGGGCTTTCAGGCACTCTGCCTTTAATTCCTCGTTGCCGCGGGTGACAAACACCGCATGGAGCGAGGTGTTTTCACACTCCGCCAGCCGTAATGCCTGCGCCCTGTCCTGGAGAATTATAGTGACAGTAGCATAAAGCGACTGCTCCTCGTCATCGTCAGAATTTGCGTTGACCTCTCCGTCGCGGTAGGTATCGTCAGAGCCGGTGTCCGATGTAGTCGCCAGCACCTCAACAAACTGCAATTCCTCATAAATCTGCGCCTTGTCGTCCTCGTCAACGGAAACTATCTGAATAATGTCGCCCTGCTGTAATTTGCCGGAAAGTCCGTTCGCAAGCGACCTGACGGTGACTGACATTGCGGTTTCGTTCGGCTTTAGCTGGCGGAGCAGGCTGTCCGAGGTATCTATGGCGTCTGAGAGCTTCTTGTCCGTAAAGCTGTCACCGGCGAACATAGCAGATACGGTGTATTTTCCGATTATCTGCTTGGGGTCGTTCTGCATATCTGCCGGGAGGTTCATTTTTCCGACCTCCACGGCTTCCAGCATGGAGCCGGTTATCTGAACGCCCTGCGGAATATCCTGCTTCAGCCGGATTATCGTGGTCTTGCTTGAAAGGATAGAATTGAACAGCGGCGAAATTCCAAAGCATAATCCTATCGCCGCAACAATAAGGATAATGCCGATAAGTGAACGATTTTTCAGCATGGAAATGCCTCCATAAATAAAACAGCCGCCATGCCTGCACCGCAGATAAACGGCGCAAGCGGCAGCCTTGTGTTGTGTGTGATTTTTCCTGCAATAACGGCTGCGGCAAGCGCTGCTGCCAGTGAGCAGTATGCCGTAAATGCTCCCAGCGTCCAGCCGAATGCTGCGCAGAGCTTTACGTCACCCATGCCGAAGCCGTTTGTGAGGAAATTTACCGCAGCCAGCGGAATAAGCAGTCCAAGCAGCCCTACTATGCGCTCAAGCACAGGAGTGCTGCTTATAAAAGGACTTGCAAGAATGAGTATCACCGGAGCAAGGTTTGATATTTCACGCCGCCGAATATCCTGCCGTGAAATGCCGAAAAAGTAAATGGACAGCAGCGTGAATATCGTCAGCTCTGTTCCCACGATGATTTGTAGACGTACCTGAATTTCTGCTGCGTGCGCCGGAAATGAATGGTATTCCCGACCTGAGTCAGCACAGAAATGCGGGTGCAGGGGTCTTTGCGGACAGCCATCATGCTGCCAGCGGCACCTATGATAATGCAGACGATAAGCGCCAGTATCTGCCCGGTGATGATAAGCAGGAGCGCTCCCAGCACCGCCGAAGCCGCACCGCCTACAAGAAACTGACGAAGCTCACGGCTTCCGAAGCCGGGAAAATACTCCTGCTCCATAGTAAGCCCGTAGGGTATGATGATTTTGTCGTCCATGATTTCCTCCTCAATAGCCCTCGCCGAGATAGGTTATCAGCAGTTCCTTCAGCGGGAAGATAAGCTGTGCGATAACCAGGATTATCAGCGAGTTTTTGATGCGCTTTTTGTACCTGCCGGCTTCCTCTTCCTCATGCGTGAGCCGCACGGCGCAGAATATTACCCGCATGACAAGCCCGGCTGAGATTATCGCCTGCATACAAACGCTCAATGAATTTATCGTGTCCATAGCTCACCTACTTTGTGAATACGCTCTTAGCCATTGACGCAATATGCACCGTCTGGGATACAGCCGCAGTTATCCTGCCGTCGCCGCTGGTAGGCACAAGGAATTCCCGCAGTACCTTTGGCATGGAAATAGCGGCTATCATGCAGGCTATTCCCCAGAAGATATTTGAAGCGGTAATAATGGTCGCATTCAGCATAAGGGACAGCCCTATCTTGCAGAGCATTATCTGCACAATGGTGGTCACGAAAGCCTTTACAAACTGGTTTATGTACGCCCGGAACACTCCCTTGTCATTATCCAGAAGCCCCACGCAGGCAAGCGGAACGCCTATCTGCATAACCATCATCTCTATGCCTCTCGCCATAAACGAGAAATACAGAATGAGCCAGCATATAACAAATATCAGTCCTGCTATGGCCGGGACTATGCCTAAGCTGGTTATTGCCGTCACCCATTCGGTGGTCATATCTGTGCTGTCGTTGATGTTTGAGATTATCGAATCGGTTATTTCACGGCAAATATCGACGAAAAGGCCGTAAAGCCATTGAAAGACAAGCGCCGTTCCGACTGCACGGACAAAATTCGTGAGAAGCAGAAACGGGTCTGCGTCCGGGTCGCCGTCTGTCCAGAGGACATAAATATCAAAGGCTTTCTTTAGGAATTTGAGGATTATCAGGCTTATTCCCACACCGTATGAAACCGGCATGAGCAGGCTGAAAAACTCAACTCCCGAAACTGTTGTGAGATATTGTCCGCAGTCAAAGACCGTGGTGTACAGCTCGCCCACCATCTCCGAGCTGAAGAATAGTGTGACAATTCCTCCGAGCAGAGCCACG
This sequence comes from uncultured Clostridia bacterium, assembly GCA_945923775.1. Taxonomy (GTDB): domain Bacteria; phylum Bacillota; class Clostridia; order Oscillospirales; family Ruminococcaceae; genus CAG-115. The sequence continues at coordinate 39,978 of CAMELR010000017.1, read as the reverse complement.
ATCAGCGAAATAAGTATAAAAGTCATGCTCTACCTCCATACCACCCGAACAGAGTGCGGCGCTGTGCCGCACTCCGGCGGTGATGTGTCAGGCGGGATCAGCCTGCGGCATCGAAAAGCTCAGTAACCTCGGTGTTTACTCTGGGCATGATCACGTCATTGAAAAGAGCGACAAGTCCAGCCATGAGCAGAGCGCCGATCACTACTGCGATGATGATCTTTACCGCGGTGTCAACGTAGCCCTCGCCGGTGGTGTCGAGTGCCTTTGCCTTGAGTGCAAGAGCCTTTTCCTTTGCCGCCTCGCGGAGCATGAGTGCCTTGAAAGAAATTCTGTTCTTGATGTTCTTCATAGTATGTTCCTCCTGTAATTAAAACATTTCGTTAGCATAGTCGTCGTCCTGTGCGGGCGCACCTGCGCCATAGGACTGAGTATCGCGGCGTGAAGCGCAGTTCTGAAGCTCGTTCAGCTTCTGCTGATATGCGTTAAGCACCACGTTGCTGAGTTCATCTCTGAGTTCCTTGCTGAGAGGGAACGCGGTGTCGTAATACTTGGTGTTGCCCTCTCCGTCAACGCCCTTCTGGCTGGGCATGGAAACGAAAACGCCCTTTGTGCAGTTCATGATGTTGATGTTGCGGACAACAAAAGCGTTGTCAAGGGTAATGCTTGCCGTAGCAAGGTGATTGTTCTGTCCGGCTGAAATGCGGACGCTCTTGGGATCGCAGGTTACAGTCATGGTTGTCCTCCTCGAATAATGTTGTTGTATGGGATGGATTTTTCAGCCGGGCGGCTGTCCAGATGTGTATCTCATGATTTATCCTTTCTTACTGATAGTAGCTTACAAGCACATTGATGAGCGCTGAAGCAACCACCGCAACGACAATGGATACTGCCGAAACGATAATGCGCTGTTTCCACTTTTTCTGATCCATTTCATCTGCCGCACCGTGGCGCACCGCGAAATACACGATACATGCCGTGCCTACCAGCGGAGCAACTACCAGCAGTATGTTGGAGATGTCGCCCAGCAGAGCCTTTGTGCCTGTGACTGCCTTTGAAGCGGCAAGAGCGCCGCCGGCTTCCTCCGCGCCTGCGGTGATGGTCAATGCCGCAGATGCAACAGCGGCAGTTACTGCCATTACAGCCTTTTTCAGCTTGTTCATTCTATCCCTCCTCTTCTGAAATATGGTGGTTTATTACTTAGGACTGCGTGAGGGGGAGTATGCAGAAGTCTTTCCGAATGCTGTTCGGAAATCGAACGTGTGCGCTCTGAAATGCTCTCCGTTTGCTCCTCCCACGGTTTCCATAAGTTCTGTTGTGTGGACATTCCGCCGCGCTCCGGGCGGAGCTTTTCATCAAGGTCTATCAGCTTGGTATTATGCTCCTTATTTCCCAGTCCAAGCATTGTATTGAACGTCCATTTAGATATATCCGGCGAATACATTACCGCCGGCGCATCCGCAGAAAGCACAAGCTGATACGGGCGCTGTATCTTCGCCACCTCGTCCGGATTGAGCAGACTGCGCTCTGAAAGCTGTATATTAGCCGAGCTGGACGGTGCGGAATATCTTTGAGTAGAGCCGCCCAGCGAATAGGTCGAAGTGGTGTATCTACCCATGCTTTTGGAGATCTCCTCATTCGTGGAATTGTCCTGCGAATGAAGGTATATCCAGTAATGGCAGTTGCCCTGAATGATTTTTGCGACCTCCTGCCCGTACTTGTCCACAAGCTGGTTGAAATCCTGAATGAACAGATTCCAGCGTATTCCGTACCCGCCTGCAACGGTCATTTTGGTCTGAAAATCAGAAATTGCGGCAAAGTTTCCGAACTCATCAAGAATGTAATTCACACGATGAGGGAGCCTGTTGCCGCATTTCTTGGCGTATGTTACCAACTGCTCATACTGCTGTGATACCAACAGCGTGACAATGGGATAGTAGGTGGTTTTCTGGTCGGGCAGAATGAAGAAAAGCGCCTGCTTAGGCTTTGCTCCCACGTCCGAAAGCGAGAATTCCGATTCCTTAGTCATGTTGTAAATATCATTGGTGATGAACAGCCTTAATGTCGTAAGCGCCGCCGTATAAAAAGAACCGCCCATCTTGTCCGGTGCGAGCTTGGCGATTGCCATGAGCTTCTTCGCCGGGTGGGAGTCGGGCAGTTTATCCATATATGCGTCAATGGGCAGGACTTTGTTTACGGGCTTGCACATATTCGCAATGAAATTATACACGTTAGTTAAATTCTGGTATTCAGGGTGATCCTTATTGTCGTATACTACGCACATTACCGCCGCCGCAATAACAGACATCTCGCCGTTTGACCAAATAGGTTCGGAATGCTCGTTCTTCTCCACAAGGAACGTCACAAAATCCCATGCGTAGGTCTGCGCGTCGTCTATCCGGTTTTCGTTCACCGCGTCGATTATCATCTGGAGAGGATTGTAGCGGTCGGATTTTTTCGGGTTGTTGAAATCCACCACATGGACGGTGTAGTCCATGCTTTCAAGGAAACTGTGCATATAATGATACAGTTCTCCCTTTGGGTCGTTGACGACTATTCCCTCGCCGGCAAGCGCCAGCGTACAAATAGACTGGATTACCAGACAGCGTGTTTTTCCGCTTCGGGTAGCGCCGATAATGAGAATGTGAACATCGTCGATAATGCAGACGATGTACTCCTTAAACTGCGCCAGCTCATGGGAAACGGCAATTCCGCCGTCTATCGTCAGCGATGTTGTGTCGATTGCTTCCGGGACGAATTCAATACCGTTTTCGATTGCTTCATAGCGTTTCCTGCCCTGTTCGATAAGTGCGGCGATCACCCCGTTTCTCTGCGAGATCTCAGCATAATGGAAGCAGGATTTTTTCTGCTTCTCCGACATAAACCACGCCGTGCCGTGCTGTCCCTGCCCGTATGGCACGGGAACGCAGATGTTGTCGGTCACTTGGTATGTATCTGCCTGATAGGAACGCTCCGCACATACGAAATACACGGCGCAGAGCAAAACTACAAGCGCTTCCAGCAGAAGAAACAGCTTTCCGAGCTTCTCCTGTTTGAACAAATTACCGATGAGCGCCGAGAAATCCATCAAATTTGTCGAGAGTTCTCCAACTGTCAGCACGTCATTCAGCATATTTGCGAAAAGCAGAGCCGTGATACTGCCGAAAACAAAGATGAAAATGCAGACAGGAATGCGATAGCTTATTTTTTTGTTCAATAGATACCTCCTATCGCAGGCAAAACGTGAATTTTCCCATTACAGCGACCATTGATCATCTGAAACAAGCCCCTGATTTTCAAGGGTGTTGTGGTGTTCTATCTCGGTTTTCACCTGCTCAGACTCGCTCCGCACCTGCCTGCTGTCGCCGTTCACAAGTCCGGCATGGTACAGCTTGGTTTCAGTCTCGGAAAGCCCCTCCAGACTGCGGAGCGCATTTGTCAGCTGTTCCAAAGCCTGCGGTGTAGCGTTTATCCGAAACCTGTCATCATACTTGTCACGGACTTCTTCAAGATAATCCGCCGTTTCCGGGGAAAGAAGCTGTGAAGCGTTTCCGTAGGTTTCGTTTGCGAGAATAACCCTGCACCGTTCAGCTCCGTATTCACCCGCAAGCTGTGACATGACCTCCACGCATTTCTCCTGGTTTTCGACTATTTCTGGGAGCTTTGCTGAAAGGGCTTTGGCGCACTCGATAGTGTATTTATCGCTCATTTCATAGAAACGCTCACGCTGCTGCCGCAGAAAGCTGACTGCGTTTACCGAAATCAGCTTTTCCTGTGATAGTATCTCCGAGCGCTCGTAATCCTTTGGCATGATAAGCTGACCGTTTACTCTTTGAAGCAGGTCTGCCGCGCCTATGCCGATAGGATCAAGCTCTTTATGGTCGGTGCGGTATTCCACGCCGAGCATTGTATTTACTGTGGGAGGATTTTCTCCACATTGCTTGTAAAACTCGGAAACAGCCTGCAAGAGTGACAGTTCTTTTGCCGGAGCGCCGACTTCCGCATAATGCCGCTGAGTATCAAGGCTGGTGACATAAAAGCTGAAATCGCATAATCTTCCATGATTGGTCACGGCTGTATCCTCCTCAAAAATCTGTTTCCGGCAATCTCTGCCGGAGTTGTATGGAGCGCAGACGCTGTCTTCATCAGGTTATGGCTCCTCATATTCTGTATCTGTCCGCTTTCCCAGCGCGAAATGGTGGCTTCGGATACGCCCACCAGCTTTGAGAGATCCTGCATGGTGTACCCGTGCGCCTGCCGGAGTTCCTTTATCTTTGTCCTGTTCAATATTACACCTCACAGTCATCGGAATCTGATTGTTCCTGTCTGTATGCTTCCTCGGCTTCTAATCTTGCCTTATCTTCAAGGAATTTCTCAACATCATCGGGAAGATACATCTCACAGCCGTTTCCGTTAAGCATGAGGTTGCATTCCGCCGCAATTCTGGAAAGCCAGATGAAGCTCTCGGTAGATGAATCCAGCGTTTTGCCTGTTGCAAAGCTCTGAGCGCTGTTGTCTGTATTGAGGTAAATTTCAAGGCAGATGCCCTCGCTTCCTCCAAACATGACTACGCTGTTGAATCCGCGCCAGTTTTCCGGAACAGGGGCTGACGGATCCTTTACAAACGCAGAAAGCTGAAAGTATTCCTTCGGGAGCATTCCAACATAATCAAGGTGATCCTTGAGCTGGTCGAATGCCTCCTGATAGCTTATCTGCCCGGTCGGGCGGCAGTGTATGGGTTTTTTCGGATCGGGTTCGTATTTGTCTATCTCTATCGTTTTGAGACGGTGGTTTTCTGTTATTCCGTGATTCACTTTTCTGTCCTCCGCATGATTTTTCTGAACAAATTCCGGGAGCTTTATCAGCCCGTGAAAACCGAGCATATAAGCTCCGACCTGTTTTCCGTTAACGTCATATGCCGCCGCAACATCGCCTATCTGCATACAATCGTGGCTTCTCAACGAGAACCGCCGGTTCTGATATATCGCCGAAAATACTACGCTTTCAAGATCGCTGTCCATGTTATCTGACTTGAATACATCAATAATATCGAACGTGTTCCGGTCGAGGAATGCGCTTGCGGCGTAATCCTCCGGATCATAGACTAGAGAGCTTTCATTGTTCTGGTGGAAAATGAGTACCGTGCCGCGCTTCTCTGCGTCCGTGTCAGATGCCCATGCTTTCGGCTGGGCGAATTCTCTGGCGAGTACCTTATCCCAGTCGCTCTTGATGATACCGTACAGGCAGTCTGGGTCGAGGGATTTTTTCTCACGAACCGCCATTCCCTGATAAATACGGAAAACGAGGATTCCTCTGGAACGAAAATATGGAACTTTGGAAATATCAACGGGATAGAGGTCGTTTTCGTAGTATCCCTTTTCTCGCAGAAGCGTACTGCTCATATTTCGGGAGGGAAGATATTTGTTTCTGTGTTCGTCATTGCTTGACATAAGCATTCCTTTCTGGCATGAAAAAAGCGCAGTCCATTACTGCGCCGCCGATATTAGGTTTCTGCATTACATTTCCGGTTCACATTCCTCAGCATTGTCCAGCAGGTCATACTCGAATACTCTGTCTGCAAGCTCATCTGCTTCTTCGCTCCCGCCGTCGGGAATATACTGTTCTGTCAGACAGCCATTGTCGTACAGCGAACGTCCGCAGTTATATCCGTAATCCTCATCAGCCCAGAGATGTTCGATGTGAACGTCCGGATACATTTCCGCCAGCTTCTGAATGATCTCTTCTGGGCGTGACCACGCGGTACAGAACATGATCTGATTATCTCCGCAGAAGCCGCCTTCGTATGAATTCCATTTTGTCCCCCAGTTATTGACTCGCCAGCCATACCAGTCCGAACATCCGTACTGCTTGATGTTGTCAACGTACTGCCTGCCGAGCTGGATAAGTTCGGGGGTGATTTCTTTCAATCTGTCCTTATACAGCTTTCCAACTGTGTCCGTTACCTTTTTCAAAAGCTCCAGATAGTCATCTAAGGGGAGTTTTTCTGCCTCATCATAGTCGGAGGTAAGGGGATCGACCGCTGTCATGTATGCGCAAATCGCTTCGTTTGTAATGCTCCCGGAATCCAGTTCCAGGGATTCTGGCATGGGAATGATTTTGTTGAAATCCAGAGTCCCGGGCTTGTCATTGTACTGAATTTCAGAGAGCATGGCAGAGATTTTCTCCTGCGGTCCGCTGAAAGTGAGTATGTTGGTTACATGGTTTGGCATTATTGTTTCTCCTATATATTTTTACTGTTGTGGGTGCGGCATCGTGTCGCAGAAATATTAGCGGAGTTGAGGGAGATGATTTGCCGCATTTTCAGCTACATCTCGGCTTCAAATTCTTGCTCCTCGTCCATATCAGAGTTATCTATCATTTCTTCAAGCTCGGCTATATCTGCGGAAGAAGCGAGTTTTTCAGAGCAGAAAACTATAATCTCCTCCCGTGTGCCTGTTTTGAGAATGCCGCCTGTGGCTTTTTCAATCAAGATGAACTTATTCTCAAAATGAGGGTGATGTGAAATTTCGAACAGCTCGGCTGTTTTGTTAGCTGTCATGTTCTTCTCCTTTACGAATGAGCGATCGTCACATTTCCGGCTGTTCTTCATTCGCTTCTTCAACAATATCTTCACGGGCTTCCTTTGCCCAAAGGGGAATGTGTTCCTCTTTCATCGCACCGAGGAAGATGTCGCTGGGAATGGCGGCTTCTTCGCGGTCATATAAGAAAACTCCGTTTATCATGCCGCCGTATTCTTTGGGATTACACCCTGAGCCTGACTGAGCAAGGAACAGCTGTTCTTCGGGAGTGCAGTTCCGCGGGCTGAAGTATTCGGGGCGAATGATCATAATTCGCCCCGTGTAATCTGAAACATCATTCTTATCAACATAGACATCACCGAATATGCCGAAATAGTGAAGCTCTTTTATGTCATCATCACGCTCGCTGATATATCCCAAAAATTCATCATCATTTCCGTAGCCGAAATCATCACGGTATTTTGCCGCCATTTCAGCAATTATTTTATCCATGCCGGAGGAGCTTGTATCATACCCGTTTTCGCATATAAGTTCCCTAAAATGATCCTCAACATTCTGTTGTTCAACCATATCCCAAATGCCGTTGCGCTCCTCGTCGGTAAGCTCAAAGCGTACCGCCTCGCCGTTGACGGTTCGGATAATAGAGCCTATCTGCGGAGTGAGTTCCTCAAATGCGGCGTGCTCATTCACATCAGATAACGCGCGTGTGAACAAATCGCGGTATGCTGAAAGGAGATTTTTCTTCGGGTCGTTGGAGGTGAAGTAGTGTCCCCAGACGGTGGAAAGTCCGCCATTGCGGTCATTGTTATACCAGGTGACGTAATATTCCGGCATATTCTTGTTTTGCCCGAGTACAAATTCAGCGTTTGGAGTTTTGACTGTCTGGATAATCCGATAGCCCTCAACCTCACGCGGTTTGCTCATCTCGTTTTCGCGGAAAGCTGTTCTCACGGTCTTTACGACATCATCAAGAAGAACGGGGTGGGTAGGTTCAAGCGCACAGTCGGCGGCTTTTCTGACAGCCTCGGCATTTGGATAGCCGGCAATGATTTTGCCTGCCCACTCCTTGTTGGCTGTATCAACACGACCGTCCCAGTTCAGGCTGTCAATGCGGAGCGCAAGCATAAGCATTACTCTTTCAAAGCCGTACTTTTCGGTGACTTCTTCTGTTATCCGCTGAACATCAAGTCTGTTACTGCGAAAATTTTCAGCAATGGAATGGCGAATGAATTTTCCGCATTCCTCGTTCAGCTTCATGCTTTCGCGGTACTGTTCAAGTTCGCCGTTCATTTTGGCGTATTGGAGAGTGTTTCTGTAAATATCCATAACAATATTCCTTTCACTTGTGAGGGGTGCGACACCGTGTCGCACTCAGGGCTTAATCGGTGCGATATGCCAGTCGTCAAACACATTTCCCTTTATACTGATCTGGTCTGTCAATCTTATGGAAAGCTGTCCCGCCGGACACCAGACATCGAACACCTCCGCATATATTGTATAGTTCCCATTCGGATACCATATCGGTGTGAAATGCACCCGATCCTTGTATGAAGAATATTTGTTCTGCTTGAATACAAAGGTATTTCCCACCTTTTCAAGCAGGCGGTTATACTTTGCTGTGGACTGGCGGTTATAGTTGAACTCCGGGAACAGCACATTCGCAGTCTGAGAGCCTGTGCAGTATTCCGTATCCCCGGACAGATGTGCGTTTATGGCTATCTGTATTCCATAGCCGGATTTAATCGTATATTTATCCAGCGCCAAATTATATGCGGCTGTATTACAATGCTCTGACGGAGAAATTTTGATGTCCGCAGAAAGAGATACTGTGCAGGTCTGCTTCTCCAGCTCAATATTCTCGGTAGATATATAGACTGCTCCGGTATAGAATTTTCCGCTTTCTTTGGTGGCTCTTTCACTGGCGTAATACTTATTATCCACACCCCATACGGATATTGTAATATCCTCTTTCTCCGTTTCAGCGTTAAGGTATGGGAAATCAGGGTGATCATACGTTGGTCCATCAACGATTATTTTGACGCGCTTTTTGTCGGTGGTGCGGTTCTGCGACCAGCCTGCTCCAAACGTCCATGTATACCAGCTCAGCTCCTGAACCGCTTCGGTTGAAACATAGCCAGATATACGGCTCTGCACCGATGACATGGAATAAATATTCTGCCATGACGGGCGGGTGTCTGAAACCGTCGGATCTGGCGGTGTTATCTCTTCCACTTTGGAAATATCCGCGCTGATAGTCAGAGTTTCGCAGGCATTCCCGTCCTTGTCCAGCAGTACCAGATCATCATTAGTGCTTTTGAGGGTTATCGTTACGGACTGCGCCTTTGACGGTGTGTGCCACTCAAACCAGCCCATAGCTTCCTCATCTGCCGGGCAGGTAATGCTGACTGTACCGCTTTTAATGGAGCGTCCGCTGTAATTCTTCACGGAATATGTTATCCTGCCGGAATAAGCGTTTCCGAGATTTATCTCATCTCCGTCCCTGTAGTATCCAAGCAGTTTGTAGGGAGTTACTCCGTATGGATAGTTGCCGTCCTCGTCCGGAACATAACGGGGATTATCTACAAACACCTTTACTTTTGCGTCCTCGGCATAATGGGAAACCTCCAGGTCATCTGACGGATATGCGTAATAGAAAGACGGCGGTCCCATTGAATTGTAGCTGATTTTTACAACCTCAGGTTCATCTTTCAGCTCCTCGGAGATTTTCGGAGTTTCGTCCAAACTATTCTTTATTGAGAATACAGATGTACCCACGAACGGCGAATCGCCGATATTCTTTACGCTGAACGAGGTGAAAACATCAGTGTTGGTGTGGTATTCGGCTGTGTCCTCTCCGTCCGGGAGTTCTTCTCCGGCAGGATCTGCGGTAAGAACGCCTATTCCCAAACATCGGATAATGCAGGTGTCGCTGTTGTAGTTCTGGTTGCCGTTGTAATAGTCGCTGGTAGTAGGCGAATAGACTGGTATGCCGAGGTCGCGGTTTTCAAGGAATGCTGACCGCGGCAGGTTTGAATGAGTCAGAGGACCGAGCAGGGCGCGGAGATTGTTTGTGCTGTTCCATGCAGATGAGAAATAATTCTTCATGTATTTGTTAAGCAAGCCGCATTCCGTAGCTGATAACGCCCAGTTCTGACCGTTGTAGCGAAGATAGGAAACGGGTTCAAAAGCGAGTTTGTACTTGCCCTGAGTAATATCATCATACTGCATACCATCGCCCAAAAGGTCGCATAGATTTTTCAGAAAATTCTCCTCACTCAGCAGGGCTTTGATTTCTGCAAGGTGCGAGGTGTTATTGGTTGAGATTATATCAATGCTGGAAAGGGCGGCTACATATTGAGAGGTATATCCCCCGATTTGTGACCTGCTAATGACAGAATTGTTGAATCTTATCATATCCGATTCGTTAATGCTGCTGTACGTTCCACCAACATATTTTATCCATGAGGTCTTTGATATTAACTCAGCACCATCAGCAAAATAACTTATATCTGATACGGCAGCCATATTTGGATTCCCGGTAATATCAATAGTATTAAAGACCTTTCTGTTAGTTTCTGCATCGTATACCGTCACCCGTAACCCCTCGGTATCATACAGCTTATTTCCGCTGTCCGTGTGAACACCCCAGTAGTTATTATCTGTACCACTGGAAAAACCGGTACCGTCATCATTGCCCAGGTTAAGCCCGGCGAAAGCATTTGTAGTGCAGAATGCTAACGCCGTTAATCCGGCGGCAAGCCTTGTTATGAATTTCTTGTATTTCATTGGGTTCCTTTCTGAACAGAAAAAGGTGCGACATCGTGTCGCACCCAAGCTGATTCAATTTTATTGAAGTACCTGCTTTCCAGAACCTATCTCGCCGTAATTGTCAGGAAACTCCTGTACTATCGTTTTCCCATCATTGTTATATGGTATCCATCTGAAGAAAAGTGAACCATCATACTGATAGCTCTGCCCGGTACTGTCTGTGAATTTGTCGCCGTCATTTGGGTTAACCGGGAAGCCGTTCTCATCTGACTCCACCTCGGTCGGCTCCGTCTGATTCTTCGGCTTTGTGGTAGTCGTTGAAGCGGTAGTGTACTGCGGCTCCGCCGTTACTTTGGGCAGGTCTGTGCGAACTGTCTGCGCCGGAATGGTTACTGCCGGCTTGTCTGTGGTTACTGTAACCGCCGTTTTCTGAGTTGTTGCGGGCTTAGCTGTAGTATCTACTGGAGCAGATGTGCTTTCCTTGGATTCTGCGGGAGCTTCCTCGGTCACATCTGAACTGCTCTTGAAAATCTGAACATTATATTCGTTGTCCTCTGCCTGATATGTTCCCCCGATGAGAGTATAATCAATATCCGGTTTTCGGTCGGAACAGCCGGACAGGACTGCCAGCGCCGCCATTACAATTACGACCCCGATTGTTGATCTGCAAATTCGTTTCATATCGTGAACCTCCTTTGACTTGGTCTGCTGTCTTTCAAGTATATTTTACCATAAAAGAGAGCATTTGTCAATTACTTAGCAGGCAAAACTATTTACAAACCTGCCTTTTGGTTTTTGTGAATTATTCCAAATAGGTGCGACATCGTGTCGCACCGTTATATTTCAAGCTCATCGCATTCTTCTTCGCTGATAGAGAGAACGCTGCCACAATGAGCAGCTTCCTGGCTTTTAAGTTCGCTTCGGAGCTGATCTTCAATTTCTTTCCAATAGGACGGATGGACTTCGTAGCTGTTGTGAAAGTCATTTGCGACCTTTTCGGCAGTCTTATCAGATATGTCCAGATTCTGCTCCTCTGCTACCAGCCTAACATCAGCGACAATATATTCGTGCGCTTTCATATTGTATATAAGGTTGAGTTCTTCTTCGGATAGGGCAAGCTCACACTCCTGTCCGTTTATTGTGCGGAAAATATGAAAGCTGCTGTCGTTCTCCTGTTCCGAAGAAAAATATTCTGCACTCATGCCATCTTCCTTTCTGAATGTGCTGTCGTTTCTTTGGAGCAGCGTTTTTTAGTTGTAACATCAGAGCTCCTTTCAACATTAAGGTGCGACACCGTGTCGCACCCGGAAATCACATTTCCGCCGTATTTTCCTTGTCCTGCTTTTTCAGCAGAAGCTCCCGAAGCTGTTCTTTGCTCAAATCGCCGCGCCCGAAAACGCTCTCTGAGGTCTGGCGCAGAATATCTTGATTGTTTTCCATGCCATGACTAAGCACCCTGCCAACTGAGAGGAATAATTCCAGCGTACACCTCTGCAGCCATTCCTGACTGCTTCGGGCATTATTGCTGTGAGAATAATAGTGCCGTCCGTTTTGTTCTGAGGTATCCCAGTGACCGGCTTTCATCTCCCTGAGAATGACTTTCAGTATTGCGTTGCCTATGCGGGTTTCCACGCTGTCATTCAGCTTGCCCATATAAGCCGACATCTGAAGCCTACCGTAACTGCTGTCAGGACTATGCAGCATTTCGTTATACAAACGGCGGCAGTCGCAGAGTTCATCATACAGCCTGCGGAATTCTGCATTATTATCAATGATGAAATGCGTCAGCTTGTTCAATTCCTGCTTGACCTCCGAGGGCATGAGCTTATATACAAGCTGTCCTTTTTTCGGCAGTATGCTGTGTATTCTGTCAAGAGCCAAGCCAATTGATTTAGAGAAATCATCAAGCTGCTGATTAGTGAGTATTTCGCCTGTGGTGCTGCTTATCGTCTGGCGGAGTTCATTCAGCAGAGTATCTTCTTTATTATGAAGCTCTGTGAATTGCTCCCGATAAGTGGATTTGATAACGGCAATCCGTATCTTATCGCAGATGATCGGATCTACCTTATTGATGAAAACCTGCTGAGATTTATCCCACCACATGATATGGACGTGCGGCTGATTTTCTTTGAGATGAACCGCCGCAAGGTATTCAATGCTGCTGAAGCTCATGCCCATGCAGCCGGCGACCTCGCTCATGTGATACTGCACCCACTTTTCCCAGTCGCCTATGCTGTTCAGTCCGGCATCGGCGGCGCTGTCCGGAGTGAAAGAAAATATGCTGTGAAACACATTTCTTGTGGGAGCTGACATTCTCCGGACATATCTCTGCATTTCTTTAGTATCATAATGGTCGGAAAAAGCTCCGTTTATAAATCCGAAAAGCCCATTGTGACAATCGGAAGCGCCGGCGGCGTGTTCCCGTTCGCCAATATACCTGACCAGATTTGTTTCGTGAGTAGGCATAACGTGCTCGCGCTCGCCTATGTACCGAACGAAATGAGAGTTCCTTGAAGCGGAATACCGCCGTCCGTTTTCACCGTTATGCTGCTGTTTGTAAATTATCTTAGGCATATTCTCACCATATGGTGCGACACGGTGTCGCACTTAGTAATCCTTCGGCTTAGTTACGTCCGTACCCAGCCATTGCCGGGCTTCGTTCAGATACTCAGCGTCGGTTTTCTGCTTTGTCCTTGTGATGTTGGTAGACAGCTTCAGGCAGTTGGCGAGTATTTCATCACAGGAGGCTTCATCTGCAAAAGTGTTTCCTATTACAAACACATTTGCAAGCAGAGCCGCCGCTGAAGATCTGGTGGAGTTCGCCTGCATTTTAATAATGCGTTCAATGGACTTGTCCAGCTTATCCATAAACGGCTTCAAAATCATCGGGATAACGATGTTAAGCTCGTCACGGATATATTTTCTGACAGTATCCTGTTCTTCGCCTATCGTATGCAGGCTGAGCCCTCGTTTCAAGAGCCGCCTTACTGCCTCGTTTGTGCAAATGTTTTGGGATATGGCATATCGGTTTATTTCTTCCGCTATATCCGGCGAAATATACATTGACCTTTGAATATTCTCTGACATAAATTCACCTCGATTTTCAGAAAAATGCTTGAACCAAATTTGAGCCGGAGGAAAACCGCCTTGAACCACCTGCAATGCCTTTGGCATTGCGATGTCAGGTAGAGTGGCTGAGCCACTCTATTCCTGCCGTACAGAGTACGGTGCCGCCTCCGGCGGGGTAATTGCCGAAAAAAGAATGCTACGGGTGCGGCATCGTGTCGCAGCGCTTATGGCTCATATTCTTCCTCATCATCTTCTGGGGGAGGAATATTATGTTCCTCTGCTGTGGAAGCTAGAAAATCTCTGACATTAACACCGTGGGCTTCAAGCGCCCGGAAGAGCCGCAATTCATCATTCCAGTCCTTGCCGTGAGCCGGATAGCAGAACCTTACCGTAAAGTTCCTGTCGGGGAAATCGTCAAGCAGCCGCTGGCTGGAAGCTGCGGCACCGTTCCTGCCGCCCTCGTCATTGTCATAAGAAAACCACACGGCTGTAATTTCCGTGTGGTTAGTGAGGTATCTTTTTATGCTCTCATAATTACCGCTGCCGTTTGCGCTCAATCGGTGGTCGGCTGTCCAGTCCCGCCCCAGCAGCTTGGAAAATGAAGCGTGTGACATTGCGTCTATCGGGCTTTCAAAAATACGCAGCACATCATTGCGCCCTGCCATTGCAAATGTGCAGGACTTGTCGCCGCCGGGAGCTTCGCCGCGGAACTGCACCGCCGTTGTTCCCCGCAGAGCGCAGGAGCGTATTACGCCGGTTTCATCTCGTCCAAAGAAAAGGCAGTTGTGGTGCAGGCTGTCCTCGGCTATCATTTTGCGCTGTATCATTTTCGTTACTATTTCCGGATCGATGCCTCTGGCTTTTATAAGGTATGCCATGACCCTTTTTGGGGGAATGTCATGCTTCTTCGGTGAGAACTCTGCCGGCTTTTCTGGCTTCGGCGGAGGAACAGTCCTGCGGCGTTCTGGGCGTACCTGCTCAGATACGCCGTTGACAACATACCGTGCGATAAAATCCAGCGCCTGCTCAGTCGTACAGCCGAGCTTGTCTTTTACAAGGTCGATTGGAAAACCGTGACGTCCGTCAGAGAAACGATACCAGTTGTTCCCCTCGCGATAAATGCAGAGTCCCTGTTCGCCTTTCATCTTCCAGCTTTTTTTGTCGCTTCCTTTTTCGTTGATCTCCATTCCGAGCGCCATTGCAACGTCCAGGCAGGGAGCGTTAGTCAAGCGGTAGTAATCATCACGGGAGTATTTGTAGTCCGGCATAGTTCTCCTTTCCGGGATGCGACACGGTGTCGCACCTCATATAACAAACGGTTACTCCTCCATGTCATAATCCTCGTCTGTCTGATAATCTCTGTAATCAACCGTGATCGTTTTTCCCTCAAGGCAATCGGCGTACAGCTCTGCGGCGTCCAGATGAGACTTTATGTCATCGCAGTATCTATCCGGCAGGCTTTCGGATTCTATCCCCAGATTGCCTATGATGTAATAATCGATTAAGGCATTTACCTTATCATCGTGAGAGAATTCCTCGTCATACTGCTCGATTATACCCAGCTCGTCCAGTTCATCAACGCTGTTAATAAAAGCGCCGGTGATGTATTTTTCAGAATCCATCGACACAACGCTGAATGTATAGGCATGATTACGCAGGTCCAGCTTCTGAGCCAGCTCAAACAGTTCTGAATATATCTCGCGGGTCACGACATTTTCATCAAAAACATAGGTTAGGCTTTCATATCTGCCTATGAATTCAGATTTGAAATAATATGTTCCCATGATATTGAGGACGTCAAGCAGTTTCTCCTGTGGAGAGCTAACGCATAATGTACTGAGTGTTCGTGCAAGAGCCTCGGAGATAGAAATACTGTCTGCGTTTTCAACCAGCAGAGAATTTCCATCTGCCTCGATATTGATACAGTTTTTATCAAAATCCAACTTGATATTTACGCATTCATTATACTGCCGGGCGGCTTCAAATTCTTCTGCGGTAACAGGTTGGTTATGCTTCAGCTCTTTAAGAGCCTTATCCGGCTGTTTGGCATGGTAAAACTCTGAAAGAATACACTCTACATATATCTCCTGATTAGCGAAATACTGTGCTTCGCCATCTGAGATTATCTTCAGATAAACATTATCGCCCATGATCACATCTCCATTTCATCATCGGCGGGCGGATCAGTAATCGGCTCTGCGTTCTGCTGGTCTGCGGCTTCCTTATCGCCGAACTCCCGTCTGTAATCAGCCTCCAGTTTATTTACCTCCGCCCGTTTGCTCATGATTTTTATCAGCAGAAAATCCCTGATATTATAAAGCCCTCGCTCGTCAAAAGCAAGATACTCTGCTTCTCCAACTCTTATCGGGTAGATAGTCTGATAATTCCCGGTGGATTTCAGGTAATCCAGATACCTGTCAAAATGCTCCTGGTTATAAAAAATGAGGAAACCGCGCTCCTTTAGTTCCGGATCGCGGTTGCCGAATAATCCTGTCATGTCGCTGTACTCATCGTACTCATAATCCGTGACCATTTCCGGCGGAGGATCGCCGTGATACCGAAGCAGGGTATAAGCCGCACCCAGGGGGATTTTGCTGGCATTTGCGACAGAATACCATTCATTGGGCTTGGTATCGACGGTAACGAGATCCTGCCCTATGAAAAAATGATAGCTTTCAGCCTTAAGCTCAACAGCTTTGACATACTCTGCCGGCGTGAGAGGTTCGTTTCCCTCCAGCTGAATCAGCGCCGTATAAGGGTCGTCAGATTTGCAGTATACAGTCAGAAGCTGAAGAAGCTCGACCGTACTGTTTGAAAAATACTGCGTTTGGTTGTTGTATTCTACCTGAAAAATCATATTCATATCTCCATTTCATCATCTGCTTCCTCATCAGAGGAGCAGTCGCCCATAACCGTTTCTTCCGGTTTGTTGTCGAATTCAAGCTCTGCGTTTATCTGGGACTGACGTTCCAGACTGGATTTAAGCTCTACTTCATACTGAAACGGCTTTCCGAACTGAGCCTTAGCGTTTTCAAGCTGTTTCTGAGCCTGTTCAAGCTCATGCTTCAAGCCGTTAATCTGCTCGGAAATACGCTCATACAGATTGCACAAGCGGGTAATTCCGCCTAGTCCGCTCATCTGATAATCGCAGGTGTACCGTGCGTTCCCCCTGAGCGCAAGCATTATCGAAAGGTCCTTTCTGGAAACAACGATCTTGAAGCCATTCAGACTACCTATCTCCCGGGGTTCAAATTCGTGGTATTCCTCGGACATCATGTACTGCGTAACCAGTGCCGACAGCTCCTCGCCGGCAGGAGCACGCTCAACAAATCTCTTTCCTCCGAGCGTGATGCTGAAATTATCCTCGTTAATCGGAGGTGAAGCGTTTATCATCTCAATGTCCTTCTGCACCCGTTCGATCATTTTTTCTTTTCGGGAAATCAGTTCGGGGTAGCGGTTGTTGATGTCGTAGTCAAAATTGCGCTGCTGCTGATAGTAATTCGCCTGCAGGAGCTTCAATCGGTTGACCTCATTATCCACCGTCATTTTCTCGGCTATCAGGGGATTTCCGGTGGTAGCGGCTTTCATCTCGGCGAACGTCAGCGCCGTATCGTCAATATCCTCGCAGGTTCGTGCGGCAGGCTTGCCGGACATTATCTGCGAGATTATCTGCTGTTTCTTTTCAAGTATCTGCCAGCGGTAGTTATCGAAAGTGCCTTTTGTGGAGTAGTATCCGATATATACCTCGGAATTTTCGTTTCCCTGACGAATGCCTCGGCCATTCCTCTGCTCAATATCGGAGGGACGGTAGGGGGCGTCAAGATGGTGCAGAGCAGACAGCTTCCGCTGAATATTCACGCCTGTTCCGAGCTTGCCGGTAGAGCCGATTATGATTTTTATTTCGGCATTGTTGACCTTTTCAAACATGGCAAGCCGCTGTTTATCATTGGCGGCTTCATGCACGAAAGCTATTTCATTTTCGGCAAATTCGCCGGAGCGCACCAGCCTGTCTTTCAAAGCCTGATACACGGAAAACGCGTCTTTCTTTGGGGTATTGGTGTCGCAGAAAACCGCCTGCGCCGTACCGGGATTGGCACGGTTTATCTCGATTATCTTTTCAGCGCAGAGAGCTACCTTGCCGCCGTCAAATTCCTCTGCGTTCGAGTCAAGAATACGGGCGTCAAGAGCTACTTTTGTCATGTAGGTGCAGACCGCCAGCATATTATCTTCTTCCGGCTGAACCAGCTTCGCTTCAATTTTCCTTGCTCGTTCAATGCCCTCCTCTGTCTGCAATTCCTGCTCCGGGGACTTTTCGCAGATTATCATTTCCGGCTTGCCATTCTGTATAGACGGCAGTTTGAGGTTCATATCTGCGGTCTTTGCAATGTCGAAAACCTCGCCGAACAGATTGCAAAGCTCATTCAGGTTGACGAAATTTGAAAAGCGCGTCCTTGCCCGAAATCCGTCACCGCTGGGCTTAACCTCAATGGACTGCGAGATAACGCCGTAGACTGAAGCCCAGTTATCGAAATAACCGATATTCATATCGTCCAGCGTCTGCTTCTGTAAGAGGTACTGCCAGACAAACAGCTCGGTTATCGAGTTGCTTATCGGAGTTCCTGTCGCAAAAACCACACCTCCTCCGTGATGAATTTCCTGAAGATACCTGCATTTCATCTCCATGTCAAATGCTTTCTGGGAATTTGCATTAGCATTGACTCCGGCGACATTGTTCATCTTGCTGAATACAGCGAGGTTCTTGTAGTTGTGCGCTTCGTCCACAAAAAGAAAATCACACCCGAGTTCTTCGAATGTGATAAAGTCGTCTTTTTTGAATGAAGCACGCAGTTTTTCGATTTTCTTTTCAAGCTGTTTTCGCTGGCGTTCCAGCGCTTTTACAGTAAACCGTTCGCCCTTGTCCGCCTTTGCCGCCTGAATCGCATTGGAAATTTCGGTCAGCTTTTCATCATACATTGCCTCCTGCCGTTCAAGAGAAAGCGGCATTTTCTCAAACTGTGACTGCGGAATTACGATAGCGTCATAATTACCGACAGAGATTTTTGAAAGAAAGCGCCGCCGCTGTGATTTTTCCATGTCCTTTGATGTGGCAACAAGGATTTTCGCTTCCGGGAAGAACCTCTGCAGTTCCTCGCCGAACTGTGCTACTACTGCGTTCGGAACAACATACAGTGGCTTTGTGCAGGCTCCTATGGATTTGAGGTACATTCCTGCCGCACCCATTGCCGCCGTCTTTCCCGCGCCGACTTCATGAGCCATCATGCAGGTGCCGGTGGCGGCTATACGTGCAATAACATTCTTCTGGTGAGGTCGGAGGGATAGGTTCGGGTTCATGCCGGGGACGATGATATAATCGCCGTTGTAGGTGCGGGGCTTGATGTTGTTGTAGAGCGCATTGAAGCGGTCCTCAACAGCCTGCACACGCTCCTTATCCGCCATTATCCAGTCGTGGAATGCCTGCTCAATTTTATCCTGGCATTCACGGGCAAGTATGGTTTCCTTGACGTTGAACACCTTTTCCGTAGACCCGTCCGGGCGCTCACGGTAATCATTCACGGTCGCCCGGTTCTGATTAAGCAGAAGCTCTGTCAGCTCGTATGCATTCAGCCTTTTAGTGCCATAGGTTTCGGTAGCGAGTACGCCGTCCTGTCCGTGGGAATTTGATATTTTCCACTTGTTTAATTCTGGGGAGTATGCTACGGATACTTCCTTTGAAAAACTACGCATGTTCGGGCGCTGTCTTTGCCATTGGGGAGTATCAAAGGTGTCGTAAATGAACTGCTGATACATTTCGGGAGGAATGTAGATAGTGCCTACACGGAAGCCTATATCCTGTATCTCCACCCTCGGCGGCTGATTGTCCAGCAACGCCGCAACATTACGCTCAAAAGCAGGGTCGGTCTTGGCAACCTCCTGTGCAAGCGAGAGCTTTGTGCGGACGTGTCCGGAGAGGTATTCCTCGGCGGTTTCCCAGCCGGAATACTTACCTCCGGTATTCTTCGCCGGATTGCAGTATATTCTGTCCCCCAGCTCCTCTATTACCTCGTCCTTGTCCTTTCCGCAGAGCTGTGAGATGTACTCCAGGTCAACGGTCTGTTTTATATTCATGGAGAGGTGCAGAGCCTCCAGAGCCGTTTCAACATGGGTAGGTATGCGGTCCACATTGATAGTGCGCTGTGTGAATATATCCGCTTTGGTAATCTTCTGCTTTCCGCCGGGAAGCTCCTCCACATTTTCAATGGAAGCGAGCCGGGGCGCACGGACATCATCGCTGAAAGCGTTGATATTTGTCCGGCTGTTGAGATAGCCGTATTTCTTCACAAAGCCGTCGTATGCATTGTTAAGGCGGCTTTGCAGGGACTTCAGCTCTACATCGGAACACCCCTCTTTCTGTGCGGAGGTAACGCCGTCCAGACGTTCAAGCACCCCGCACATGGCTTTTATGCGTGCTTCGTCCTTTCCGGTAAACGGCACTGCACTGCGGTTTTCTGCATAATACAGCGAACCATTCTGGACGAAATATGTATATGGGAGAACACCGTCGGGAATATCACCGTATTCTTCTTCCGGTAATTCTTCATCAACGGTAGGCTCGGCTGAGAAATGCCCCTCCAGCCTTCCTATGGCTTCGGAAAGCCGTTCGGCGGTGTCGCCGTCAGACTTTATGGTGCGTGTATAACCATATCTGCCGGAAGTTATCTCGGCAGTTCCGAGAACCATATCCGGGTTGTTCTGAAAATATCCGCTTTCCTGGAAAATACAGTTTTCCGCATAGACGCGCTTCGAGAGAACCCAGTCCGGCTGGTGGTAGTCATCGTAATCAAAACTGCGTTCCTGCTCCAGCTTCTGAAAGAAAAGAATGTCCGTAACAGTCTGCGTTCCGGCGGTGCGGAATGCGTCCTCCGGAAGCCTTATTCCGCCGATGAAATCTGCCTTTCCGGACAGTTCCTGCCGGAAAGAATCATCACGCTTATCCATTGTTCCGGCAGAGGTGATTAGCGCCATAATGCCGCCGGGCTTCAGCTTGTCTATCGACTTTGCGAAAAAGTAATCGTGGATAAAATAATCGTCATATTCCGGGTCATACGGCTTGAACTCGCCGAACGGAACGTTTCCGATTATAACATCAAATGTGCCGTTTTCGAACTTTGTCCGCTCAAACGGCTTGTTCTGGATTTTGGCTTCGGGGTAGAGTTCCTTTGCAATACGGGCGGTCAGGCTGTCCAGCTCAACGCCGTGAAGTCTGCTGTTTTCCGCCATTTCGGGCGGCATACTGCCGAAAAAATTGCCCGTTCCTACTGCCGGGTCAAGAACATCACCGCCGGTGAAGCCCATATTTTCAAGAGCTTTATAGATATTATCTATAATATAAGGCTCGGTGTAAAAGGCTGTGAGGGTGCTTTCCCGCGCCGCAGAATATTCCTTGTCGGTGAGCAGGTCTTTCAGCTCGGCATATTCCTTGCTCCAGTTCTTTTTATCAGGGTCGAACGCGTCAGCAACGCCTCCCCAGCCGCTGTAATGAGCAAGTATGTCCTGCTCCTCTGCGGTAGCGTGGCGGTGTTCAGATTCAATCTGCTTCAGGGTCTTTATCGCCGTGACATTGGCTGTGTACTTGGCTTTAGGTCCGCTTGGATAGGAAAAATCTTCGGGGAAATGATAGTTTCCGACAGGGGGTGCGACACGGTGTCGCACCTGAATAGCCGGGTTTTCTGCGGCTTCCTCATGAAGCGCCTGCATATCTCTTTCGTGAAGATATGCGTAAATGGATTCGGCGGTATCCTTATATGTGAACTGGTGGACATACACACCAGGACCGACTTTCGGGCTGTCAGCGATAAGGCGGTATGCGTTATAATCGGTAATGAACGAAAGCCGGTAGTTGCTGAGTTCGTTGCTTCCTGCGTCGGAAATAGGGTAATCTGTGACGGTTTTATGCGGCTCAGAAATTCTTATCAGCCGGTGCTGGGATATATCCTGCCGGAATGTTTCGGGGATAGTACTGACGGGTTCAGATGCGGCACCGTGTCGCACCTCGTCCTCCTCCGAAATGATTTTCTCATCGTCCGCAAGAGAAACAAGGTCGCTGAAATCAAGATATTTCAGAGCCTTTTCCGCAATATCCTCAAGGGATTCATACTGCTCGTCCCGGACAATATTGCCACCGAACTCTGTCACAATTCGGTATTCCACCAAATCGGCATAGACGGATATAATCGTATCTGTTTCTTCATCGGTGGTATATGCAAGGGGAATATGCGAAATCTCGCTGAAATCGGCTTCGCTTCCGTACTCACTGTCGCAGAAATCTTTGATATATTCCTTTGCGGCAGTCAGAGTATCTTCATCGGCAGACTCTATTATCGGATCTTCCGGTGTGACCTCATTATCTCCGAAAAGAGATAATTGAAGCTGTTCAGCGGGGCGGGCAGGTTCAGCCATGACATAAGAGGGAGATTTGTCTAGATTGTCATACTGTTCCCGGTTGTAGAGATAGCCGAATACCTCGGCGGCGATTTTATCTATTGAGCTGTCCGTAAGAGCCTCACCGCTGGAGAAAAAATCTGCGGCTTCTTCATCTGTAAACCCCAGTTTCGGATTATGCCCGGTATGTGACGAGAGTTCAGAAATAAGCTCTGATACAGCGCCGCGGCACATCTCACGGAACTGTGAATACCCGGAGTTTTCCGGCAGAGTGCTGACCGATTGGGAAGCCTCGCTCCAGTCGTTGAATTTGTATGGGACATTTATTGAACTGCGGTCTATCTTCGCAAAAAAATCCCTTATGTAATCCTTCGTGCGGACGCATTCTGCCGCATAAACGGCGAACATATCTACATTCAGATTTATTTGTATATCCAGACCGCAGTCGGATATTTCTTTGCGGATATATGAGAGCCGGTCATTATCCAAACAATTCGGGAATTCATAGTGGATAGAAAAGCGCTGTGCATTGTATTGAGTTATCCTAGTGAGAGCTTCTATGTCCGATTCTGTAATGTACTTGCCGCTGTCAAATGCCCTGCGGACTGCCTCTGCGACTTTTTTCCATGTGAAGCGAACAACCTGACGTTCACCGGTTTTATTATCAAGAACCAGTTCAATTCCCTTGCTGTCATGATTACTGAAGCTGACCGGATCATCGTTGCGTGAACTGCCGCCGATTCCGTATTCATTTTTCAGGAATTTCGCAAGCTCGTCACGGGTGGGGGAGTTCTCCAGGATATAGTCCCTTATGCGGAATTTGCCGTTGGAATAACTGCTTCCGTGCAGTATTTCCTCATCAAGGAGCTTTTTCGCATAATCGCTGTCCGGGCTTATCTCGAACGGAGTATCGGAGAAAAAAGAAACGGTATCCGTTTCGTCGGATACCGCCTCATCATCTTCATCTGTCAGCTCTTCGTCATCATATTCATGCTGATCTTCCGTATCTCCGTCAGCTTCCCACGGCTCCGGACTTCCGCCGCCAGCCACTCCACGCTCGTCCGTATCGACTCCCACGCCGCCGACTGCGCCGCCATGTCTATCTCCGTTCTCTGCTGAACGCTCTCCGTGTAATTCTGGCTGAGGGTGGTTTTCTTCATCAGCGTGCGTGTCGTGCTGTTCCGAGCGCTCTCCGCTTTCTTCCCGATCTCTTTCCATATCCGGAGATACAGTCCGCTGATGTTCACCATATCCAGCGCTGTCGGGTCGAGTTCGTTCATCAGGTCTACTGCCTTGCGCTCCAGCGGAGTCATCTGCGCTCTGCCGTAATTCGTGAATGTCGGGTGGAACAGCCCGTTCTGGTCTGCCTCGAAGGGGATATCGTAGATGTCGTCCGCATACTCCAGCTTCATAATGCTCATATTCTTTCCTCCTCACAATTCCGTCAATTTCCCGCAGAACACTCTGCGCTAGTGCTGTGGCGGCATTTCCTATCTCGACTATCGAGAGGTCTGAATCGAACTTTTCCGCGTTGGTAAAATCATAGCTGTTCGGAATGCCGCACCTTGTCATGCAAATAAATTCTGCGCTCTGACGAACGAATAATGCTATTCGAGGGTCATTTGAGATTGCATTATTTAGTTTGCCATCATAATTATACACCACATCTATATTTT
Source organism: uncultured Clostridia bacterium (assembly GCA_945923775.1). Taxonomy (GTDB): domain Bacteria; phylum Bacillota; class Clostridia; order Oscillospirales; family Ruminococcaceae; genus CAG-115. The sequence continues at coordinate 16,490 of CAMELR010000017.1, read as the reverse complement.
TGTCAAGGCTTTTCTGTAAAAAATCCTCAAAAGATACAGCAATTTCCGAGTGCTCAGAGTTGTACTTTCCGACAATGCCGTCTGCGATTTTCTCCGACATCTTCCATTTGGCGTTGTAGGCTGTGCCGTAGGTTTGGCGCACATCAAACAGGTACAAAAGCTGGGTATCTGTGCGGCTCCTGAACACCGCCGTGGAATGCTCGCCACGTTTTACATAGCGTCCGACATTGTTCCACTGGGTCAGAGTGCCGCACATTTCTGCCTTTGGGTTCTGCACCACAAGAAGCATAGCCTCACAGAAATTGAGCCGCCAGAAATTCGAGGTCAGCCGCAATGTGTGTTCCCAGACCTGCGGATCGCGGAGCTGGGGGAGCTTGTGGTCGTATATGTCGGCGATTTCGTCAAATCTGCTCACGTTGTACCTCCGTATAATGAAAAAAGGAGCAATCCTGCGACTGCTCCATTGTGGTATTCAATTGTATATATGCTGGTGGGGAATGGGTTATCTGACTTATAAATGGGAAGTTGTAGGTATCTCCTACTCACATATTTTGTACAAGTCATCCTCAAAAAACATAATTTTGTCGGTTTTCTTTGCTTGACATAACACAATAATCACATTATAAACATCCGCACTCGGGGATACCATTCCCATAGCTGCCATTCCGAACATTAAGCCGTTCACTATTTTGTATTCAGCGGGCGAAATAACGAATACCAATAATGGAATAATCCCTAAAACAAAGGGAATCAGGCTCATCAAGATAAAGCGAAATCTGCTCATTGGGAAAGAAGCTAATGAAACAAACACTAATTTGCCTTTCAGTTTTCCCACCGTAACCTTCGCATCTTTTGGGTAAACAACAGCGTGTAATAGTTCATGCACAGCCAATAAAAGAAATCCAAATATAAACCCAAAAACAAAAGCGATTGGGTTTATCACCAAATCATGTTCGACAATTGTCTTAATGAACATTGCAAGAAATAAAACTATTGATAGAACTGCTGTAATAGGAGCAGCCTTTTTTAGCGTTTCGTCTATTGAATGTGGCGTGTTTAATCGGACGGCGTTTTCTGAAAGATTTCCTCGTTGATATTCCTTTATATTTTCAATTAAGGGTTTAAATATAATCATCAGAATACTCCTCCAAATTTCGATATGTAGGGCTGTCACCCTTAGAATAATATATCATATTCATTAGGAAAAATCAACCCGTAAATTATTGACGTACAAAGTATTATTCCCCATTGGCGAAATATCTCCGAATAGCCGCCGTGACGATTTCCGTGAGTTCCTCCGGCGACTGTCCGTCCATAAATTCCGTGATAAGCTCCGCCGGAACTGCCACCATGACCGGCGGCTTCGGCTTGAGTATCTCTATGATTTTTCCTTGATTCAGACCGTCTGCATTGGAAAGCTCCTTGATACTGCCGTATGTGAGCTTCATCTCAGGGTGCTGTTTCAGAACATTCAGCAGGAGCTTCTGAGTGTCGGAATTGAGTTCCGCAAGAGTTTTCGCAGCAGCCATATCTATCGCACCGCTGTCCAGCATTACAAGGAAATCTCGTTCCAGAGTGTTAAGCCGTGAAAACATCTCCGCCTGCTCCCGTGAGATATTCAGTTCCTTTTCGGCACGTTTGCCGAGTGTCGCAGAAACTTGTATCTGCTCGGAAAGCGTGAGCGCTGGGAAACGCTGGCGGTTTGTTTCAACTACAATTCGCTTAGCGTACTCGTCCGTGATGAGGTTCCCATCACCGATACGGCAGGGGACTTTCACCCACATAAGCTGTTCCGCGGCGGAACGGCGGCGGTTTCCAGACAAAATCTCGTATTCGCCGTTACCTACCGATCGCACCAGAAGCGGTTCAGTTATGCCGACTCTTGCAATGGAAGAACAAAGCCCCGAAATATCTCCTCCGTCCGTAAAAATCGGAGAGCGCAGCGGCAGAAGCCTTTCCAGCTCAATATTATAGGCTTTTTCGTCTGTAAAGCACTTGGCAATAATGCTTTCAAGGGATTCCTGCTCCGGAGTATCCTCAACGAACGCCGTTGCCTCAGCAGGCGGCTGTTTTTCTTCTTCGGTAGAAGATACGGCAGAATAGCCGTCATCTGGCAATTCAGACGGCTCATCGTCCTCAATAGGGATAAATATATCCTCCGGCTGAGCATGAACAGGAGAGAGGTGCTTTTCAGCATCGGGTATCGGCGGTTCTTCTTCGGCTTCCCGCTGTAATCTTGCGAATTGTGCCATTTTATTTATGTCCATGATAGTCCTCCGGGGCGTTATCGAAATATCCCTTGATTTCAAGCTCGGCAAGTCCTTTGTAGAAATCAACGCAGTCCGGCTTGATTTCTCCATCATTTAGCACCAGCAATGCAAATACGTATTTCGCCAGCTGGCTGAGTTCATTATCTGTAAATGGATTTGATGTCATTGTGAGCCTTTCGTTTGGAGCGCATTCGCGGCAGTTGACCGGTATTGCGCAGATGTGAGGGTACAGCATATGCCATACCCCCAGGAGGTAATTTATGTCAACCCTGTGGCTGGGAGGGTTGTCGGGAAAACAAAAAGCGGAGATTTTGCTCTCCGCTTAGTGTTATTCGGTTGTAGAGTTACGCAGTCTTGCCCTCAAACAGCTTTTTCACCTCGTCCAGAGGGAGATCTGTTAGGTCTGCAATCTGCTGAAGATCTCTCATTCCGCTGTTCCAGAGTTTTGTTGCCATGCTGATTGAACGCTCGTTTGCTCTCTTATCAGCATAATCTTCCACTAACTTACACATAGTATCAACACCCTCCTTATCGTCCTTGAAATAGCCTGCCCGGTCGGACAGAACCTTGTAGTGCATTTCCCGCGGGTCTTTGCAGAAGAAATCCTGCATCAGCTCGCCTAAAGCAGTTTCGTTCCGGATTTCGCCGTTCACATATATTATGTGCGAACCGTCTGTGAATATTTCGTGATCCAGCTCGGATATTGTGCGGTTTACGGTATAAAGCGGCTTTCCACCTTTAAGAACATCATGTTCTGTTATGAAAATGATGTAGCTTTCCGGCAGATTGTCGAACTTTTCGCCGGGCAGGAGCACATTTGCGTCCATAAGGCTGCTGTTGTATCTGGCTCGCCTCGGAGCAGCTCCCTCGTCATTGCGCTGAACCTCAACGTCATACTGCTTGCCCTGATTATCCACCGCATAAATATCCAGCCGTGCTGAACGTCCCTGAAGATTTTTCAGTTCAAGCTGGGAAACCACCTTAACCACCGTCAAGTCGTCCCGGCCGAGAATTACTCTGAGCAGAAGCTCCGCACATTCCTTGTCCTCAAAAACCTTGTTCATGAACGTATCGTCCATCAGGCGGAAATTTTGAATAATCTCCAGAAGCTCGGCTCTGCGCTCCGGGTCAATGTTGTTTTTTATTTCGTCCATAGGAATCACCGTCCCTTTCTTGAATTATAACATATTTTTCGGAAAAAATCAAGCGTTTCTGGCTTCATCATCAGAACCACCCTCGCTGTACATTCTGCGCCATTCCTCCAGCATATCCGTCCTTTGCAGGCAGTAGTAGAAATACTCCGCGACCTCGTTGTTTGTGAGCGTATCGCCGATTATATCGGTTATCTCCCTGCGCTTGAACGTGATTTTGAGATTGTCCTTTTCCTCCGTCAGTTTTCCCTTTTCGGAAAGCTGTGGTGCAGTTTCCGGTGCAATATCAGGCTGTTCCTCCGGTGTGCCGACATGATTGGCTTCGGCAGTTTGGATTGGCTGTGGTTCATCATGCTTCTCATCTTTTCTGATGATAGGCGTATATGCCGGCTTGGTTTGAGGCTTTTCAGATACACCCTCAACCACCGCCCGAATATCGCTCTCGGTGATGAACTTACGCCCTGCCAGTATCTGCGCTTGTGACGGTGAAATACTCCGGGCAGAGTCCTCAGCTAGATACGCCGCCGCTTCATTCTGGCTGGAAACCGGCATACCAGCAAGGTGGACTGCCGCCGTCATTGCAAGCTGACCGCTATCCAGCAGTTCCATGAGCTTAGGAGTAAGCCGGGTGCAGGCTATGTAGCGCTGTATCGTCTTGCGGTTCTCGCCGTATTTTTCGGCAATGTCCGTAGTCGAGCGAGAACTGCCAAGAGCAATGAGGGCTTCCTGCTGTGCTTTATAGGCGAAAGCCCGTTCAGAGGGAAGAAGCTCTGTGCGCTGGCAGAGGTTGGTGTCAGCCATTATCAGCTTCGCACGGTTTTCGTCCACGTCCTTGATGACGCTGGGAACGGCTGTGAAACCGGCTCTGCGGCAGGCTTCAACACGGTTGTGACCGGCGAGAATCCGATAACGCCCACCATCTATCGGGCAGACAATTATTCGTGACAGCAGACCGTTTTCCTTGATGGACTCCGTCAGCTCGTTCATCTTGAATTCGCTGTACATCTTGAACGGCTGGTTTTCCCACGGAACAAGCAGTTCTATCGGAATATCCTTTTCGGTATTCTGGATTCGTGTTTCTGTTCCGAGGAAATCCGCCATGTGGAGCTTTCCGCTGTTGTTTGATGAACCGAGATTGAATGACATATCAATCGCCCTCCCTTTCGATAATTTCAGCCACCAGCCTGCGGTACTGTCCGCCAACTACGCTGTTCTTTTTTGAGATAAGCGAGCGCTGTTCTGCTGTACTATTTGCGGCTTCAATGCGCTTGCTGATAGTGGTTTCAAACACAAGCCCGGCATAGCGTTCCTTCAGCGCATTGTCTACCGCCTGTGCCATCTGCGTGTTGTCGGTCATGGTTTCAAGTATTCCACATATTTTCAACCCGCTGTTGATATTTTCCTTGACAAGGTTGAATATATCTTCAAACTGGACAATTCCGTTAAGGGCGAATTTCTGAACCTGCACCGGGATTATCACGCTGTCAGCCGCCGCAAGCGCATTTGTTACCAGAATGCCCAGCGAGGGGAGGCAGTCTATCAGAACATAATCATATTCGCAAAGTTTTGAATCTGAGGTGATTGCCTTGCGAAGGATCTGCTCCCGGCACATGGTCTGGGCGAGGAACAGGTCTGCCGTTGCAAGCGTTATATCTGCGGGAATGTAGTCAATAGGGTCGTTCTTGGCTGTGTTAATACAGTCCGATACCGCCGCCTTGCCTTTCAGCACGTCAACGATAGTGAAGCCGCCGGAAAAATCATAGCCGAGGTAGTCGCTGAGATTACCCTGCGGGTCGAGATCGATACAGAGTACCTTCTTGCCCTGTTCAGCAAGCCCTGCGGCTATGTTTACCACGGTAACAGTCTTGCCAACACCGCCCTTTTGGTTCGCTATTGCAATTATTTTTGCCATAATGTAGTCCTCCTGCCGTTATTGGCACATTTTGTTTCTGTCCTGTTAATATAAGGCACAGCAAGGGCGGCAAGGACTAACCGCCCTGAAAGGGAGCGACCCCGCTATGCCCGTTAACTCCAAACGGAGATTAACGCTGATTTATCCCATGTCGTGATTAACTCTTGCGCCCCAGTAGCTGTTTATCGTAGACGGGGCATTATAGAGTGCCGTTATGAGATAACTGCGGATATTCCGCACATCGCTGGTGTTGTTTCGCATTGCTTCAAGCACATATTCGATGTGACTGCTGTCCAGCTTCAGGAATGTGCTTTTCACGACCTCATGGGGAACATCATATCCGTTTACGCGAATGGTAGGTCTGGTGGAGCAGATAGTGTCCACCATTATCCCCATCAGTTCGTTTATCTCAGCCGTTTTGTCGGGGTTCTGCTCAATGAGGCAGTCGAAGTCGGTGTTGTCACGGACCAGCTGAGAGTAGGCGGAACGTTCTTCCTTTAATCTGGAAATCATATCATTCTCATCGTATTGATTGATAGGATTGATTATCTTTAGATTATTTACTTTAGATTTAATAAAGTTGGGAGAGGTCAAAACTTCGGAGCATGTTCCTGAGTTTCTTCGGAGCAGGGAGCCGGGTTTATCTGGAGCAAGGTCAGCAGTTTCTTCGGAGCTTGCTCCGTAGTTTCTCAGGAGCAGGGGTGCCGGGTTGTCCGGAGCTTGCTCTTCACTTTCTTCTGAGCAGGCTCCGAAGTTTGTGGGAAGCTGGATATTATCGCACTCCGGAGCAGGCTCTGGGGATTCTTCGGAGCTTGCTCCAAAGTTTCTTGGGAGCAGGCTGTCGTCACACTCCGGATACTGCTCCGCAGTTTCTTCGGAGCAAGCGTCGGAACCTCTGCGTTTTCGTATGTAGCTTTCGGCGGCGGCAGGCTTTATTCGGCTGATACGTTCCTCACCTTCATGCAGGAGCTTTTCCAGCAAATCGACATCATCAACTATCTTGAAAGAGCGTCTTGCCGGCATTCCCTTGTTTTTACTTTTCAGCAGTCCGAGCTTCGACAGATTGTTGATACATCTCTTCTGCTGAAATTCCGAGAGTGCCGTGCTTTCCTCAAGGTCGGGGACAGTAGAGTAGAACCAGCCGTCCTCGTCAAGCATTTCATGCTCCGAATAGTAGTACCACTTGGCGACAAGAGCGCCGTAGGCTATTGTTTCGACAAGACCTATCGAGTGCGCCAGCAGGCGGTTGACCGATAGGGTATTGTCTGGATTAAGCAGTTGGTATATCGAGTTCATGTTATTCCTCCAGTCTGTGCTGAGCAGTATTCCTCGTTGATTGTGCATAGAAAGGGCGGCGAGGAATAAGAACCGCCCTGTCGGATGGCCTTTCCGTCTATGCTGTTAAAGCCTTGCGGCTGTTAACCGTGGGTTATATAAAAAGCGCATAGAATCTCTCCATGCGCTCTTGTTGTCAATATTTTTTTTGCTCTTTTTTTAGAAATAGCTAAAGAATATTAAAATCCAGCCGATATATAATATAGTGGATTGTTCGGAAAAGAGCCTAGAGTTCAACCTTTCTAACGAAAAGCTGTTTAATTTACCTATTGACGAAAGCGCAAAAGAAGTGTGAAATGCACGCCATATCGTCAATTTGTTGTCCATTTTCTGTCCTTTATTTGTCCTTTATTGCGGATAAATCGACTGAAAATGATTGTTGAAAATTTAATTATTTCATGGCTGGAACCGCATTGCTATGCGGTATTGGGGATTTTTACTGGCTGAGCTGTTCGATTCGTTGCCGAATTCAATTCCCCTCGGCTCCACCATGGTTACCCATAACCCATATTATGGGAACAGATAACACCCTTCGGAAACGAAGGGTGTTTTTGTCGTTAATATAAATATTATGCCCTAAAATGCAGTATTTTTCATCTTTTTTTAATTTAATATATGCTTATAGCAAAAGGAATTAATTATTCAATGAATAAATGTACAATACTGTATAATATATATTTATTGCCAAAATTGAATAAAAACATATTGACACGGAGGATATGATGATGTATAATATAAATGACACTATACAGATGATGGAGGTTTTTAAAACAATGAACGTTAGTGCGGCAATTACTGACTTACACAAAAGCCAAAAGTACGACATAAGCAAAGAAGTCTCAGCATATATTAAATATGCAAAAAACGATTCTTTTTATATTGATCAAACAGTTCAGGATATAAGGTTGGATGGAAAATTACCTACGAAAAATGCAAAATTCATATTATTCTCTGCTCCTGGTGCTACAGGGAAAAGTAAACTTGCATATCATATGTCAGAAGAGTACGATGCTCTGTATTGGGATTTATCAAAGATAAGATTAGGAACCAATTCCTTTGTTGGATCGATTTTAAGTGCTGTAGGCAATGATAATTATTCTAGCTATATGTCTGATTTATGCAATTCGAAAGCTTTTTTAATAATTGATGCACTTGACGAAGCAGAAATTGTTTCAGGAAGAAACATGCTCAGCGACTTCTTAATGGATATTAATAAAAATATAAAGAATAACACATCTCCTTGTATCGTAATATTTTCTAGAACAGAAACAGCACAATTTATTGTGTCACTTTTTGCCCAAAACAATATAGCACTTAAATATTACGAGATTGGATTTTTTACAGAAGAGAAATCCAAGGAATTTATTAGACGTAGTATAAATGCCTCAACTGCTGCTGATGAAGAATGCATCAATACCTATTATAATGCAATAAAAGATCATATTTCTGAAAATGATGGCACTTCTTTGCTTGGTTACGCTCCGGTACTGCAAGCTATTTCCGAAGACATAAAGGATAATGAAAATCGCGGCAAATTGTTAAGTACTCTCGAAAGAAAGCAAAGTTACATTGATATAATATGTAAAATCATGAGTGAGCTTTTGGATAGAGAACATGAAAAAGTACGTGATGCTTTTATTACTCGGTGTAAATCTCAACACCCTGAATTCAAAGACTGGGATTGTGTATACTCTGCTGAAGCACAGTTAAATTCTATCCTTAGGTATATATTAATGGGTGACATGGAAGATGAGATTACCATTTCAAAACTTCCAGCATATTTAATTGATGAATACAATGCTACCGTTGCTACCCAAATACAGCAGCATCCTTTTATTGCGAGAAGTGCATTGAAAGCCGATAAAATTGATTTTATTGGTCCAGCGTTTAGGGATTATACTTTAGCTAAACTTATTTTATCCGATATGGATATTTATGCTGATTTATATATTGACGAAGTGGTTTCAAATCATTATATTCCTTCTCGTATCTTCTACGATTGTTATAAAACCTTTAACACCGAATCCATTGATTCAAAATATCTGTCAGTTTTATATGACTCATTTAAGTCAAGGACGACAGCAAAAGAACACGCAAACCTTTTGTGCATGGCTATTGACGAAGACGAATATAACGCTATGGCTGAGTTTGGAATTAATGGCACTACGCCTGCTAAGCCAGATTCTTTTGGGTTGACAATTCACAATAATGAAATCAAACTTTCACAGTGTTCTAATATGACAATACAGCTTCCGGATACAGTTATAAAAATTGGAATGCCAAATAGTTCTTGTAGGATACAGAGCTCTACAATTATATGTAAACGGATAGAGTGGCTTGCTAACACTGTTATTTTTGAATCATTTTCTGGTGATGAATGTATCTTATATTGCAAAGAAGACGTACCTTCGAATTCTCATACAGAATTTGACGTCAGATTATGCGGATCAATCAAGGTAGACATCCCTAACATTCGTGAATTTTATAGACTAATCCCTTATAAATACGACTTGAACAACGAGACTGAAATTGATCCAATTAAGTTTGTCAACGCCTTACGAATTATCACCTCTGAATTTAGAACACATAAAAAGGACACATTGGGAAAAGATGCTGAACGCATTGATAATGTTACTGTTGGAAGCAGTGACCTTAAACGCAAAGTGTTTTCATACCTTATAAGCAAAGGAATCGTATATAAGTCAGGTCATTTATACAAAATTGATATGAACAAGATGGATGAATCTGGATTAAACTATTGGGATTTAAAAAATCTTAATACAGACTCCCTTCAGAAAGCTTATCAAGAATACTTAGATTTTGTAAAATAATGGCAAAACAACATCCCCGATGTATTCAACATCATCGGGGATATCTTTGTTCAAAACCCATTTCTGTTCAACGCCCTGCGAGAAATAGTATTCTCCACCTCAAGCGCATTTTCATAAGCAGAGTTCAGCCCAGAAAGCGTCCTCTCCTCCGCGCTCGCCCGTAGAGCCGGCAAATAATTCAGGCATACCGTAACGTAATCCGGGAACACCTCGATCCTGCGGACATACAGCTTGATGAGCTGCTTTAGGTGAGGTATCTCCCCGGATATGAGAAGCTCCTTTCCCTTGCGGAACGCTTCCACTATCTCGGAGCGGTCAACCTCTACCGTGACCCGGCGCTTTTCCAGCCCGCGCCGCTCGGTTTTGAGAGCCGCAAGCTCCTTTTCCTTTTCAGCAAGAGCCTCCGCAAGTACCGCTGAAGCGGTATTCGCAATAACGGTAACAAGGTTGTCTATCTCTTTCTTCAGTTTCTTGATGGATTTATCAAGGCTCTTTATCTCATCGGAGAAATCGTCGTCATTCTCCTGAACCGCTTTATTGTATTCGGCGATAACTTCGGGGATCCGCTTTTCGTCAAAGAGTACATCGGCAAGCAGCCGGAACACATACTTTTCAAGATAGTCCCGATTTATTGCCTTGTTTCCGCAGAGGTGCATTCCCTTTTCTGACCGGGAATTACAACGGTAGGTCACATACAGCCGCTTGCTTCTGCCGCTCCACTGACGGTTGCCGCAGTAGGTCTTACCGCAAAGTCCACAGAACACTTTCCCGGTCAGAAGGTACGGTTCAACCGCTGTGTTTTTCGGCGATGGCTCACGTTTGCGCTCGTCCATTATCTTCTGCACAGCGTCAAAAACCTCCCGGCTTATTATTTGCGGAACTCCACCCTCGACCCTTATCATGTCGCTGCGGTTTCCGTGGTTGTTCCGCTTGCCGCTGGAATTCACCGGAGTGCTTCTGCGGAACGTGTACACCCCGGCGTATTTCTCGTTACGCAGTATTTCGTACAGAGAATTCTTGCCGAACTCCATTCCTCTGCGTGTACGATATCCGCGGCTGTTAAGCTCCTCCGAGATATCGGTATAGCTCATGCCATTCAGCACGGAATTGAAGATAAGCCGAATAACCTTAGCCTCGTCCTCGTCAATCTCGTATTTCAGTTCGGAAGTTACCCGGTATCCCAGCGGCGGCTGCCCTCCGGTGTGCTTGCAGGCAAGGGCGTTCTCCATCTGCCCTTTCTTGACCTCCCGGGAGAGGTTTGCGGAGTAGTACTCGCTCATAGATTCCAGCAGTCCCTCCATGATAATGCTTTCCGGGTTGTCGCCAAAATGCTCCAGCACAGAAACCAACTGAACACCATTAGTTTTGAGAGTGCGCTTGTAGAATGCGCTGTCGTATCTGCTCCGTGCAAACCTGTCCAGCTTATGTACTATGACCGTTTCAAAGTCCCCGGAAGCCGAATCGGCAATCATGCGCTGGAAATCTTCACGGTGGTCGTTGGTTCCGGTCTTTGCCCGGTCAATGTATTCTCCGACTATCTCATAGCCGTTTTCCTCGGCGAATTTGTTTATCGCCCTGAGCTGAGCGTCTATGCTCTCATCGCGCTGATTATCGCTTGAAAACCTGGCATAAGCCACAGCCCGTATCATACCGCTTCCTCCTCTCCCATGTGCTTGTCCATGATCTCCACGAGTATGGAAGCTATAAACTGTTCCGGCGGAATGTCTGTTTCGTCCGCCGCTTCGATAAGTGAAATTTCTTCGGGTGAATAGTCCGGGTCATCTCTGGTAAACGAATATACAGATAGAATTCTTGGTGTTTTCATTGGCAATCCCTCCTAATCATTTATGTGATTGTGTATCACCAAATAATAATATATAAATACTCACATGAGGTTTTACGAGAATTGAATATACAATTCTTTCAATTTTCACTGACAACATTGACAATATTGTCAGAGTTGTCAGTAAATTTGAATGTGATTCTGAGATTTTCCTTATCAAACCCCAAAAAAATTTTAAAAAATCTCAAAAACCAGTTGACAAAACGCAGAAAATATGATATACTGTAATAAATATACGATAAAGGGAGTGAAGCCTAGAGTTACAGATTGTTTTTTCAATTACAATGATGAGTTATGGTCTACTGACCTAAAATAATGCTTACTCAATATTAAATAGTCTTTACTAATTTAATATTCTAAGTTTTTGTTTTAGGGTGAAGTGGGCCTATTTTTATGTCCATACCACCAAATCAATCAAAAACAATTAGTAGGCTAATATCATTATTTGGAGGTTCATCATGGACAAGTTATTTAACTCAGCAGCATTCTCTCAGGAACTCACACCTGAAACGTTCACCAACGATGTTGGGCACATTCTCTCACAACCAAACAGCAATGGGCGTATGCCGCCGGCAACTCAGGAAAAGGTCGTGCTGACGATATGCAACGGTACATTCTGTGTTGATGGAGCTGAATTGTGCAGTTTCATTTTCAGTGTGGATCACAAGGAAACCATTATAGGGGCTTCATCCTCTGTACAAACTGTTGTTCTCCAGGTCAGGGCGATATGTCCGAACGGTAATAGCTCGGAGGAAATCATTCTGGGTGACCCGGAATACTTCACACTTCCCACCAAAGCCAAGGACGACATGAAACTGGTTAGCTTCAATCTTGGCTTGGAATACATGATTTACAATATGACGTATTTCAAGAAGGTATTTCAGCGCATGATTCTTCATGCAAATATGGTCAATGTTCGCATGATTACCAACACAGGATGGCAAGGCAGCGATGGCTATGCTTTTTCCAACGGACTTATCAGTACTCGCGATTGCTCCGCTTATCAAATTAGGGTTGACGATGTAATAAAATCACACAGCCTGAAAATCAGCCCTGATTCAATTGTGAGCAAAGAACAAGAATTGAGAGCTGCAATGCTAATAATAAACCACTGGTTTAAAGCGACTAAGCCTCCGGTTTGCATTTACTTATACCTTTTGCTCATACTGTCTTTTCTGACAACTGCGCTTAGGAAACAGTATGCAAACCACTCCCCGAGATTCCTGACGATGATTTATGCCGAGCCGCTCTCCGGTAAAACACGTATGTGCGAGATATTGCTTGGGTTTATGAACTACATACCCAAAGTTGATATCAGCTCCGGTACAACAGAGTGGGGAATCATGGAAGAAGCACGGAAGTGTAAAGACTGTATTTTCCTGGTCGATGACTTCAAAATACCACCCCAGGACAGAAAAAGGGTTGAAGCGTTGATTGAAACGCTGACCAGGGTAGCGGGGAATAACTCTGAAAAGAAAAATGCAAGAGGAACGTTTTCAGTGGATAGTCAGATACTGATAACCGCAGAATCTATCCCCAACTTGAGCGAGTCCAGCATCAACCGAATGCTGATATGGAAACTTCGCAAAGAGGATTTTGTCAGGGAAGAAGAAAATAAGATCGGAGATAACCCTGAATTGTATGCTACTCACATTCTCATGCTCCTGCGCTGGATCGTGTCATCTGATATTACCCTGTTGTGCGAAAAGATGAACGCTTCTTTCTTAGCAGAAAGAGCTAAGATAAGTAAGGACGGTTCCTATTGCGACCGAAGGATAGACGCTTACGCTTGGCTTCTTGCGGCATATAATGTCATATTCTGTGGTTATCTGTCCAGTATTGGTCTTATTGATCTGGAATCATCACGATACGAGTATGAGCGGCTGTACAGCTACGCAATAACTGACCTCCGCGAACAACTGAGAGAACAACTCGCCAAGGATCCGGTATATCATTTCTGCAAGAACATTGTTTCTCAAAAAGGTAGATTTATCGCTGATAGTCATTTTTCCTCTCTTGATTCTAATAGTTTGGGCTTTTGGAAACGAGACTATTATTTATTGCTGACCGATGCGGTTGATAAAGTAGTTGACAGCCGTTATCCGATTGATGAAGACCTGTTGCTTACCCGGCTTGAGAATGAGGAAATCCTTGTTCCTGACCCTAATCGAAGCAGAGTGACCAGGCGTCAACACAACAATGAATCAAAAAAGGTATATAAGCTTTCAGAACACAATTTGCAGAGATATGTTGATCATATTGACCAAGAAATATACAAGATGAAGGAGAACGATCATGATTAATATTTTTAAGATAAACGGGTGCAGCCGCAACGCTGAAAAGATCCTCAACGCTGCAGATAAGGAGATAAAATACCATGTTCCGCTTGCAAGTTACAGGGATAGTGAGGAAGCCTTTTCAAAAGAACTCGGCATGGAAATTTCCGCTGAAAATCTTGAGAAGGTTAAAGACAAGTGCAAAGTGCTTTCTTGGAATTCTATTGAAGCTATGAGATTCAATCCGTCTGAAGACTTTATTAAATTCAAGCTCAACGAATACCTTTTCTATTTGGCAGCACAACCGGAGGAGAAAGGTCTCGTTGCCTTGATCAATAGATCATGCTCTGATAAAGGTGCGGCCGAGTATCTCGAAAAGATCATTTTGGCTGACTATTCATCGGTAAATGGCACATTTTCATCTCTTTTCCTTTTGCTTGTCGCAGACAGCCTTGCAGGATTGTATTCCTTTGATATAGTTCGAAACTACGACCGTGCAATGGAATTGTACAATCAGGTCATAGAACGCAATGAAGATTTGAGGGTACTGGCGGAAAAGAGAATGCTATGCTGTGAACTGCTGTCCTCCACTCCATTAAGCCTTCCAAACGAAGCTATGATTCGGAAGATTACAGAGAATGCCAAGACGGACAATTGGTCAAAAACCATATTGGCATTCTACTTCCTAACTACACCCGGCATTCGTAAAGAGGACGGAAACGCAAAAATTGGTATGCGCTATTTGACTAGCGCTGTATTAAATAACTACCGCCCAGCCATTTACCTGTTCGGGTATCTGGGCAGGTTAAGAAGGTTGAAGAAATTTAACAATACCCAGTTTATGTCTCTGATTGAGGATAGAGAGCCTCCCATTATTGAGCCCTTTTTAGTCCCAAAAACTTGATCAATATATAGAGTTAACGCCGGAGCTTGGTACTCCGGCGTTTATCGTTACTTCTCGAGATAATAGAACAGGCTTGGCAGTTTGATAACCTTATTATCCTTATCCATCGTGACTACATTCAGATTTAACATCTCAAACTCCTCCATCATCATATTGAAATACTCATGTTTGATCTTGGGGTCTTTATCGCGAAGCTCCTTTTTCGCCAGACGTATGCTGCCTAGCTTCTTTGTGAGCTTCAGCATTTCAAGCATACGCTCCCGGAGCTTTTGGTTTTTGACCGATTTCTTGATAATTGCCCGTGCTTTCTTCATTGTATAATAATCGCCGTCAGGGATCAGCTGACGGACTACCGCCAGTATTTCCCGGCGGCTGTTGCCTATGCAGTAAACAATTCGTTCGTGGTTATTAATGCAGCCCTCGGTGTGTTCCTTAACTGCTTTGCTCTTGGTAAGGCGAAGCTCTATGCGAAGAATGCCGGAGGCTAGTTCTGAATCCTCATACTGCCGCTGTTCAAGCTGCTTCTGTTTATCGTAGAAGCTTATCTCAGTCCCGACAGTATCATTTCTGGCAGTATAGCCCTTAGTTGTATCGAAATCCGGACATTCCAGCCCGATGACCTTATACCCTTTTTTCATGTCACAGCGATAAAGCTGCTTTATGTATGCTCTGACATTCTCGCTGCTCTCAACATTAATGTTTATGCAGTAATCCACCCGGGACAGTTCCAGATCGTTTATGGAAAAATCCTCTCCAAATTCACCGGTCAGCATAGTATCAGCGGAGTTCAGCGCTTCCTGAATATGTTGAGGGTCAATAAGCGACAGCTTATCATCAGCGCCAAGCAGATCGTTCAGGCTGACAATAAACTTGAGATATCCTCCTATCAAAGTTGTCTTAAGAACCACTCTAATGCCCTTACCCTTAACACACTCGGAATACTCTAGCATTGGCTTGGTGATTACTATTTCAACAAGAAACTCTTGTATCTCGTTGTTTGTCATATAAAAACCTCCTTTGGCATTTTTTACTGATATGTTGCCATGTTATGCGCTTTATACTTTGTATCTCAGCTGTCATAGGTTATTGAGGATTTATTCGATTTGGTTGTACACCGCTTAGAGTCATACTTTTCAACAGAGGGGAAAATCGCTAAAAACCGTTTCTGTCACCTCATAACAGACAATAAATCAATCTATCGGATACCGGCAAAAGTGAATATTCACCGAAAATTCACTTTATTCACTTGACAAAAGTGAACATTCACTATATAATAGAACCATACTTATAGTAACAGACAACGGAGGTGCTGATATGACTTATGAAAACGAGAGCATTGAATACAAGCGCGAATATGTTGACGATATCTGCAAGGAGGTAATTGCGTTCGCCAACACAAACGGCGGAAAGCTTCTGATTGGCGTTGATGACAGCGGCAATCCTGTCGGGCTTGAGAACATTGACGACACCTACACCAGAGTAACTAACACCATCAGAGATTCTATAAGCCCCGATGTAACTATGTTTGTGAAATACTCACTCAGCAACGGCGTTATTTCAGTTGAGGTATCCGAGGGAACAGCAAAGCCGTACTATCTTATGATATAATCATTTCAAAACATACAAAATGAATTACAAGGAGAGAAAAAATGTTTTGTCGTAAATGTGGGAAAACCATTGATGATGAAAGCTCCTTTTGCCGGTTCTGTGGAACCGAAGTAGTTCCGGTAGTTCAGGAAACAAGTATTGAGCTTGAATATCGCCAGAATAGCGAGCTTTATGACAAAGCCAGGGAGCTTATGAGCAACGGCAGCTTTGAGAATGCACGGAGGATTCTGCTTGACCTCTCAGGTTTCAGAAACGCGGACGAGCTGGCAAGTTACGATGAAGAATTCAAGAAGAGGATAGTGCGGATTGACGTGCTATAATAAAGTTGTAACACCCACCCCCAAAGTGATATAATAAACA
>CAMELR010000016.1 GCA_945923775.1 uncultured Clostridia bacterium | reverse complement strand
ACAAGGCTCGCGACGGCAAGTACGCTGTTGGTCAGTTCAACATCAACAACCTTGAGTGGACAAAGGCTATCCTTCTCACCGCAGAGGAGTGCAATTCTCCTGTTATCCTCGGTGTTTCTGAGGGCGCAGGCAAGTATATGTGTGGTTATTCCACCATCGTTGGCATGGTAAAGGGCATGATCGAGAACCTTCACATCACTGTTCCGGTAGCTCTGCACCTTGACCACGGCACCTTTGAGGGCGCTAAGGCTTGCATCAACGCAGGCTTCTCCTCCATCATGTTCGACGGCTCTCACTATCCGATCGAAGAGAATATCGCAAAGACTACTGCTCTTGTAAACACCTGCGATATCCTCGGTATCTCCCTCGAGGCTGAGGTAGGTTCCATCGGCGGCGAGGAAGACGGCGTAATCGGTATGGGCGAGTGCGCTGATCCTAAGGAGTGCAAGATGGTTGCTGACCTGGGCGTTACAATGCTGGCTGCTGGTATCGGTAATATCCACGGCAAGTATCCCGCAAACTGGCCGGGTCTTTCCTTCGATACACTTGCTAAGATCAAGGCAGAAGTTGGCGACATGCCTCTCGTACTTCACGGCGGCACAGGCATTCCTGACGATATGATCAAGAAGGCTATTTCTCTCGGCGTTGCTAAGATCAACGTTAACACCGAGTGCCAGCTCGTATTCCAGGAAGCTACAAGAAAGTACATCGAAGAGGGCAAGGATCTCCAGGGCAAGGGCTTCGATCCCAGAAAGCTCCTCGCACCCGGCACCGAGGCTATCAAAGCTAAGGTTAAGGAGAAGATGGAACTGTTCGGTTCTGTTGGCAAGGCTTAATCTTAAAAGCTCAATTAATTTGCGCCGCATATCCTGCGGCGCATTTTTATATAAGAAAATCGCTCCGGAAACCCGGAGCGATTTTGTATTATACCGACTGCGCAGTATAGAGCTTGTAATAATCGCCCTTCTTCGCCATCAGCTCGTCGTGCGTTCCCGCCTCGGTAATGCCCTTGTTGGAAACGTACATGATCCGGTCGCAGCTCCGTATCGTGGAAAGACGGTGCGCGATTATAAACGACGTTCTTCCCCGCATCAGGTGGTCGAGACCATGCTGTAAATATCTCTCCGTCATGGCGTCTATTGAGGAGGTCGCTTCATCAAGCACAAGTATCTTCGGGTCTGAAACTATCGTTCTTGCAAACGCTATAAGCTGTTTCTGACCCTGGGATAGCCCCGAGCCGCGCTCGTTAACCACCGTATTGTATCCGTCAGGCAGCGACTCGATATAGTTGTCTATACCGACTATCGAGCACGCTGTACGGATCTCCTCGTCTGTGGCGTCAAGCTTTCCGTATGCGATGTTGTCCCGGATTGTTCCGCTGAATATGAAGCTGTCCTGAAGCATTATGCCCATCTGCGAACGCAGAGAGTGCAGCGTTACCTTTGAAATGTCGCTGTCGTCAATGCGGACTTCTCCGCCGCTCAGGTTATAGAATCTCGACAGCAGGTTTACTATCGTCGTTTTACCGGCTCCCGTAGGACCTACAAGCGCCACGCTCTCCCCTGCCTTTACGTCAAACGACAGATGTTCCAGAATGTTGATTCCCGGCTCATATGCGAAGGTGACATCTTTAAAGTGTACATCTCCGTGTATCTCGGGCATTTCAACCGCATCGGGTGCGTCGTCGACTGTTACCGGCTCGTCCATCATTTCAAAGATACGCTCCAGATTCGCGACTGCGTTTATAAAGGTATTCATCAGGTTGGAGAGGTTCATCAGCGGCTGCCAGAATCTCGCGGAATAATCCGTCATTGCGATGATCGTACCAAACGACACCATGCCGCGCATTCCTATTAGTCCGACCACAAAGATGAACGCTCTGACGATGATGGATACAACGTCGGTGCTCGGCCATACAAGGTTCGAATAGGAAACCGCCTTCATCCACGACTTTTTATACTTCTTTGCAAGTTTGTCGTTGATCTCAGCGTTTTCTTCCTCGCGGGTGAACATCTGGGATATCTTTACGCCGACTATGCTCTCATGCAGATATGCATTGAGGTTGGAGCTCTTGTTGGAAACCTGCTGCCACGCCTTGCGCTGACCGTTTTTGATAACCAGCATTATGAACGCGTACACGGGAAGCCCCGCCATTGTAACAAGCGCGAGCTGCCAGTTCACGAAAAACATGAATATCGTGATGAACACCAGGTTGATTATCTCAAGGATAAAGTTGATGAGTCCGTTGGTCATCAGGTCGGATATCGCGTTTATGTAGTTGATGATTCGGGTCAGTATCTTGCCGTGCGGGCGGCTGTCGTAGTACTCAAAGCTGAGCCGCTGCATGTGCTCGAAAAGGTCCTTTCTGATATCGTAGACGATATCCTGACCCACCTTAGTCATCATCACCGAACGTATCTTCGCAAATATAACGCTCACGATAATGCATGCCAGCACCGCCACGCCGCTCAGTATTATGTACTTCACGCGGTCGTTGGGAGCAACGGCGGACGCCTGGTCGACCGGTATCATGTAATTATCAATCGCATTCTGAACTATCAGCGGCGATAACAGCCCTATCACAGAGCCAAGGGCGCTGAGTATCAGGGATATCGCGATGCGCTTCTTGTATTTCGCTGCATAGACCAGCGAACGTTTCAGGTGCCGTATGTCGAATGGGGTCTCAAGTACTTCGTCGACGTCGAATTTGTTTCTAGCCATCTGTATCCCTCCTTACTTCTGCAAATCGAATACTTCACGGTAATAGCCGTGCTGCTTTATAAGCTCTTCGTGTGTTCCCTGCTCGGATATCTTTCCGTCCTTCAGCACGATTATCTTATCGGCGTACTTCGCCGTGGAAATACGCTGCGCGATTATCAGCTTCGTGCAGGGGAAATCAAGGTTTGCAAGCGCGTTCTGGATATGCTTTTCAGTTTCCAGGTCGACCGCGGAGGTCGTATCGTCGAGTATCAGTATCGAGGGCTTTACCGCAAGCGCTCTTGCAAGGGAGATTCGCTGCTTTTGACCGCCGGAAAGTCCCACGCCGCGCTCGCCGACGATGGTCTCGTAGCCGTCGGAAAGCTTCCTGATGAAGCCGTCCGCGTCTGCCGCCTTTGCATACTTTACAACGTCCTCCTCGGGCATATCGGAATCGCCGAAGCTGATGTTGCCGTCTATCGTATCGGAATACAGCAGCACGTCCTGCGTTGCGAATCCTATATTGTGACGAAGCTGCTTGAGTTTCAGGTGGGTCACATTAACTCCGTCGACCCTTACCTCGCCGCTGTTCACATCGTAGATACGCGGTATAAGTTCCGCAAGCGTAGTCTTGCCCGAGCCGGTCTCGCCCATTACTACGACGGTCTCACCGGGCTCCACTGTAAAGGAGATATCCTTGAGCACCTCGGTGTTGTCATAAGAGAAGCTGACGTGGTCGAACTCGATTTTGCCGTCAAATCTGCCAGGCTTGTCGACCGCGTCGTTGCGGTCGACTATCCGGGGGCTTCCGTAGTAGATCTCGATTATCTTGTTGGCGGAAGCGGTGAAGCGCTGGAGATCGTTAACGATGTTCCCGAGCGTTCTCATCGGGTTGGAGAGCGTCCAGATAAGACCCGAGAAGGCCGCGTACTGACCCATTGTGATACGTCCGAACACTACGAAAAGTCCGCCGGCAATGAGCATTACAACAGACAGCGACTGCGCAGTGACCTCAAGGTACGGGAAGAACTTCAGCCACATGAACGCCGCTTTCTTGTTCGCTTTGTTGTACTCCTGGCTGAATTCATCGAACCGCTTCATTTCGTAGTCCTCGCGGGCAAACGCCTTTACCACGCGGTTGCCGGAGATATTCTCTTCGGCGGCGGTGTTCATTCTGGAGAGCTTCTCGCGCAGGTCAACGTAAAGAGGCCCTACCTTGCGCTTGAAAAGCCACGTGATGAACAATATCACCGGAGTCAGCGCTATCATGCAAAGCGCCATCAGCCAATCCATGGTGAAGAAAAATATCAGCGAAGCCGAGAACAGCACGATGCACTCAACGATGGTCTTGATTATCCACGCGATGGAGTGACGCACCATGTCAAGGTCGGCGGAAACGCGGGTCATTATATCGCCGGTGCGGTATACGTTGTAGAACGCCGCGTCCTGATTTTCTATCTTGTCGAACAGTACTTTCCTGACGCGGTAGATCAGGGTCTGCGACGTGTGCTCGTACATCATGTTGCTTCCGTACTGCAATCCGCAGCGCAGCAGAGTGAATCCTACCATTGCCGCCAGCATGAAAATCAGTACGTCCGTGTGCTCCTCCAAGTTCTGGAGCGCGTTCTCGTTTACTATGAACGTATCAGTTATCTGCTGCGTAAAATACGGTGTGATTATGTACATCGACTGGCACACTACCGTAATGCACAGCGCGAGTATGTATATCGCGCGGCAGCCTTTCATGTTCTTCCACAGCCATCTGAAAAGAAACATACTATCTCCCCTTCCCTTTTACCTGCGCGTTTCCTTTCTTTTGCGCAGGTCTTTGAAAACGTTTACTGTTAGTATAACAGAAAAATTTGATTTGTAAAGTGGCAAAAACGTACAAGATTAAACTTGTTTATAAAGTTTTTTTGACAAATTTAATAATCATGATAGATTTGTACGATTTTTCAGGCTGATTATACAATTATGCCGAAAAGGATATACTATTATAAATAAGGGCAGATTTGCACCAAGGAAAAATTTATCAGCGGTATTGAAATTCATCAAATCTTGTGATATAATAGAATTAATAATATTTCTCATATTACCATTCCCCCAGCGAGACACTATCATGAATTTGCAAAGGAGACTTTCCTGTGCTTTACGGAAAAACCATTGTGGCGCTTTGCACTCCTAAAATACACGAAGCGACCAATCACAGATTCATAACAACGTTTGCAAAATGCCTTGCTTCCTGCAATGCCAGGCTGCTTGTATACTCCACTCCGTCTGAGCTTTTCTGGAACTCCATTGACGAGCAGGGCGAGAAAGCGGTCTTTGACCTGATCAACTATGACATAACCGACGCGGTTGTAATAAACGACGAAGCCATCAAGGACAAGGACACCGTCCGCCGAATAATTTCGGACGCAAAGGCGCACGGGCTTCCCGTGATCACCGTCGGAGCGCAGTACCCCGGCTGCACACGGATCACCTTCGACTACACCGCCGGGTTCGACAAAATTGTCCGTCACGTTATCGCAGACCACAATGTGAAAAATATCCACATGATCGCGGGAATAAAAGGTAATGCCTTTTCCGAGGAGCGCGTTGATGTGGTACGAAAGGTCGCCGCTGAATATGACGTGGATTTCGGCGACGAGGATATCAGCTACGGCGAATTCTGGAGCGTTCCCACTGAAAGCGCCGTGGAACAGCTTTTCGTGCGCCGCCGGAGGCTTCCTCAGGCAATAATCTGCGCCAATGACACCATGGCGATCACCACCGTGTCGGTTCTGAAACGGCACGGAATCAAAATCCCCGAAAATGTAATCGTAACGGGTTTTGACGGCATAAACGAAATAAGATACAGCACACCTCAGATAACTACCTGCCTGTGCAGCAGCGAGCACTTGGCTCAGACTGTCTCTGACACGATAATGCAGATACTCTCCGGCAGAGCGGTTCCGGGGAACGTTCTCGTTGTACCGGAGCTTCAGGCTTCCGAAAGCTGTGGCTGTTCGACCTCCGTAAAGCTCAACGCCTCCGAGGAACTTACCTACATCAACAACTCGTTCAACCGCTACCAGAACGAGGAGGAACACATGTTCCGCATGATGTCCCACATACTGAAATGTCAGGATTTCTCAGAGGTCGCAAATGTGCTGGATAAGTACGATTTTTACGATATGGTGATCGCACTCAACCCGGAGTGCACCGACCGCACCTTTGACCCGCTCAGGAAACATTCGGATTCAGTATTTTCAGACTTGCTCAAAATCATTTACAACACGAATTTTCCCATGCACGGCAGAATAGACGACATGAGAAAATCCGACCTTCACCCGAATATGAAGGACATGCTGACAGAACATGATGAGCCGCTCATCTTCCTTTCGCTCAACTATATGGGAGTACCGATGGGATTCCTGTGCTTCAACTACCACAACTACGACATTCAGAACTACTACAAGGCTTCCCAGATAACAAGCACGCTCAACGCCGCATTCGGAGCTTTCCGCTCGATGCAGTATCAGCATTATCTGACTGAAAAGATAGAGGAAATGTACCGCTGCGACGGTCTGACTCACCTGCTTAACCGCGCCGCACTCAAGAATCTGTATCCGGAACTGCTGAAAAAGTGCAGCGGAACCATGACGGTTATCCTCGCCGACCTCGACGGGCTGAAGCATATCAACGACAACTACGGCCACGACGACGGCGATTACGCGATATGCGCAGTCGCGGACGCGCTCCGGTCGTGCTGCCCGCAAAACGCGCTCTGCATACGCTGGGGCGGAGACGAGATGGTCGCGGTCATTCCGGGCACGATAAGTTCAGAGGAAATCTACCGGTCTGTGGACGCCTACCTTGAAAACCTGAATTTAATTTCCGGCAAGAAATTTGAGATCTCAGCCAGCGTTGGTATAAAATCGTTCGATCTGACCGATTCTACTGACCTGGAATACATGATCCGCATGACCGACGAGCTTATGTACAGCGACAAAAACCATAAAAAGGAACTGCGGACGCGCAGTCAATGAACAGGAAGGGACGTACTCCATGAAAGCAGTAATTTACGAAAGCAACGCGGGAAGCGCTAGAAGATACGCTGAAATGCTGGCTTCGAAGCTGGGTGTTCCGGCTTATTCCTATAAGGAAGCCGTCAAGGCCATTCCCCGGGACGAGGAAGCGATATTCATCGGGTGGATTTTCGCGAACAAGATACAGGGACTTCCCAGGGCTCAGAAGCGCTGGAATCTCATTTGCGCGGGCGCAGTCGGCATGAATCCTCCCGGCGAGATATACGACAAAATACTGCACGAGAACAACCCGACCGACATTCCGATATTCTACCTCAGGGGCGCTCTTGACTATCACAAGCTGAAATGGCTCCAGAAGAAGCTCCTCCAGACCATCTGCACCGACCTTGAAAAGCAGAACAAGCCTGGGACTCAGGAAATGATAAATGTCCTGAAGAACGGCTGCGACTACGTCAGCGAGGAGAATCTATCTGCGATCGCTGCGTTTGCTCTTTCAAACGGATAATATGCAAGGCAGAAGTTACCAGCTTCTGCCTTTTTCATTAAAAATTCAGCTATGCGTCGAAAAAATAGCTGATATGTCGTTGACAATATACTTAGTCTGTGGTAAAATAAGAGTATATACTGTTTTAGCTAAAAGCGGCAGTCATAATATACACAAAGAGAAAGGTGATCTGAATGAAACTGAGCGGCTCAGATATAATCGTTGAGTGCTTGCTCGAACAGGGCGCGGATACTATTTTCGGCTATCCGGGAGGCGCTGTTCTCAATATTTATGACAGTCTGTACAAGTACAGCGACAAAATCAAGCATGTAATTACCTGCCACGAGCAGGGCGCCTGCCATGCGGCTGACGGATACGCACGCTCCACCGGCAGGACCGGTATCGTGCTGGCTACCTCCGGCCCCGGCGCTACCAACCTAGTTACCGGTATTGCGACCGCTTATATGGACTCTATCCCGCTGGTAGCTATCACGGGCAATGTTTCCTGCGGCCTGCTGGGTCTGGACTCCTTCCAGGAGGTGGACATCACCGGAATTACCATGCCTATAACAAAGCACAACTTCATCGTAAAGTCCGTTGACGAACTTGCGGATACTATCCGCCTTGCGTTCCAGATCGCAATGAGCGGCCGCAAGGGTCCGGTGCTGGTCGATGTTCCGAAGGATATCACCCAGGCTTTCGCAGAGTACACCCCTGCCCCGGCGCAGAAGCCGATCGAAGCGGCTCCCCTCAGCGAGGACGAGATCACCGCAGCGGCTGAACTCATCGCTAACGCCAAGAAGCCCTACATTTACGCAGGCGGCGGCGTTATCGCTTCCGAGGCCTCCGCAGAGCTGAAGAAGCTGGCTGAACTTACCGACGCGCCCGTTTCCTGCTCGCTGATGGGTCAGGGCGCTTACGATGAGACCGACCGCCGCTACATAGGCATGCTCGGAATGCACGGGACTGTCAAGGCGGCTTACGCGCTCAACAACTGCGATCTTTTCATCGGAATCGGCACGCGCTTCTCCGACCGCGTTACCGGTGACACCTCCGTTTTCGGCAAGCAGGCTAAGATCATTCACATCGACATTGACCCCGCTGAATTCAACAAGAATATCGACGTTGACGTTACCGTTGCCGGCGATGTCAAGGCTGTTCTCTCCGCGCTCAACGCGAAAATCGCGCAGCAGTCCCACCCGGAGTGGTGCGAGGAGGTACTCGGCGGCGACTTCGGCGAGCCTGTTCAGGAAGGTACAAAGGAGCTTCCCGTTACACCTGAGGCGGTTATTGAGGAACTCGACAGGCTCACCTCCGGCGAGGCTATAATCACCACCGAAGTAGGTCAGACTCAGATGTGGGCCGCACAGTACTACAAGTGCAGAAATCCGCGCAGCTTCATCTCCTCGGGCGGTCTGGGAACTATGGGATACGGCCTCGGAGCCGCTCTCGGAGCAAAGACCGGCAACCCCGACAAGACCGTAGTCAACATGGCAGGAGACGGCTCCTTTGCTATGAACCTCAACGAGCTTATTTCAGCGGCTGCCCACGGCATCAACATCATTGAGATCGTCATGAACAATAACGTTCTCGGAATGGTCCGCCAGTGGCAGAGACTTTTCTACAGCAAGCACTTCTCCGAGACCACCCTTGACGCTCGTCACATTGATTACGTCAAGCTCGGCGAGGCTTTCGGCGTTAAGACTTTCGTGATCGAAAAGACCGAGGATATCACCCCCGTACTCACCGAGGCGCTCAGTATATCGAAGTCCGCTCCGGTAATGATAGAAGTACGCATTGACAGAGATATCAACGTTCTTCCTATGATCCCCGCAGGAAAGCCGGTCGTTAACCCCATTACATCAATTGATCTGGAGGCGTGATCCATGCAGGAATATGTATTATCCGTAAAAGTTGCAAACAACGAAGGCGTTCTGCTCAGAGTTTCAAGCCTTTTCAGCAGACGGTGCTTCAATATAAAGAGCCTTAACGCAGCCGAGACCGAAGTTCCCGAGATCTCCAGGCTCACAATCGTGGTAGCGGGCGATCTGAGAGTCCTTGAGCAGATCAAGAACCAGCTCATGAAGCTCCACGATGTAAAGGAAGTCAAGATCCTTACCGACGCAGTATGCCGCGAGCACGTCATCGTGCGCGCCGGCCGCTCCGTTGAGGACAGACGCGGTATCGTCGAGGTCGCAAACCTGTTCCGCGCTAAGTCCGTGGACATCGCTGAGGACAGCATTATGCTGGAGCTCACCGGAAAGCCTGAAAAAATCGACAGCTTCATAAGCCTGCTCAAGCCGTTCGGAATCGTCAAGATGGTCAGAAGCGGCATTTCGGCGCTCGAAAGGGATTAACAGTATTCATCGCATTCGCTTCTTCAAATAAAGAATGGAGGAGCGAATGTTTTTACCTGGATTTATCGAGTTGTTTATTTTTTGTCAATGAGAACTTTACATTGATTTGATAAATAATTAACAGCCAAGCATTGATTGTTTCTATAAACTACGACGAAAGGCAGGAATTGAGTTGAACATACTTCATCTTAAATATGCCGTGGAAGTGGCAAAAACGCGTTCGATAAGCAAGGCGGCGGAAAACCTCTATATGGGTCAGCCGAACCTCAGCCGCGCAATCAAGGAGCTTGAGGAATCCCTCGGGATCACCATTTTCCGTCGTACAACAAAGGGCATTTCAATAACGCAGGACGGCGAGGAATTCCTTCAATATGCGCGCCAGATCGTGCAGAAGGTCGACGAAGTGGAGCAGATATACCACAACGGAAAACAGAAAAAGCAGAGCTTTTCGGTCAGCGTTCCGCGGGCAAGCTACCTCAGCTATGCAATGGCGGACTTCTCGCGCTGCATAAAATCAGGCTCCCCCGCTGAATTCTACTACTGCGAGACAAACTCGATGAACACGATAAACAGCGTCGTCCGGGAGGATTTCAACCTCGGGATCGTGCGTTACCAGGCGTCATATGAAAAGTACTTCAGCGACCTTTTCAAGGACAAAAAGCTCACAAGCGAGACCGTCGCGGAGTTCACCTATGTTCTGCTTATATCAAAGAACAACCCGCTGACCCAGAAGGAGGACGTCTGTCTTGACGACCTCGCCGAGTATATTGAGGTCTGCCACGCCGACCATTATGTGCCATCAGTTCCTATGATAGATGTCAGAAAGGCGGAGCTTACAGAGTTCGTCGACCGAAGGATATACGTCTACGAGCGCGGTACGCAGTTCGCGATTCTCGGAACAGTTCCGGATACGTTCATGTGGGTGTCCCCCGTACCGCAGGAGCTGCTCAAGGATTACGGGCTGGTTCAGATCAAGGTCCAGGGCAGCGACAAACCCTACAAGGACGTACTGATATACCGCAGGGATTACCGATTGTCCGACTTCGACCGCGAATTCATCGCGGCTGTAAACCGCTCCAGAGACAAATATTTCGGGGCGATAGGCTGATATGCTTTTTACTGATATAGCTATATCAATATTACATTTTACAGTCTATAAATAATGTGTTAAAATATTAACAGGTGCGAATGGGGCATCAAATTGACTATGCCCTGCACGTGTCAATGGTTAATAAAGGTCGGCTCAGCCGATCAGGGCAAAGGCGTCCGGAGAATGCCGGAAAGTCCGACAGCGCCGCGGATCAGTAAACCGTCACCGCCGCCGGAAGATTCCAGCAGGAAATGGACGACCCAAGCATGTATATAAAATTTAAGGAGAAGATGACTATGGCATTTCATGAACTGGTTGACAGCGTAGAGAGCTTCGAAAAAGCACTTAAGAAAGTCAAGGAAGCACAGGAGATTTTCTCAACCTATACTCAGGAGCAGGTTGACGCTATTTTCTTCGCAGCCGCTTCCGCAGCTAACAAGCAGAGAATCCCGCTTGCAAAGATGGCTGTTGAGGAAACAGGCTACGGTATTGTAGAGGATAAGGTTATCAAGAACAACTATGCCGCTGAGCACATCTACAATGCATACAAGCACACCAAGACCTGCGGCGTTATCGAGCGCGACGAGGCATACGGCATTGAGAAGATCGCAGAGCCTATCGGCGTTGTTGGCGCGGTTATTCCTACAACCAACCCTACTTCCACCGCTATCTTCAAGACCCTTATCTCTCTCAAGACCAGAAACGGTATCATCATCAGCCCGCACCCCCGTGCAAAGAAGTGCACCGTTGAGGCTGCAAAGATCGTTTATGAGGCAGCAGTTAAGGCTGGCGCTCCTGACGGCATCATCTCTTGGGTAGATGTTCCTTCCCTTGATCTTACAAACCTCCTCATGAAGGAAGTTGACATAATCCTCGCAACCGGCGGCCCTGGAATGGTTAAGGCTGCATACTCCTCCGGCACACCCGCTATCGGCGTAGGTGCAGGTAACGCTTCCGCTATCATCGACTCCTCCGCAGATATCGTTAACGCAGTTAACTCCATCATTCACTCCAAGACCTTCGATAACGGTATGATCTGCGCAACCGAGCAGACCCTTATCGTTGACAAGACCATCTACAACGATGTCAAGAAGGAATTCGAGAAGAGAGGCTGCATGTTCCTCGACAAGAAGCAGGCTGACATGATTAGAAAGGTTATGCTCATCAATGGCGCTCTTAACGCTAAGATCGTTGGTCAGCGTCCTTTCCAGATCGCAAAGATGGCTGGCTTCGAGATCCCCGAGTCCGTTAAGGTAATCATCGGTGAGGCTACTTCCCTTGAGCCTGATGAGGCATTCGGTCACGAGAAGCTCACCACTATCCTCGGTATGTACAAGTCTGATAACTTCGATCAGGCTCTTGATATGGCTGACACCCTGCTGAAGAACAACGGCGGTCTTGGTCATACCTCCGTACTCTGGATCAACAACAACACCGAAAGAGAGAAGCTCGACAAGTGGGCTGAGAGAATGAAGGCTTGCCGTCTTATCGTTAACACTCCTTCTTCCCTCGGTGGTATCGGCGACCTCTACAACTTCAAGTTTGCTCCTTCCCTCACACTGGGCTGCGGCTCTTGGGGCGGTAACTCCGTTTCCGAGAACATTGGTGTTAAGCACCTGCTGAATGTCAAGACCGTTGCCGAGAGGAGAGAGAATATGCTGTGGTTCCGCGCACCTGAGAAGGTTTATATCAAGAAGGGCTGCCTCCCTGTTGCTCTCAAGGAGCTCAAGGACGTTATGGGCAAGAAGAGAGTATTCATCGTAACTGACTCCTTCCTGTTCAAGAGCGGCTTCACAAAGGCCATTACTGACAGACTTGACGAGATGGGCATTGTTCACACTACATTCGCTGATGTTGAGCCTGATCCTTCCCTGGCTTCCGCTCAGAAGGGCGCAGAGGCTATGAGAAAGTTCGAGCCTGACTGCATCATCGCTGTCGGCGGCGGTTCCGCAATGGACGCTGGTAAGATCATGTGGGTTCTGTATGAGCACCCCGAGGCTGACTTCATGGATATGGCAATGCGCTTCATTGATATCCGTAAGAGAGTTTACACCTTCCCGAACATGGGCGAGAAGGCTTACTTCATCGCTGTTCCTACTTCCGCTGGTACTGGTTCTGAGGTTACTCCGTTCGCAGTTATCACCGATCAGTCCACAGGCGTTAAGTACCCGCTGGCTGACTATCAGCTCATGCCTAAGATGGCAATCGTTGACGCTGACATGATGAGAACCGGTCCGAGAGGTCTGACCTCCGCTTCCGGTATCGACGCAGTTACACACTGCCTCGAAGCTTACGCTTCCGTTATGGCTACTCCGTTCACAGACGGTCTCGCACTCAAGTCCCTCCAGCTCATCTTCGAGAACCTGCCTGCTGCTTATGATTCCGCTATCTCCGGCGTATACGATCCGGTTGCTCGTGAAAACATGGCTAACGCTGCTACAATGGCTGGTATGGCATTCGCTAACGCATTCCTGGGTGTTTGCCACTCTATGGCTCACAAGCTCGGTGCGTTCCACCACCTGCCCCACGGTATCGCAAACGCTCTGCTGATCGACGAAGTCATCCGCTTCAACAGCGCTGAGGCTCCTGCTAAGATGGGTACCTTCTCTCAGTATACTCACCCGCACACCATGCGTCGTTATGCTGAGGTTGCTGAGTTCCTCGGTGTAACTGGCAAGAACGACGAAGCTAAGGTTGAGGGTCTTATCAAGAAGATTGATGAGCTCAAGGATAGAATCGGCGTTAAGAAGACCATCAAGGACTACGGCGTTGACGAGAAGGACTTCCTCGACAGACTCGACGCAATGGTTGAGCAGGCATTCGATGACCAGTGCACCGGTGCTAACCCGAGATTCCCGCTCTTCAAGGAAATCAAGCAGATGTACCTCAACGCATACTATGGTACTCACGAGAAGGTTTGATCCCCTCTCAATAGTACTCCCGTACTGATTTAACGCAGCCGGGCATGGACTTTTAGCCCGTGCCCGGCTTTGTGCTTGTATTCATGGAGCGCAATGCTCCTTGATATATAGACTGCCATCACTGGCATGTCATTCTTTTTACAGGAGGATAAAGCTATGTCCGAAAACATTTTAGCTGTCAGACCCGGCAAGACCATCTACCGCGAAGGCAACACACTGGTCAAGGTATTTGACGAGAGCTACGCAAAGCCTGACATACTCAACGAAGCGCTCAATCAGGCGCGCGTAGAGAATATAGGCATTAACGTTCCTAAGGTGCTTGAAGTCAAGATGATCGACGGCAAGTGGGCAATCGTTTCTGAGTTCATCGAGGGCAAGACCCTTGCACAGCTCATGCAGGAGAACCCCGCAAAGAAGGACGAGTACCTTGAAATGTTCGTTGACCTTCAGATGCAGGTTCATGCTGCAAAGTGCCCGATGCTCAACAAGCTGAAGGACAAGATGAACCGCAAGATCAGCGAAACCAACCTCGACGCCACAACACGTTACGAGCTGCACACCCGCCTCGAGGGT
Organism: uncultured Clostridia bacterium; assembly: GCA_945923775.1. Classification (GTDB taxonomy): domain Bacteria; phylum Bacillota; class Clostridia; order Oscillospirales; family Ruminococcaceae; genus CAG-115. The sequence continues at coordinate 43,551 of CAMELR010000016.1, read as the reverse complement.
ATGCATGAGCATAAGAAGGTTTGCCACGGCGATTTCAACCCCTCCAACATTATCGTAAAGGACGACGGCACCGCTTACATCATCGACTGGGCACATGCTACACAGGGTAATGCTTCCGCTGATGTTGCACGCACTTACCTGTTGTTCTACCTCAACAACGACAAGGAAACTGCTGAGAAGTACCTCGACCTGTTCAGCAAGAAGAGCGATACAGCAAAGCAGTACATTCAGAAGTGGCTGCCTATCGTTGCAGCTTCCCAGTCCGTAAAGGGCAAGAAGGAAGAGCGCGATTTCCTGCTATCCTGGGTCAACGTAGTTGAATACGAGTAATTCGCATTTCACATAAAAACAGCGGCAGGTCTCCCCTGCCGCTGTTTGTTTTCCTATAATATAAAACTCCCCCGCGAATCAAAACGCGGGGGAGTTAGCTATACGGAATCAATCGAAAAGCTTAGCAAACTTGAGTGCAAACTGAACATTTCCGAAAACATACAGGGAGCCGTTCTCAACCGCTTCCTTGATAGTTGTCTTGCCGTCTGCGATTGCAAGCGCTACGTCAACCGGAACTGCGGCCTCGAGGTCTCTCTCGATGTAATCATAGGGTTCAACGGAAACATTTCCGTCCTTGACCTCGATGTACATGTGAGCCTCAAACGGGCCATACAGCTTGATATCAACTGCGGCTCTGCCCTCAGCGGCAACCTGCTTTCCGGCAGCCTTGTCGATACGCTTGTATATCTTTGCTACTACATCATTTACTGTGATGGGCTTCGGCTTTCTTCCGGCTCTCTTCTTGGGAGCGGAATCTGCCTTTGCTGCGGGCTTTACAGCCTTTTTAGCTGTGGTCTTTGCAGCGGGCTTCTTAGCAGCCTTGGGAGTCTCAGCAGGAGCAGCCTTAACTTCAGCAGTCTTGCCAGCCTTAACCTCAACGGGCTTTTCAGGCTTTGCTGCTACAGGCTTAGCTGCTGTCGTCTCGGCAGCATTTACTGCGGTCTCCGCCTTTGCGGTAGTCGTGGTCGTGGTTTTCTTCTGTCTTGGCATGATCGTAATTCCTTTCAATTATCCCATGGCGCGGCTGCATGACGCACCCTGCCATTCTATATATTTATCATAACATATTTAGGTTATTTTTGCAACAGTTTTTATAAAATATTTTTAAAATTCCGCTGAATTACTTAAAAAGATCTCCCTCCGGAAGAGTGTTCCGGAGGGAGATTTTAATTCAGACTATATCAGCATGGTGCGCCTGGAGAGACTTTACGCCAAAGTGCTTGTTCTCCTTTATTGCACGAATGCCTTCTGCGCTTGCCTTTGCGGCAGCCATCGTTGTGATGTAAGGAATGCGGTGCTTGATCGCAGCCTTTCTGATGTAGCTGTCGTCGGTCACGCTGTCCTTGCCGGCGGGTGTGTTGATGATGAGCTGAATATTTCCGTTCGCGATCGCGTCGCCGATGTTGGGTCTGCCCTCGTACATCTTGAAAATGCGCTCAGCCGGGATACCTGCTTCCTTTATCATCTCGAAGCTCTTTCCGGTTGCGAGGATCTTGAATCCAAGGTCGTTGAACGCCTTCGCTACCTCGATAAGCTCGGGCTTGTCGCGGTCGCATACGCTCAGCAGCACTGTGCCCTCCTGGGGAAGCTTTGTGCGGGTCGCTTCCTGAGCCTTGTAGTATGCCTCGCCAAAGCTCGGGGAGATACCAAGCACTTCGCCGGTGGATCTCATCTCCGGACCAAGCACGGGGTCTACCTCAGGGAACATGTTGAACGGGAACACTGCTTCCTTTACGCCGTAGTGGTTGATCTTGTGGTCGCGGAGCTCCGGAACGGGGCTGGGCTTGCCAGTCAGCGAGGAAGTAATGATCTGCGTAGCTATCTGAACCATGTTTATGCTGCACACCTTGGAAACCAGCGGAACCGTTCTGGAAGCACGCGGGTTAGCCTCAAGAACGTACACGGTGTCGTCCTCGATGGCGTACTGCATGTTCATCAGGCCGCAGACGTTCATCTCAACGGCGATTTTTCTGGTGTACTCCTTGATGGTCTCTACCTGCTTTGCGGTGAGATTCTTGCTCGGGAGTATGCATGCGGAGTCGCCGGAGTGTACGCCGGCAAGCTCGATGTGCTCCATAACTGCGGGAACGAAGCAGTTCTTGCCGTCGGAGATAGCGTCTGCCTCGCACTCGGTAGCGTGGTGCAGGAAGCGGTCGATAAGGATAGGTCTGTCGGGAGTTACGCCAACAGCGGCGGACATGTAGACCTTCATCATCTCATCGTCGTGAACGATCTCCATTCCACGGCCGCCGAGAACGTAGGACGGACGAACCATTACCGGGTAACCGATCCTGTTTGCGATTTCGAGTGCCTCGTCAACGTTGACAGCCATTCCGGATTCCGGCATAGGAATGCCGAGCTTCTCCATCATTGCGCGGAAGTGATCGCGATCCTCTGCGAGGTCGATGGTCTCCGGGCTGGTGCCGAGGATATTTACGCCGTACTTCTTGAGGTCGCCTGCAAGATTCAGCGGAGTCTGACCGCCGAACTGAGCGATTACGCCTACCGGCTTCTCCTTCTCGTGGATAGCGAGAACGTCCTCCAGGGTCAGCGGCTCGAAATAGAGCTTGTCGGAGGTGTCATAGTCGGTGGAAACCGTCTCAGGGTTGCAGTTTACGATGATGGACTCAAATCCGAGCTTCTTCAGTGCGAGCGCTGCATGTACACAGCAGTAATCGAACTCGATACCCTGACCGATTCTGTTGGGGCCGCCGCCAAGAATCATTATCTTCGGCTTGTCAGAAACCGGGCTTGTGTCCTTGATATCATGATAGGTGGAGTAATAATATGCCGCATTCTCGGTGCCGCTTACGTGGATACCCTCCCATGCCTCGCGGATACCGTACTTCTCGCGGGTGGTGCGTACCTCCTCCTCGGAAACGCCGAGGATCTGGCTGAGATATCTGTCGGAGAATCCGTCGAGCTTTGCCTGGCGGAGTACCGGCTCTGCGGGAACTGCGCCCTTTTTCTCAATGAGCGCGTTCTCCTCGTCAACCAGCTCCTTCATCTGCTGGAGGAACCAGTGCTTGATCTTGGTGAGGTCGTATATCTCGTCGATGGTAGCGCCCTTGCGGAGTGCCTCGTAAATTATGAACTGGCGCTCGCTGGTCGGGTAGCGCAGCTTTGCAAGCAGCTCAGCCTTTGACAGCTTGTTGAAGTCCTTAGCGAAGCCGAGGCCGTATCTGCCGGTCTCAAGGCTGCGAATCGCCTTCTGGAAAGCCTCCTTGTAGGTCTTGCCGATGGACATTACCTCGCCGACTGCCTTCATCTGGGTGCCGAGCTTGTCCTCAGCGCCCTTGAACTTCTCGAATGCCCAGCGCGCGAACTTGATAACAACATAATCGCCGCCGGGAACGTACTTATCCAGCGTGCCGTACTTGCCGCAGGGGATCTCGTCGAGTGTCAGGCCGCACGCGAGCATAGCGGAAACCAGCGCGATCGGGAAACCGGTCGCCTTTGATGCAAGCGCTGAGGAACGGGAAGTTCTCGGGTTGATCTCGATTACAACGATACGTCCGGAAACAGGATCGTGAGCGAACTGGCAGTTACAGCCTCCGATCACTTCGATAGCCTTTACTATCTTGTAGGAATACTCCTGGAGCTTCTTCTGAACGTCCTCGCTGATGGTCAGCATAGGCGCGGAGCAGAAGGAATCGCCGGTGTGTACGCCGATGGGGTCGATATTTTCAATGAAGCATACAGTGATAACGTTGTCGTTTGCGTCGCGTACTACCTCGAGCTCAAGCTCTTCCCAGCCGCTTATGCACTCCTCAACGAGCACCTGGCCAACAAGGCTAGCCTGGAGTCCGCGGGCGCAGACTACCTTCAGCTCGTCGATGTTGTAGACCATGCCGCCGCCTGCGCCGCCCATGGTGTACGCCGGACGGAGCACTACCGGGTACTTGAGCTGCTCAGCGATCTTCACAGCTTCTTCAACGGAATATGCTACCTCGCTGCGGGGCATTTCAATGCCAAGCTTCTGCATTGTGTGCTTGAATTCGATACGATCCTCGCCGCGCTCGATCGCGTCGACCTGAACGCCGATCACCTGCACGTTGTACTTCTCAAGTACGCCTGCCTCGCTCAGCTCGGAGCAGAGGTTCAGTCCGGACTGGCCGCCGAGGTTCGGCAGCAGCGCGTCGGGGCGCTCTTTCTCGATGATCTGGGTAAGTCTGTCAACGTTGAGAGGCTCGATGTAGGTGATGTCGGCTACATCGGGGTCGGTCATGATGGTGGCAGGGTTAGAGTTCACCAGTACGATCTGGTATCCCAGCTTGCGAAGCGCCTTGCACGCCTGCGTGCCGGAATAGTCGAACTCGCACGCCTGTCCGATGATGATAGGACCTGATCCGATAATCAGTATCTTGTTGATGTCCTGTTTCTTTGGCATAATTTTACTCCCTTATCCGTTTTTGTACTCTGTGTCTGCACAGAATTATCACTATATATAATAACACAAAAATCGCCGGATTTCAATATGATTTTTTATTTTTCTGCATAAGTTTTCATAAAGGATTTTGTGCTAGTACACAGTTGATTTTTTACTGCTGAGATGATATAATTAATTAAGTATACCTGCTCAGAAAGGATAATTATATGAAAAACAAGCTCAGATCCATTATCGCGGCGATTCTATGCGCTTCGCTGCTCTGCGGCTGCTCCGCCGACCAGAAACCTGCGGAGATCCCGGCTGATTCCGAAACGGCGGTTTCCTCTGACGTATCCGGCAGCGGCGAGGTTACAACGGCTCCTTCTACAGTATCCGCGGAACCTTCCCCCGCTCCGGAGCATTCCGAAAACAACGGAACCGCTCCAACCGAGGAGTTTGTCGGTGAAATGTCAACCGCTGAATCTTCCGCAGCATCGGACATTCCTTACGAAACAACACCCGCTCAAAGCACGTCAGGCGCGACTTCCGAACCGGCTTCAACAACAGCTACGACTGTGAAAACCACCGCTTCAACGGTCAAGACCTCGGCAACCACAAAACCGGCTGAGCTCACGAAATTCTCGGTCGACTGGAAGCTGAACTCCACCTGGGAGGAAGGCGGAAACAAGTGCGGCGGCTACGAAGCTACACTTACGAACAATTCCGGCTCCGACGTAGGAAGCTGGACTGTTAAAGTGACAGTTCCCTCCGGATTCAAGCTGACTGCAAGCTGGAACGGTATTTTCTCTGTTAGCGGGACTACGCTCACCATTAAGAACGAGTCCTATAACGGAAGCATTCCCAGCGGCGGTAACACCGGTTTCGGATTCAACTGGTCATGCCCCGGCGATTTCACGCCGTCGAAGGCTACAGTTAACGGCTCGGCTGCTTCCGTGGGAACAAACTCCGGGCAGAACGGCGACGACAATCAGCCAACTTCCACCACACCGGCGGTCACGATTCAGACGGTTCCGCCTGCTCCTGAGGATCCGGACGGAACCACCCCGGTAGCCGCTCACGGTCAGCTTTCCGTCAAGGGAACCCAGCTTGTGGACAAAAACGGAAAGGGCTACCAGCTCAGAGGCATGAGCACGCACGGAATCACCTGGTTCCCGGACTTTGTAAACGAAAACGCATTCCGAACCCTGCGCGACGACTGGAACACAAACGTAGTCCGCATGGCGATGTACGTTGACGAATGGGGCAACGGTCAGTGCTACATGCAGAATAAGGAAGGAAGCACTCAGCTCCTGGAAAAGGGCGTGGATATCTGTATCAAGCTCGGAATGTACGTCATCATTGACTGGCACGTGCTGAATCCCGGCGACCCGAGCCAGTATACGGACGAAGCAATAAAATTCTTCGACAAGATGTCAAAGAAATACGCAGACTACCCCAACATTATCTACGAGATAGTAAACGAGCCGAACGGAAACGCGACCTGGAAAGGCGTCATAAAGCCCTATGCTGAAAAGGTTATCCCGGTAATACGCAAGAACGACAAGGACGCGGTAATAATCGTAGGTACGCCAACCTGGAGCCAGGACATCGACCAGGCGCTTGCCGACCCGCTGAAATACGACAACGTAATGTACGCGCTGCATTTCTATGCGGCTACGCATACGGACTGGCTGCGTGAACGCGCGGAAAAATGCATCAACGGCGGACTTCCGATATTCGTTTCGGAATTCGGCTGCTGCGACGCCTCCGGCAACGGCGGCAACGACTTCGCGCAGACAGAAAAGTGGCTCAAACTTCTTGATAAATACGGCGTAAGCTACTGCAACTGGAACCTCGCAAACAAGAACGAATCTTCCTCCTGCTTCAAGGAATCCGCGAAGGCTGACGGAAAGTGGTCGGACAGCGACTACTCCGAAAGCGGCGCATGGATACGCAAGTGGTTCAGGAATCACTAATAGTAATCCCCCGGAGGTTCAGATGAGCCTTCCGGGGGATTTTTAGTATACATAGCCGCCCTGAGTCGACCCAGAGCGGCTGAAAATTTACAGGAAAATATATTTCAGAATAAACAGCACCGTCAATACGTAAATCAGCGGCGGTACCTTTTTGCCCTTTCCGCAGCAGAGGTTTATCACCGTGTAGGAGATGATACCAAGCGAGATACCCTCGGAAACGCTGTAGAACAGCGGCATTGCAATAATGCAGATATAGGCGGGTATCGCGTCGGTCAGCGACTTTGCGTCGAACTTTATCTCGGTTACGGAACTGAACATCATGAATCCGACTACGATAAGTGCAGGCGCGGTCGCAAACGATGGGATCGCAACGAACACCGGAGCCAGGAATATCGAAAGCAGGAACAGTATCGCGGTCGTAACTGCGGTGAGTCCTGTTCTGCCGCCTGCGCCAACGCCAGCAGAGGACTCCACGAACGTTGTCGTGGTGCTGGTTCCCAGAACTGCGCCCGCCGTTGTGGCGATGGCGTCCGCGAGAAGCGCCGGGCGTATCTTCGGGAGCCTTCCGTTTTCGTCGAGCATTCCGGCACGGGAGCTTACTCCTATGAGGGTTCCCAGCGTGTCGAACAGGTCGACGAACAGAAACGAGAACACGATAACAATGAAGTTCACAATATCAACCGTGCTGAAATCAACGTTGAAGCACTGCCCGAACGTCAGCCCCAGAGCCGTGAAATCGGTCATGCCGAAGCTCGGTATCAGGGAAGCGTAGCCCTCACCCGGTACGTAGATGCCGCAGAGCTGGCAGATGATTCCAAGCACCCATGTCGCGAGAATTCCTATCAGCACAGAGCCGCGTACGTTCTTTGCGTGAAGAATAAAGGTGAAAATAGTTCCCACGAGCGCAAGAACCGCGCAGATTCCCGCCGTGTTGAAATCCTCGGTAAAGTTGGTTATCGCAACAAGCGTTGATTCGTTGTCAACCACCAGCCCGGAATTTTTCAGCCCGATAAACGCGATGAAAAGTCCGATCCCGACCGAAACCGCCTTCTTGATAGGCAGTGGGATCGCGTTGAAAATAGCCTCGCGAACCTTCGTCAGAGAAAGCACTATAAAAATCAGGCCCTCAACGAACACCGCCAGCAGTGCGATCTGCCAGCTATATCCGTAGCCAAGCACGATGGTGTACGCCATGAACGCATTCAGACCCATTCCCGCTGAGAGCGCAAACGGCAGGTTCGCGAGAAGTCCCATCAGCATTGTGCCGATGAAGGAAGCTATGCATGTCGCGATGAGGACCGCAGTGCCGTCCATTCCTGCCGCTGAAAGAATACTCGGGTTGACCGCCAGGATATACGCCATCGTCATAAACGTGGTAAGTCCTGCGGCAAGCTCGGTTTTGACGTCCGTGTGATTTTCCTTCAGCTTGAACAGCCTGTCAAGGAATCCCCGCTGCTGAGTGTTATTTGAATTTGTGCTCATTTTACCTCTCAGTCCGCGCTGTACTCTGCGATGTAGGGCAGGTTACGGTACTTCTCGCCGCAGTCAAGCCCGTAGCCTATCACGAAATAATCCGGGATAGTGAACAGCGCCTTGTCCGCTTCGAACTCCACCGTACGGCGGGACGGCTTGTCCAGCAGCGTGATTACCTCAAGGGAAAGCGGATCGCGCTTCTTCAGCAGCTCTACGACTGCTTTCAGAGTGCGGCCGGTGTCGATTATGTCCTCAAGTATGACAACATGGTACCCGCTGATGTCCTGGGTAAGATCCTTCGTAATAGTGACCTCTCCGCTGGATACGGTTCCGTTATAGTAGCTCTTTGCGCACATGAAAGCTATCTCGCACGGGATCGTTACCGCGCGGCAGAAGTCCGCCATGAATACGAACGCGCCGTTAAGTATGCTCACCAGAAGCAGCGGCTTCCCGGCGTATTTCTCGCTGAGTTCCCTGCCTGCCTCCGCAATTTTCGCCTTTATCTCCTCCTCGGTGAAGATAACGCGCTTTATGTTCCTTGTAAGATCGTTTGCTGATGTCAAGATGTTTTCCTCCCTGGGTCTGCCGACCGGATTTATTTCGCAGCCTGATTTCTGCGGCATATATATTTTATTATATCCTATGCACGTCTTTTTTTCAATACCTTTCGCGAATTTTCGTCAATAGTGTATAATTTTTTCGTGATTAGCTATTGACAATCCCGGAGCGAAAATGTATAATATATCAGAACCATATGTTTAATAGACAAAGGACAGGAACACAGAATGCTGAATCAATTTTCAAGAACCGAACTCATATTCGGCAAGGAAGCCATGGAAAAGCTTGCCGGCTCCAGAGTGGCAATATTCGGAATAGGCGGCGTAGGCGGATTCACCGCTGAAGCCCTCGCAAGAAGCGGCGTAGGCACCCTCGATATCATCGACGACGACAAGGTCTGCCTCACCAATATAAACCGCCAGATATTCGCCACCAGAAAAACCGTCGGCAGATATAAGGTAGAAGTAGCCAAAGAGCGCCTGCTTGAGATAAACCCCGACATGACGGTCAACTGTTGGCAGACTTTCTACACACCCGAAACCGCGGATCAGTTCGATTTCTCGCAGTACGACTACGTTGTTGACGCCATCGACACCGTAACCGGAAAAATAGAGCTTGTAATGAACGCGCAGAAGTGCCGCACTCCGATAATCTGCTCGATGGGCGCAGGAAACAAGGTGGACCCGACCCGTTTTGAAGTCGCGGATATCTACAGCACGTCTGTCTGCCCGCTTGCCAGGGTAATGCGGTACGAGCTGAAAAAGCGCGGAGTCCGCAAGCTGAAGGTGGTGTATTCCAAGGAAAAGCCGATCACCCCGGTCGACGATATGGCGATAAGCTGCAAGCAGCACTGCGTCTGCCCTCCCGGAACAAAGAGAAAATGCACCCACCGCAACCAGGTGCCCGGAAGCAACGCGTTCGTACCCTCCGTTGTGGGACTTATCATCGCCGGAGAGGTCATCAAGGACATCACCGGATTCAGAGGAGTGAAGTAATGAAAGCCGTCAATTCGAATGCGCAGCCGGAAGTTCAGCGCGTACTCGATTACCTCGAGGAAAACCGCGGAAACAAGCTGATACTTGGTCAGCACACCCAGACAATGGAGCAGCCCGAGCTGGAGCATATCCGCCGCATAACCGGGAAACTCCCGGCGCTCTGCGGGTTTGAACTCCTCGGCTACTCGCCTAATATCCGCCCGGAGGACTCCGGCGAGGAATGCATGACTGAGGTCGTTAACGCCCGCGGAACGCTCCGCAAAGCCTGGGAATGGGCAAGGCTCGGCGGACTTATTACCTTCACGTGGCACTGGTTTTCCCCGCTGGGAGGCCGCGACAAGTCTTTCTTTTCAGAGAACACGGACTTCAGCGCTTCCAGAGCCGCACAGCCCGGAACTCCCGAAAACGCGGCATTTCTGAACGACCTCGACTACATGGCGGGACTTCTGCGGCCTTTCAGCGACGAGCATATCCCGATACTCTGGAGACCCTTCCACGAGGCTGAGGGCAACTGGTTCTGGTGGGGTCGCGATGGCGCGGAGCCTTGCAAAAAGCTCTACCACATGATGTTCGAGCGCTTCACGGAACGCCACCGCCTCGACAACCTCATCTGGGTGCAGAATTCCCCGAAAATAGAAAACTACCCCGGCGACGATGTTGTTGATATCATCTCCCGTGACCTCTATCCCCCGGCTCACGAGCACACAGACCTTGCCCGGGAATACGCTGAGATCAGCGGCAGTATTTCCACGGAAAAACTCGCGGCAGTCGCAGAGATCGGCACTATTCCGGACGTTCCGGCGCTCATAGAACACCATGTACCCTGGAGCTGGTTCATGACCTGGTCGGGCGGTTTCACTACCTCAGAAAAGTTCACCTCGTATGATGAACTGCGCCGGGCTTACTCCTGCGAAAACGCAGTGACACTAGACAAGCTTCCTAAGCTCTACGAATGCAGACTATAAATTTACCCCGCACTATTCCGGTGCGGGGTCGTTTTATTCGGCGAGCTTCATGCGGTACTGCTTCGGAGTTATTCCACGCAGCTTCTTGAAGCTCTTTATCATGTGCGAGCAGTCGGAAAATCCCGTTTCGCTGCTGATCTTCTGCAAATCAAAATCCGTGAAAACCAGGAATTCCTCAGCTTTGATAATACGCATTTCCTCGATGTATTCCTTGCAGGTCTTTCCGTAGACCGCAAGGAACTTCTTCGCAAAATAGGAATAGCTCATGCCGCAGCGCTCCGCGACCTCGCTTACCTGCACGCCGGACGACAGCCGCTCGTCGATGAACTCAGTAATGTTATAAATGTCGTAGCGGGAGTCCTCGGAATACGCCTCGCTGTCGACTGAAAATCCCTGATCCTGCCAGCAGCGCAGAATATTTATCAGCAGCCCATACAGCTCGGAGCGTATCACGAGATCAAAGCCGTATCTCTGCCTTCTCATTTCCTCAATGCATCGGGTAATTACCTCGCCGGCACGCATTTTCTCAGTCTGGGAAGCCGCAAAGAATGGGGTCATGTTCTTCTTTTCGGCGCTCAGGAAAATACTTCTGAGCTTCGGCGCGTAGCTTGGCGTAAGGCTCATGCGGCTGATATCAAGCTTGATGACTGCGTACCGCGCCTCCGGCGAACCCGGGCAGTACGAAATAGAATGCACCGCCTTCGGGTGGAACAGCATCATGTCGCCCTTTTCAACGATGTATTTTTCACCCGCACTGGAAGCTTCGACCTTTCCATCGTACATATAGATCAACTCCATATAGAAGTGCCAGTGAGCATGCACCGGGAAATACTTCGAGTTCGTGTCAAAATAGAAGCACTCTATCGGGCGATTCAGCATGTCGCCATGCTCGTAGAGAAAAGGCATTCAGATCACTCCCCGCGCCATTTGAGCTGCCAGAATGCTACGGCTCCCGCCGCAGCTACATTCAGGGAATCGACCCCGTTCGACATCGGGATCTTCACGGTATAATCGCAGCGGGCTATCGTGTCTTTCGAAAGTCCGTCGCCCTCGGTTCCAAGCACGATTGCAAGCTTTTCCTCAGCGGCGAGGGCGGGGTCGTCTATGCTCACGGACCTGTCGCTGAGCGCCATTGCAGCCGTTTTGAATCCCCAGGAATTCAGCAGCGACAGCCCCTTCTCCGGCCAGTCCTCCGGCTCCTCGCCGATCTGCGCCCAGGGAACCACAAGCACCGTCCCCATGCTGACGCGCACTGCTCTTCTAAGCAGCGGATCGCAGCAGGAAGGCGTTACGAGCACCGCGTCGATTCCAAGCGCCGCCGCTGAGCGGAACACCGCTCCGATGTTCGTTGTGTCGACGATATTTTCAAGCACCGCTATGCGGTGGGCGTTCCTGCAAATCTCCTCTGCGGATTTCGGCTTCGGACGCCGCACGGCACAGAGCACGCCGCGGTTCAGCTTGTAGCCCGTCATGCTCGAGAGTATCTCCGGCTCAGCCAGGTAAACCGGGATATCGCCGCAGTTCCTTATAAGGTCGCCGGCAACGCCGTCAAGGCAGCGCCTCTCGGTCAGCATGGATATCAGCTCGTATCCGCGCTCAAGCGCAAGCTGTATTACCTTCGGGCTTTCAGCTATGAATATTCCCTTTTCCGGCTCCAGGCGGTTGCGGAGCTGCGCTTCGGTAAGTTTCGTGTAGACCTCGCAGCCCGGATGATCCAGGGAGGTTATTTCAATAAATTGTGGCATTTTATTCACTCTTATCTTTCAAGTAGTCTTTGATTTTTCCAAGGAGTGCGCTGTATTCCTCGATCAGCGAATCATGATTGATCTCCGCGAACTCGGTGCAGCCGCTCTTCAGCGCAAATTCGGAAGCCCTCGCGCGCTCTGAAAGTCCGGTAAGCCCTATCATCAGCGACGTGCTTTTCAGCGAGTGAGCATGTCTGCGGTAGTCCTCCCAGCGCTTTTCGTCATACGCGGTTTTCAGGTCGCTCAGGTGATCGTTTTCCGTGAAGTCATGAAGCAGGTCATTAAGCAGCTCCGCGCTGCCGCAGCAGTACTGCAACGCCGCATTGACGTTCAGCTCCGGGACTGCGCTGCAAAGGTCGGCGAATCCGGACGGCTCCGTGCTGACCGCTTCGGCAGTGGGTTCCGGCGACGCAGGTTTGATCAGGGACTCCGGCAGATTCCGGCGTATCGCTTCCTCGAGCTTTGCCCCGCGAACCGGCTTGGAAACGTAATCCGCAAATCCTACGTCCATGTACTGCTCCCGCATTCCAGCGAGGGCGTTAGCCGTCAGCATTATCACCGGAGTTTCGCAGTTTGGCGAGGTCTTGTCGCCGTGGAGCTTTTCAAACGTCTGCACGCCGTCCATTTCGGGCATCATGTGATCCATCAGTATCAGGTCGTATTTCTGCTGGGAGCATTTATCAAGACACTCCCTGCCGCTTCCGGCGGTGTCGATTTTAATACGGGTCTCCTTGAGCAGGTTCACTATTACGAGCAGGTTTACCGGGAGGTCGTCCACCGCAAGTATCTTTGCTTCCGGCGCTTCAAAGCTGTGATGATATTCGTGCTCCGCGCCCGCGGAATAATTCAGGTTCACTCCGCCGCAGGGGGTGCTGTCAACGACCTTCTGGGGCAGCTCGACCGTGAACGTACTGCCGCTCCCCAGGACGCTTCTCGCGGTAATCGTTCCGCTCATCAGGTCACAAAGCCGCTTGACTATCGACAGACCCAGCCCGGTGCCCTCGATATTCCGGTTGCGCTGGAGGTCGAACCGCTGGAACTGCGTGAATAGCTGCGGAAGATTCTCCTCGGCAATGCCGATTCCGGTATCGCTGACCTCCACTTTCAGCATGAATCCCCCGTCGGTAAAGTTTCCGCCGACTATCAGCTTTACTGTGCCCTTTGCGGTGTATTTTACCGCGTTCGTGAGCAGGTTCACGATTATCTGACGGATATGCGTTTCATCGCCGCAGAGCTTCATCGGGACGTTATCCGCGCACTCGACCAGCAGTTCCAGTTCCTTTGCCTTCGCGCGGCCCGCAGCCATGTTGCAGCAGTCGCTTATCAGCGAGTTTACCTCGTAATCCACCGGAATTATCTCAAGCTTGCCGGACTCGATCTTTGAAATATCGAGCACGTCGCTGACTATCGACAGCAGCGAGTTACCCGACGCCTGAATGTTCCCGGCGTAGCCGCGTATCTCAGGATCCTTCTCCTCGCGGAGTATCATCTCGTTCATTCCGAGTATCGCGTTTATAGGCGTGCGTATCTCGTGCGACATATTTGCAAGGAACGAGCTTTTCGCCATGTTTGCCGCTTCGGCTTCCTGCTGGGAGCGCTTCTCTTTGCGGAGTGCGTCCAGCAGACGGAGATTCTGCTCTGCCATCAGAGAGATTACAATTCTCGCAACGATAAGCGACATAAATAGTATTCCGAGGGAGATCACGACCTCCTGCACAACGTAATACCTGTCAGTATCTGTGCCGTCGATATTGCGCCAGATTCCCGTCAGTATTACGCAAACGCTGCAGCTTGCTGCGGTCACTGTAGTCATACGATTGTTCCCGAACACCACGGACATCAGCACGGGAATTACGAAGGCGGTCATGGTTATCGGAAATACGTAATGTGTCACAGCCACGACCGTGCACATAAACACGACGGTCAGCACCATTATGTAATTCAGCAGCCAGTCCCTGTCCGGGAAGCACCGCATCATGATTCCGTCGAACAGCACTGCAAGGAACACCAGCCCCGAGGGCACCACAAGATACCTCATCAGGTGGTATACTATATCCGGATTGACCTTCCCCTGCACAAAAAGTATAATGTTTACGCCTATCTCAAGAAGGAACACTCCGGTTGCAATAACACAGTTCATTATAAATAACCTGCGCCGCCATTTTCCGTATTCGGGGGCGGTCTCGCGAAGCTCCTCCTGGATCTCCGTGCGGTACGCCATGGAATTTTTCATTTCTTTCACCGACCTTTATCCTTATAATTATATATCAATTCTCCTAAAAAATCAATACCTGTTATTTTTCTTCATTAGTCGCCTAATTTGCCCGAATCGTATAATTATATTCTCTTATGGTCGATTGTGCTAAAAGATGTCCACAAAGTACTTGAATTTATGGACGTTTTGTGATATGATATTAATGTAATCGTTTTCGGCATGTTTTTCATGCCTAGATGGAGGTAACAAAATGGAAATCAATTTTATTCTAAAAGCCGGACTTTCCGCCGTGCTTTCAGCCATGCTGGCACTGACCGGCTGCTCCGGCAAAACCGCTTCTAACGAGGGAGGAACTTCCGAAGCCGCGACCGCTGAAGCTCCCGGAAGCTCTGCCGATACAGAGGAAAACAATATGACGTCTCTTGAGGTCATTCGTGCAATGGGCAACGGAATCAACCTCGGCAATACCCTGGAGGCGTACAACCACCAGGCTTATATCAACGGCTCCAGCGCTACCTCCGGCGAGATAGTGTGGGGTCAGCCCTGGACTACTCAGGAGATGATCCAGGGAATGAAAGCCGCCGGATTCGACACTATACGTATCCCTATTGCGTGGACTAACGGCATGAACTACGAGAGCGGCGACTATACCATAGATTCCGCTCTGATGGACAGGGTTGACGAAGTGGTGACATGGGCGCTCGACGCTGATATGTACGTCATAATAAACGACCACTGGGACGGCGGCTGGTGGGGTATGTTCGGCTCCGCAGAGCAGGAGACCCGCGACAAGGCGATGGAAATGTACAAGGCAATGTGGACGCAGATTGGCGAGCATTTCGCCGACCGCTCCTACAAGCTGATATTCGAATCCGCCAACGAAGAGCTTGGCGACAGGCTCAACGACAAGGAAATAACCGGCTCCCGCGGAGTTCTTAGCGAGAAGGAATGCTACGAGACCACCAACGAGATAAACAGCGAGTTTGTAAAGCTGATTCGCTCCCTCGGCGGCAGGAACGCAGACCGCTTCCTGCTTATCGCGGGCTACAACACCGATATCACCAAGACCTGCGACGACCGCTTCCAGATGCCGGAGGACACAGCGGACAGCAAGCTGCTTCTTTCCGTGCACTACTACACTCCCTGGGATTACTGCGGCACCGATGGAGTTACCCAGTGGGGCTCCCCGCAGGACTACGACGAGCAGAACGGGCTTTTTGAGAAGCTCAGCAAATTCTCCGAGCAGGGCTACGGCGTTGTTATCGGCGAGTATGCGGTAATGCTCAAAAACGGTGGAATCAAGCAGGATACCGACAAGTTCTACGACAACCTCCTCGACAACTGCGACCTCTACGACTACTGCCCTGTTCTGTGGGATTGCAGCAACTTCTACAAGCGCATAACAAACACGCTCTCCGACGAGACCCTTGCAGAGCTGTTCAGCTCCAGAGCGGTCGCAAACGAAACCGGAAAGTCAACAGAGGAAATCAAGGCGGCTGCTAAGGAAAAGATCGAATCCACCCGCAAGGCCGCAGAGGAGAACGCCCTCGCAGATGTTGAGATAGCACCCTCCGATGATGCGGCTGTCGCCTGGATAATGTACCAGAGCGCGGATTACACCAAGTCCTACAGCGTTGGCGACACCTACGACCCGACCAACAAGACCAAGGGTATCAAGGACAAGAACGTAATAATCACCGGCGCAGGAACCTACACGGTCAGCCTTGATTTTACGGAATGCGGCGCAGCAAAGGGAGTTGCGTTCTCGGCGCTGGGAATCTCCAACGGCGAGGATCTGTTCCCCGGATACACGATAAGCATTGACAAAATTCTCATCAACAACTCGCCGTATCAGCTCAACGGCAAGGAGTTCACAACCTCCGACGACAAGCACTGCACGCGTGTAAACCTCTACAACGCATGGGTAAACGACCTGCCCAAGGAAGCGCGCACTCCCGACGGAGACTTTACCGACTGCTCCGCCCAGATAATGGACATCAGCGATAAGACCTCCGTTTCCAACATCTCGATAACATTCACGGTTCACGAACCGTGATCTACAACAAAAAGCACGTCCACCCACGGACGTGCTTTTTTATTTAATTGCTAAAAGGTAATCAGTGAATTTCTTCACGCTTTCCGGGAAATACGCGTTCTCCTTGTAAATAAGCACGATCTCCGTTTCTATAGGGCAGTCGGCTATCGAATGGAACTCCGCCTTTTCGGAATGCAGAAGCCCCGCCGCCGAACCAGGAACCAGCGAGATACCGACCGCGCGTTCCGCGAGATCGACCGCTGTTCTGGCGTCGTCGCATATGCAGACGCAGCGCGGCTCCAGGCTGTTTTTCTGGAACGCCTCCTTTATTATCGGCTCCCAGCGGCGGTATAGAATCAGGGGGTAATGTGAAAGAATATTCATTGTTACCATGTCCGGGAGTCTTCGCTTTGCGCCTACCGCTATCATCTTTTCATGCGCCAGGCTGTGTACCCTGAACTCGTTCTCAGGGAACGGTGTTCTTACAAGCGCCGCGTGTATCTGATCTGTCCGCAGCTTCTCGATCAGCG
This sequence comes from uncultured Clostridia bacterium, assembly GCA_945923775.1. GTDB lineage: Bacteria > Bacillota > Clostridia > Oscillospirales > Ruminococcaceae > CAG-115. Next base: position 26,639 of record CAMELR010000016.1, on the reverse strand, counting down.
AATATGTGTTGCTCTCCGTTATCTCGATGGTAACGCCGTCGTTCTTCTTCAGAAAATCCGATATCCACTCCCCCGCACGGGTACATATCACCGACGAAACTACCCCTATTCGTATCGTATCTTTCTCGGTTCGGGCGCACGCTTCCACGTCCTGCCGCATTGACGCTTCCATGCGCAGGAGCATCTGTGCGCGGTCGTAAAGGAGTCTTCCGGTTTCGGTCAGGCGGATATGCTTCTGCCCCCGCTCGAACAGCGAACAGCCCAGCTCCTGCTCCAGCAGCTTCATCTGAGTGCTCAGCGGCGGCTGCGACATAAAAAGCTTCTTCGCGGCGGCGCTTATGGTGCCCTCTTCGGCAACAGTCGTGAAATAACGCAGTTGTTTCAGATCCATTTCTGCCTCCATATTTTGTAACTATTATATCTATACATAATTTGTATAGATATTTTCAATGCTATATCTTTAAAATATCTTTCTTTTATGATATACTATTATTTGTGATTTGTCAAGATAATCTTTGAAGGGAAGGGTATCAATTGTTAAAACTACTTGTTCACATTAAAAAATACAAAAAGGAATGCATACTCGGGCCGCTGTTCAAGCTGCTTGAAGCTCTCCTGGAGCTTTTCGTGCCGCTCGTTATCGCTTCGATAATCGACGACGGCATAGCCAACGGCGACAAGGGCTACGTTATCGGAATGGTATGCCTGCTCGTGGGTCTGGGTATAGTCGGGCTTGCGTTCTCCATCACCGCGCAGTACTTTGCCGCCAAAGCGGCGGTAGGGTTCTCATCCAAGGTGAAGCACGAATTGTTCCGCCACATCGAAAGCCTGTCCTGGTCTGAAATCGACCAGGTCGGAACTTCCACCCTCATCACCAGAATGACCAGCGATATGAACCAGATACAGAACGGCGTAAACCTTACGCTCCGTCTGCTGCTTCGCTCTCCGTTCGTCGTATTCGGCGCTATGATCATGGCGTTTACTATCAACGTTCAGGCGGCGCTTATATTCGTTGCGGCTATCCCGGTGCTTTCCGTTGTTATCTTCGGAATCATGCTGTGGTGCATTCCGCTTTACAAGAAAGTTCAGGCAAGGCTCGACAAGGTGCTCGGAATTACGCGTGAGAACCTCACCGGCGTCCGCGTTGTTCGCGCGTTCTGCAAGGAAGATCAGGAAATCGAAGCCTTCAACAAGAGCAACGACGAGCTGACCGCCGGTCAGAAGTTCGTCGGAAGGATATCCGCGCTGATGAACCCACTGACCTACGTAATAATCAATCTCGCGATCATCTGGCTCATTCAGACAGGCTCCGTTCAGGTAAACGACGGAACCCTTTCCCAGGGCGACGTTGTTGCGCTTTACAACTACATGTCCCAGATCCTCGTGGAGCTTATCAAGCTCGCAAACCTCATCATCAGCCTTACAAAGTGCGTTGCCTGCGGGAACCGCGTTCAGGCTCTGTTCGACATCAAGTCATCTCAGGAAGTCACATCTGACAAGGACGTAATCGGCAATGCCGACTACGCAGTTGAGTTCCGCGGCGTTTCCCTGAAATACAAGAACGCCGGAGAGGATTCCCTTACCGGCATGGACTTCGCGGTAAAGCGCGGCGAAACTGTTGGAATAATCGGCGGCACCGGCTCGGGCAAGTCCTCGCTGGTTAACATGATACCGCGTTTCTATGACGCCACCGCGGGTGAAGTTCTCATCGGCGGCCGCGATGTAAAAAGCTTCGAAATACCGGAGCTGCGCGAGCGTATCGGTATTGTTCCACAGAAGGCGGTTCTGTTTAAAGGCTCGATTCGCGACAACATGCGCTGGGGCAAGGACGACGCCACCGACGACGAGATACTCGCGGCGGCTAAAACAGCCCAGGCTGCAGACGTTATCGAAAGCAAGGGCGGTCTCGACTTCGAGATAGAACAGGGCGGCAAGAACCTCTCCGGCGGTCAGCGCCAGAGATTCACCATCGCCCGCGCTCTCGTCAGAAAGCCCGAGATACTGATACTCGACGACAGCGCCTCCGCACTTGACTTCGCGACAGACGCGGCGCTCCGCAAGTCAATCCGCGAGATGGACACGAAGCCTACCGTATTCATCGTGTCACAGCGTACCTCCTCGATACAGCACGCGGACAAGATAATCGTCCTCGACGATGGCAAGATAGTCGGCATAGGCAAGCACGACGAACTGCTGACCAACTGCCCTGTCTACAGCGAAATCTACAATTCCCAGTTTAAGAAGGAGGCGGTATAAATGGCAAAGTCAAACACGGCAGGAAACAAGAAAAATACCGCACAGAAAGGCACTCTTAAAAAGGTACTGAAATACGTTCAGCGCCATGGATTCTTCATGGTGTTGTCGATACTGTTCGCTGCCATCACGGTGGCTCTGACCCTCTACACGCCTATCCTTATCGGCGACGCGATCGACCTTATCGTCGGCAAGGGGCAGGTTGATTTCGCGGGAATCGGGGCTATACTCATCAAAACCGGTATCATCATCGGAATTACAGCGCTTATACAGTGGCTCATGAACACCATCAACAACCGCATAACCTACCATGTTGTACGTGATATCCGCAACGAGGCGTTCCGGAAGATCGAAATACTACCGCTGAGCTACATCGACGCCCACCCCTACGGAGACATCGTTAACCGCGTTATCGCAGACGCAGATCAGTTCGCGGACGGTCTGCTGATGGGATTTACTCAGCTTTTTACCGGAATCGTCACGATTCTCGGCACGCTGTTCTTCCTGTTTTCAATCAGCTGGCAGATAGCTATAGTCGTTGTGATCGTTACTCCACTGTCTCTGTTCATCGCGCGGTTCATTGCAAACCGCACCTACCGCATGTTCCGGGTTCAGTCCGAGACCCGCGGTCAGCAGACTGCATTCATTGACGAGATGATCGGAAATCAGAAGGTAGTCCAGGCGTTCTCCCACGAGGACGAGGCGCTGGAGGAATTCGACAGGATCAACGACCGACTCGCTGACTGCTCGCTCAAGGCTACGTTCTACTCCTCGCTTACCAATCCCTGCACGCGTTTCGTCAACAGCGTTGTTTATGCCGGAGTTGCTCTCGCTGGCGCGCTAATATGCATCGCGACTGCGGGCGCTGTAAATCCGTTCACGATAGGTCAGCTTTCCGCATGCCTTTCCTATGCTAACCAGTATACCAAGCCGTTCAACGAGATCTCCGGAGTGGTTACGGAGCTTCAGAACGCGCTCGCATGCGCTTCCCGCCTGTTTGAACTCATTGAGGAAGAACCGCAGATTCCCGAGCCTGACGACGCTGTGGAGCTTACGGACGTCAAGGGCAGCGTAGGGCTCAACGATGTTTCGTTCTCCTATGTACCCGACAGGAAGCTCATCGAGGGTCTGAACCTCAGCGTTAAGCCGGGTCAGCGTATCGCTATCGTAGGTCCGACCGGCTGCGGAAAGACCACTATAATCAACCTGCTGATGAGATTCTACGACGTCAAAAGCGGCTCCATAACAGTCGAGGGCACAGATATACGGAATGCGACCAGAAACAGCCTGAGAAGCAGCTACGGTATGGTGCTTCAGGAAACCTGGCTGCGCTCCGGAACTATCCGCGACAACATTGTAATGGGCAAGCCCGACGCCACCGACGAAGAAGTCATTGCAGCTGCGAAGGCTTCGCACGCGCACAGCTTCATAAAGCGTCTTCCGCAGGGCTACGACACCGTGATAACCGAGGACGGCGGAAGCCTTTCGCAGGGTCAGAAGCAGCTTCTGTGCATAACCCGCGTTATGCTCTGTCTGCCGCCTATGCTTATCCTGGACGAGGCTACCTCATCTATTGATACAAGAACTGAAATCAAGATTCAGGACTCCTTTGCGAAGATGATGAACGGCAGAACGAGCTTCATTGTTGCTCACCGCCTTTCCACTATCCGCGAAGCTGACGTTATCCTTGTAATGAAGGACGGCCACATCATCGAACAGGGCAACCACGAGGAACTCCTCGCTAAAAACGGATTCTACGCTAATCTGTACAACAGCCAGTTCGCTGTATAACACTAATCCCGCTGTCACGAACAGCGGGATTATTATACTCGAATTCCCCCTGAGTACATCAGGGGGAATTCTTTTATGTAAGCAGCATGCGGTCAAAACGCCGAAGCATTACTAAGCCGCAAAGCGGGGATCAATCCTCGTCGTCAGACTCAGGAGCGTCCCAGTTGTGCCATACGTTCTGCACGTCGTCGTTGTCCTCGAGGGCTTCCAGCAGCAGACCCATCTTCTTGATGTGATCCTCATCGGTGAGGGTCGTATATGTGGAGGGAACCTGCTCAGCCTCTGCGGAAACAACCTTGTAGCCCTTCTTGCCGAGCTCCTCAGCAACGGTTGCTACAACGGAAGGATCAGTTGTTATCTCAACAACGCCGTCCTCAAAGCTGAAGTCGTCGCCGCCTGCTTCGAGGATATCCTCCATTGCCTTGTCCTCGTCGATGTCGCCGTCCTCGTTGTCGAGAACGATAACGCCCTTCAGCGTGAACAGAAAGTCAACGCAGCCGGTAGCGCCCATGTTTCCGCCAAACTTGTCAAAGTAATGACGGATCTCGCCTGCGGTACGGTTTCTGTTATCAGTAAGGCACTCGACTATAACTGCAACGCCGTTCGGGCCATAGCCCTCGTATACGCAGTCCTCGTAATCGTTCTTCTCTGCGCCGCCGGCAGCCTTCTTCAGCAGACGGTCAATGTTGTCGTTCGGGATATTGTTGCTCTTTGCCTTCTGTACGAGGGTGTAGAGTCTGGAGTTGTTAGCAGGGTCAGCGCTGCCGGTCTCCTTTATGCATACGAGGATCTCACGGCTGATCTTTGTAAAGACCTTCGCTCTTGCGCCGTCCTTCTCGCCCTTCTTGCGCTTGATCGTACTCCATTTTGAATGTCCTGACATAACTTATTCTCCTTGTTTTATTAGTTTTGATCCAGCCTCTGGAAGCCCTTTCCAAGAACTTCGCTCGCGCCGGTTATAATTACAAAAGCGTCCGGATCGATCTCTTTTACGATCCGCTTTACCTTTACATATTCGTTCTTGTGTACTGCAATGCACACGACCAGCTTTTCCTCGCCGGAATATGCTCCCTCGCCGTGGAGCAGCGTAACTCCGCGTTTCTGCTTCAGGAGCTTCTCGGATATCTCGTGCGGCTTCTCTGAAAAAATCATCAGGAACTTCCCCTCGAGACCGCCGTAAACCAGCACGTCTATCACCTTTGCCTGCACAAAAACAGCAATTATCGCGTACATTACAACGTCAAGGTTCTTATAGACGATGTAGCCGCTTACGGCTACCGCCGCATTCACCAGGAACGATATCTGTCCAAGCTTTATTTCGGGTCTGAACCTGTTGATTATCTTGTTGACGATATCGGTGCCGCCTGTCGTTCCCTCGCGGACATACACGATACCGATGCCCGCACCCATCAGAAGCCCGCCGAAGATCGAAGCCAGGATTCCGCCGCCGTTATCCGCAATGTACACCGGAACGTCCTTAAAAAGGTAGTCGGTCATTACGGAAAGCGCCGCGACTGAAATCAGCGTCTTTATCATCGTCCGCTTGTTCAGTAGAACAAATCCCGCGATGAGAAGCGGCACGTTTATCGCAGCGATGAGCGTACCGACATTCAGATCTGTAACGTAGCTGATTATCGTTGCAATACCCGTAACTCCGCCGGGCGCGATGTTATTCGGCGCCGTGAAGCAATGAACTCCCAGTGCGTACACGCCGGATCCCGCAATAATTATCAGAATATCCAGCAGCCAGCGCCGTATGCTGCGGAGCTTATCCGTTTTTTCCTTTCTGGTCATGGGAATACACCTCCGCGTTCAGACCGGAAGAGCCTCGCAAATCGCCGTAAACAGCTCCTCGATACGTTCCTGCTGCCCCGAAAGGCTGAGATACCCGAACAGAGCCTCCAGTGCGGTCGCCCTGCGGTACTCAGACGGCTTCGCGCTCTTTGGAACCGAGATTCCTCCCGCGTTTCTGCCGCGGCGGAGTATATCGGATTCTTTCTCAGTAAGCATAGGCTCGATAACGTCGACCGCCCTGGACTGGTAGGAAGCCCGCACTTGCTCGACCGCCAGGTCGTGGAGCCTCCCGGCGTTGGTGTTGCCGCGAAGCACGACCTCCCGCCGCACCAGCAGCTCATAAACGCAGTCGCCGTAGAACGCAAGAACATTCGGGCTGTACGCCCCTGCTTCGCGCTCCGTCAATACTGGTAACGCCATTCCATCAACCTTTCAGTATGTAATACACGCAGCTATATTCCTCGCAGTGCGCATCAAAAATCCCCGCTTCCTTGCGAAGCTCGCTCATGCCAAGCGATACCGAGCTGTCCTCCTTGTGGACGCCCGCGTACTTTTCGGCGGCGGCGAGAAGCGGAGTGTAGTACCCCGCATGCCAGTCGGACTTAGGCGTAATGTAGAAATCCTGCACCTTCCAGCCCTGCTCCTTCGCGAGGACAAGCACCCTGTCAAGCGGCAGTATCTGCCCGAATCTGCGCTGACAGAACACCTTAGTGTCCGGAGACGGTTCCGTCAGCCAGCTAACGTTGCGATAAACCAGCGTACCGCCTTTTTTCAGTTTGTCGCGCAGCAATTCGAGCCGCTGCGTAACTCCATCGAATTCAACGATCCCGTTGTACCAAATCAGGTCGTAGCTTCCGCCGGGAAGCTCAAACTGCTGAACTGCGCAGCAGTCCAGACCTGCCGCCTTTCCCTGCTCCGCGCGCTGCTCGTCTGTCAGGGCAGCGCAGAGCCTGCACCCGAACTTCTCGGATATCAGCCGCGGGGTGTAGGTATCGTCGCCGAAGAACAGCGCCGACTCCGGTGCTGCTCCGTTTAACATGCCAATGACCTGCTTAGCCGTTTCAACGCTGCCCGGCGAGGAACGGTCAAGCTGCTGAAGTAATTCGCTGATCAGATTCATATTCGCACCTCGGAAGCCCCTGGGGTTTCCTACAGATTATCTCACGTAATTGAACTCGAAATCGTATATGGAGACCAGGTCGTCCTCCTGGATACCCTGCGCCTCCAGCTCGTCGATTATCCCGCTCGAGCGGAGCACGCGCTGGAAGTACTGGAGGCTCTCGTAGTCCTCCATATTGCAGGTGCTGAGAATCGGTGCAAGGAACGGAGCGTCCACAACGTAAACTCCGTCTATCTTTTCGACCTTAAAGCTGTGCTTCTCGGTCTCAAGCTGCTCGAGCTCCGCAAGGGTCAGCGGCTGAACCTCGAAACGCTTGGGCGGCGGGAGCTTCGACAGCTCCTCGGCTACGCAGTCCATCAGCGCGTCGGTTCCCTGGGTAGTAGCCGCGGAGATTGCAAAGAACGGAAGTCCCTTGGACTCGATGAACTCGCGGAATTCGGCTACCTGCTCCTCAGTTGCCATATCGGATTTGTTGGCTGCAACGATCTGCGGGCGCTCTGCGAGATCCTCGGAGAAGTTAGCAAGCTCTTGATTTATCTTTTCGAAATCGTCGCGTGGGTCTCTCCCCTCAACACCGGATACGTCGACTACGTGCACGATAAGACGGCAGCGCTCCACATGGCGCAGGAACGCGTGTCCGAGGCCTACGCCCTCGCTTGCGCCCTCGATAAGTCCGGGGATATCCGCCATTACGAATGACTGCTCGCCATGCTTCACAACGCCAAGCACCGGGGTCAGGGTCGTGAAGTGATAGTTCGCGATTTTCGGCTTCGCAGCGCTTACTACGCTTATCAGCGTGGATTTGCCTACATTCGGGAAGCCAACAAGACCTACGTCGGCAAGGAGCTTCAGCTCGAGCACAACGTCAAATGCCTCGCCCGGAAAACCCGGCTTTGCAAAACGCGGGATCTGGCGCGTAGGGGTAGCAAAATGGGAATTTCCCCAGCCGCCTCTGCCGCCCTTTGCTACGACTACCGGCTCGTCGTCGGAGATATCCGCCATGATCCTGCCGGTGTGTGCGTCCTTAACGATGGTTCCGCGGGGTACGCGTATCACCGTGGGCTCCATCGACTTGCCGGAGCAGCGCTTCGCACCGCCTGGCTCACCGTCGGGAGCAATATATTTTCTCTTGTAGCGGAAGTCGATCAGCGTGGAAAGATTATCGTCAGCGACAAAAACGATATCGCTGCCTTTTCCACCATCGCCGCCGTCGGGACCTCCGGCATTCACATACTTCTCGCGGTGGAATGTCACCGCGCCATTGCCGCCGTTCCCTGCCTTGATGGATATTTCTACCTTATCAACAAACATCTATGCCGCCTCGCTTTCCTCTGTTTGTTATTTCACGTTCCCGGGCAAATATTACTCTCCCCGGATAAAAATTAAGCCGGATCTTTGCAATCCGGCTTAGTTGATTAATGAGATTGCAGAAATTAGTCAGCTGCGTAAACGCTAACCTGCTTCTTATCTCTGCCGAGGCGCTCGAACTTTACAGTTCCATCAATCAGAGCGAACAGAGTGTCATCAGAACCCTTGCCTACGTTGTTGCCAGCGTGGATATGTGTGCCTCTCTGTCTAACGAGAATGCTGCCTGCGGATACTACCTGCATGTCAGCGCGCTTAACGCCAAGTCTCTTGGACTCGGAATCACGGCCGTTCTTGGTAGAACCCATACCTTTTTTATGAGCGAAATACTGTAAATCAATTCTAATCATTGTTATATTCCTCCTGTTATCATTCGGAAGTCAAGCTTCCCTTGTCTCAACCTTTACCCCCGGATACTTTGCCTGAATATACTCCATATGGTCACAGAACGCTTCAAGCAATTTCTCGCTGGGGTCATCAGAACTGTTCAGACGGAGTTCGATACGGTTCTCGCCTACTGCCGCGTCAGCGTCAGCATGGAAGAAATCCGTAACGGTGTTGCACACGAGCTGTATGGCAGAGCTTACAGCGGAGCAGACGATGTCCTCGCCCTCCTCGCCGTAACCTGCGTGTCCAGTCACAACAAAGCCGTATATCCTGCCCTCTCGCCTGGCAAACACTATCCGAAGATTATGCGTTGATTGCTTCAATTCTTACCTGGCTGTACGGCTGTCTGTGGCCCATCTTTCTCTTGCTGCTCTTCTTGGGCTTGTAGGTGAAAACGGTGATCTTCTTGGACTTGCCGTTCTTGAGCAGAGTAGCCTTTACGCTTGCTCCGTCAACATAGGGAGCGCCGACCTTAACGCCGTTGTCCTTGCCTACCATGATAACCTTGTCGAATGTGATCTCGCCCTCGGCCTCGAGCTTCTCGATGAAGACGATGTCGCCCTCTTTAACCTGATACTGCTTTCCGCCTGTTTCGATTACTGCGTACATTTTGTTTACCTCTTTTTATTCAGACTCGCTGCGTCGGGGTTGCATTTCTGCGCTTACGAGCTGTTTCCGCTAACGGACACAACTCACCCTGCACATGCGGCAAAGTAATTATAACACATACAATTCCCTTTGTCAAGGGGGTTGGAGCAATTTTTCCCGAATATTTTCAAATTGTTCCGCCGACGTTCCGGAACAGCCGTTTCCGCTCCACCGCAATGAAATAACCGACGCCCACCGCGTCCGCGAGAAACCAGCCTATCGGAATTGATATCCATATGCCGAAAACGCCGATCTCCGGAACCGCAGACAGCAGATTTGCAAGCAAAACGCGGGTCCCAAGCGAGAAAACCGTCAGCACAACGGACATCACAGGTTTATTCACGGCGCGGTAATAGCCGTACAGCATGAAAAGAATTCCGATACCGATGTAGCACGCGCCTTCCGTCCGGAGGTACTGCACGCCGACCTCGATCGTCTCGCGGCTTGAGCTGTCCACAAATGCTCTCATCAGCGGCTCCGCCAGGAGGCACACCGCCGCGCTCACCGCGATACAAAACAGCACAACGCTGATAACCGACTGCTTTATCCCGACGCGGATCCGCTCGTTTTTGCCCGCTCCGTAATTCTGCGCAGTGAACACTGAAAACGCGTTGCCGAAGTCCTGGACTGGCATGTACGCGATCGTGTCTATCTTCACAGCTACCGAAAACGCCGCCATAACCACCGAGCCAAAGCTGTTCACGACCGCCTGCACCATCAGAATCCCGAGGTTCATCACCGACTGCTGCAAGCAGGTAAATCCCGACAGCGACAAAATACTGCGGAAATTCCGGCTGTCCCAGCGCATATCCCGGCGGGTCAGCCGGAACTCCGGATAAGCCGCGATGAAATACACAAGTACGCCGACGCCGGAAACGTACTGCGCTATGACCGTAGCCAGAGCGGCTCCCATTATTCCCATGCCTAACGGTATGACGAAAAGCAGGTCAAGCCCGACGTTCAGCGCCACGGACACTCCAAGGAAAATCAGCGGCAGGGTTGAATTCCCCATTCCGCGCAGTATGTTGGAGATGTAATTATAAAGGAACACCGCGAAAAATCCGATGAACACGTAAGCAAGGTATGTGTGCATGTCGCCGGTCAGTTCCGCCGGGACGTTCAGCAGGGAGATTATCGGGCCTGTAAGCATGTAAAACGCCGCGGTTATCAGCAATGTAAGCACCCCGATTATCCCCGCTGACATGAATATGCCATTACGTATGGAGTCCTGCTCTTTTCTGCCGAACGCCATCGAAATAAACGAGCCGGTTCCCAGCGATAAGCCGATTATAACCGATGTCAGGAACGTCATGAGCGTATACGACGAGCCGACCGCAGCCAGCGCGTTGTCGCCGATGTACTTCCCGACGACCCATGTATCAGCCAGATTATAGAACTGCTGCAATACGTTTCCCAGCATAAGCGGCACGGCGAACGCCCACAATCCGCCGGTTATGCTCCCGGTGGTAAAATCCCTGTTTTTCTGCATTTTATATTCCTTTGATGTTTGGTCACAATAAAATAAGCCCTGATCGCTCAAGACTCATTTTATTATAGCTCAATAGCCTGATTTTGTCAAGCAGAAACCCCGCCGGATAGCTCCGGCGGGGTCGGTTTATGCGATTAGCCGATGATTAGAAATCAACGTCTGTGTCGTAGTAGCAGCACTTGAGCAGCTTCTCCATCTCCTCGGGTGAGGGCTGACGGGGGTTAGAACCGGTACATGCGTCTGCGATAGCGTTAACTGCGATGTCGTGTACTCTCTCAAGGAATACATTCTCGGGAACGAAGCCCTGCTCGCAGGGATAGCTGTCTGCGCCGTAGTTCTTGATGCAGTGCGGGATCTTGAGCTGATCGTTCATGCCGCGGAGGTACTTGATGAGGGAAGCGATCTTCTCATCATCGTTGGAGCCTTCGAGGTGCATGTAATCAGCAATAACGCCGTAGCGCTTCTTAGCTGTCGGATCCTTAGCGTTGAACGCGATTACCTTAGGCAGGTACATAGCGTTTGCTGCGCCGTGGATAATATGTGCGCCGTAATCCTGGAAGATAGCGCCGGTCTTGTGAGCCATGGAGTGAACGATACCAAGCAGTGCGTTGGAGAACGCCATACCAGCAAGGCACTGTGCATTGTGCATTCTTGCACGTGCAGCCATGTCGCCATTGTAGGACTTAACCAGGTCTGCCTGGATCATCTCGATAGCGTGGATAGCAAGCGCGTCTGTGAAGTCGCAGTTAGCGGTGGATACGTATGCCTCGATAGCGTGGGTCATAGCATCCATACCGGTGTGAGCTGTCAGCTTCTGCGGCATTGTCTCTGCGAGGTCGGAATCAACGATAGCAACATCAGGAGTGATCTCGAAGTCTGCAATCGGGTACTTGATACCGTTGTCGTAATCGGTGATGATGGAGAACGCAGTAACCTCGGTAGCAGTGCCGGAGGTGGAAGGAATAGCGCAGAAGTGCGCTTTCTTTCTCAGCTCAGGGATACCGAATACCTTGCACATATCCTCAAAGGTACATTCCGGATACTCATACTTGATCCACATTGCCTTAGCAGCGTCGATAGGAGAGCCGCCGCCCATTGCTACGATCCAGTCAGGCTGGAAGTCGAGCATCTTTGCTGCACCGTTCATAACGGTGGTTACAGAAGGATCAGGCTCAACGCCGTCGATGATCATTACTTCAAAGCCAGCTTCCTTCAGATAGTTCTCTGCTTTGTCAAGGAAGCCGAAACGCTTCATAGAGCCTCCGCCGACAACGATAACAGCCTTTTTGCCCTTGAGAGCCTTCAGGTTCTCGAGTGCGCCCTTTCCATGATAGACATCTCTCGGTAAAGTAAATCTAGCCATTGTAAGTGTACCTCCATTTGTGAAAGTCTTGTGAAAAACCGACAGATTTTTTCAATAAATCCCATCAGTTTTTATTGATATTATTATAACATCATTCTCACTTATTGTAAAATGCTAAATCGGCATACCTATCATATCTTTTATGCATAACACACAGTTTTCACAATTTCATAAAAAAACTTTAGTGCACATTTAACAAAGCAAACAAGGACAGGTTAACTTTCGTCGGCCTGTCCTTGTTATTATTATGTCATTCGCGCTTGATAGCCTCCATTGCGGAGATATGCACCGCCTTGTTTGCCGGGTAGAATCCCGAGCCGAGGCCTATACAGATAGAAAACAGTATAGCAAAGCCATAAAGCCACAGCGGAACAATGGACATCGGGCTGTTGGCAGGATCCATTGCGGTGGTTATCATTGTCCACAGCGAGCCTATGTCTGTTATCTGCATCGACTTCGCTGCTTCATTGGTAAAGACGTTCATTCCCACCGAAATGAAGAAACTCAGTATGCTGCCTATAAAACCGCCGATGAGTCCGATAAATCCCGCTTCCATGAGGAACACGGTACGTATATTGCCCAGGAAGCACCCAAGCGCCTTCATAACGCCGATCTCGCGCGTACGCTCAGAGATTGACATTATCATAGTATTCGTAATGCCGAGAGCCGCTACGAACAGAGAAACCGCGCCAAGTCCGCCGAGCATCATCTGCTGCTTGCGAGCCTCTTCCTCAAGTGGCTTACGGACTGACTCCATCGAATAGGTGGAATAGCCAAGCTTCTTGATCGCGCTTTCAATGTCCGCGACCTGCGAGATATCCTTCGCCTTGACGTATATCTCGCTGTATTCCATCTTATTCTGGTCTGCGGATGGATAGAACATCTTATACAGCGCCTGGAGATCGCTGGTAAAGAATATAAGACCCTCGCTGGTGGCATAGTCCTTGTTGTAATCTTCCTTGACGATACCTGTGACCTTTATATCCTGATATTTCTTGGAATCCGGATTATCATAGCTGTAAAGCTCCAGCTTCAATGTTTGACCGTTAAGCTGCATGTAAGGGTCGGGGAGCGCCGATGAATCGTTTTCGGTCATCATGCCGGTGTTGGGATCGTATGAGTACATATAATCCCATCGGCTTATGGTATTATTACCATCAGGGCGCATCGAATCCTGGAGATTGTACGCCGTGTACTGCCCAGCTAGCACCTCAAAGCTGTTCTTCGGGTAGGAGCCTTCTATTAGCTGAAACCCGAATTTCTCCATTGCCTCCTTATTTATGCCTACGACCTGCACCCACTGCATCTCGTAGCGGTCGTTATCTCCGGCGTACACTGTCATGTTTACATTGTTGAGCTGGCTCTTTCCGAGCGCAACGTCAACGTTCGCGATATTCTGGAATTTCTTGATAGCCGCGTCGTCCAGCTTGGAATCCTTACGTCCGCTTGAATACACCTGTATAAGGGTAAGGTCGCCCATGCCCTCTAGCATGATCTGCTGCGAATTCTGAACTCCGAAGCCGATCGACATCATAGTTACGATGGCACAGCAGCCAACCACAACGCCCAGGACAGTCAGGATAGTTCTCGACTTCCTGCGCGTCAGGTTTTGCAGGCACATCTTTATCATGTCTAAAATTTTCATGGCTCGTCACCATTAAACCTTTGTCTTATCGTCGCTGTCGGACTTTTCGTCCTCGTCGTCCAGCTCGTCCTCCCAGTCGATATCGTCTGCTGTGAGCTTCTTGCCGTTCTTGTGCTTCTTCTTGAGAACAACGATGAGCACTACAACGCCAGCAGCAACCAGTACTGCGCCGCCTATTATTACGGCTATCCACGGGAATCCGCCCTCGCCGTCAACCTCGGTGGTTTCAGCGGTCATGGGGTAATCCGGGAAATCCCACTGCTGCTCTAAAACGTTCAGGGATACGGGAAGCTCCTTTACGATCTCGTTCATGTTGGAGTCCTCGTATGTCACCTTGAGAATAAAGCTGACAGTGCCGGCTCTTGTAGGAGTTATAACGAAGTCTGCGGTACCGTTGCCGCCTGCTGTGATATTGCCTATTACCTTCTCGGTGTTGAGCGCTGTATAGCCCGGGTCGCTGTAATCGCTGCCGTCATCGTAGCCGCCCATTCCATTGTCGTAGCCTGCGTTGCCCATTGCACCGCCGTCGTCGAACATTATGCCATCTGCAGCGCCAGCGTCGACTGCGATGAGCTTGTTGGACATAGCCGAGAACATAGGCTGCTCGCCGTCCATTGCAGGAATCTCATAAGTGGACGAACCTGTAGACTCGGAAGTCATGCCACCGATATTGGTATTGTCGTCGACCGGTCCCTCATCTGAACTGCTGGTGTCGCTTACGATCTCGACCTTAACATTGGAGGCGTCTGCGCGTCCCTTGTTCATGTAGCTGAGTGTTATGTAAACCTCGTTGCCTACGTAAATATCGTATGTGGGCTTGCTTACGGAGAGCGTCAGCTTATCGGGCTGATAGAGCGGAACATAGATTGTCTGCTCGGAGGTCATGCTTGTGCGGGTGTCGCCTACAAGGTAATCGTACTTGAAGGACACGGAAACGGAAGATGTTCCCGTAGCCGCAGTAGGAAGCGCCCTGAGCTGTATGGACTCGCTTGCCGCGCCCGCAGCGGGGAGGCTAGCATAGTAGAAGGAACTGCTGCCGCCGTAGATAGACAGGTCGCCGCTTGCGTTGACGGTCATTACCATATTCTCTACTCCGGTGGTTGCGTTTGTGTTGTAGAAGTCAAGATCAAGTGTAAACACGTCACCTGCCGCGATCTGGTCTGCGCCGATGTCGTACTTGCCGATGATGATATTCGGAGCCGCTCCGGTATCCTTGCCGTCTGCTGCCTTGTTAGGAGCTGCGATGATAACTACGGAGGAGGAACTCTCGCCCTGCTTAATTGAAGTATTTCTGCCGTAGCTGTACTTCATTGCCGCAGTGATCCCCTGCTTTTCGGCGGTGATGTCATCAAGGGTTCTGAACTTAACCTTGAAGGAAGCCGTAGACTGCGGTCTGATGATGTCGATGAACGCGGATTCCGTTCCGTCAAGGAAGTAGAATGCGTCTGTGCCGGTCAGGTCAACAAATACATCCCTTACGGTGATGTCGCCGTAGTTCTTTACGGAGATGGTGTACTCATAATCAGTGTTGGGAACTATCGCGGAATCGAGCTTTTCGCCGGTGATGCGAAGCACCGGAGCGGTGGATACTTCCGAATTCATGCTGATCGTGCCGGTCTTGGTCTCGGTCGTGGTAGTGCCGCTCTTGTCGTAGCGGTACTCAAGCTCAACATCGAGGGTCTGGCTCACGCTTGCAAGCTCCGCGGCGGTGTCAAAACGTACAAGAATGCGCTTCTGACCGCCCGCCTTTATCTTATCGACAAAGAATGTATCGGTGCCGTTTGTGATGTTGATCCCCTCGCCGCCTTTTACCTTGACGGTGATGTTCTCCATATCCTCGTTGCCCTTATTTATAATAAAGAAAGCCTTGCGGTAGCTCTTGCCTGCCTGGAGGTCGAAATCAAGCGGAGTTGATGAGATTATCGGCAGAGGGGCTGTCTCAGCGGCCTTCTGACCGAACATTACGAACGCTTCCTCGTAGGTGCCTTCCTTCTCATCGCCGCCGGAAACATAGTTATACTTGAGGTTTGCTGTGATGGACTGCTTGATGGTGGTGATATCCTTCATGGTGCGGAACTTCATTGTTATCTGCTTTGTTGTTCCCATCGGGATATCTTCAAAATATCTGGAGGCAGTGCCGTCGGTTATAACGATATCATCTGTGCTTGTGAAGTTCACGAACAGACCCTTTATATCTGCGGAGCCGCTGTTCTTTATCGTGAGAACGCCGCTGTAGCTCTTATCCGGATCAATGTCAGCCTCTGTCATTGAGAAGCTTGCGTCGATAACCGGATATACCTTTTCCTCGGTGGATATCTCCGCGGCGGCGGCTACCTGTGCCGTAGCGCTTCCGGTTGTCTCCGTAGAGCCGTTGTCATAATAATATCTGAGGTTTACCGTGAAATTCTGCTTCTCAGATGTTATTTTGCCGAGCGCTTTATACTTTATTGTGAGTATCTTCTCGTCCTTGAAGCCAAGGCTCTCGATATCCTGTGTGCCGGTGCCTTCCTTAATGAGTATCTCCTCAGCGGAAGTGACCTCTGCGAGTATATTGTACGCAGATGTTGCTCCGAGATTTTTCAGGCGAATCTTGAATTCGCCTTCCTCGCCTGCCTTGATGGGATTATCAGGCTCCACAGCGGTTATCTTGATTATAGGCTCAGGGTTGGACTCGTCAGGAGTTGGCGTGCTGTCAGAAGTTGTACACTCAAGCACGTTTACCGAGCCGTCCACATAGTCGCTGCCGCCGGTGTAGCCTACCTTGAAGCCGAAGCTCTTGTCATCGCCGACCCACTTGCAGTCCTTAAGTACTATGTCGTATCTTAATAATTCATCGCCCTGCGAAGTAACGGTCAGGCTGTCAAGAGTGCCCTTGAAGCTGTCGACGGACTTGAGGAAGTCGATCCCGGCTCCGCCGCCTGTCACCTGGCTTGTCTTGACCTTGATATCCTTTATCGTCATTTTCATAACGAAGGAGGTGTTTTTATAGATCGTCTTCTGCTCTTTTCCCTTACTGTCAAGTATCGAGTAATTTACTACAACAGGGTTCAGGGTAAGTCCCGCGTCGTCTTTCTTGTCGCCGGGATCCGGTGCTTCCGACGTGCTGGTAGTGGTACCATTATCGGCATACGCGGCTAACGGGATCACTGGAACGGACGCCGCTGCCAGCGACGCGCTCAGAAGTATTGATAATACCTTACTTATTCTCTTGCTCATTGTTATCTCCTTTTGTATCGCTTACTATTCTTCCGTCAACAAGCGTTACTATTCTGTCAGCGTACTGCGCAAGCTCCGGATCGTGCGTAACAAGCACTATCGTCTGATTGTACTTTCTTGCAAAGGACTTTATCATGTCCATTACCTCGATCGTCGTTTTGGAATCGAGATTTCCCGTAGGCTCGTCTGCGAATACAACATCGGGCTTTGCAACGAACGCTCTTGCAATTCCCACTCGCTGCTGTTGTCCGCCGGACATCTGCCTCGGATAGTGTTTCAATCGATTCCCCAGCCCGACTTTTTTCAGCATTGCGACCGCTTTCCGCGTTCTGTCGCGCTTGCTGTCCCCGCGGAACATCAGCGGCATTGCTACGTTCTCCACCGCGTTCATGAACGGCAGCAGATTATATGACTGGAACACGAATCCAATGTGCTTCTGCCGGAACGCTGCAAGCTGATTTTCGCTCAGCCGCGTTATAGGAACTCCTCTTATGTAAACGTCCCCGAATGTCGGTTTTTCAAGACCGGCAAGCTGATTCAGCAGCGTGGATTTACCCGAGCCAGACGTACCGAAAATGCAGCAGAGCTCGCCTTCCATTATGTCGAGGTTGATTCGTTTCAGCGCTACTACGGATTCCCCGCCTTCAAGCGTATATTCCTTGCGCAGATCCTTGACGTGGATCATCGCCCTGCGTTTTCTTGGCTTCTCGTTTTCTTCCATGCTGTCACCCCCTTTAGCTTTCTACCAATAAAACAGCCGTAATATGGTTAAGGTTGCACTTTTTCAAAGGATAATAATATATCATTTTCACATAGCAGTATATCATTTTTGATATTATTTGTCAATAACTGTTACAGAAATGTAATATTAAATTAAGAAACCGTATAAAAAAGGCGGTGCATAACTGCACCGCCCGAATATGCCGGAAAAATCAATTGCTCTTGGGCATAACAGAAGCGATCGCGCCCGCAACATTGCTGATAGGCATTGTCTGGAGGTAGATCTTGCCGGGACCTGTAACAACAGTATTGAACAGACCCTCGCCGCCGAACAGTACGTTGCCGATACCCTTTACGGTCTGGATATCCATTGTGCAGGAGCCTGACATAGCAGCCAGATAGCCGGTGTCAATAAGCATCTGCTGACCAGCCTGCAGCTCGTACTCAACAACGTAGCCGTCGATTTCAACGAACGCCATACCAGTTCCGTGGAGCTTCTGCATGATGAAGCCCTCGCCGCCGAAGAATCCAGCGCCGAGCTTCTTCTGGAACGCGATGGAAAGCTCAACGGTAGGCTCGGAAGCCAGGTAACCGGTCTTCTGAACGATGAAATCACCCTTGCTTACATCAATGGGAATGATAGAGCCAGGGAAGCTGGACGCAAACGCGATCATTCCCTGACCGCCGACAGCGGTGTATGTATTCTGGAACATGGACTCGCCGGAGAACATTCTGCTGAATGCCTTACCAACGCTTCCTGCGCCGGTTTCCATCTTCATGTTGGGAGTCATCCAGGACATTGCGCCCTTCTCGCACTTGATGGACTCGCCAGCCTCAAGATAAACGATTACGACGGGCAGCGGCTCGCCCTTGATCTCATATCTCATATAATTTTCCTCCATAGCCAAATATAGTTGTAAGGTACCGGACATTTGCCTTTTTTATTATACAGTAAAAATAACCAATTGTCAAGTTGTTTTTGAAAGTTTTTACAGTCCTTTTGCTGAAAGTATCACCAGATACACCGCCGTGATGAAGAAAGTGGGACTCGCTCCCCCGGCTTTGAAAAGCACAGCGGCGGCTATTCCTGCGGAGATAAATCCGCACATTTTGAGCACCGTATCTACATTTTCGGGAGCCGCAAGGGATATCAGCAGGAGTTTCAGCAGGCGGCGTCCATCGAACTCCCCGAGCGGGAGCAGGTTGAACGCCCCAGCCGCAAAGCTGACCGCGGCTATTCGCCCCTCCCCCGCTGCGAGGAACGCTCCGCCGAGCAGGAAATTCATTACGCACCCCGCTGAGTAGACTGCCGCCTGAACCCCTGGCGGAGCGCTTTCCACGGCGCGGGCGCTCAGACGTATCCCGGCTCCGTAGAATGTCAGGCTGTCAGGGGTTATTCCGCAGAACTTCATTACGGCAAGGTGAGCAAGCTCGTGAGCGGCGCATATTCCAAGCGCGGCAATTCCGAAACCGGAATCGTCCCAGAAGAAAAACACCGCCAACACGGCGAAAAACGAGAAATCCCAGCGGAGCGCCGTCCGCTTCAGCTTCAACTCTATCATGCTACAGTGTATTCCGGTCTGTCCGGAAATAGAACAAGCCCCGCCATTTCTGACGGGGCTTTGTAATTAATCAGCGAATACCGCGCCGGTATTGGAGGAAGTAACCATCTTCGCGTATCTCTTGAGGTAGCCGTCAAGCTCCTTCGGAGGAAGAATGCCCTTCTCCTTGCGCTTTGCGATCTCTGCGTCGTCAACAAGCAGAGTAATGCTGCGGTTCGGAATATCAATATGGATCTTATCGCCGTCCTCAACGAATGCGATCAGACCACCCTCGGCAGCCTCGGGGGAAACGTGGCCGATAGCCGCGCCTCTGGAAGCGCCGGAGAAACGTCCGTCAGTGATGAGCGCAACGTTGCCGTCAAGCCCCTTGCCAACGATAGCCGCAGTCGGAGCCAGCATCTCAGGCATTCCGGGGCCGCCTTTCGGGCCTTCGTAGCGGATAACAACTACATCGCCTGCCTTGATGTCGCCGCCGAGGATAGCGTCGCATGCTGCCTGCTCGCCGTTGAATACGCGGGCTGTGCCGGTGAAGTCCATCATCTCGGGCTTTACTGCGCCCTGCTTAACTACGGAGCCATGCTCTGCAAGGTTGCCGCTCAGGATAGCGATACCGCCGTCCTTGCGTATCGGGGAGTCGATCTTGTGAACGATAACGCCGTCTGCGTCCTTTGCCTTTGCGATACGGTCAGCCTGTGTACCGGAAACGGTCAGAACATCGGTGTTTACGTGGCCGCCCTTTGACAGCTCGCGAATTACAGTCTGAATTCCGCCTACCGCGTTCAGATCAGTGATGAACACACTGGAAGCCGGGTTCAGCTTTGCAAGCTGCGGAGTCTTTCTGCTCATCTGGTCGATATCGTCGAGGGAGATGTCGACCTTA
The DNA here is from genome assembly GCA_945923775.1 of uncultured Clostridia bacterium. GTDB lineage: Bacteria > Bacillota > Clostridia > Oscillospirales > Ruminococcaceae > CAG-115. The sequence goes on along the minus strand of CAMELR010000016.1, from coordinate 6,406 downwards.
GCCTCGTGTGCGATAGCAAGCAGGTGAAGTACAGTGTTGGAGGAAGCGCCGATCGCCATATCGGTTGCGAGGGCGTTCAGCATGTTCTTCTTGGTGAGGATATCGAGCGGACGGATATTCTGCTTTACAAGCTCAACAACGCGCTCGCCAGACTCCTTAGCAAGTCTGCGACGTGCGGAGTTTACAGCAGGCTCGGTGCCGGCGGTCGGGAGCGCGAGACCCATAGCCTCGGTCAGGCAGTTCATGGAGTTTGCGGTGTACATACCGGAGCAGCTTCCGCAGGTGGGGCATGCGTTATCTTCGAAATCCTTGATAACATCGTCGCCGATCTCGCCGTTGGAGTACTGACCGATTGCCTCGTAGATCTCAGAATAGCCTACGCGCTTGCCCTGTACGCAGCCGGGATTCATAGGACCGCCGCTGCAGAAGATAGCGGGGAGGTTCATTCTTGCCGCAGCAAGCACCATTCCGGGTACGATCTTGTCGCAGTTCGGAATGAACACAACGCCGTCCAGCGGGTGAGCGGTCAGCATTACCTCGATGGAGTCGGCGATGAGCTCTCTGGAAGCAAGGGAATATCTCATGCCCTTGTGGTTCATTGCGAGGCCGTCGCATACACCGATGGTGAAAAACTCAAACGGAACGCCGCCCGCATTTCTGATACCGTCCTTAACTGCGCGGGAGATCTCGTGCAGGTGCATATGTCCGGGGACGTAGTCGCTGGCAGCACAGACAACCGCGATGAACGGTCTGTGCATTTCGCTGTCAGTTACGCCCAGAGCCTTGAGTATCGCTCTGTGAGGAGTTTTCTCTACTCCTTCTTTAATAAGATCACTTCTCATGATTTTTCCTTTCCGCCCGGATTCCGGGTCACGAAATTTATTTGCAGGAACGGTGGAGCATTGCGGCTCCGATTATGCCTGCGTCATTACCGAGGGAGCAAATCACGATCTCGGTATTTTTAGCGCTTCTCTTGGAATAAACCTGCTCCGCTACCGCCTTTTTCAGCGGAACGAGCAGCGTGTCGCCCTCGTTGCAGACTCCCCCGCCGATACAGAGTATATCCGGCTGGAAGATGTTGATAACATTCGTTATCCCCACTGCGAGGTACTTCACGTAAAGGTCAGTAACGAGCTTTCCGGCTTCGTCGCCCTGTTTCATAGCTATGTAAGCAGTCCGGGCGCTGACCTTTCCTTCGTTCTTTATTAATTCTGCCATGAGGCTGTCCGGAAATTTCTCGGCGTACTCACGCGTGGTGTTCACAAGCCCGGTCGCAGAGGAATACGCTTCAAAACAGCCCTTGCGGCCGCAGGTGCAGGGTCTGCCGTCCACCTCGATGACCGTATGACCTATCTCGCCGCCCGCAAAATTAGAGCCGCTGTAGATCTTCCCGTCGATGATGATACCCGAGCCTACCCCTGTTCCGAGCGTGATCACTACCGCGCTTCCGGCGCCCTTGGCTGCGCCTGCGCAGTACTCGCCGTAGGCTGCCGCGTCCGCATCGTTGCCGAGGTATGTGGGTACTCCGAACTTGGATTCGATGTCGGTACGCATCGGCGCATTAACGAACCCGAGGTTGTTTGAGTACTCCACCACGCCGGTCGCCTGGTTGCAGGTTCCCGGGCAGCCGATACCGATGGAAGAAAGCTGCTGCGAAGTTATTCCCGCTTCAGCGCAGGCAAGCTCCGCGGCACGGATTATGTCCTCGAGTATTTCCGCGTAGGGTCTCGGTGAGTTGGTCTTGACTTTGGAGCGTGCGACTATCTCGCAGTTTTCATTCACGATACCGCATGCTATGTTGGTTCCGCCGATGTCTATGCCGAGGTGTCTCTCCATGTTTGCCATGCTGCGCCTCCTGTCAGGTTCAGATGATGTCGGTGAGAATAATTGTTCCCTTACCGGTTACGGTGTACTCGCCGGTGCCAGCAGTGATGAACAGGCTGTCGCCCTTCTTTGCGGAAGCCTTCTCAGAGCCAGCGGCGATCTCAAATGTGCCATCGAGCACAAGCAGGGAATTGAACGAGCCTGCGCCCGCTGTGAGCTTTGTGGTGCCGTCAAGCTCCAGCTTGTTTACATTGAAATACTCGCAGGAGCGCAGCAGCGTCTCCTTGCCGCCCTCGATTGCTGTGGGAGCTCCCTGGGCGGTGGTGGGGTACTTCGGCGGTACAAGATTTGTGACTTCCTTCGCCTTTTCAACGTGGAGTTCACGGGGCTTGCCGTCCTTGCCTACTCTGCCGTAGTCGTAGATACGGTAGGTGGTGTTGGAATTCTGCTGGATCTCAGCAATGAGTATTCCCTTGCCTATTGCATGCAGAGTGCCGCTTTCGATGAAGAATACGTCGCCCTTGTGCACGGGCACGTTGTTTGTAACTTCAAGGAGTGTATTGTTCGCGATGCGCTCTGCGAACTCCTCCTTGCTTATCTCGTGCTTGAAGCCGTAGAGAAGCTCCGCGCCGGGATCGCAGTCAACGATGTACCACATCTCGGTCTTGCCGTACTCGCCCTCTACGCGCAGTGCGTACTCATTTGAGGGGTGTACCTGAACGGAAAGGTTGTCCTTCGCGTCGATGAGCTTTATCAGCACCGGGAAGTACTCAAAGCGGTCGCAGTTCTTGCCGAGGACGCCCTTGCCCTTGGCTGCGATGTAGTCGGAGAGTGTCTTTCCGTCGAACTCGCCGCCGGTGATAACACTCTGACCGTCCTTGTGGCAGGAAAGCTCCCAGCTTTCCGCAATTCTGTCGGAGTCGAGCTGCTTGCCGTATTCCTCACGAAGTCTGTTGCCACCCCAGATGTAGTCCTTGCAGGGCGCTTTAAGCTTTAAAATTGCCATAATTATGTATCCTTTCTTTGCGTCTCAGCAGCCTGGCTCAGTAGCCCAGGCTCTCATTGACGATGATTACTTTTATTCGGCCGGGGACGCGCTGCTGCTCCAGCCTTACGAACGAGCAGCAAACTCTGCCGTCGCTGCGGCAGTGCGAGCAGGTGCCCGTTACCTGGCACGGAGTCTTGCAGTTCAGCCGCTTTGTGTTCATCGGAGCAGCCACCTGCTCCACCCGACAGACCGCCTCGCCCATATCCTTCACTATCTTGTTGGTTCCGACGATCAGCACTACCTGAGCCGGTCCGTAGATCATTGCCGCGACGCGGTTTCCTCTGCCGTCGACATTGTACAGCGCACCGTCCTCAGTCACTGCGTTGCTGCTCGCGAAAAATGTATCGGAAACAAACGCCTTGTGCAGTATGTCCTCTACCTCCTCGGGGGTCTTTCCCTCGGAGCGGTCAAGGTACACGCCCTTGAATTCCGTCATGAGAAGCTCTTTCACGCCGCTTTCTTCAAGCGTCATGGAGCCTCCGGCGGTTATCAGCTTATCGTTTTTTACAAGCTCCCGAACCAGGTCGTAGAGCTGCTCGCGTGTTTCCACGTAGTAGGGCTTGATTTTGTTGCGCTCCAGCGCTTTCATCGTGCGCTGTATTCTTTCTTCCATGCCGTGCCTCCTGTTATTGCTCATTCTGACCGGACTTCTGCTGAATGGTCGTGATGGAGTTATCCGATACTGTGAAGCTTCCGTCGTCGCCGTACACGCCATAGGGTACGTAGTAATCAGCAGGATTGATGCCATACTTTACGGTGTTCAGCATAGCCGCCTTACGCGCGGAAAGAATGTCAGCCGTGAGGTCAGTCTCCGCGTTGAGGATCTCCTCAGCGTATGCGGTGAGGAGAGAACCGTCAATGTAGGAAACATTCTGGTTCACAAGCTCTATCAGCAGGGAACCGATCATGTTGAACCTGTAGGACTCGCCCTCGCCGAAATCCGCGAACATTATATAACGGAACACCTTCTCAGCCGTAAAGATCTGGTCGCCGGAGTTTATCGCCTCGACCTCGGTTCCATCGGTGATGAGGAGCGTTTTCGCAACGTTGTACTCCACGTTTCCGTAGGTCGCTATCAGCCCGGTGAGGGTCGCGCGGTCGAACTTCACATAGCCGTCAAACTTGATACCAAGTGCGTCGGACACTGCGGCGGCAACTCCCTGACCGCCCTGTGCCGCGTAGATGTTCGGAAGCGTTCTGCCAGAGGAAGCAAGCGCTATTCCGTCAGTAACCGGAATAAACAGCAGGCGGTTGTCAACTGCATTGTAAGTTACCGCGATAAACAGCGACGGCATATCCGCCGAGCCGTCGGATATCATTGTCATGACTGACAGATCCATGCTGTGATCCGGCACAAAATCATCGGAAAGAGTGCCGTCGGTACTCAGCCCGGTCTCCTGCGACTTTGGAAACAGGAAGTCCCGGAAGGAAAATATCGCCATGATTATCATAGCTAGAGTTATACAAAACGCTATTAAATATATATACCAGTTGCTTTTTCTGCGTACTGCCATAGATTCTGCCTTTCGCGACTGCTTTTTCAAAAAAAATGCCATCACCCGGAAAAGGTATTGAATTTTTCGGGAATTAGTAATATAATATACAAGGCGATATCAGAAAAAGAAGTCAATAGTTGTTCATTAATAAATGCCTTTTAATATTATACCACACTTTTTCTGAAATTTCAACACATTGAGGAGCGAACATGAAGAATTTTTATCACCGAGCATGGGCGGAAATAAATCTCGACGTCCTGAAAAATAATATAGAGATCATCAGAGAATACTCCGGAAACCGCGATATAATCGCAATTGTGAAGGCAAACGCCTACGGCCACGGCGACGCGGAATGCGCGCTTGCAATGAACCACATCGGCGTAAAGCACTTTGCGGTCTCAAATCTATGGGAGGCTCAGAATCTTTCCTCGGCTGGGGTCGAGGGCGATATACTGATTTTCGGCTACTGTGATATTCCGCTGATTTTCGAGAATCTTGACAAGAACTACATATTTACAGTCGGAAGCGTTCCCTACGCCCGGGAGCTTTCCGAGGCGGCTCTGAAGGCTGGTCTGAAGGTGCCGGTGCACATCAAGTTCGACACCGGAATGTGCCGCGTAGGTATAACAACAGCGGAGGAAGCAGACCAGATACTCGCCCTTCCGGGGCTTGACTGCCGCGCTGGATACACGCACTTCTCCGTCGCGGACTCCCTCGAAAAGGAAGATGTGGAGTTCACCGAGAAGCAGTACAAAAAGCTTGCGGACATCTGCCATGCAAGGAAGCTTCCCATGCATTCCCAGAACAGCGGTGGCATACTGTTCCACAAGGATTTCGACGGTGACTTTATCCGCGCAGGCATAGTGATGTACGGACACCGCCCGAACACCGAATACCCGCTCCCGGACGGAATAAAGTCCGTATTCAGCATGAAGGCGGTAATCAGCCAGATAAAGACCATTAAGCCCGGCGACACGGTAAGCTACGGCAGGACGTTCAAGGCCGATCACGAGACCCGGCTCGCGCTTATCCCCTGCGGATATGCGGACGGTTTCAACCGCAGGCTCTCCGGTCAGTGGAATGTGCTCATACACGGCAAGCCGGCTCCGGTCTGCGGACGTATCTGCATGGATCAGACCCTTGTTGACATCACGGATATTCCGGAAGCGCAGATAGGCGACGAGGTAACGGTCTACTCTGACGAAACTTTCGGCGGCTCCTCGGTCGACCACGCAGCCGACCTCATCGGAACGATAAGCTACGAACTGCTTTGCTGCATAGGAACGCGAGTTCCCCGAATATTCATCGAAAACGGCAAGGAAAAGGACATTCTCAGATATATTTAACCTATAAAAATCCCGGCAGCGTAATGTGGAGCGTCTGCGGGATATATTATCGCGCAAAAGTCCGAAACGACCGGTCACTCGGTTGTTTCGGACTTCTTTTGTGGGTCTGACAAAATCTGTCCGGCGCCGTTAAAGTAAACCTGAATGCTCTGTCGGCGTTTGCCATCAACCTTTTCAGTTTTTCTCTCTTTGTCATGGCCGCTCGCTTTATTGCCCGGTGGTACAAAATAAGGACAGTCATAACGTGACTGCCCTTTTGAATGGTGTTTACTCTGTTATTTTGAACTTTGGTTTGGAGATGTATTATCGTTGATTGTCCATTCCCCGGATTTTATATCTTGGGTCAGATAAAAATACTGTTCAGTATAACCGTCGTCTAAAAATGTCTTGGTATGGTCGTACTCCGCATAATATTTCGCCCATACGACAATAAAATGTTCCTCAAGATATTCATCTGTCCAACCTCTTGCTTCTGCAAGTTCGCTGCCGGAATACATAGCTTTGATACGCGCCGTTTCATCTTCATCAACTTTTATTTTCTCAATGCGCAGGGCTATTGTATATTCCTTGTCAGCCTGGCCTTCAATCGCACTCCTGACGGTTTCAATCGGCTCGGCAGATGGTTTTTGCAGCCACGGATCAAACAATCCGAATTCATACGCAGCGAATCCGCAAAGGGCTAATACTGCTAT
>CAMELR010000015.1 GCA_945923775.1 uncultured Clostridia bacterium | reverse complement strand
TAGGTATGGGCCTTGCCACTACCTTTGTACTGTTACTAACTAGCGCTTCTTGCTTTGGTATAAATTACTTTGTGCTAGAAAAGTACAACTTAGACTCCCTAGACTTAATCATGGATATTGTCATCATCGCAATCTCCGTGCAATTAGTTGAAATTGTCATCAGATATCTCTCCATTGATTTATATAATGCTTTAGGTATTTACCTGCCTTTAATTACCACTAACTGCGTGGTTTTAGGCTTAGTTCTATTACAAAATTCTTTATCTTATACTTTTGTTGAAGCTATCGTCTTTGCACTAGGAGCTGGTGTTGGTTTTACTTTAGTGTTAGTTTTATTTAGTGCCATTCGTGAAAGACTTGCTATAGCAGATGTACCAGAGCCATTTAAAAATACTGCTATTGCACTTATTACAGCAGGTCTACTCTCCCTATCCTTTATGGGCTTTGCTGGCTTTACAGGGAGTGCCGCATGATTGAAGTAAAATTTATTCTTTATTTATGCCTATCCTTACTTTTAATAGGCTTTGTGTTATCTGTACTTTATAGCTTTACAGATAAAAACTCTAATAGTGCCCAAAAACGTATTGAGAAATTACTACCTGGTATTAACTGTGGTCAATGTGGATATCCAGGTTGCCAAGCATATGCAAGTGCTCTTGCTAATCATGAAGCTCAAGCTAATTTATGTAAGCCAGCTGGTGCTGATGTAGCAAAACAATTGTCAGAGCTTACAGGATCTTCTTTAGAGTCAGGTCAAGATTACGAGGAGCAACTATTTACCCCAAGAACAGTTGCTTATATTCACGATGAGAAATGCACAGGTTGCGGTAAGTGTAAGAGAAATTCTTGCCCTTAACGCTTCTATTGAAGCAGCCAGAGCTGGTGAAGCCGGCAAGGGATTCGCAGTTGTAGCCGACGAAGTTGGAAACCTCGCGGCAAAGAGCGCAGAAGCTGCTCAGAACACAACAAGTCTGATCAACGCTTCACTGACGGCAGTCGATAAGGGAACTCAGCTTGCCGACAGCGCGCATACTGCAATGGTAAGTATTGTTAACGGTATCAGCAAGATCTCCGATGAGATGCAGGCAATCACTGAAGCGGCCGCTGAACAGCAGTCGGCAGTCGGCGATATCACCGAGGGCATCTCTCACATTGAAGCCGGAATGCACTCAACTACCGCAACCGCAGAAGAGAGCGCGGCTTCCAGCGAGGAACTTTCCGCACTTGCAAGCACGCTTGCTGGCGAAGTCGATAAGTTCATCACAGAATAAAAAATTTCAGGGAGCAATAATGCTCCCTGATCTGTTTAAATGACGATCCCCTGAGTTACACAGGGGATTTGTTTTATTCGTCGAATTCGTATTCGTCCGGGGCGTAATCCTCCGGGAAGTGTACAATACCATCGAAAATGAGGTATTCCCTATTGCGCCGGACGTAATCCCTCAGATACTGCTCAAGCTCGTGCTCGCGGTCGTAGAATTTCATGTCGAGGTCTGAGAAATCCGCATTGTGCATTGACATTTCATGCCAGCGGGTCTCGCGGTCCTTTGAAGGATACCCGCCTATTCTCTGCGCGGCTTCCTCCAAGATAGCAGCAAACGTGCTACAGCCTATCACACGGAGTCCCTCGAGCGCAAGCTCCCAGACGATACCGGTGTCGTTATAGAAAAACTGATCGTGACCGCCGTTTTCCACCTCGGAATAATACCACTGAATTGCCCAGACATATTTCTGCGGGTCCGTGAAACGGTCGAGCGCGTCGTACATCTCAGTTTCCCCGTCGTAAATGCTCACTTCCCACCAGAGCGGTGTTACTATCGCCTGGAGGTCTCCGTCGTCGATCTGCTCATCAGTAACGCGATACCTACGCGGAACTAGATCAAAGTTCATTTTCCCCTCCTGAAAGCTGCTCGAGCTTATTGTAGATCAGGTACATTTTCTGCACCGAGTTTTCAAGGAAATAATAATGCTTGATGTACGGAACAAGTAGCACAAGGAACAACAACGCAAGGACGTAAATTCCAATGCTTCCGTGAATCAGCGCCATGAAAAGCGTCATCAGGAAGAAAATCGCGTAGGCAAGCATTATAAACATGTGAATCATGCGCTCATGCGAGAAAAAACCAATGCGCACATGAAGGCGCTTCATCTCCTGCACGTACTCCTCACGGCTGTGCTCCCCGTCCAGGAACAGCCGGAGGTGCTCAAGGTATTCCCTGATCTGCTTCGTCATTTGTCAAACTCCTCCAATGCAAGGGAGGCTTCCTCCCATGTCTGCATTGCCTGCTCCTGCCGGGTACGCAGTTCCTCGATCTCGTTGGAAAGCTCCATCGCCTTCTGGTAGTCAGTCAGCCCGGAAAGTTCGTTGGTTTTCTGCTCTATCAGGCTGTCCATCTCCTCTATCTCTGCTTCAGCGCGCGTTACCTTTGTGTTGAGCTTGCGGCGCTCGCTGTCGCGCTCCTTTTTCAGCTTGTAATCGTTGACCTTCTCCTGCTTTGCTGGTTTCTCCTCCTGGCGTACCTGCGCTGCGTTTTCAGCCGCAAGCGTGTACGCGTCGTAGGAACCGCGGTACTCCTTGACGCCATCGGGCGTGAGGTAATATATTCGGTCGGCAAGTTTATTGATCAGGTAGCGGTCGTGGGAGATCACAAACAGCGTGCCGTCATAGTTTAAAAGCGCATTCTCGAGCGCTTCGCAGCTTGAAATGTCAAGGTGGTTCGTAGGCTCGTCGAGGAGCAGCATATTAGCTCCGGAGAGCATTAGTTTCAGTATCGCGATTCGCGCACGCTCGCCGCCGGAAAGCTCCGACACATGTTTGAATACATCGTCGCCGCAGAACAGGAAAGAGCCCAGCGCGGTACGAACCTGGGTCTCGGTCATGCGCGGATACGCGTCCCAGAGCTCGTCAATCGCGGTTTTGCTGTCAGTCAGACCAGCCTGCGCCTGGTCGAAATATCCGTACTGAACGCGGGAGCCGTACTTGAAGCTTCCAAAATCCGGAGTGTACTGCCCCGTGAATATTTTAAACAGCGATGTTTTTCCGCAACCGTTTCCGCCGATGAGGAACACGCGCTCCCCCTTTTTGATGTCGATATTTACATTGCGGAACAGCCGTTTGCCGTCAAAGCTCAGCGCAATATCGTGGGCTTCGAACACGTCGTTTCCGCAGCCATCGGCGCTTTTGAAGCTGAAATGCAGCGAATCCGGAGCCTCCTCGGGCTTCTCCAGATCGGAAGCTATGCGGTCGATCTGTTTCTGCTTGCTTGCGATGGTCACGTAATTGTGCGCTTGATTCCAGCGCTTCTGCTGGTCGATAATTCCCTCGATCCTGCCTATCTCGCGCATTTTCGCTTCGTATTCCTTGCGGCGGCGTTCAAGATCCTCCGCTTTCAGCTCCAGGAATCGCGTGTAGTTCCCCTTGTAATCGCGAATGTGGCAGTTTTCAAGTTCGATAGTGCGGTTCGTGACCTTATCCAGGAAATAACGATCGTGGGAAATTACGATATATGCGCCGCGGTAGTCGTTAAGGAATTTTTCGAGCCACTCCACTGACTGAATATCAAGGTGATTAGTAGGCTCGTCCAGGAGCAGAAGATTAGCATTAGACAGCAGCAGCTTTGTTAGCTGCAACTTTGACCTCTGACCTCCGCTCAATACGGAAACCTGCAATTTCAGGTCGCCCTCGGAGAATCCCAGTCCCATCAGCGCGGACTGTGTGCGGCTCTTGTAGGTTAGACCGCCTTCGCGTTCAAAGCGTTCAGTAAGCAGCGTCTGCCGCTCGATGGTCGCCGTGGAGTGGTCGCCGCCGTCTATACGGTCGTGGAGCTCCTCAAGCTCAAGTTCCATATCCTCGAGCCAATCGAAAACCGTCAGGGCTTCGTCGTATAAAGTTTTGTCGGAATCCTTGCAGGCGAACTGCTCCATTACGCCGATCTTGCAGCTTCCAGCAATGTGTATTGCTCCCTCGTCGGGAATGTGCTCGCCGCGCAGCATTCGGAAGAGCGTTGTTTTGCCGCTTCCGTTGATTCCTACGAAGCCTATCCTATCGTTATCGTATACGTCAAGGGTCACTCCGCTGAAAAGAGTTCTCTCAGCGAACGACATCGCGACATCATTTAAACTCAATAATAGCATTTCATCACCGGATCTCTCTATCAAAAAACCAGCCGCCGGTGTGTGCCGGCGGTTGGCTCATTGAATATTTCTATTTATTTTCCGATACCGCGGAGCTTCTCAGGTGCGTACTTTGTATTTACAAGGTAATCGTTAAGCTCAACGGAATAGTTGTCATAAGTGCTCTTCAGCAGCTCGTCGAATGCGTCGTCCTTAATGCCGTGAAGAATGCTCTCATTCTGGGTCTCAAGCCATGACTTCATTGTAGTCACATCATCGCGGACAACTACGTAAACGCAGTTCTCTTCTTCGTTCTCGAAAAGGGTTGCCTTTCCGTCAGCGGTTGTGTTCCATACGTACTCCGTCAGCTTCTCATTGAGAGAGGAAGAATCTTTTCTGATGTACTGCTCGCAGTCCTCAGCAGACTCCTTCTTATTTGCGGTCGCAGCGTCTATCTTGTCCTGAACGTACTTATCGTAGTCAGCGTCGCCGGTGTTGATGATCGGCTTGGTGTAAACTTCCTCTGCGGGAGTTTCAGCTTCTGCGGTTTCGGCCTCGGCTGTCACGGCGGACTCAGCGGTTCCTGAAACTTCGGCTGTGGACTTGTCTGCCTCCGCAGTTTCAGTGGCTTCTGCGGTCTGCTTGGCTTCTTCAGTGGACTTAGCCTCCGCTGTGGACGAATGCTCATCAGCATAGCTGTCCTCTGCGTCAGTCCATGCCTTATACTGTGCCGCTCTGAGGTCAAAATCGTACTGGATATCTACCCAGTCCTCGCCGGAGTTTGCACGGTCTGCATAGCTCTGTGCAAGCGCTCTGATTTTTTCTATTTCAGCGTCCTCCTTGAGAGCAAGCCCCTCGTGGTCTGTGAACGTTACCTTCAGCAGCTTAACAGCAGCGTAATTCTCGGTTGCATAGCTGTTGATCTCGTCCTCAGTTACCGGAGTCAGTCCCTCCTTGTCATAATTGTGAAGGAATACGGCGCTCTCCTTGTAGCTGTTCTCGGTAATTTTACGGAGGGTGTCCTTGCTGATTCCCATGTTCTCGAAATGCTCGCCGAATGTGCTCTCCTCGATCCCGTAGTACTGAGCATAGTAACCCAGGTAGTTGTCGAGGGACTTGATGTAGTCATTGATGGAACTATTATCATCATCTGAAAGGGTCAGTCCGTATTCATCGAACAGTGACTCTATCGCTACATAGCGCTTAACGCGCTCAAGCGCATAATCCTTGAGCCATGCGGAAGCCGGCTTACCGTCGATCGTCTCGGTAAATACTGTTACCTCAGCGGTTCCAAGGGAATCACCCTTCTCCTCCTGAATCTTTGAGGAAGCTTCATTGTACGCTGTGAGCGCAAGGTCATAAATGTATAATCCGTTAGGGATCTGCATTCCATTGATCGTTCCGATGTAGCCGCTGTCAGAGCAGCCTGTCATTGACGCAGCGCATACGATCGCACAGGAAGCTGCGATAAATCTTCTGTAGTTGTGTGACATCTATTATCCTCCTCAGGCTCTAAGTGTGATGTTCTTTTCAGCAAGCGCCTTGAGTACCTTTGCAACTACTGCGTCGGCTTCCTCATCGGTCATGCTACCGTCCTTGCGGAGAACAAGCTTATAGGAAAGGCTCTTTTTACCCTCGGGTACCTGCTCACCCTTATACATGTCGAATATTGACACGCTCTCAAGGTGCTTTGCATTCTTTCTGATGATATCAATTATCTCATCGGAAGTAACCTCGTCGTCGCACACAAGGCTCAGGTCACGGGAGGTCGACGGATACTTAGGAAGCGGCTTGTACTTGCGCTCCTCACCTCGAGCCTCAAACAGCTTGGGAATATTCAGCTCTGCGCAGTATACGCGGCAGCTTATGTCATAAGCCTCCGTTACTGCGGGGTGGAGTTCGCCAACTGTACCGAGCTTTACATCGCCTGCATAGATATCAGCGCATCTGCCCGGGTGATATGTCTTGTTGTCCTTTACAGGAACAAATCTAGCGTCAACTACCAGGATATTCAGCAGCTCCTCAAGTGCGCCCTTGACGGTGAAGAAATCTTCATCGGGACCGTAAGCGCACATTCCGAGCACGTCAGTTTCGATAGGAAGCTTCTCGTCTGTCGGCTGGAATATTCTGCCCAGCTCGAAGAAACGCGCCTCAAGGTTTCTTGCTCTGATGTTTGTGTTGGCAACAGTCATAAGGGAGGGCAGCATGCTTGTACGCATTACGCTGGTGTCCTCGCCAAGAGGATACTGAAGCACTACGGACTTCTTCATATCATCGCTGAAACGCAGCTTCTCATAGGAGCGCGGCGAAATAAAGCTGAAGGACATGGTTTCATAGAAGCCCTGTGCGAGCATGCAGTCAACCATCTTATTTTCGAAATGCTGGCGGGGTGTGATCTCTCCAACGGACGAAAGCAGCGGGAGCGTGGTCGGAATCTCATTATAACCGTATATTCGCGCAACTTCCTCTGCGAGGTCGCACTCGCGGACGATATCAACACGGGTGTTAGGAACGATAACGTTTCCATTCTCGTAGCCGAAGCCCAGCTTCTTGAAAATTGCGATCTGCTCCTCAGCGGGAATATTTGTGCCAAGGTGCTCGTTTATCCAGTCGGTGTCAAGCTTTAATGTATGCGGAACCTTCTTGGCGTTGTCAACGTCGATGTACTCACGGACTACCTCGCCGCAGCCGAGTTCCTCTACCAGCTCGAGCGCTCTCATGAGCGCAGCCTTGGAGTTGATTGGGTCAATACCCTTCTCAAATCTGGAGGAAGCGTCGGTGCGCTTGTTGATCTTCTTCGCGGTCATTCTTACGGAAACGCCGTCGAAGCACGCCGCCTCGAATACGACCGTGTTGGTGTCGTCCATGATTCCGGAGAACTCGCCGCCCATTACGCCTGCAACAGCGATCGGCTTCTTTTCGTCTGCGATGATCAGCATTTCGGGGCTGAGAGTTACCTCGGAACCGTCGAGAATCGTTATTTTCTCTCCCTGCTGAGCATTTCTGACGTTGATCTTTCCACCTTCAACATAGCGGAGGTCGAACGCGTGCATGGGGTTGCCGTATTCCAGCATTACAAAGTTGGTGATATCAACAAAATTATTAATGGAACGTACGCCGCTTGCCTTCAGTCTTTCAGCCATCCAGCGCGGAGAGGGTCCGATCTTTACATTCTTTACTACAGCCGCCATATAGCGGGAGCAGAGCTTGGTGTTCTGAACGTCAACGCTGATGTAATCCCTGGCGCTGCCGTCAACACCCTTGAACTGCGGCTCCTTGATATTCAGCGGCAGGTCGAAGGTCGCGGAAGCTTCCTTCGCGAGGCCGAGCACGGAAAGGCAGTCAGGGCGGTTGTTTGTTATCTCGAACTCAACTGTGGTATCATTGAAGCCGAGCGCGTCGTGAATATCCTCGCCGACGAACATCTTATCGAAATCGGGGTCGTCATTCAGGATAAGAATACCCTCGTTGCTGGAGTACGGAACATCAGACTGATCAAGGTTAAGCTCCTCATAGGAGCACATCATGCCCTCGCTTTTTACGCCGCGAAGGTTGCCCTTCTTGATCTTCATATAGGACATGTCCTTGTGATTGTAGCAGGTCGCGTTATTGAGCGCAGCCGGAACAAACGCGCCAACGAACACATTCTGTGCAGAAGTAACGATCTGCACCGGCGCTTCCTTTCCTACGTCGATCTGGCAAACCCAGAGTGTGTCAGCGTCGGGGTGCTTTTCCATAGCAACGCACTTGCCGACTACAACGTTTGTGATGTCGGCGCCCTGCTTTGTCCAGGTCTCGACCTTGCTTCCGCTCATGGTCATGCCGTCGCAGAATTCCTTTATAGGCATATCGGCTTTAACGTAGTCGTTAAGCCACTTCATTGAAAGATCCACTTTTATATTCTCCTTAATGTATTATTCAAATCAGAACTGCTCCAGGAAGCGCATGTTGTTCTCATAGAGAAGGCGCATATCCTCGATTTCGTAACGGAGCATGGTAATACGCTCAATGCCTATACCGAAAGCAAATCCGCTGTATTCCTCAGGGTCGATCCCGCAGTTTTCAAGGACTTCGGGACGTACAACGCCTGCACCGAGTATCTCGATCCAGCCTTCGCCCTTGCAGAGCGGGCAGCCCTTGCCGCCGCAGCGGAAGCACTGGAAGTCGATCTCGCAGCTAGGCTCTGTGTACGGGAAGTGGTGGGGTCTGAACTTCAGCTTCATGCCCTCGCCGTAAAGCTTCTTTGCGAATGTGTCCAGAGTGCCCTTGAGGTCGGCGAATGTGATCTTCTTGTCGATTACAAGGCCTTCGCACTGGTGGAAGATAGGAGAATGTGTGCCGTCCACCTCATCGCGGCGGTATACTCTGCCAGGGCTGATGATGGCGATAGGGGGCTTCTGCTTGAGCATTGTTCTTATCTGAACAGAGGAGGTCTGGGTTCTCAGCAGAACGTCGTCGTTAATGTAGAATGTATCGTTAGGGTCTCTTGCGGGGTGTCCCTCAAGAGTGTTCAGCATGTCGAAGCAGTGCTTTGTATCCTCGATCTCGGGACCGTCTACAACAGTATATCCCATTCCGTGGAATATGGACTTGAGGTCGTCGAGGACTATGTTCATCGGGTGGCGCTTTGCAATGAGCTTACGCTTTCCGGGCATGGTAACGTCGACTGTCTCGGTCTTTAAGCGCAGGTCGGTGAGCGCCGCCTTCAGCGAGCCAGTCTTGTCCTTTACCGCATTCTCGATGTCGGCGCGTATCTCATTTGCCATCTGACCGATGACCGGACGCTCTTCAGCGGAAAGTCCGCCCATCTGCTTTAAGATAGCGGTAAGTTCGCCCTTCTTGCCGAGAAACTTAACACGGAGCGCGTCGATCTCCTTCATATCAGCGCTTTCTGTGACTGCCTTCAGCGCTTCTTCTCTGATCGCCTGTAACTGTTCTTTAATCATTGGTGTAGATCAATCCTTCCCTGTCGGAATATTTCAGGAGCTACTCCGCCTTTTTATCCGTGCAGAGTACCGCCTTTTATTCGATGTTTTTCAAAAACCATTTATCATTATACCACATAGCTGAAAAAATTTCAAGTGGTTCATGACATTTCGCCGCCTGCCTCCTCGGTCTGCGGAGCGTAGTCGCTGAATCTCACGGACATCAGCGTATCCTTGCCGTCCCAGCGGCTGATGGTGTACTCCATGTACTTCTCCGGGAGAGCGCTTATTCCGCCCGTGCCGGCTACAGCCGCCAGCGTAGGAGGTACGTAGCCCACGATCACCGTGTAAACGTCGCCGTCCTCGGTCATGCTGATTATCTGCGGCGAGTAGGTCAGGTAACGTATATTCTTGTTGGCGGAGTAGGTGTGGGTTTCCTCATTATAAGTGAACCTTACCTCGGCGGTGCCTACCGTCTGGTGATTCAGCGAAACCGTGGAGCCGAACAGCTCACGGCAGGAAGCAAGCACGTTGTATTCCGGAATCGTAAGTCCGTTGCCTTCGTCCTTTGCAAATTCGGAGGTGTCCTGGTTTAACAGAATATTCCATATCGCACAGGAGATCTTCGATGAATCCGGTATCTCGTCAGGCTCCTCAAAGGGGGCGATATCGTTTACGACCACCGGATATATGAATCTCGCGAACTCGTTTTTCAGCGAGGTATTGTCAAGCAGGTTCGACGTTATCTGCGCCACGAAGCGAACGCTCGATATAACGCCGATAACCGCCATTACGATCACGACAACCGCAAAAACGAAGTAAAATCTGCTGCGCGGCTGCTTTTCCGAAACGGCCTGCTCGCTTTCTGAACCACCAAGTTCCGCAATGTCGCTTTCAATATCCGGCTCGTCCAGATTGCCGAACAGCTCGTCGATCACGCGGCTTTCTTCCTGTGGCTGCTTCTGAGCCTGCTCTTTCTTCGGAGCCGCCGGTGTTGCCTGATTATTATTGTTCTTCTTTTTTCTTGCCATAAGGTCCTTCCTAGCCGCGGATCTGACCATTGCCGTTGATCAGGTATTTATAAGTCGTGAGCGCTTCAAGTCCCATCGGACCGCGTGCGTGCAGCTTCTGGGTGGAAATGCCTATCTCAGCGCCCAGCCCGAATTCAAAGCCGTCTGTAAAACGGGTGCTTGCATTTACGTAAACCGCCGCCGCGTCAATACGCTGCTGGAAGATCTCCGCGCTGCGAAGGCTCTGAGTTACGATGCATTCGCTGTGCTTGGTGCCGAATCTGTTGATGTGCTCTATCGCCTCATCAAGGCTCTTGACGACTTTTGAGGAGAGCCTGTAGTCCAGGAACTCAGTCGCGTAGTCGGTATCGTCCGCGATTTTCTCGACCTCCACAAGCTTCGCGGTTTCTTCGTCGCCGCGTATTGCTACTCTGCCCTGCCACAGCATATCCAGCTTGCGGAACAGCTCTGGAGCCGCCTTCTCATGCACCAGGATATTCTCGATGGCATTGCACACGGAGGGTCTCTGGGTCTTGGCGTTGTTGATGATATTTACAGCCATGTCGATGTCGGCGCTTTCGTCAACGTATACGTGGCAGTTGCCCTCGCCGGTCTGAATTACGGGGATCGTAGCGTTCTCGATCACCGCATGAATAAGTCCGCCGCCGCCTCTCGGGATAAGCAGGTCGATGTACTTGTTGAGCTTCATCATTGCGTTTGCAACAGCTCGTGAGGTGTCCTCGACAAGCTGTACTGCGTTCTCGTTTACGCCGCAGTTCCGGAGCGCCGTTCTCATAAGCCCTACAAGCGCCTTATTGGAGTTTATCGCGTCGCTTCCGCCGCGGAGTATAACAGTGTTGCCCGCTTTGAAGCAAAGGGTAGCCGCGTCAACCGTGACATTCGGACGGGACTCGAAAATAATTCCGATTGTTCCGATCGGGACCCGCTTTTTAATAACATGCAGTCCGTTCGGAAGGTCGCTTCCGCCTATCACTGCGCCAACCGGGTCGGGAAGTGATATCACCTTGTCTACGCCCTCAGCCATGCCGCCGATACGCTGCTCGGTGAGAGTCAGGCGGTCGATCATCGCCTCGGACATTCCGTTTGCCCTTGCGGCCTCGATATCCAGCTTGTTCGCGCCGATTATCTCAGTAACGTGCGAACGCAACAGGGAGGATATCTCGGAAAGAACGCGGTTCTTTTCGTTCGTGCCCATCACGGATATTGCGGGCTCCGCTGCTTTGGCGTTTGCTCCAAGAGTTTCGATATATTCCATTAGATACCCCTTTCTCAGTTTGCCGCTTTGAAATATGTACAGGTCGGCTCGCCCTCGAACAGCTCGTAGAGCAGTGCGGGATCCTGATTGCCGATTATGACCGTATCAATTCCAGCCTCCGTTGCTATCTGAGCCGCTTCGATCTTTGTGAGCATTCCGCCTGTGCCCAGGGCGCTTCCGGCTCCCTGCGCCGCCGCTACTATCTCCGGCGTAATCTTCTCGACCACCGGGATCAGCTTAGAGCCTGGCTGTTTCGGGTCGCCGTCGTAAAGTCCGTCAACATCGGTCAGCATTACAAGCAGATCGGCGTCGCAGAGGGAAGCAACTATCGCGGACAGTGTGTCGTTCTCGTCGAAATCAAGCTGCTTTATAGATATAGCGTCGTTTGCGTTGATTATCGGAACCACGCCCATCTCAAACAGACGGTTGAATGTATTTATAACGTTGGTGCGGCGCTCTTTGTTGGAGATAACGTCGCGGGTCAGCAGAAGCTGAGCTACCGTATGGTTGTACTTGCCGAAAGTCTCGCTGTAAAACGTCATGAGCTCCGACTGACCTATCGCCGCGACCGCCTGCTTGCCCGGAATATCCGTAGGCTTACATGGGAGACCCGCCTGGGCGGCTCCGACGCCCTGTGCGCCGGAAGTCACGAAAATAACTTCCCTGCCGGAGTTTTTTATGTCGGACATAACCTCAATAAGGTGCTGGCACTTTCTGAGGTTCAGGTGCCCGGTAGGATAGGCAAGCGTGGAGCTTCCTACCTTTATTACTATTCTCTTTTTGTTTTCAAACTGTTTCATGATATCCTCTTTCCGGTTCATGATCGAATTAAGAGGCAGTATCCGCCCCGCACATAAACGTACATTCTATATTATAACAAAACTCGGTGCAAATTGCAACATATATCTGTAAAAAAACTAACAGCCGAATAAATTTTTCTGACAATTTGTCTGAAAATTATGCGAAATACATAAAAAACCTATTGATTTTTTATTGAGTTTGTGGTAGAATTAATTATATTCCTGCGGAAGTGTCCGGAGGTTAACTAAAAATTCAAGGAGTCAAAATGGATAATATAGCAGAACAGCTCGTTGAGAAACGCCGCACCGGGGCGGATCTCGCTAAGAAAATACTGATCTCCGCAGGCGCGCTGATCATCGCTTCGTTCTTCATGTACATTGCAATGATGGGATTTTTCGTGATGGTTATTCTCGCAGTGCTGGTTCTTGCAGGCGGCGTCTGGCTGCTTGGCAATTTTAACATCGAATACGAGTATATTCTTACAAACAACGATCTCGACATAGATAAGGTCATCGGCAAGAGAAAGCGCAAGCGCATGATCTCCCTGGACGTTTCCACCGCCGAGGCATTCGCGCCCTATCCCGCTGAAAACGACGTTCCCGCTGACGCAACAGTGCATGCTTACACAGGTTCCGAGACCGACGCTTACTATCTCGTCGTAAATCACAGCGGCTACGGAAAAGTCAAGCTTATCTTCAACCCGAACGAGAAAATGCGCGAAGCTATTACGCAGGAGCTTCCTAACTCCCTTCGCATAAAGCTCAAGCATAACCTGCTCAACAAAGACTAAAAGGAAGGCAGAAGTACGGCTTGTCTCGTATTTCGTACTCAACACAATGGCAAATAATGTATTTATCCGCGTCGGCACGGACATCATCGAAATCAAGCGGATCAGACGTGCCGCCCGCAATCCGAAATTCCTGGCGAATTACTTCTCCGCTGACGAGATACGCTACCTGGTTTCGCGGAAGCTGTCCGCAGATCTTATAGCCGAGAACTACTGCGCAAAAATGGCATTCGCCAAGGCGATAGGAACCGGGTTCCGAATCGTTCGTCCGAACGAAATAACCATACTGCGGGATCGCATAGGCTCCCCGTTCATTATTACGACCGGTCGTGCGAAAATGCTCGAGGAACGCGAACATTACGAATTTAATGTTTCCGTGGCGCACTGCAAAGATTACGCTACGGCGACAGTTGTAGTCAACAGAGTATGATATTTGCGCCGCACGGCTCTGCGGCGCATTTTTATGCAAAAAAAGAGGTTTGATATCATGAAGCGACTGATAATTGGAATGACCGCACATGTCGACTCCGGAAAGACAACTCTTTCTGAGGCAATGCTCTATACTGCCGGGGAACTCCGCAAGCTGGGCAGAGTTGACCACGGCGACGCGTTCCTTGATACCGCCCCCATAGAGCGTAGCCGCGGTATCACGATATTCTCCAAGCAGGCTGTAATGCGCTTTGCCGGGAACGAGTACACACTTCTTGACACCCCGGGTCACGTTGATTTTTCCGCTGAAACAGAACGTGCACTTCGTGTGCTGGACTACGCTGTGCTTGTTATCAGCGGCACCGACGGCGTTCAGAGCCACACTGAAACTATCTGGCGGCTGCTCCGGCGCTACAATATTCCGACGTTCATTTTTGTCAACAAAATGGATATCAGCTTTCTCGGTAAGGATTCCCTCGCGGCAGAGCTTAAGCGAAAGCTCTCGCCGGGCTGTGTTGAGTTCTCAGAAGAACGCTCAGATGAGGAACTCTGCGAGGAGCTAGCGGAGTGCTCCGAGGATCTGATGAACTCATTTCTTGAGACCGGCAGTGTCCCGGAGGAACTTATTTCCGCGGCAATATCCCGGCGGGAAGTGTTCCCGGTGGTGTACGGCTCTGCGCTGAAGCTGAAAGGCGTAGAAACTCTGCTCAGGACTATCGACAAATTCGCGCTTCAGCCGGAACAGTCCGGAGAATTCGGCGCGCTAATTTATAAAATAACCTCCGACGACCAGGGAGCGCGGCTTACTCACATGAAGATAACCGGCGGCTCTCTGAAGGTCAGAACGCTGCTTGACTGCGGCGGAAAACAGGAAAAAATCAACCAGATACGCGTTTATTCCGGCACGAAGTTCACAGCCGTTGACGAAGCTCCTGCGGGAACGCTCTGCGCCGTTACCGGTCTGACCGCAGGCCGCGCCGGAGGAGGTCTGGGAACCGAGCGAGATCGTGAGGCTCCCCTGCTTGAACCCGTGCTTACCTATCGCATGACGCTCCCGCCGAAAACCGATATCCCGACCACGCTTGCGAAGCTCCACGGGCTTTGCGACGAGGATCCGATGCTGCGTATCGTCTGGAACGAGCAGCTTAAAGAAATACACGTTCAGCTAATGGGCGAGATACAGCTTGAGGTGCTGAAAACCCTGATAAAAGAGCGGTTCGGGCTTGATGTCGGGTTCGACCAGGGAAATATTGCATACAAGGAAACCATCGAGGCTCCGGTGGAGGGCGTGGGGCATTACGAACCGCTTCGGCACTACGCCGAGGTTCACCTGCTACTTGAACCAGCCGAGCGCGGCACCGGGCTTCACTTTTCGGCAGACTGCCGCAAGGACGACCTGGACATCAACTGGCAGCGCCTGATACTGACCCATCTTGAGGAAAAAGTGCACATCGGCGTTCTGACCGGCTCGCCGATAACCGACATGCGCATAACCGTCGTCGCGGGAAAAGCGCACATCAAGCACACGGAGGGCGGAGATTTCCGGCAGGCTACCTACCGTGCTGTACGGCAGGGTCTGCGCTCTGCGAGATCTGTGCTGCTTGAGCCTTGGTACGAATTCCGGCTGACCGTTCCGCAGGAATGCACCGGGCGCGCTATGACAGACCTCCAGCGTATGAGCGGAGAAATTGACCCTCCGGAAACGGTGGGCAATGAAACGATTTTTACGGGGAGTGCTCCGGTCTCGGAGCTTCGCGGCTACCAAAGCGAAGTGATAAGCTACACCCGCGGAAAAGGGCGGCTTAGCTGTATTCCTAAGGGGTATTTCCCATGCCACAACCCGGAGGAAGTCATTGAGAAGATAGGGTACGACGCGGATTCTGATGTTGAGAATTCAGCGGACAGCGTATTCTGTTCGCACGGAGCAGGCGTGCTTGTTCCATGGAACGAAGCCCCGGCGCGCATGCACGTTGACAGCGGTCTAAGATTCGGGGAAAACGAGCGGGAAGAAATCGAGGAGATCGTCACCCCGCAGCTTGTGAATACGTATAAACAGCGGGTTGCCGCCGACAAGGAGCTAATGGAGATTTTCGAGCGCACCTACGGAAAAATCAAGCGTAACGAACGCTCAGCAATGCGTACGGAAAAGCACGTTCCGCAGCCGAAAACTCCAAAACTGCCGCCGGTTCCCAAAGGACCCGAATATCTACTGGTCGACGGCTACAACATCATTTTCGGCTGGGAGGAACTGAACAAGCTGGCAAAGGAAAACCTAGACCTGGCGCGAACCCGCCTGATAAATATAATGTGCAACTACCAGGGATTCAGGCGCTGCAACCTGATCCTCGTTTTCGACGCATACCGGGTGAAGGGAAATCACCGGGAGATAGAAACCGAAATGGGAATTACGGTGGTCTATACAAAGGAAGCCGAAACCGCAGACATGTACATTGAGAAAACCGCACACGAGCTTGGCAGAAATCACCGTGTACGCGTTGCCACCTCGGACAACGTTGAGCAGATAATCATTCTCGGCAACGGAGCGATACGCGTATCAGCCACTGAATTCCTCGCGGAAGTGACCGAGGTCGAGAACACCATCAGAAAAATAATCGAAGAAAAATACAACTAGGAGGTCGCAATGCTGACTTTAAAGGAGATAGCGCATATCCGGTCGGATTTCCCGGAGAAATTCGGGATTCCGCGGCAGAGCGGGTTAGTTAGCGAGCTTATTTCGACGATCGTTTTCGAGCCGGAGTATCGGGTTCCGGAGGCGCTTCGCGGACTTGAGATGTACACTCACGTGTGGCTCGTCTGGGAGTTCTCCAAAGCGGTTCGCGAGGACTGGAAGCCGACCGTCCGGCCGCCCCGGCTTGGGGGAAATACCCGCATGGGCGTTTTCGCGACGCGTTCGCCGTTTCGTCCGAATCCGCTGGGTCTTAGCTGCGTAAAGCTTGAAAAAATCGAGCTGAACACCCCGGAAGGTCCGATAATACACATCTCCGGCGCCGACCTGATGGACGGTACTCCCATCTACGATATCAAGCCGTATCTCCCTTATGTTGACTGCCGACCCGGGGCTTCCAACGGTTTCGCCCTGGCTCAGCAGGACGGCGTATTGAGCGTTGATATTCCCGTAGAGCTGGCAAGCCTTATTCCGCACGAAAAGCGCGGTGCGCTCGTTTCAGTGCTTGCGCAGGATCCCAGGCCGCAATACATCTCAGACCCCCAGCGGGAATATACAATGAGCTTTGCGGGCTTTGAAATCACGTTCACCGTCGATGAAAATGAACTTTCAGTAAAAAACATCAGGAAATCATAAAAGGAGCGTTCCACGGCGGAACGCTCCTTCGTTTTATTATGTTGCGATTCCTGCGAACTGGCTCTGGTAGAGCTTGTAATACTCGCCCTTCTGGGCTAGCAGTTCGTCGTGGTCTCCGGCTTCGACTACCTTGCCGCCGCTTATTACGACTATCTTGTCAGCGTCGCGGATAGTTGAAAGCCTGTGCGCGATTATAAGGCTCGTCCTGCCCTTCATGAGCGCTACCATCGCTTCCTGAATGTGCATTTCAGTACGCGTGTCTATGCTGGAGGTCGCCTCATCAAGTATAAGTATCTTCGGGTCTGCAAGAACTGCGCGGGCAATAGAAATAAGCTGCCGCTGTCCCTGGGAAAGGTTGCTTCCTCCTTCGGTCAGCATTGTGTTGTAGCCGTCTGACAGCTTGGAAGCAAAGTCGTCTACCCTTGCGATTTTTGCCGCTTCAACGATCTCCTCATCGGTCGCGTCGATCCTGCCATAGCGGATATTCTGCGCGATGGTATCCGAGAAAATAACCGTATCCTGGAGCACTATTCCTATGCTTCCGCGGAGCTTGTTCACCGGAATATTCCGGATATTCTGACCGTCCAGGGTTATAACGCCGCCGTCGATGTCGTAGAATCTCGTCAGCAGATTTACAACTGTGGTCTTGCCGCTGCCGGTGGCTCCGACTATCGCGATCTTCTGTCCGGATTTGACCCAGAGGTCGAAGTGCTTCAGCACCTGCTCTCCCTTTACATAGGAGAAGTCGATATCCTTGAAGTTCAGGTCGCCCTTTACGTTTTCGATCTCGAACGGCTCGTTTCCGCCCTGATCCTCCGGTTCGCTGTCCATTACGTCGAATACTCGCTCAGCGCCTGCAAGCGCGGACTGTATCTGCGCGTACTGGTTTGCGATTTCGTTGATGGGTCTTGTGAACTGCTTGGAATAGGTTATGAACGCCTGAATGGTTCCTATCGAGATATAGAACATATCGGTTTCCGGCCGGGAAGCAAGAACCGCTCCCACAACGGCGATAAGAAGGAATCCGAAGTTGCCGATCGTGTTCATGCACGGTCCCATCACGCCTCCGAGTATCTGCGCCTTGATTCCGACTGTTTTCAGCTCATCGCTGGTCTGGTTGAAATCCTCGCAGATCTTGCCTTCATGCGTGAACGCCTTGACAGTCTTGCAGCCGCTGACAGCTTCTTCAATCTGCCCGTTGAGCTGACCGAGCTTAGCCTGCTGTAACGGGAAGTACTTCCGCATGAACTTTGAAAGGAACTTGGTAACTACAAGTGTCAGCACGATAGTCACCATGCTGACTAATGTCATAAGCCATGAGTGAATCAGCATCATGACAAAGCAGCCGATCAGCATTATAACGCCGGAAATAAGCGAACCGAGGGACTGCGACACAGAGTTCGACACGTTCTCGACATCGTTCGTCATGCGGCTCAGAATGTCGCCATGCTTGTGGGTGTCCATGTACTTTATCGGGAGTCGTGAGATCCTCGCAAAAAGGTCCTTACGCATTACCCTTACTGTATACTGTGACAGCATAGCCGCAAAAAGATTCTGGAAATAGGTGAACACCGCCGAGCAGAGGTACACCGCGCCAAGCACGACAAGCCAGGTCACAAGCGCGTTCGCGTCAAGCTTTGCTATAGAGTCTATGGCGTTTGCCTGAATAGTCGGCGCAATAACGTTCAGCAGAGTAGCCACCAGCATTACTGCCAGCATTGCTATGATCAGCCGCCGATTCTTGCCGATGTATGTCAGGATACGGATGAGGGTCGCCTTTAGATTCTTGGGCTTCTCGCCGGGCATCATTCCGGGAGGGCCGCCGCGCCTTCCGCCGGGGCCGCCGGGTCTCATATTAACTACGGGAGCTTCTTTAGCCAACCTGCTCAGCCCCCTCTCTCATCTGGGAATTGTAAATATCACGGTAAACATCGCAGTTCTTCATGAGGTTATCATGGGTATCAAATGCGGCTATTCTGCCGTTGTCGATTACCGCGATCTTATCCGCGCGCATTACGCTCGCAACTCGCTGCGCGATCATTATGACCGTAGTTCCCTTCAGCTTCTCGCGGAGAGCTTTTTGCAGCTTCGCATCGGTGGAAAGGTCAAGCGCGGACATGCTATCGTCGAATATCAGTATTTCGGGCTTCTTCACGATCGCCCTTGCAATGGAAAGTCTCTGCTTCTGACCGCCGGAAAGGGAGCTTCCCTTTTCAGTGATCATATCCTTGTAACCCTCGGTGAATCCGCTTATGAACTCATCTGCCTGGGCTATTTCAGCGGCGCGCCTTACTTCCTCGTCGGAGGCCTCTGCGTCGCCCCAGCGGATATTCTGCTCGATAGTTTCCGAGAACAGCTCGCTCTTCTGAAGAACGAAGCCTATCTTATGGCGGAGGTCGTCCAGTTTATATTCCTTGACGTTTACGCCGTCAACGAGCACTTCGCCCTCAACTGCGTCATAGAAACGCGGGATCAGGCTTACAAGTGAGGTCTTGCCGCAGCCGGTCGCGCCGAGTATTGCTACGGTCTCGCCCTTGTTCACTTTGAAATTCACATCAGTCAGGACGTTTCCGCTCTGAACTCCGGGATATCTGAATGAAACGCCGCGGAACTCAACAGTTCCATTTTCGGGAGTTTCACTGCCCTCCGTGTAGGTTCCGTCGGAAATAACCGGGTCAGCCTCGAGGACTTCCCTGATACGATTTGCGGAAGCGGTCGCTCTTGTTACCTGCTGGAACATCATGCCGATCATCATCATGGACATGAGTATCTGCGTGATGTAGGTTATCGCAGCCATGATGCTTCCGACCTGAGCCTCGCCTGCGGCAGCCCTTACGGAGTCTCCGCCTATCCAGATAACCATGATAACGGACGCGTTCATCAGTATTGAAAGCATCGGAACAAGCAGAGCCATCAGCTTCTGAACGCGGAGGTTGGTGGAAACCAGCTCATCGTTTGCCTTGTTGAAGCGCTCGTTTTCGTAGTCCTCACGGGTATACGCCTTTACGACGCGTGCGCCGCTCACGTTCTCCTGAACAACGGAATTCACACGGTCAAGCTTTCCCTGAACAACGCTGAACAGCGGAGCGCCCTTTTTAAGAACCAGTACTATAATAATTATCTGTATAGGGAGGGTGAAAAGCAGTATGTATCCGAATGTTGCATTTATCGAGAGCACCATTACAATGCCGCCGATAAACTGCATAAGGGTACGCACAATCATGCGCAGCGCCATGCCGACGAAATCCTGGCAGGCGGTTATGTCGTTCGTTAATCTGGTAACGAGCGAACCGATGGTGAATTTATCGGTCTGCTGAAAGGACATCTTAATTACCTTTGCGAATGCGTCCTTGCGCAGGTCGTTCGAGAAATTCTGAGCCGCCATATTTCCGAACACGCCGGAAAGCACGCCGCCCAGGCAGCCGATAACCGTAAAAATCAGCATTTGACCGCCCAGGTTCAGAATAAGCTGAATGTCCCCTGCCACGATTCCTTCGTCAACTATCTTGGACATGAGGCTTGGCTGAACCAGGTCCATGCTGACCTCAAGAACCATGAAAAGCGGCGTCAGTAAAGCAAAATACCAGTATTTCTTCAGGTATTTCAGTACCTTAATCAATTACGTCTCCTCCAACTTCCTTGCGGAGGTTCTCGGTCATCTTTGCGAGGATCTTGCGCGCGGTAGCCTGCTCCTTCTCGGAGATGTCCTTCAGCATGAGCTGCTCTGCACGGTCGAATGCTTCAAGGATCTTTGCGTGCATCTCTCTGCCCTTTTCGGTGATGTAAACGTGAGTCTCGCGGCGGTCTACGTCGTTCTTCTCGCGGCGCACGATACCCTCGCGCTCCATATTTCGCAGCGTAATGCTGATCGTGGGAGCCTTGAGCTGGGTAAGGTTTACAAGCTCGAGCTGGGTCATGCCGTCCTGCTCCATCAGGGGCTTCATAACGTGGCGGTAGGAGGAACGCATGCCAATTGCCTCAAGTTCGCGGCATACATACTTGCCGAACATGAAGGAAGCGTCGTTCACGCTCTTTATTGTCTCGTTTCCCTTGAACATGTAGGTATTGTTGTTGCTGTTTTTCATCGTTTTGTCCTTTCTCAGTTGGGTTTGCATCGAAAAGTTAGTTTACTAATCAACTATTAATATTATAACAACTTTTTCGTTAAAGTCAATAAACATTAGGTGAAAAATTGATGAAAATTGACAAGAGCCTAAACGATAATTGAATGATAGCCACTTTCACAATACGCCTGCCCAGCGCCGATTTCATCGGATTTTAGTTGATTATGCAACACTGCTAACCTTTATGTCTTTTAAACTGTTACCGATTTGTAATCATTTTGTAACCGGCTTGACATTTTTCAGCAAATAGTATATAATATCAGGTGGATCGTTTAATTTAACTGACATTTTCACTAAAATCCACATTATTCACAAAACCAAGGCATATTTCAGAAACGGAGCATCTAAATGATCAAAAAGCATACGGCTGCCCTCGCGGCTTTTATCTCACTAACTTCCTTCACGACAATTAACGCTTCCGCCGCGGACAACTCCGCAGCTCTTTCACATTCCAGCGGTTATTACGACAATTCCCAGCTCGTCACGGTAGTAAACTACGACGATGAGACGGATATCTATTTCACAACCGACGGCTCCAAGCCCGGAACTGACTCCGCGCTGTACGACGGCACTCCGATCTCCGTATCGGAAAACACGGTCGTACGCATTGCGGCTTACAGCGGCGAGGACCTTATCAATACCGCCAAGGCTTCTATTAAAATACGTACCGCTACCCCTTCGGCGTCCGTTGAGGGCGGCGAGTACAGCGACACTGTAAAGGTCAAACTCACTTGCAGCGACCCTGACGCAGCTATCTATTACACTACGGACGGCTCGACCCCCACAAAGGATTCGGCAAAGTACAAGAAGGCAATAATCATCAGCGATTCCACAACGCTGAAATTCGCGGCTATCGCATCGGACAAGTCCCGGAGCAAGGTAGTTACCGAAAAATACGTCATCAAACAGACCGACTTCGACGACCCGATGTGCCAGGCGCTCTTTGAACTTGTCAACGAGACCCGCGCCGAGTACGGACTGTCGCCTCTCAAGGCTCACACGGCACTTACGGAAGCCGCTCAGGTACGCGCAAAGGAGTACTCGTATTATCAGTCGCACTACCGCCCCGACGGAAGCAGATGGGACACTATCCTTTCCGCTTACGGTCTGAAAACGAATATCCGCGCCGAAAACCTCGCATACTATTACACCTCCGCGAAGCAGGCGATGAAATGCTGGATGAACGACCCTTATCACCGTGGAAATATTCTGAATCCTGATACCGAGTACATAGGTCTGGCGTGCTACAATAACGGCTGGTGCAACTACTGGTGCCAGTTATTCATCGGGTGAGATAATGCTTAGTAAGATACTTTCGCATGAGACCTGCGCTCAATGCAGGCTGTGCTGTACGTTCGTTGAAAGCGACAAGTGGGAAATCCCGCTTTTCACAGGAAAATCAGAAACAGAAACCGCTGAAAGATTCGCACCGGTTCGGAATGTTCCAGGCACTCAAAGCTGCGTTTTCGATATGAAGTTCAACGGGGACGAGATAATCTACTGTCCCGCTGCCAGCGATCACGGGTGCGTACTCGGTGACAAACGTCCGTTCGACTGCAAAATCTGGCCGTTCCGCGTGAACAAGCTAAACGACATGCATGTTATTACCCTATCGCCGGTCTGTCCGGCGGTAAAGAAACTTCCGTTGGAAACGCTTTGCGAGTTCGTGAAAGCTGACGGTTTCGCCGATATGCTGTTCAGTCATGCGGCTGAGTTCCCCGAATCTGTGAAACCCTACGAGGACGGCTACCCTATTCTTGCCGTCGAAAAAAACAAATGATGATCAGGCTGCTTTAATTGCAGCCTTGTTTTATATAATAAGCAATTTATCCGGACAAATTCCGAAAATGCAACTCAACGTAACATTTATGTAAGCTGCGGTTGGTGGAATTGAGCAACAAACTGATGTATAATTATGGCGAGGTGAAAACATGAGCATTGAGTTCAACAATCTCAAGCTGTTCCGAAAGCAGAACGGCTTTACCCAGGAAGAAATAGCCGAAAAGCTGAACGTTTCCCGCCAGGCAGTAGCAAAATGGGAAAGCGGCGAGACGGTCCCGGACATAGAAAACTGCATTGCGCTTGCTGATATCTACGGCACCACCGTGGACATGCTGGTGCGCAATCTGACGGAGGTCTCCGACAGTCAGGACGGCAAAAAGCACATATTCGGCTTCTCCAAAATGAACGACAAGGGACAGATAACTCTGCCGAAGAAATGCCGCGAGGTATTCGGGCTCAATCCCGGCGATGCTATACTTGTTCTCGGGGACGAGGACAAGGGAATGGCTCTCGTGAAGCTGGGCGGAATTATCGAGGACGCCAGAAATGCGTCAGGAGGCAAACGCAATGACAGCAGTACAGACAAGAGGGCTGACAAAAAGGTACAAAGGAAAAACAGCGGTAAACAGCCTTGACATAACCGTTGAAAAGGGCGAGCTGTTCGCGCTTCTCGGAGTGAACGGCGCGGGAAAAACCACAACGATACGCATGCTCACATGCCTTTCGAAACCCACAGGCGGCGAGGCTTACGTCTGCGGACACAATGTGTCTACAGAAAGCGCGCTTGTGAAAAAGGCGGTTGGAGTTTCCCCGCAGGACACCGCAGTAGCCGAAAATCTCACCGTTCGCGAAAACCTCGAGCTGATGGCGAAAATCTACGGATTTCCACACGAGAAACGAAACGAACGCGTGGCGGAAATGCAGCGCATGTTCAAGCTTGACGAGGTAATGGAACAGCGCGCTAAAACGCTTTCCGGCGGCTGGAAGCGGCGTGTCTCCATCGCGATGGCTCTTATTTCGGAACCGGAGGTGCTTTTCCTTGACGAGCCTACGCTCGGTCTGGACGTACTCGCACGCCGAGAACTCTGGAGCGCTATACAGTCCCTCAAGGGAAGCATGACCGTGATACTTACCACGCACTACATGGAGGAAGCTGAGCAGCTTTCCGACCGCATTGCAATAATGGTAAACGGAAAGCTCCGCGCGGTCGGGACCCTGTCCGAACTTGAAGCGCTGACCGGTGAAAAGGGTCTGGAGAACGCGTTTATAAAAATCGCTGAAGCTCCCGAGGGAGGTGTGAACGCATGAACAGAGTACTCGCTTTTTCCGGCCGGAATCTGAAGGAACTCCTCCGCGACCCGCTGAGCTACATATTCTGCCTTGGGTTCCCGCTTGTAATGCTGGTGATAATGAGCATTGTGAATCAGAGCATATCTCCAGAAGCCGGAATGACGATTTTCAATATTGAGAATCTTGCCGGGGGTATCGCAATGTTCGGGCAGTCGTTCATCATGCTTTTCACCTGCCTGTCGGTATCAAAAGACCGCAGCGGAGCGTTTCTGACGCGGCTGTACGCGTCCCCGATGAAAAGCGTTGATTTTATTGCAGGCTACACGCTTCCAGTGCTTGCGCTTGCTGTTATTCAGTCTGTTATCACTTTTGCGGCTTCCATAATTGCGGGGGCTGTGATGGAAGCCAGTACGATAAGCGCGGGCGGTGCGTTAATGGCTGTGGTTGTGTTAATTCCCGGCGCGGTGTTCTTTATTGCCGCCGGACTGCTTTTCGGTTCGCTTTTCAATGAAAAGGCGGCTCCCGGGCTTTGTTCGATCATAATTTCTCTTGCCTCGCTGCTTGGCTGCGTGTGGTTCGACGCGGAAGGTTCGGGCGGAGTTATGCTCGACGTATGCAGGGCGCTTCCCTTCTATCACTGCGTTAAAGCGGCGCGAATGGCTACAGTGCTTGAATTCAGCGGAATCGGAATTCATTTTCTGATCGTCGCGGCTTACGCAGTTTTGTTCTCGGTGCTCGCTTCCTTTGTATTTCAAAGGAAAATGCGCGCTGATCTTTCGTAATTGTTACAGTAAATTAAAACACCCTGCTGTCTGCAGGGTGTTTTCTTATGTCTCTTTTTTTCGGAAGCACAGCGCGGTAGCCATAAATACGGCGGCTCCTGCAAGAATTTCAGCAGGATATATCAGCAGAGTTTCCTGCGGAATTATCATCGGGAGCACTCCGAGCGCGCCTGCCGGCGGAATGAACTGCCCGGCGAGCTTCATTATGATAAGTGCCGCAGAAACAGACAGAACCGCCGCACCAGTTAGCGGAAGCCCCGCATTACAGCACAGCAGATACCTCAGCAAAGCCCCGGACAGAGCGCAGCCCGTAATTATAAGCACGGTTTTTACCGGCTTTGGCCGCGCCTTGCTCTGTGGATTTGAAAACTCCGTGAACGCAACCAGAAGCGGCGGAGCAATACAGAACTGCACTCCGAAATGTATCAGCGGGAACGCCAGAACTACAACAGCGCCTACTCTTACTATAGCGGATATCCACTTGAATTTATCAGGCTTTGCAAGCGGAACAAAATCCTCCTTTTCGCACACTCCGGCGCGTTCGAGAATGTACTGTGCCAGGCAGGTCAGAGCTGTCATGGTCACTGCCGATATCGGATAAATTATTGTTTCGGTGCCCATAAGAACTGGAAGAGCCGCAGCTGAAATAAGCGGCGCAAAGCTCGTCCCGGACATCAGATATATCACCTGACACAGCGCGAAAGCCGCTGTTAATCCTACGGCTTTGGGAAACGGGCTGAACCTTACTATCAGTATTC
The DNA here is from genome assembly GCA_945923775.1 of uncultured Clostridia bacterium. GTDB lineage: Bacteria > Bacillota > Clostridia > Oscillospirales > Ruminococcaceae > CAG-115. Next base: position 32,731 of record CAMELR010000015.1, on the reverse strand, counting down.
CGATCACTGAACATAGCGCGATAAGGAGTATCATACGCGCGCGGCTGACCCTCCACGAGTGCTTCGGAGCGGCAATTGCTCCGACGGTCAGCGCGGTTATCTCCGGAAAAATTATCTCCTTTTCACCGAGCAGCTCCGATACGCCCACCATTGCTGCCGCAAGCGCAATACAAACTATTGAACGTACAGCGTAATTCCAGCTTTGACTCACTTGCCGCGATCTCCGTATTCGCAGCCGACATGCTCCGCGCATATATCGTCGACAAGGAACAGCTTTCCGTCGTCGTCCCTGCCGTATAGCTTTATTCTGCCCTTGCCTGTTCCGCCGTTCCAGAGATGCTTCAGCGGCATGGAGCCGTCCGGAGCCTCATAGTTCATGAACAGCATTTCCGATTTCGGACAGCTTATACGAGCCTCCATTTTTCCGTATGCGGAGGTCTGCGCAACATGCCACCTGATTTCGGTCTCCGTTTCGCCGCAGTCGAACCTGGTCTGTGTGAACAGCGCGGGCTTCGAGAAATTAAATTCGAACTCCCTGCCCTCATAATAAAATGCGGAGAGAAGCTGCCTGCCGAGGGATATTCCGGCAACCTTCGGCTGACCTCCTCCGATGTCGAACGCGCTGTTTTTCAGCGCCTTTCCGGTCAGGTTGCTGAACAGGTCGCTGGAACTGAGCCAGACCCAAGGCGACGTGAATCCTCTGCCCCAGTTCTTGTCAGCGTAGCCGTAGCAGCGCTCCGGGGTGACTTCGTACTTTTCACCGTCGAACTCCACTTCTCCTGTGTAGGCGGTTTTCATGCCCTCGGCATGCCAGTACATTTCAAACGCCTGAGCCGCGCGGAACGGCTTTGCGGCTCCGTAGCCCACATTAAATGCGACCTGCTTATCAAGACGGAGATCCCAGCGCATTTTCCCGGCGGAACACATGTATTCCGGATGATCTGCGCATTCCTCCTCGGAAAGGTCGACGCTGCCCTTCAGCACAAAATCCGAAGCGAAGCAGTCGTCGGCTAAAACGTAGTACGGAGCGACCTGGCTGACGCTCACCTTATTCCAGCCAAAAAAGCGGTGGATCTGCTTGGCTCCCTCGCCCCACGCGCCGGCTTTTACCATCAGGTATGAAGGCTTCACGCCGTTATCACGGCAGAACGGAAGCTGACCGAATGTCGGCGCCCTGCCTCCAAACTCCGGGTTGCAGAGGAAAAACTCCACGAAAAACGAGCGCTCCTCTCCGGTGCGCACGTTGACTCCGGTAAAGCTGTGCCACCACCAGTCGTAGCCCTCGCTGCGCAGAGGACCTTTGAGCATACAGGCGTTGCGGTTAAGGTCATGTATATTGAAACTCATGTTAAAATCTCCTTTATGACAATATTTTCATATAATGATTATATCACACAAAACAACATTAGTCAATTACTATTTCCTGCTATTGCAAATAAAGCTGAAATGTTGTATAATAAATACAAGGTGCTTATCAAAACAAAATACATTTCATCGATTTACGATATAAAAACCGGGAAGTGACGACAATGGGAAAAAACAGCAGAACCAGCCTGTACGAAAAGCTGTACAACGAAATAAAGCAGGAGATCATATCCGGAAAGCTCACGGAGGGGGCGAAGCTGCCTTCAAAGCGCGCACAGGCGGAGCGGCTCGGAATAAGCGTAGTCACAGTCGAAAATGCATACGCGCAGCTTCTGGCGGAGGGTTACATTGCTGCAAGGGAGCGCAGCGGATATTACGTCTGCGCTGCGGAATTCCCCGCGCCGCAACCCGCCGAAACTTCCGCGCAAGCTGAAATTGACAAGCCTGAAGAAACAACCGCAGAAACTCCGCAGCAGTTTGGAAACGAACTGTTCCCCTTTTCGGTATGGACGCGCCTTATGCGAACTGTGATCCTCGAAAAAGGGAGCGCAATACTTGCTCCGGTGCCGCCGGGCGGAGCTCCGGAGCTTCAGGCGGCTATCTCGGCTCACCTGCGGAGCTACCGGGGAATAACGGTACCTCCGCACCGGATTATCGTCGGCGCTGGTACTGAATACCTCAACAACCTGCTGGTGCAGCTTCTTGGTAGCGGTCTGACCTACGCCGTTGAGAACCCGGGATATCACAAGCCCGCGCGTATCTATCGGCTGAACGGCGCGCTCTGCCTCCCTGTCGGAATTGATCAGCACGGAATACTTGCCGACGAGCTGTACTACAAAAATGTGGACGTGGCTCATATTTCCCCGGCTCACCATTTCCCCACCGGAATAGTTATGCCGATTTCAAGGCGGCTGGAGCTTATGAAATGGGCTTCCAGGCGCAATGGCTACATCATCGAGGACGACTACGACAGCGAATTCCGGTGGGGCGGAAAGCCGCTCCCCACTATGTTCGGCATGGACACCTCTGGACGTGTTATTTACATGAACACATTCAGCATGACTATCGCCCCGTCGGTCAGGATAAGCTACGTCTGCCTTCCGCAGGGACTTTACGAACGCTGGAAGGAGCGCCTGGGATTCTGCTCCTGCCCGGTGCCCGCGTTTGAGCAGTACACACTTGCGCGGTTCATTGAGAGCGGCCATTTTGAGCGCCACATCAGCCGCATGCGAAAGCACTACCGCAGGATACGGGAGCTTACCCTCGCCCTGGCGGTGCGCTCCTGCGGGGCTGACAGCATTTCCGAGGAAAACGCCGGGCTTCACTTCCTGATGGACATTCCTGAGGACTCCGGGCTTCCTGGGATATTCGCCGAATGCGGTGTGCGGGTTACACCGCTTGACGAGTACTACGATGAAGGCTCCGCGCCGCCTGATTCAGCCGCTGGCAGGTTCGTAGTGAATTACTCAGCCGCCGATGAAAAGAAACTCTCAGAGCAATAAATGATCCCGGAGCACTCGCTCCGGGATTTGCTTATCTGTGATTTTTCTGGTACTCGGCAAGAAACCTGCGGATTTTTCCAGTTACCGGAGCCTTCCGGTCAAGGCTGACATGCTGCTCTATCTCGGAGATGACAGCCTGCGCTGAGGTTTCGTCGGTGTACTCGACTTCAAGCTCGTAGTCCGTTTTGCCGAAATATTCGCTTTTGTCGAGGTCGATCTCAGCGCCGCCAAAATGCTTCACGCTCCGGTAGGTCGAAAGCGAACCGAGCAGCTTTACATCGGGAAGTCCAGCCGCGCCGCTGAATCCGGAAAGCTCCTGTCCAGATATGAATTCGGGGATACTGGTGAGTTCGCGCTCCAGTTCGATTCTGGAAACGGCGCCGCTTGAGTTCTCGTGCGCCGGGAGTTTCACCTGCAAATAGAATCTGCCGCCTAAAGTACGCACACGACATGTTATATGCCTGCCGCTGAGCTCGCTGGAATCGCTGTCGTAATACCAGTTGACCTGCTCTGCCTCGCTGTCCCAGCTATAAAGCCCATGGATCGCGGCATATTGCTCTTGTGAAAGCATTATCTTGAATTCGTTCTCGATCATTCAGCACCTCAGATGTAATCCATCAGCCCGCGAACGCTGACCTCTCCGGAATTTACCTCAAACCTGCCGGTTTCGTCGGAGCAAATCAGGAATCCGTTCGGAGCGATTCCCTCGGTGAATGCTTCGCGCTCGCTGCCATTTTCGATAATGCGGATCTTCTTACCAACGGTGAGGCAGCGCTTGACGTACTTTTCACGTACGGACTCGAAGCCAGCCCTGGAGTAGCTGTAAAGCCGCTCGGCGATGTCCTCCGCGAGCTTCTCCCTGTCGTTGATCGTTACGCCGGTCAGCATTTCCACCGAGCCGCCGTGTGGTATATTCGCCTTTTCAAAGAATTCCGCAGTCTGAGCGAGATTCACGCCGATACCGCACACTATGTCCATCGAGGAACCAAAGCATACGCTCTCGCATAGAATACCACATAGCTTGTGACCGCGCAGTATGATGTCGTTGGGCCATTTGATTCCAAGCTCCTCGCCGGGAAGCAGCGGCTCAAGAGCTTCACAGACCGCGACGCCGGCGCACAGCGTCAGCGTGTCAGGGTGCGGGGGCTGTTTCAGCAGAAGCGACAGCGGGAGCATTCCCTGGTCGGCCAGCCAGTCGTGGCCGCGCCTGCCCTTTCCGGCGGTCTGTATCCTTGCGGTCACAAGGGTCCCATCGGGTAATTCGCCGCGGTGCAGCTTCAGGTAATTGTTGGTCGAATCGACCTCGTCAAGCGTTATTTTCCGGTTCAGCACTCTTTTTCACCTTCATCAGACTCATTCTTATCTCGCCGTCACTGGAGATGTTTATTATCCCGTAGGAGGGTTCGGTGTGGTTCCTAGGGCTGTCAGGGCTGCCGGGATTCATTACGTACACTCCATCTATCACCTCGGTGCGGTGGAGGTGCGTGTGCCCGTAAAGCGCGATTTTGCAGTCGTTCTGCTTAGCTTCCTCGACCAGCTCCTCAAGGCCGGCGTGCACATTCTGGTTATGCCCGTGGCAGCAGAAGATCTTGTATCCGCTCACGGTCACTATCTCCTTTGAACGGTGCATTCCATAGTCGCAGTTGCCCGCAACGTAGATCATCGGCTTTTCCGGGTGGAGATTGTGGATATCCCGCGCTTCGTTCTCGCCGTCGCCAAGATGTATTATCAGGTCTGCGTCAAGGTTTTCATTTACGATATCGTCCAGAACTGCAAAATTGCGGTGCGTATCTGATACAACTAATATTTTCAAGCTATGGTTTTCCTTTCCGAATGGTATAATTTTTCTATTTACGTTCTAGTTATACATATTATATCATAAAAATGATTTGAAATAAAGGGGGCTTTGAGGTTTTTTCACGAAAAATTCACACAGCTTTACACAATCTGCCATATCACAGGAGGTACATGTCATGAATAACAACGAGTTTGACAAGCTGATAAAGTCTGCAAGTGAAAAGCTCGGCTCCTCGCCCGAAAGCCTCAAGAAAACAATCGAAAAGAAGGATCTGAGCGCGCTTTCGTCGATACTGACGAAGGGCGATAAGGAGAAGCTCCGCCGCGTGCTTGCGGATAAGGAACTGATGAAGCAGCTAAAATCCGCGGGCTCCCCCGAGGAGGTACTCAAGCTGCTGGGCAGCATGAAATAGCGCGAACAGGAGGTACGGCGCATGGACAATATAGAAGATATTCTCCGTGCGCTGGCCGAGGACGCGCCGGAGGACAGCGGCTCCAAAGATGAGGCCTCGCAGGACGGCGGGCTTTTTTCCGGGCTTGACCTCGGGAGCATGGCAAAAATCGCAGGAGTTCTCAGCGCCGCCGGGAATACCTCCGACGATGAGAAGCTGCTTATGGCGCTGAAACCCCTGCTGCGGGAAGAAAACCGCGGTAAGGTCGACACTGCGATGCGGCTGCTGAAGCTCATCGAACTGCTCCCGCTGCTGAAAGAGAGCGGAATTTTCGGGAACCTGGGGGGATAAATATGGTCTGGAATGCTGAGCAGTCTCCGCTTTACCGCACGGTGGAGTCCTTCAATAATTCTTCAGGCAAGCCGGAGGAAGATCCCGGTGAACGTCAGTGCGAAGAACCGAAATGCGAATCCGCCCCGGAAGTCGGGGAATGCCGCTCTGAACAGCCGCGGAAATGCTACCCGCCGCCCGGAAACACGGGAAACATCGGAGGATTTCTGCAAAAGCTAACCGGGGACAGGGATTTGCTGCTTATCAGCGCTCTTATCGTCCTTCTATGGCGCGAAAAAGCCGATATGAAGCTTATTGCGGCGCTTGCGTTCATTCTCCTGACGTGAATTTTTGGTGAAAATTAAAAAAAATCTGTTGTCACTACTTGAAATTTTTCGCAGGATAGAGTATAATATAGTTAATTGTAACAAAGGCTTCGATCAGTCAGAGTACCCGGATCACCCTCCCCCAGAGAGCGGCGCATTGGTGAGAGCGCTGCGGAAGGCCCCGGCGAAGTGCGGCTGTGAGCCCGGCCGGCGAAATCACAGTAGCCGTCTGCGTTTCCCCGCGTTAAGGGGCTTTGAGGGGCATATGCCCGAAGCGAAGTGGAACCGCGGTAAAACGCCTTCGCACCACACCGGTGCGGAGGTTTTTTTGTACGCGGTGTGCAGTTCCTTTTAGCATGATACCCGGAGGTTACTATGTTTGACCGTCTCAAAGAAGAGATAAATTCGATAAAGGCGCGCGACCCTGCCGTACGGTCGGCGCTGGAGGTCATATTCCTTTATCCGTCGTTCAAGGCGGTGAGGTCTTACCGTAGGGCGCACTGGTTCTACGAACACGGGCATTTCTTCATTGCCCGGTGGATCTCCCAGAGCTGCCGCAACAGAACCGGCATTGAAATACACCCCGGCGCTAAGATCGGTAAGGGTCTGTTTATCGACCACGGCGCGGGCGTCGTTATCGGTGAGACCACTGAAATCGGCGACTACTGTACGCTTTACCAGAATGTCACACTCGGCGGCACCGGCAAGGACACCGGAAAGCGCCACCCGACCCTCGGCAACAACGTGATGGTCGGCGCGGGCGCTAGAGTGCTAGGTCCGATGAAGATAGGCGACAACTCCAAAATCGCCGCCAACGCCGTGGTTCTTGAGGAAGTCCCGCCGAACTGCACGGCAGTCGGTGTTCCCGCGAGGGTCGTGAAGCGCGACGGAGTCCGCGTAAGCAACAGCGACCTTGACCAGATCCACATTCCGGATCCGGTTTCTCAGCTCCTCTGCGAACACATGTACAAGATAGAGTGTTTACAGCAGGAGATAGACGAACTGAAAAAACAGCTTGACAGCAAGAACAATAACTCTCAGGAGGAAAAATAATATGCAGATCTACAACACCATGACAAGACAGAAAGAGGAGCTGAAACCCATCACTCCCGGCACCGTAAAGATCTACGCGTGCGGCCCTACGGTCTACAACCTTATCCACATCGGAAACGCCCGCGCACTATGCGTATTCGACACGCTCCGCAGGTATCTTGAGTTCCGCGGCTACAAGGTTTTCTATGTTCAGAACTTCACCGATGTCGACGACAAGATAATCAAGAAGGCAAACGAGCTCGGCAAGACCGCTCACGAGGTTTCCGAAAACGCTATCAAGGAATACTTCACAGACGCCGACGGCCTGAACGTTCGCCGCGCCGACGTTCACCCGAAGGTAACTGAGAACATGGATATAATCATCGACATCGTAAAGACCCTCATTGAGAAGGGCTTCGCTTACGAGGTCGACGGCGACGTTTACTTCGAGACCTCCAAGTTCCCGGAGTACGGCAAGCTTTCACACATGCCGCTTGAGGATCTCCAGGCGGGCGCGCGCATCGAAGTCGGCGAAAAGAAGCGCGACCCGATGGACTTCGCAGTATGGAAGGCTGCTAAGCCCGGCGAGCCCTACTGGGATTCCCCGTTCGGCAAGGGCAGACCCGGCTGGCACATCGAGTGCTCCGCTATGAGCCGCCATTACATCGGCGACACCATCGACATTCACGGCGGCGGCGCCGACCTTATCTTCCCGCACCACGAGAATGAGATAGCTCAGAGCGAATGCGCTACCGGTCAGCCCCTCGCAAACATCTGGATGCACAACGGAATGCTCAATGTTGACGGCACCAAGATGTCAAAGTCAAAGGGCAACTTCTTCATGGTAAGAGACCTCTCGAAGGAATACGGCTACGAGCCTATCCGTTTCATGCTGCTCTCCGTTCACTACAGAAGCCAGCTCAACTACACACTCGATGTTATCGAAAGCTGCAAGGCCGCACTCCAGAGACTGTACACCTGCCGCGACACTCTGAACCGCGCCATCGAGGCGGCTCCCGATGGCGAAGCTTCCGCACAGGCTCTCGCTGATGTCAAGGAGGCTCAGGAGCAGTTTATCCGCGTAATGGACGACGATTTCAACACCGCCGACGGAATTTCGACGATATTCGAGCTTGTCCGCAAGATAAATACCTCAGTTTCCGCAGGTAATGCGACTAAGGGCACCCTCAAGGCGTATAACGACGAGTTCACGGCATTGACAAACGTGCTCGGTCTGTTGTATAATAAGAACGATGAGGAGCAGATCCCCGCTGAGATCACTGAGCTCATCGAAAAGCGCAAGGAAGCCCGCAAGGCAAAGGATTTCGCCCTTGCAGACTCCATACGCGACCAGATAAAGGCGCTCGGCTGGGTAGTTGAGGAGACCCGTCAGGGCACCATCGTCAAGAAAGCATGATTTGAGGATACTGATGAAAAAAAGAATTATTGCCGCGCTCGCGGCTCTCTCCGTGCTGGGAAGCACTCTCGCGCTCTCCGGGTGCACGTTCACAAGCTCGAACTACAACGCAATGCAGGACTACGATTTTTCGAGCATTGAGCTTGTTCAGCTTGAGGCTCCGCAGGAAGGCGACACTATAGCTATATTTGACACCGATCTCGGTGAATTCCGCGCGGTGCTCTATGATGAATACTGCCCGAACACTGTGGCTGCTTTCGTTGAGCGCGCCAAGGCCGGAAAGTACGACGGTCTGCCGGTTTACGCGGTGGTTCAGGACACCTATTTTCTCACCGGCGGTCATGAAAACGACAAGGGAGTATACACCGGGCGCGACAGCGATGACGAAGCGCTCGCGCATGAGTACAATGTGGATCTGTGGCCGTTCCGCGGCGCGCTCGTTACCTACTCGGAGCTTCCGGGTTACTCCGACGCGCGTTACCTCGTCTGCAACAACGACGACACAATGACGCAGGAGCAGATAGACGAGCTGAAAAAATCCATGACTGAAAGCGAAAAGCGAACCGACGTTGAGAAGGCTAACCTCTCGAACCTGTTCGACAAGTTCATCGAGGTGGGCGGCGTGTTCGGAATGGCTGGCTCGGTGACGGTTTTCGGTCAGACATACGAAGGTCTTGACGTGGTGGAAAAGCTCTGCAATATCCAGTCGGACGAAAACACCTACCGCGCAGTTGACACCGTACTCGTGAAGTCGGTAACTATCAGTGAATACCATGCGGACGGCGAAAGCTCCGGCACGGCAGAGCAATAAGAAAGGGACGCAAAATGAAGATAAGAAAACTCATGGCTTGTATGCTTGCAGCGGTATGCGCTGTAGGCTTCACAGCCTGCTCCAGCAACACAAACAGCGCAGACAGCTCCGTTGTTTCGGAAAGCTCCGACAACGGCGGCAGCGCTTCCTCCGACTCCACGGCGGCTGAGATGGTGAAAAACGCTCCGGCTACCGGCGGAAATATCGGCGACGTTACGATACAGTCCGGTGATATCGTGGCTGAATTTGAGATCGACGGCTTCGGAACAATCAAGGCGAAGCTGTTCCCCGACATCGCACCGGTCGGCGTTCAGAACTTCATTCAGCTAGCGCAGGACGGTTACTACACCGGCAAGAATATCCACCGCGTGATCTCCGATTTTATGCTCCAGGGCGGTTCTGAGAACGGCGACGGCACCGGCGGCTCCGCTGCTTACTCCGGCGAGGGCAGCTCCTCTGATTCCTTCGGCGTTGAGGCTAACGAGAATGCACGCCACTTCTACGGCGCGCTCTGCTATGCTAACGCGCTCGGTCAGAATTCCACGCAGTTCTACATCGTAAACAGCAAGGAAGCTCAGGACATCGGCTCCCTTGACACCAGCCGCATTTCCGATGTTGCCGCGCAGGCAAAGGAGCTTATGGCTACCGCAACCCCCGGCACCGCTGAATACAGCTACTACGAATCCATGGCTAACCAGTACTCCAACCTTGCTGAATGGATAAAGAACGCTTCCGATGAGGTCAAGGAAAAATACAAGAACGGCGGCGTTTACTATCTCGACGGCGGCTACACCGTATTCGGTCAGGTCGTTGATGGATTCGACGTCATCGACAGCATTTCCGGCGTTGAGGTGAAGGAGAATTCCAGCGGCGAAAGCAGTCAGCCTGTAAAGGACATCATCATAAAGTCAGTGAAGGTCTACACAGCCGACTGACGATCTGACGGAAAGGAATAACACAATGAATATCAAACGCATTCTGCTGAGCGCGGTTCTGTCTGCGGGGGTTATGATCTCATCTGCGGGCTGCTCTTTGTTCGGCGGCGGTTCTGGTGCTTCCTCGGGAAACATCGGGGATATCACCTTCGCGGACGGAGACAAGATAGCGGTCATAGAGTTCAAGGATTACGGCACTGTTAAAGCCAAGCTGTTTCCCGATATCGCTCCGATCGGCGTTGAGAACTTTATAAAGCTTGCCGAACAGGGCTACTACGACGGTCTGAAGATACACCGTGTTATTCAGGACACCTATATCCAGGGAGGTTCCCTCAACGGCGACGGAACAGGCGGAACCGCCGCTTACGTCGGAGAGGACGCTGCCAAAGACGCAACCACCTTCCCGATCGAGGTAAGCGAGAAAGCGCGTAATTTCTACGGTGCCCTCGGTTACGCCGCTGACGCGTACGGAAACAACTCCGTGCAGTTCTACATTGTCAGCAACAAAACTCCGGCGGATACGTCGAAGATAAGCGCTGAAAAGGTACAGGCGAAGGCGGACGAGCTTGCCTCCAAGCTGGCAAGCGAGAGCGCGGCGGAGAGCACTCCGGAAGGAACAGCGGAAGCCGCAGAAACCGACAACTCCGACACCAAGCTGCTGACCTACCAGCAGACCTACTACAGCAACAACGCTGCCTTCATCAAGAAGAACGGCGCGGAAGCCGCGGAAAAGTACAAGAAGGTCGGCGGGCTTTACCAGATCGACGGCGGTTACACGGTGTTCGGTCAGGTCTATGAAGGTTTTGACGTTATAGACAAGATAAACACCGTAGATGTCACTACGAATGCTTCCGGTGAAAAATCCATGCCTATCCAGGACGTGATAATTTCTTCTGTAACCATCGAAACGTACAAGGCAAGCACAGCAGAGGCAACCGCGGAAGTAAGCAAGGCGGATTCCAAGACGAACTCTTCTGCTCCGGCTTCCTCGGCTCCGGCAGCTCCTACTGCGGAAGTAAGCGCGCCTGCTACATCTGAAACCGTTTCGACGGTGCAGGCAGTTTCCACCGCGGAGGCACAGCAGACCGCTGAATCCCAGACTTCTCAGACCGCTCAGGCATCTCAGGCAACATCTGAACAAACTGTCGCTGTGTCTGAAAACTCAGACGCGCCATCAACAGCTGAAGTATCAACTGTAGATACTAAAGAAGCCGCCTGAACACACAATCAAACAAAGCATGACCCCCACCGGAATTCCGGCGGGGGTTACTTATATTAGCTCAACTTTGTCAGCGGAGCACCTGCATTTTATAAACTTCGTTTCTACTCCGGAAGCGGCCGCCTTTGAATATTCCTCGGCAAAAGCAGGGTCAATTGCTGCATTTGGCTCTACAGCAGCAACTCCGTTCAGCATGATAACGAACGCAATAATTGCGTGGTATCCCTGCCCCGACGCTTTGCAAAGCTCACGAAGGTGTTTTGAGCCGCGCTGCGTGGGTGCGTCCGGAAACAGACCAACCCCGTTTTCCGCAAGCGTGCAGCCCTTGACCTCCATAATGTACCGCTCTCCGGAACGCTCCATGTAGAAATCAATGCGGCTCTCGCCGAATGGGTGCTCCGGGTGGATCACGTCAAAACCCTGTTTGCTCAGCCACTCCCCTGCCATGACATTCGGAGCCAGGCTGTCAAGATTCACCCAGCCATACTGCGGCGTATCGGCCGCAATAAGCGTGAACGGAGTTTTCCGCGCCGGGTCAGTGCTCCTTTGCAGGCTGATCTCCGCGCCGGCGGCGATTATCCCGGTACACCTCCCTGTATTGCGGACGTGCGCCGGGAATACTTCGCCGTTGACCTGCACTTCGCACACGAAGCGGTTCAGCCTTCGCAGGAATATGCCGTGTACGATGTTATCGTAGGTCATCAGTAGACCTCGATATCCTCGTTGCCCCTGACAAATACCGGAATAACATCTATCGGAGCCGGAACGGTAACGCGCTGACCGCCCTTGTAAACTGTTCCGGTGCTGCAATCCTTCCAGACAGTTCCAGCGGGAAGGTACACGCTGCGCTCTGCCGCGCCTGCCTCCGTTACCGGAGCTACAAGCAGAGAGGCTCCGAGGGTATACTCGTCCTCGGTCTCCCACGCCTCCGGATCGTCCGGGAATTCATACCACAGCGGGCGCATAACCGGCGCTCCGACTGCTGAGCACTCGTCCATCGTTTTTCTCATGTAGGGGCGCAGTTTCTCGCGAACGAACAGGTATTTCTTGAGTATCTCGTAATTGTCCTCGCCGAAGCTCCACACCTCGTTATCCTGACCGGAAGTAAGCTGGCGCACCCCATCGATGAATTCTTCCTCGCGCTCGTACCAGGGAGAGCGCTCGCCGTGCATACGGAATACCGGGCAGAAGCAGCCCCACTCGAACCAGCGCACCAGAAGCTCACGGAAGCTCTCGTCCTGAATGTTTCCGCCGAGGAATCCTCCGATGTCGGAGGTCCACCACGGAATACCAGCCACGCTCATGGAAAGACCCGCCTGTATCTGCTCCCGCATAGCCCGGAAGCTGGAGTGGATATCTCCCGACCAGGTGAGAACTCCGTATTTCTGGCTTCCTGCCCAGGCGCAGCGCACAAGGCTCAGCACGTCCTTTTCACCGGCTTCCTTCAGGCCGTCATAGAAGCCCTTCGCGTACATCAGCGGATAGATATTCGTGCACTGGAGCGCGGTTCCGGCATAATAACGGTAGTTATCGAAATCGTACGGTCCGTACTCCGGCTCCGCCTCGTCCAGCCAGAAACAGCGTATACCCTTGCTGTAATAGTTCTCGCGGCACTTGTCCCAGACGAACTTGCGCGCCTCCGGATTTGTCGCGTCGTAAAACACGGTATTGCCCATCCAGGTCATGTGCAGACCGTTGCCCCGGTCTGCGGATACCAGCATGCCCTTGTCTGCCATTTCTCCGAAATTCTCGCTTCGCTCGTCGATGGTGGGCCAGACTGAAACCACCGTTTCAATTCCGAGGGACTTCAGCTCCCTTACCATCGCCTGCGGGTCGGGCCAGTCGCGGGGTTCAAACTTAAAATCGCCCTGGCGCGTCCAGTGGAAGAAATCCACTACGATGGCGTCCATGGGAAGCCCGCGGCGCTTGTGTTCGCGCGCCACTGCCAGGAGTTCCTCCTGAGTGCGGTAACGCAGCTTGCACTGCCAGTATCCCAGACCGAATTCCGGCATTCTCGGCGCTCTTCCGGCTGCCGCGGTGTAGTGCTCGGTTATCTCCGCCGGAGTGTCGCCGGCGGTTATGAAGTAATCGAGGTAACGCGCCGATCTTGCGTACCATTCCGTCTTATTCGTTCCGAACGTCGCCGTTCCGACCGCCGGATTGTTCCAGAGGAATCCGTAACCGCGGCTGGAAATGTAAAACGGAACACTTGCCTGGGAATTCCGGTGGCAAAGCTCTAGCACGGAGCCCTTCTTGTTCAGGTGGCTGTCCTGATACTGACCCATGCCGAATATCTTCTCGTTGTCGTACGCTTCAAAGCGCGCGGTAACTTCGTAATCGGTACCGCCCTGGCGCGGTTTCAGCTCCCTCGCAACTATACGGAGAGGCACGCAGTAGCGGTTTATGCGGTTGCGGTCGCGCCAGTATTCCTCGGTGAGCACTTCTCCGCGCTGGTTATAGAATGACATTCTGCCCTCGTTGTCCAGCTTCACGGTGAGTTTTCCATTGGTGAGGTAATAATCAGTGCCGGTCTGGTGATACTGTGCGTACTCGTCGCCCTTGTACCACGGGTCGGTGGTGTCGACCTCCTCGCTTCTTATGTTGCAGTTATGGCTTACCTGATCGGTAAGCGCGCTGTAATACGGAGAGCTGCTGAGCCGCTCGTCCTCCGCTATATCGCAGAGCGCGGGGTACATGCGCACTCTGACGGAGCTTTCGCCCCAGGGTTCAACTATGAGCCGTGCGCCTCCGAACGAGGCGGTAAGGCGGTTGTTTTCAGTGTTGACGGTCATGGCGGTATTCCTTTCGAATTATTTCTATATCAATTATACCTGTACTTTATAACATTGTCAAGATATTTTTTCCAATAATTCTGCGGGAAAAGTTTTTAAAAAATCAGATGAAGTACTTGACAAATCGGCGCGATTATGATAGAATAATAATGTTGTAATGCCGCTGTGGCGAAATCGGCAGACGCAAGGGACTTAAAATCCCTCGGTAGCAATACCGTACCGGTTCAAGTCCGGTCAGCGGCACCAAAAACACCCTTGTTTTTGCAAGGGTGTTTTTATTTATGTCGATTCTATAAATTACCCCCGCACTTAAACGGCGCGGGGGTATCATTTTTCTCAGATTTTGTAGACCCAGTTCTCCTTGCGCGGCTTTTCAGCGGGAATATCTCCGGCGGGATAGCCAAGAATGCAGTGACCGATACCTTCGTAATCGCCGCTGATCCCAAGCTGTCTGAGGAGCTCCCTGCCCTCTTCGGATTCGAACTCTTCTTTCGCACGGTGGATCCAGCAGCTTCCGAGACCTACTGCGTTTGCAGCAAGCATGAGGTTCTCCATTACAAGGCTGCCGTCGTACATGTAGGTCCCGACTGACTTATCCGCAAGCACGACGAGTACGACAGGCGCACCGTAGAATGGGTCGATTTTCGCTCCCATTACATCGGCATTCATTTTGGAAAGCTTATTGCGAACCGCTTTGTCGGTAACCTCAATGATTATCGGAGACTGACGGTTCATTCCGGTAGGAGCGTGAGTTCCTGCTTCGACTACCTGGTCTATCAGTTCCTGAGGCGGCATTTCCGGCTTGTACGCCTTTACGCTTCTGCGGGACATAATATTCTTTAATGCTTCATTCATAGTGATTACCCCTTTCTGATTCCGATTATAACCCCATCTGAGCCATTTGTCAACGGCTTTTGGGTGAATTTACGGTGAAACCTTATTTACCCAGATATTCCATCAAACTGTACGCGAACCACTTCACTTCGGGACGGTCGACGATCTCCCACAGCCGCGACGTGCAGCAGACAGCTCCGTCCTTACGGTAGAGCAGTCCGAGTCTCTTGCGGCGCTCCGGGTTGTCTATTACCCACACCTCTGGCTCGATATCCGTTCCGTCAAGGTCTGCACAGCGGCTGTGCGAAACGATCTCGTACCACTGCGGAGTTGTGAAGGTATCACAGGGGAAATCCTTCAGAAGCTCCGACTTATTGTCGATGAGAAGTCCGAGCGTACCAGTCGGGACCGGCTTCCCCATGCTCTCGGAAATGCTCTTGAACATTCCGTAGCACCAGAAATCCGTGCAGTATTCCCCGGGAAGCGAGCCTTCATCTGCGGTCGGAATGTAAAGCGCACCGCCGTTCTTCGCGACCTCAGAGTCATGCGTGATCTCTACGCGCTTTCCTCCGCCGGATATGTAATTCTCGGTTATCTCGATGTCGATGTTGGGATAAATGTAGAGCGTGTATTCATTGTCCGCCTCGCCCTCGACCGATACGTGAAGGCGCGCTTCTGTCGGCTTGTCGCAGCTTATCGTGAATGAAATGCTCTGTGCACGGTAAATGCGCCCGTTTTGCTCCCTGATGTCGGAAGCGCCGGAATCCACTACGGTTCCGTCAACGGAAAGCTCCCACAGTATCTTCTCCGCTGAGAATCCCGGCTCGGTGCTGGATACCAGCAGTCCGCACTCTATCTCATCGGAGGCGCTGTAGACGAACCTGTCAAGCTCCGCGAGAACTACAGTCTCAGCGCAGTAGCGCCGCCATTCCTCCGGAGTTACCAGCCCCTTGGACTTCATATGCGCGTTCAGTATTCCGACTGTCGCAACGCCCTGCCCGGGGAAATCCTGAATATCAAGAAGCTGGAAGCCGCTCATCATGGAGCTTCTCATAGCTGTTTCGATGTCGCGGCGGTAGCAGTCGACGGCAAGCGCGCCGGACGCGCGGAAGAAATCCTTCCAGCGGTGGAGCATTCCCGCTTCCTCAAGTCCCTTTTTATACGCCGCATACGCTTCGTGACGGACAGGGCCAGTGTAGTCCTTGATCTCATCAAAATCAGGGAAAACCGCGTACTGACCGACCTCGTGCGATATGACCGGAACATGCACAGATATGTTATCCCAGCTTTCCGCCTTTACCTTCTTCATCTCCGTGCCGTACTGTATCATTATTTCGCCGTTCTCGTCGATTACCTGGGTGACGCCGAGCGCGGCTGCTTCGTCGATGAGCGGATCGTAGTTGTGCACGCTGTTGGGGCGCTCGGTCTGGATATGACCCTGCGGAGCGTCGCACATTGCGTAGCTTCCGCGTATCAGCCGATCGCGCCCGAGGCGTACGCCGCTGAAGAAATCCTCCTGCTCAAGCACGCACGGCACGAACTGGAAATTATTAGAACCTCCAGCGTACATCTTGTCCGGGAATTCCGCCTTGTAGCCCGCGATAAGCTCGTTGAGACGCTCCTTGCTTCCCCACAGCTCGTTGCCCATGCTCATCATCACAAAGCTCGGGTGATGTCCGAACTCGCGGAGCATACGCCAGCCTTCCTCGCGCAGGAACTCGTGCTCCGCGCCGAACTCATCGGGAACGGTTCCCCAGAACGGAAGCTCCGGCTGAAGGTAGATTCCGAGGATATCTGCGGCTTCAAACGCGGCGTCCGGCGGGCAGCAGGTGTGATAGCGCACGTGATTGATTCCGTACTCGCCGATGGTCTCGAAGAATTTCAGCCAGGAATCCACGTCAGTCGGCATATAACCGGTCTGCGGGAATACAAGGCCATCGTGCTTTCCGCGCAGGAATGTCTGCCTGCCGTTGATAAGCAGCGTGCGGTCGTCTGCGCTCATTCTGCGCAGTCCGGTAGTTACTGTGCAGCGGTCGCCTTCGAGGTCAAGCTCCAGGCTTAGCGGCGCGGGGTCGGAGTCGCTCCAGAGCGGCGCGGAATCTGAGAGCTGAACGTCGCACTCCAGCGGCTTTTCATCGGAAAACTCAGCAGCCGCTGAGCCGTACTCCTGCGTAACGTCGAACACGCGGAGCGAAGCGGTTCCGCAGTGCGCTCCCTTCATCTTCGCACGAACATGAAGCGACTTTTTGTCCGGGTCGGGAATCGCATAAACATACTCGGGATACGCCGAATACGACTGCAGCTCGATTCTGCCTACAATACCGTTCCAGTTTGTCTGGGTGTCACGGGAGGTCAGGTGACCGCCGCCGGTGGGGTAATCCGTGTTGTCAACGCGGATTATAAGCTCGTGCTTTCCTGCGGGCAGACCGGTGAGGTCATAGCGGTGCGGGGTACACAGTGAGCAGTACTCGCCTATCTGCTTCCCGTCAACATAGACGCGGGTCTTTCGCGTGCGCTCAAGGAACAGCGTGAGGTTCTTGCCCGACATCTCGGGCGTTATCTCCACCTCGCGGCGGAACCATGCGCAGCCCTCAAACTTGTGAAGGTCTGTCAGGCAGCCGTATTCCGTCTCGGTGTTCAGGGCACCTAGTCCTGCATTTGATGTGGAATCCGGCAGGTTGATTCTATCAGGATATTTTTGGGGCAGCGCGTCGGTTTTGTTCTCGTCAAGGCAGACTTCCCAACGGCCGCTCAGGTCTGTAATCGTCATGTTTCGTCCTCCGTTATGCCTTTCGGCTTGGTTTCTCAGGAATATTATATAGGAAATGTGTGGGAAAATCAAGGCGTTTTTTAATTTTCCGGGCTTTTTTGCAAATTTGCTTCCTGGGTACTTGACAAAAACGTTTTTTTGGTGTAAAATATTACTGTTATTTCTTTGGAGACGTATCGAAGTGGTCATAACGGGGCTGACTCGAAATCAGTTAGGGCTTTGCCCCCGCGAGTTCGAATCTCGCCGTCTCCGCCAATATCTCAAGGAACCGCATTGCTGTGCGGTTCCTTTTATTTTACCCCTGAAACTTACCCGATAAAAAGGCAATATAAAAATAGAATAACGGCTTGAAAAAAGAAACGATTCATGGTATAATAGAAATGTATAAATTTATAATTATTAAGGAGTAAACCTATGCCTAATAATACATCATTTGTAAAGACCCCGCCCATGGGCTGGAATAGCTGGGACTGCTACGGAGCCGCAGTCAACGAGGAAACCGTTCGCGCCAACGCGAAATTCATGGCGGAAAACCTCAAGCAGTACGGCTGGCAGTACATCGTCGTGGATATCCAGTGGAGCAATCCTATCGCACAGAACCACGAATATCAGCCGTTCACCGAGCTTTGCATGGACGAATATTCAAGACTTATCCCCGCGGTCGAGAGGTTTCCCTCCGCCGCTGACGGAAAGGGCTTCGCGCCTTTAGCCGAGTACGTACACTCGCTGGGGCTTAAATTCGGCATTCACATCATGCGCGGAATTCCCCGCCAGGCGGTTCACCGCAACACCGCGATCAAGGGCACCTCCAGAACTGCGCGGGAGATCGCCAAGACATCCAGCATATGCCAGTGGAACACCGATATGTACGGCGTTGATCCCGAAAAGGAAGGCGCCCGCGAGTACTACGACAGCATTTTCGAACTTTACAAGAGCTGGGGCGTTGATTTCATCAAGGTAGACGACATCTGCCGCGAGCTCCCGCACGAGGAATCCGAGCTTGTAATGCTGAGCGAATCGCTGCGCTCCTGTGGCCGCGATATGGTGCTGAGCCTCTCTCCCGGAGCGGCGCTCCCCGAAAAGGCGGAACTTTACAAGCAGGTCAGCAACATGTGGCGCATCACCGACGATTTCTGGGACAACTGGCCGCAGCTCCTCGATATGTTCAACCGCGCGCAGACTTGGTGCATTCATGCGGGCGCGGGGCACTTCCCCGACGCGGACATGCTCCCCATCGGCGCAATACTCCAGGATTACGGCCCCGACGGCTGGACTAAATTCACCAAGGACGAGCAGATCACGATGATGTCGCTCTGGAGCATTATGCGCTCCCCGCTGATGATAGGCGGCGAAATGACAAAGTTCGATGATTTCACAATGAGCCTGCTGACAAATGCTGAACTGATAGACTGCCTGAACAACACGCATTCCGCTCACCCGCTGTTCAGAAAGACCGTTGACGACGGCGAACAGATCGCATGGTTTACCTCCCGCACCGATGGAAAGTCGTACTATATCGCCCTGTTCAACTGCGGCGAAAAGGAATGCTCCATCACTGCGGAGCTTCCGATAGACTGCACATTCAGCGCCCGTGAGATCTGGACAGGCACAGACAGCGAGGTATCCGGGGAGATATCAGCGGAAGTCAAGCCGCACGGCGCCGCAATGTTCAGACTTACCCGCATCGACCGCGCATGAAATTCGGAAAAGAAACGATACGCGAGATTTTTTCCGGGCTGAAAACCAGGGACGGCAGGAAGCAGCTTTACGCAAACTACCGCGAGATAATAATGTACGTCGTGTTCGGAGTGCTGACAACCATCATCAGCTTTGCGAGCTACTACGCGGCACGCTGGATCTTCCCGGACGCACAGTCTGTGCCGGTGTGGCTGAGATGGATTTTCAGCATAACCTCCGTTTTCGGGACCGACAGCGCGACCGCCCTCCCTGTTATCATCTCCTGGATACTGTCGGTAACGTTCGCGTTCGTCACTAACCGCACCGTGGTTTTCCGGAGCACTGAAAAACGCGCCTCCGGAGTGCTCCGTGAAGCGGCGTCGTTCTATGCGGCACGCCTTGCGACGCTTTTCGTGGATCTCGTGATAATGTTCCTGCTGGTAGACCTCACCGGCATACAGAACAGTTGGTACGAACTGGGCTGCAAGCTGTTTTCAAATGTCATTATACTGATCCTCAACTATGTTCTCAGCAAGCTCCTGGTTTTCAGAAAAAAAGCCGGAAATGAAAGGAAAGACAATTGAGCAACATTACCTACGAGTATATCCGCCGCAACAAGGATATACAAACCTACATCAATTATGCAGACGCGGCGCTCAGCACAATAGGCTACACTGAGCATTCCAACGCGCACGTTGAACGCGCCGCGGCTTCCGCATTCATGATTCTGACCGAACTCGGCTATGAACAGCGGACCTGCGAGCTTGCGGAAATCGCGGCTTACATGCATGATATAGGAAACGTGATAAACCGCGTAGATCATGCGCAGAGCGGCGCAATTATGGCGTTCCGCCTGCTTGACAATCTTGGAATGCCAGCGAACGAGATCTCGCTCATAATTTCAGCAATCGGAAACCACGACGAAAACACCGCCGCCCCTGTGACCCCGATAGCCGCCGCACTTATCATCGCGGATAAGTCAGATGTACGCAGATCAAGGGTGCGTTCCGCTGACGGGCCTTTCGTTCCAAGCTCGGAGAATCTCGCGCGGGATATCCACGACCGCGTGAACTACGCCGTTGAGAAATCGTCGCTGTATTTCACGGACGACAAAAAGCGTCTTATCCTTGACCTTACGATCGACCAGACAATATCTTCCATAATGGAGTATTTCGAGATTTTCCTCGACAGAATGAAGCTCTGCCGGCGCGCCGCGGCGTTTCTCGGAGTGGAATTCGGACTGCGGATAAACGACGCAATTCTCCTCTGACGGTAAATTACAGATATATTGCCGGATTTCGGTCTCATTTGTGCAACTTTTTGATAAAATTTGTGGAATTTTTAAAAAAGCACTTGAAATTCCGGCAATTATATAGTAAAATATATTTATGGTTTTATTTATCCTGCCGACCGGATATCCCGGCGGAAAAACTGTAAAGGGAGAGCAATGAGATGAAGCGTCCGAACTCACATCATAGCTGCTTTGGCGGAATTACGGCTTCTTTTTACAGAATAAGTGCAACCATAACACAATTGTAACTTTTTAGCTGTATTCCGCATACAGCTATTTTTATTATCAAGCAGACGAAAGGAAGATAATATGTCAGAGAAAAAAGTCGGCATAGTAATGGGCAGCGACAGCGACTTCCCCGTTGTACGCAAGGCTGCTGAAGCTCTCAAGGAGTTCGGTATCCCGTTCGAGATGAGAGTGCTTTCCGCTCACCGCTCCCCTAAGGAGGTTGCGGAGTTCGCTCAGAACGCACGCGCGAACGGTTTCGGAGTTATCATCGCAGCAGCAGGCATGGCGGCTCACCTCGCGGGAGCCATCGCAGGCAACACCACCCTACCGGTAATCGCTATCCCTGTAAAGGCTAAGGCGCTCGAGGGCGTTGACGCGCTGCTCAGCTCCGTTATGATGCCCCCGGGAGTTCCCGTTGCAACAGTAGGCATCGACGCGGCTGCCAACGCCGGCTATCTCGCGGCGGAGATCCTCGCGGTAAGCGACGATTCCATCGCGGAAAAGCTGCTTGCTTTCAAGAAGAAGCAGAACGAGAAGAACCTCGCCGCTGACGCAAAAATGCAGGAAACTGCAAAGGAAATCTAAGTCTATTCCCTGCCCCGGCAGGAAAATACATACAGAAGATCAAAGGAGATATCACCATGAGCTACACAAAGGCAGAACAGCTTTACGAAGGCAAGGCTAAGAAGGTTTTCGCTATCAAGGAGAACCCTGATTACGTTATGGTATCCTACAAGGACGACGCTACCGCTTTCAACGGCCTGAAGAAGGGTCAGATCCACGGCAAGGGCGTTATCAACAACAAGATGACAAACTACATGTTCAGCCTTCTCGAGAAGGAGGGTATCCCTACCCACCTCGTTGAGGAGATCAACGACCGCGAGACCGTTGTTAAGAAGGTTGAGATCGTTCCGCTGGAAGTTATCGTAAGAAACGTCGCAGCAGGCAGCTTCTCCAAGAAGCTCGGCATTGAGGAAGGCACTCCCCTCAAGACTCCTACCCTCGAGTTCAGCTACAAGAACGACGACCTCGGCGATCCGTTCATCAACAGCTACTACGCACTCGGTCTGGGTCTTGCTACCCAGGAGGAGATCGACACCATCTCCAAGTACGCATTCGCTGTAAACAAGTTCATGCTCGGTTTCTTCAAGAAGCTCAACATCGACCTCATCGACTTCAAGATCGAGTTCGGCCGCTACCACGGTCAGATCATTCTTGCTGACGAGATCTCCCCGGATACCTGCCGCTTCTGGGATTCCACAACCCACGAGAAGCTCGACAAGGATCGTTTCCGCAGAGACATGGGCGGCGTTGAGGACGCTTACCAGGAGATCATGCACCGTATCTTCGGCGAGAACAAGTAAGCATTTAGCTTTTAACTAAGGGATCGGGATATTACGCTGACTATCCGGAGCAGGAAACCTCCTGCCCCGGTTTAGTTGGTACATACAGAAAAGGCGGTATAACTTTATATGGGCGGTTTTTTTGGAGCGGCTGCTGAACACAACTGTATCAGCGACGTATTTTTCGGCACCGACTATCATTCTCACCTCGGCACACGCAGAGGCGGTATGACTGCATATTCCCCTGAGAAGGGCTTCCAGAGAAGTATTCACAGCATTGAAAACTCTCCGTTCCGCACAAAGTTCGAGAGCGACGTAGACGCAATGGAAGGCAATCTCTGCATTGGCAGCATCAGCGATACTGACCCGCAGCCTATCCTTCTCAAGTCCAGGCTCGGAACCTACGCGGTATGCAACATCGGCATAATCAACAACGATGAGGAGCTTTGCAACGAGCTGCTCAGCAATTCCAGCGCAAGTTTCGAAGCAATGAGCAGCGGCAAGGTTAATTCTTCCACGCTCATCGGCGGACTCATCGCACAGCGCGACAACATCGTCGACGGAATCAAGTATGCTCAGGAAAAGATCAAGGGCACAATGTCCCTGCTTATCCTGACTGAGGACGGTATCATTGCTGCCCGGGACAAGAACGGCAGACTTCCTATTATAATAGGAAGGCGCGACGACGGATACTGCGTTTCCTTTGAGAGCTTCGCATTCCAGAAGCTAGGATACGAGATCTACCGTGAAATGCTCCCCGGCGAGATCGTGAAGATAACCTCCAAGCGCGCAGAGGTGCTCAGCGAGGGTCACATCAACGACCTCAAGATCTGCACCTTCCTGTGGACATACTACGGCTACCCCAACTCGGTATACGAGGGAGTCACCGTTGAGACCATGCGCACCAGAAACGGCGAGATCATGGCTGAACACGATATCCAGAGCGGCAACCTGCCCGATGTTGACTTCATCTGCGGCGTTCCGGATTCAGGCGTTCCGCATGCAATCGGTTACGCAAACAGAAGCGGCATTCCGTTTGCACGCCCCTTTATAAAGTACACCCCCACATGGCCCCGCAGCTTTATGCCGCAGAGCCAGTCCATGAGAAACAAGGTTGCAAAGATGAAGCTTATCCCCGTTCACGAGCTTATCGAGGGGAAAAAGCTCCTGTTTGTCGACGACAGCATTGTAAGAGGCACTCAGCTCCGCGAAACTGTTGAGTTCCTGTACGCCAACGGTGCTAAGGAAGTACACATGCGCTCCGCATGTCCTCCTATCATGTATGGCTGCAAGTACCTTAACTTCTCACGCAGCACCTCCGAGCTTGATCTTATCGCGCGCCGGATAATCCATGAATTCGAAGGCGAGGACGGCGTCAAGTACATCAACGAGTACAGCGACACCAACACCGAACGCGGTCAGCGCCTCAGATCCGAGATCTGCAAGCGGCTCAAGCTCACCTCGCTTGAATTCCAGTCTCTTGAGGGTACCGTAAAGGCTGTCGGACTTCCTGAAAGCGGGCTTTGCAGCTACTGCTGGAACGGAAAGGAATGATCCCAATTGTCAGGTAATATACACGAGGAATGCGGCGTATTCGGCATTTACTGCAATACGCCGTCCGATGTGGCGCACTCCGCTTATTTCGGACTGTATGCGCTTCAGCACAGAGGTCAGGAAAGCTGCGGAATCGTTGTCAACGACCGCGGCGTGTTCAAGACTCACAAGGGTCTTGGACTTGTGAACGAAGTGTTCACCGAACGCGTTCTTTCGGAGTTCGGTCAGGGCAGGATCGCAGTCGGTCATGTGCGCTACTCCACAACGGGTAACGTAAATACCGCGAACTGTCAGCCCATGACCGTCCGCCACGTAAAGGGCGCGCTCGCCATCGCGCACAACGGAAATCTCATAAACGCACTCGAGCTTAGAAGGCAGTACGAGCTGAAAGGCGCTATCTTCCACAGCACAAGCGATACTGAGGTCATATCCTACGCAGTTACCGAGGCACGCCTCGAGACCGGCTCCATTCAGGAAGCGGTCGAGAAAGCCATGTACAAAATAAAGGGCGCTTACTCACTCGTTGTGATGTCGCCCAAAAAGCTCATCGCAGCAAGAGATCCCCAGGGATTCCGCCCGCTGTGCATGGGCAGGCTCCCGGACGACGCGGGCTACGTGTTCGCTTCGGAGAGCTGCGCACTCGACAGCATCGGCGCTGAGTTCGTCAGAGACGTTGAACCCGGCGAGATAGTTGTCGTGGACGAAAACGGCATACAGACCATCAGAACGCACTGCGGTCAGAAAAGCTCAATGTGCGTGTTTGAATTCATATATTTCGCTCGTCCTGATTCGGTCATCGAGGGAGCAAGCGTACATCGTGCAAGGCTTCGCGCCGGGCATTACCTTGCGCTTGAGCACCCCGTTCAGGCTGATGTTGTTATCGGCTGCCCTGACAGCGGACTTGACGCTGCGCTCGGATTCGCCCAGCAGAGCGGTATCCCCTACGGCGTCGGCTTCGTCAAGAACCGCTACATAGGCAGGACGTTCATTCAGCCGACCCAGGGAATGCGCGAAAACTCCGTTAAAATCAAGCTGAATGCAATTTCGGAGACCGTAAAGGGCAAGCGCGTCGTCCTTATCGACGACAGTATCGTGCGCGGAACTACCTCGGCTAAGGTCGTGAAGTTACTCCGCCACGCCGGGGCTACTGAGATCCACATGCGTATCTCCTCCCCGCCGTTCATAAGCGAGTGCTTCTTCGGAACCGACATCGACAGCAAGGAGAACCTCATTGCGAACAAGCATTCAGTTGAGGAAATTGCAAAGATCATCGGCGTTGATTCCCTGGGATTCCTCAGTACCGACAGCGTTGTTAAAATCGCCGAGAACGCGGGCTGCGGCTTCTGCTCAGGCTGCTTTACCGGTAAGTACCCTATCGACGTACCGAAGGAGATCCCCAAAGACAAATTTGAAACGAAGTTCGAGGAATGACCCGGACTTGACAAAACATTAAATTAAGGTGCTCCGTATCCTGCGGCGCTTCCTTAGAGAAAGGGCAGTAAAATGAAAAGTTTCAGCGAAAGCTATAAGGCAGCAGGCGTAGACGTAACCGCCGGATACGAGTCCGTCAGACTCATGAAGGAGCATGTTGCAAGAACCAACACCCCCGGCTGCATTTCCGGCATCGGAGGTTTCGGAGGGCTGTTCATGCCTGACCTTACCGGCATGAAGGAACCCGTACTTGTAAGCGGCACCGACGGCGTAGGCACCAAGCTCAAGCTCGCAATGCTCATGAACAAGCACGATACGATCGGTATTGATGCAGTTGCAATGTGCGTCAACGACATCATCTGCTGCGGCGCAAAGCCCCTGTTCTTCCTGGACTACATCGCTATCGGAAAGGTAGTTCCCGAGAAGGTTGCCGCTATCGTCAAGGGCGTGGCTGACGGCTGCGTAATGGCTGGCTGCGCACTGGTAGGCGGCGAGACCGCCGAGCACCCCGGCATGATGGCAGAGGACGAGTATGACATCGCAGGCTACAGCACCGGTATCGTGGACAAGTCCAAGATCCTGGATCCTTCCACCGTTAAGCCCGGCGACGCTATCGTAGGCATCGCTTCCAGCGGCGTACACTCCAACGGCTTCTCCCTGGTCAGAAAGGTGTTCAACGTAAACGAGCAGAACCTCAAGACCTTCTACCCCGAGCTTGGCACCTCCCTCGGCGAGGCGCTCCTTGCTCCTACAAGGATCTATGTAAAGCCCGTTCTGGACGTTATCTCCAAGATAAACGTGAAGTCCATCAGCCACATCACCGGCGGCGGATTCTACGAGAACATTCCGCGTGCGCTTCCTGACGGCGTTGCTGCAAAGATCAGCAAGAA
Source organism: uncultured Clostridia bacterium (assembly GCA_945923775.1). GTDB lineage: Bacteria > Bacillota > Clostridia > Oscillospirales > Ruminococcaceae > CAG-115. The sequence goes on along the minus strand of CAMELR010000015.1, from coordinate 6,795 downwards.
CAGCTACGAGGTTCCCGCTATCTTCAAGCTCCTCCAGCAGACCGGCAATATCTCCGAGCACGACATGTACAACACCTTCAACATGGGCATCGGTATGATGCTCGTAGTTGACAAGGCTGACGCTGCCAAGGCAGTCGAGATCCTCAAGGCAAACGGCGAGAACGCATTCATCATCGGCGAGACCGTTGCAAGCGACGAGGGCGTTATCATCGAATAATGTTCGGTTTATTTAAAAGAAAGACCGCTGCTCCCTTCACCGGGGAGCAGTGTGTGGTCGATATTTCAAAAGACGGCATGGTGATCAACGGCACAAAGCTTGACGTGCTCGTCCATCTCGAGGCGGCTGAAAAGCTCCTCGGCACACCACGCGGCAAGAAATACCACACCTCCGCCGAGACAAAGGAATTTCTGGAAAACAGCTACGGCGAGGGTATGGTCACAAACTGCATCAACTACACCTGGGACGACCTCGGTATATACTGCTACACCAGGAACGGCAAGGTTATAAGCAGCTTCGGCTTTATGTTCCGTAACACGCTGGAACTGAAGCACTCCCCCAAGAAAATGTTCAGCGGAGTTCTGACGATAAACGGTCAGCCCTGGCAGGAAGCGATCATGCAAGGCGTTGACAGCGAGTTCTTCCGTGAGCTGGTTCTTGGAGGGTACACCGTTATTGCGGAATACACAGACCCCTTCTCCGGAGAAACTCCGGACGACGGCGGATACAACTGCGTTGAGATATCCCTGACCGGGGAATAGCGGAGGTAATTTATGAAAAACATTGTTGTGCTGGTTTCCGGCGGAGGAACAAACCTTCAGGCTCTTATCGACGCTGAAAAGCGCGGAGAGATCAAGGGCGGAAAAATCACCTGCGTCATCGCCAGCAAATCGGACGCTTACGCGCTGACCCGCGCTGCGGACAACGGTATCAAGACCCGCGTGCTGGTGCGCAGGGACTTCCCCGATGTCAAAAGCTACAGCAAGGCAATGCGTGACGCACTTGTTGAGGAAAACGCTGATCTTGTCGTTTACGCCGGCTTTATGACGATACTCGACGAGCAGGTGTGCGACGCATTCCCTAACAGAATGATAAACATTCACCCCGCGCTCATTCCCAGCTTCTGCGGCAAGGGATTCTACGGTCTGCATGTTCACGAAGCCGCTCTGGCAAAGGGCGTGAAAGTCTCCGGTGCCACGGTTCATTTCGTCACCGCCGACTGTGACGCAGGCCCGATAATCCTCCAGAAGGCTGTTGAGGTAAAGAACGGCGACACCCCTGAAACACTCCAGAAGCGCATTATGGAAGAAGCCGAGTGGAAGATACTTCCGCAGGCGGTTTCCCTGTTCTGCGAGGACAGGATAATCGTCAAAAACGGCGTCACTGAAATAAAATGAGCCGGGTCGTTATCAACGGAGAAAGCGCTGATTATTTCAACACCATCGAGGGCGTGCTTTATTCGTCACAATTTGGCGCGGAAGTAATGCTGTATGGGAAGAATGTCGGCGAGGAGTATCTCACCAGGTGTACAGAATATTTTGATACCCTGCCTGAGGACATCTCAGAAAAGCTCCGCCAGGCGACTGCTGACTATCTGAACGATATGTTAGAGGAACACGCGGGCGAATTCGCGTTTGACGTTATCGAATTCAGCACGCAGAACGTTGGTTCTTTCATTGTTCCAGTGGAACTGCATACGCAGTCGTCCCGGCTTCTTTCCGAGGAGGATTCTCCGGCGGCGTTCAGCGTGAAATTCGCGTTCTCCCCCGTCGCTGACCAGTACATCGAATGGACAGTTCGCGGTGAACAGGCGGTATATGTCGGGGAGTATATCGGGGTATCTCCGTGGGACGAGAAGATTCTCCGGAAATCCTGGAACTACGTCGGGGAGGGTTGATATGAACGAGGAAAAATTCACAGGCAAGGCGCAGATCTATGCAAAATACCGCCCCTCATACCCTACCGCGGTCGTAGACAGGCTGTATGAGCTGACCCATGCGGCGAATGTCGCGGACATCGGAGCAGGAACTGGAAAGTTCACCGAAAAACTGCTGCTCAAGCCCTGGAACGTTACCGCTGTTGAACCCAACACCGACATGTGCCGTGAGCTGCTTAAATGCGTTGGCGGGAGGGCTGAAATCGTGATGGCGTCAGCGGAGAGCACCGGACTTCCGGAACATTCCTTCGAGCTGATCACGACGGCGCAGGCGTTCCACTGGTTCAACGCGGAAAAATTCCGCGAAGAATGCAAGCGCCTTCTCAAGCCCGGCGGGCGGCTTGCGATAGTTTTCAACAGCCGTATGAACGGCGATATAACTCAAAAGCGCGACGAAATTTACATGAAATACTGCCCCAACTTTGCAGAGCGCTCCGGTCATGTCGGGAAACGCTCCGATGAGGAGGGCGACAGATTCCTCCGAAACAAGTACTTCTCGTCGGTAGATGTTTTCAAGATGGAGACCCCGGTCGTAATGACAAGGGAACACTTCCTCGGAGACGCACTTTCAAGGTCGTATGCACCTAAAGAGGGCGATGAGAATTACAAGGCGTTCGTCACTGAACTGCTTTCACTTTTCGACAAGTCGCATACATATGGCAAGGTCGCCGTAAGCTACACGACAACATGCTATACAGGAAAATTCTGAAAGGATACACGATATGAACTACATTGAGCTTGACAAGGAACTCAATTCCCTTGCCTACCACGGCAGAGGAATAATCATCGGCAAGTCCCCTGACGGCAGGAAGGCAGTCACCGCTTACTTCATCATGGGCAGAAGCGAGAACAGCCGCAACCGCGTTTTCGTTGAGGACGGAGAGGGTATCCGCACCCAGGCGTTCGACCCCTCCAAGATGGTGGATCCGCACCTTATCATTTACGCTCCGGTACGTGTTCTCGGCAACAAGACCATCGTCACCAACGGCGACCAGACCGACACCATATACGAGCTGATGGACAAGCAGATGACTTTCGAGCAGTCCCTGCGCACCCGTGAATTCGAGGACGACAAGCCCAACTACACACCGCGTATTTCCGGTATAATCCACCTTGAGAACGGCGCTATGAACTACGCAATGTCAATTCTGAAATCCGCTGACGGCGACGGAAGCTCCTGCCGCAGATACACATACGCCTACAGCAATCCCATGGCAGGAAAGGGCAGCTTTATCCACACCTATGCGGGCGACGAGATAGAGCAGGACGGCGTACGCAGACTTCCCAGCTTTGAAGGCGAGCCGAAGAACGTTATCATTCCCGATATTGACATCGACAAGCTTACCGATTACCTCTGGAGCAATCTTAACAAGGACAACAAGGTTTCTCTGTTCGTGCGTTACATCGACCTGGAAACAGGAAAGTACGACAGCAGAATTGTAAATAAGAACGTATAAAAAGGAGATACTATGAAGGAATTCGAATTAAAGTACGGCTGCAACCCCAACCAGAAGCCCGCCAGAATCTACATGGAAAACGGTGCTGAGCTTCCCATCGAGGTTCTGAACGGCCGTCCCGGCTACATCAACTTCCTCGACGCATTCAACGGCTGGCAGCTTGTAAAGGAGCTCAAGGCAGCTACCGGCTACCCTGCTGCCACAAGCTTCAAGCATGTTTCTCCGGCAGGCGCCGCTATCGGTCTCCCGCTGACCGACACCCTCGCAAAGATCTACTGGGTGGACGACCTCGGTGAGCTTTCCCCCCTCGCATGCGCTTACGCAAGAGCCAGGGGCGCCGACAGAATGAGCAGCTACGGTGATTTCATTGCGCTGTCTGATGTCTGCGACGTTTCTACTGCACGAATAATCCACAGAGAGGTTTCTGACGGCGTTATAGCTCCCGGTTACGAGCCTGAGGCTCTTGAGATACTCAAGAGCAAGAAAAAGGGCAACTACAACATAATCAAGATCGACCCTGATTATGTTCCCGCTCAGATCGAGCGCAAGCAGGTTTACGGAATCACATTCGAGCAGGGCAGAAACGAACTCGTTATAAACGACGAGCTGTTCGCGAATATTCCCACCGAGGCTAAGGATCTCCCTGAGAGCGCAAAGCACGACCTTGCCATCGCGCTCATCACGCTCAAGTACACTCAGTCCAACTCTGTCGCTTATGCATGCGGAGGCCAGGCGATCGGTATCGGGGCTGGTCAGCAGTCACGTATCCACTGCACACGTCTTGCAGGAACCAAGGCTGACAACTGGTATCTCAGACAGTCCCCGCAGGTAATGGGACTTCAGTTCGTTGACGGTATCCGCCGCGCTGACCGCGACAACACCATCGACCTCTACATCGGCGACGATTACATGGACGTTCTCGCTGAGGGCGAATGGCAGAAGTTCTTCAAGGTAAAGCCCGCTGTTTTCACCCGCGAGGAGAAGCGCGCTTGGCTCGACACGATGAAGGGCGTTTCCCTTGGCTCTGACGCGTTCTTCCCGTTCGGCGACAACATCGAGAGAGCGCACAAGAGCGGCGTGCAGTACATCGCGCAGCCCGGCGGCTCTATCCGCGACGATAACGTTATCGAAGTCTGCAACAAGTACGGCATTACAATGGCATTCACAGGCATTCGTCTGTTCCATCACTGATATACGGAGGTAATCATGTCCCACGAGTTAGTTCTTGTTCTCGATTTCGGCGGTCAGTACAATCAGCTTATCGCCCGCCGCGTAAGAGAACATAAAATTTACTGCGAGGTAAAGTCCTACAAGACCCCTATCGAGGAGATCCGCGCGATGAACCCGAAGGGAATAATCTTCACGGGCGGTCCGAACAGCGTTTATCTCGAGAATTCCCCGAAAATGTCCAAGGAGATATTCGAGCTGGGCGTTCCCGTTCTGGGTATCTGCTATGGCGTTCAGTTCATGGCATACTCCCTGGGCGGCGAGATCGGCACTGCAGTCGACAGTTCGCTGTCTGAGTTCGGAAGAACCGAAACAGAGGTCGACACCACTTCCCTGCTATTCAGAAACATCGACAAGACTACAATAACCTGGATGAGCCACAACGACTATATCAAGAAGCTCCCCGAGGGCTTCGAGGTGTGCGGTCACACTGCAAAGTGCCCCTATGCCGCTATCCAGAATGTTGAGAAGAAGTTCTACGGCGTTCAGTTCCACCCGGAGGTAAATCACACCGAGCGCGGTTTTGACATGCTGGGCAACTTCCTGTACAACGTCTGCGAGTGCCGCGGCGACTGGACAATGGAAAGCTACGCTGAAACTGCAATCAAGAATATCCGCGAGAAGGTCGGCGACGGCAAGGCTCTGCTTGCTCTCTCCGGCGGCGTTGACAGCTCCGTTGCCTGCAAGCTGCTTGCAAAGGCTATCGGCAGCCAGCTTACCTGCATTTTCGTTGACCACGGTCTTATGAGAAAGAACGAGGGCGACGAGGTAGAGGCTGCATTCGCTGACAGCGGCGTTAATTTTGTACGTGTAAACGCTGGCGAGCGTTTCCTTGGCAAGCTTGCCGGAGTAACTGAGCCGGAAGCAAAGCGCAAGATAATCGGTGAGGAATTTATCCGCGTATTTGAGGAAGAAGCTAAGAAGATCGGCAAGGTTGATTATCTTGTTCAGGGTACAATTTACCCCGACGTGATCGAATCCGGACTTGGCGACGCGGCAGTTATCAAGAGCCATCACAACGTTGGCGGTCTGCCTGACTACGTTGATTTCAAAGAGATAATCGAACCTCTGCGCCTCCTGTTCAAGGACGAGGTACGCGCGCTCGGAACCACTCTCGGTCTGGACGAAAAGCTCGTATGGCGCCAGCCGTTCCCTGGTCCCGGACTTGCAATCAGAATTATCGGCGACATCACTCCGGAGAAGGTAGCTACGCTTCAGGACGCAGACGCTATTTTCCGCGAGGAAATCGCTAATGCAGGTCTTGACAGAAGCATCAATCAGTACTTCGCAGTTCTGACTAACATGCGCTCCGTTGGCGTTATGGGCGACGGCAGAACCTATGACTACACCCTCGCACTCCGCGGCGTTTCTACAAGCGACTTCATGACCGCTGATTTCTCGCGCATTCCTTATGACGTGCTGGAGAAGGTTTCCGTTCGAATCGTAAACGAAGTTAAGAATATTAATCGAATCGTTTATGACATCACTTCAAAGCCGCCGGCTACAATTGAGTGGGAATGATATTCCAGAACCTGCCAAAGCGCATGGTTAAGCCGTTTGTGAGCCTTGAAAATCGCTAGTGGCAACACTTTGGCAACACTCTATAACAATTCAGAGCTGACCGTGGAATAATCGGTCAGTTCTATTTTGTGTGGTACAATCTGATTACTCATCTTTTAATCTTCTGAATGGTACTTCAAACATATTAATTATTTTGTATAGTGATTTTTTTCCTTCAACAAGACTACTAAAGCTTGCAAATTCATCTGTAAGATGCAAAGCATTAAAAGTATCCCTTGCCATTTTTGCTTGAACAACGCGCGTCCATCCATAGAATTGAATTGTATAAGTATATTTTATAGGTATAATCCCCAAATTCTTTGTATTCCTAACAAATTTGATTTTCATATTATCTAGCTTGTAGGTTACTCCGTGTTGACCTAAGGCACTGCAAAAATCTCTCGTGTTAATACTTAAATGATAGGTATGATCTTTCCTTTGAGTATTATGTCTAATAATATAAGCAATCGTCTTGATTTCACAATCATCTTCCTTCTGAAATTTCTTCCATATATTTGCGTATTTCTGCTTTACCGATCCTTCTGCAATAGATACAACTAGTTTTTTGATTTGTCAATACAAGTGCAACAGTTATTTCAAAAATTTTTTAATGACCT
>CAMELR010000014.1 GCA_945923775.1 uncultured Clostridia bacterium | reverse complement strand
TGTTTACTAATCGTGCTTAATTCCTAATTTGTGGGATTTGTGCGGTGTTGCCTTAGAAATAGTTTTCCACCGATTTACAGAATTCGGTCTAATAATCAACAAATCGCATAACCAAGCTATTTCGTCGGTGCAAACTATGAATCCGCAATACCGAAATATGATAACTCTGTGAAATATGTGACATTTTAAGGAAAATTAGCACTCTGCCCTTGACAGTGCTAAAAAGTTGTGCTATACTATAACCAGAACGAAAGAGAGATAGGAACAAAGGAGGTACACCCCCTAGGGATACTTCCGGAGGACCGCTCAGGGTTCATAAAATAAAAATCAAGCGCAGACCCAAGAATCTGCGAAAGGAGAAATGACCTATGTTAATGCCCACCATGAGAACCAATGTTTTTGACGACCTTTTCAATACCCCGTTCTTCACCAAGAGCGAAAGCAGCATGATGAAAACCGATATCAAGGAACACGACAACTGCTACGATCTGATGATCGACCTGCCGGGTGTCAAGAAGGAGGACATCAAGGCTGAGCTTAACGACGGCTACCTCACCGTAAGCGCCGAAAGCAACACGTCCAAGGACGAGAAGGACGACAACGGCAAGTACATCTGCCGCGAGCGTTATTCCGGCAGCTACTCAAGAAGCTTCTATGTAGGCGACGCAGTAACCGAGCAGGACATCAGCGCGAAGTTCGAGAACGGCACGCTGAAGCTGACAGTACCCAAGAAAGAGGCGCTTCCTGAGAAGCAGAACAAGTACATCTCGATCGGCTGATCAGCCAATTGACCAATAAATTTACAGCAAATTCACAGCAAGCCTAAATACTTGCGAAAGGAGTAATGACTTATGTTAATCCCCACCATGAGAAACAATGTTTTTGATGACTTTTTCAATACACCGTTCTTCACCAGAACAGAAAGCAACATGATGAAAACCGACATCAAGGAGCACGACAACTGCTACGATCTCACCATTGATCTGCCGGGCGTCAAGAAGGACAACATCAAGGCTGAACTTAACGATGGTTATCTGACTATAAGCGCCGAGAGCGACACCTCAAAGGACGAAAAGGACGAAAACGGCAAGTACATCTGCCGCGAGCGTTACTCCGGCAGTTACTCAAGGAGCTTCTACGTCGGCGACGCAGTAACAGAGCAGGACATCAGTGCGAAGTTCGAAAACGGCACGCTGAAACTGACAGTGCCCAAGAAGGAGGCACTCCCTGAGAAGCAGAACAAGTACATTGCGATCGGCTGATAACTCAGCCATGAACGCACCGCCTGAATAACTTACCCCCGGCAGTCGAAAGGCTGCCGGGGGTTCGCGTTTATATGGAATTCAGTTAGCCCTTACAGGCGTACTTTCCTGCGCAGAGTCTCTTGTTTGCGTTGTCGATACGCTCCGCAGACGGAGGGTTCGTATCCTCAAGCGTGTACTTTATCCCGAGGTTCTCCCACTTGAATTTGCCGAGGGTGTGGTAAGGAAGCACCTCCACCTTCTCAACATTTTTCAGGGTCTTAATGAACTCGTTCAGCTTGTCAAGATCCTCATCGAAATCGGACAGGTCAGGCACAAGCACATGGCGGATCCAAACGGGCTTCCCTATTTCACTGAGGTACTGCGCCATGTCAAGAATATTCGCGTTGTCGAAGCCGGTGATGTTCTTGTGACGCTCCGGGTTGATCTCCTTGAGGTCAAGAAGCAGCAGGTCGGTGTACTTCATCAGCTCCTGGAACTTTGAAAAGAACGGCTCCTCCCGGGTGAACGGGTTTCCTGCGGTGTCAATGCAGGTGCTTACTCCCTCGGCCTTCGCCTGCTTGAATAACTCAAGCAGGAAGTCTATTTGCAGGAGGGGCTCGCCGCCGCTGACGGTGATTCCGCCGCCGTTCTTCCAGTAACTCTTGTAGCGAAGCGCCTTGCTGAGTACTTCATCCGGCGTCAGTTCAACTGTGGTGCCGTCGCCTTCCATGCTCCATGTGTCGGGGTTGTGGCAGTAGCGGCAGCGCATGCGGCAGCCCTGCACGAACACGATGAACCGTACTCCGGGGCCGTCAGCCGCGCCGAAACTCTCGGTGGAATGTATCCTTCCTTTGATCTCACTCATAGGTTTCTCCTTGTCAGTATAGTAGAACAGCGCCGCATTGCGCAGCGCTGTCCTTTTATATTGCCTTGTGTAATTAATTACATATGATCGTGGCAGGTTCTTGCAATAACGTCGAGCTGCTGCTCTCTGGTCAGGTCGATGAACTTAACTGCATAACCGGATACACGGATTGTGAAGTTTGCGTACTCTTCCTTCTCAGGGTGCTCCATAGCGTCGATGAGCTTTTCCTTGCCAAATACGTTTACGTTGAGGTGATGTGCGCCCTTATCAAAGTAACCGTCGAGTACGTTAACCAGGTTGGTTACGCGCTCTTCCTCGTTGTGACCGAGTGCGTCAGGGTTGATGGTCTGGGTGTTGGATATACCATCGAGTGCCCACTCGTAAGGAAGCTTAGCAACAGAGTTGAGGGAAGCAAGCAGACCGTTCTTCTCTGCACCGTAGCAGGGGTTTGCACCAGGAGAGAGCGGCTCGCCAGCCTTACGGCCGTCAGGCAGAGCGGAGGTAGCCTTACCGTATACAACGTTGGAAGTGATAGTGAGGATAGAAGTTGTAGCCTCGGAATCACGGTAGGTGTGGCACTGCTTCAGCTTCTTGAGGAAGGTGCCGAGCAGCCATACAGCGATATCATCAGCACGGTCGTCGTCGTTGCCGTAGCGGGGGAAGTCACCCTCGATCTCGAAGTCAGTAACGATACCGTCTTCGTCGCGAATGCACTTAACCTTTGCATACTTGATAGCGGACAGGGAGTCTACAACATGAGAGAAGCCTGCGATACCAGTTGCGAATGTACGTCTTACGTTGGTATCAATAAGAGCCATCTCGGCAGCCTCGTAGTTGTACTTATCGTGCATGTAGTGGATAAGGTTCAGGGTGTGAACATAGATGGAAGCGAGCCATGTCATCATAGCGTCGTACTTCTGCATAACCTCATCATAATCGAGGTACTCAGATGTGATCGGTCTGTAAGCAGGACCTACCTGAGCCTTGGTCTTAGCGTCGATACCGCCGTTGATAGCGTACATCAGGCACTTAGCGAGGTTTGCACGAGCGCCGAAGAACTGCATTTCCTTACCGGTCTGTGTTGCAGATACGCAGCAGCAGATGGAATAATCGTCGCCCCAAACAGGACGCATAACGTCATCGTTCTCGTACTGAACAGAGGAGGTACGAACGGAGATAGCTGCTGCATAGCGCTTGAAGGTATCAGGCAGCTTATCGCAGTAAAGAACAGTCATGTTAGGCTCCGGAGACGGGCCCATGTTCTCGAGAGTGTGCAGGAAACGGAAGTCGTTCTTTGTTACCATGGAACGGCCGTCCTGACCCTTACCGCCGATGGACAGTGTAGCCCATACCGGGTCGCCGGAGAACAGCTCGTTGTAGGAAGGAATACGAGCGAACTTAACCATTCTGAGCTTGAGTACGAGGTGGTCGATGAGCTCCTGAGCCTCAGCCTCAGTCAGGGTGCCGTTGTCGAGGTCACGCTTGATATAGATATCGAGGAATGTAGAGATACGGCCGATGGACATTGCAGCGCCGTTCTGGGTCTTGATAGCAGCCAGGTAGCCGAAGTATGTCCACTGAACAGCCTCGCGTGCGTTTGCAGCAGGCTTGGAGATATCGCAGCCGTAGGAAGCAGCCATAACCTTCATCTGCTTGAGTGCGCGGATCTGGTCAGCCAGCTCCTCACGCTGACGGATAACGGAATCTCTCATCTTACCGTTGCCGCAGTTTGCGAGGTCGTCCTGCTTAGCCTCAACCAGTCTGTCGATACCGTAGAGGGCGATACGTCTGTAGTCGCCTACGATACGGCCGCGGCCGTATGTATCGGGAAGACCGGTGATGATCTTGTTCTTTCTTACAGCGCGCATCTCGGGAGTGTAAGCGTCGAATACGCCCTGGTTGTGAGTCTTGTGATATTCTGTGAAGATCTTGTGCAGCTCAGGATCCGGTGTGTAACCGTAAGTTGTGCAAGCCTCCTCAGCCATCTTGATGCCGCCGTAGGGCATGAATGCTCTCTTGAGGGGCTTATCAGTCTGAAGACCAACGATCTTCTCAAGATCCTTCATCTCGGGATCGATGTAGCCGGGCTCATGTGATGTGATGCCGGAAACGATATGTGTATCCATATCCAGAACGCCGCCCTTTGCGCGCTCTTCCTTCTGGAGCTGCTGAACCTTGCCCCACAGCTTGTTGGTGGAGTCAGCCGGGCCTGCGAGGAAGGACTCGTCGCCGTCGTAAGGTGTGTAGTTGTTCTGGATGAAGTCACGGGTGTTTATTTCTTCCTGCCAGATCTTGCCTTTAAAACCTTTCCACTGTTCTAACATTGCCATTCTCTAAATACCTCCATATTATTTGCGGGCAGCCGTGAGGCTGTTTACGGTGCTTCTGAAACTACTGCTAGTTCCGTTCTGACACCGCACTTTCTGCCGTCGCAGGGCTTGTCCTCATGTTGGTCTGTCCAACCTGTCAATATTATAACACATACATTCTTTAAAGTCAAGAGTAATTTCTGATTTTACAAAAAAATTACTAGAACTTTTTTAATACAAGCTGTGACTTTCACTCTTTAAAGCACAACATATTGTGTTCTTGGACTTGAAATATGTTAGATATACAAAACGTATCAATGCTATTATGCAAATCATGTATTTTTGGTAGTACCGATATATCAATATCCACATATTGTTTATTGACTATCATTGATAAAAAATTAACAATTTATTGAAGTTATTATAATATGTAATCGTTTTTTCATCTGGAATTATATATAATATCTATCAGCAAAACACATGGCATTAAATGCCGAATCCCCGTCAAACATATTGACAAAGCCATGTGAAATAAGTATAATAGTAATGTTGCATTAAAATAATGTAAATAATTATTTCACGAAAGAGGTCAGTAATCATGAAAAAAACTTTACTTACATGTCTGCTATGCGCTTCACTGCTGAGCCTCTGTTCCTGCTCCGGGAATTCACCCGTGCAGACCGCCGGCTCATCGTCAGAAGCTCAGAACGACGACGGAATCGAGCAGGTCACGCTGAAGGTCTGGGCCGAGGAGGCCGCTTTTGACACGATGAACGAAATAATCGAAAGCTTCAAGGAAGCTCACCGCGGCGAGGCTGAATTCAACATCACGATTGAGCAGAACCTTGACAGCAAGACGAAGGACGTTATCCTTGGCGACGTGCACAACGGAGCCGACGTATTCCCCCTGCCAGACGATCAGCTTTCCGCGATGGCAGCCGCAGGAGTCCTGTCTGCTATTCCGAACCAGGAGGAGATCAGCGCCGCAAACACAGCCGATTCGGTAGCTGCGGCGAGCATAAACGGCGTTATGTACGCCTACCCCATGACTGCGGACAACGGATATTTTCTCTATTATAATAAGAAGTTTCTGAACGAAAACGACGTTTCTTCACTGGAACGCATTCTGGAAGTCTGCGAGGAAAAGAACAAGGAATTCAGCATGGAGTTCAACTCCGGCTGGTACATGTATTCGTTCTTCGGCAATACCGGGCTTGAACTCGGGCTGAACGACGACGGCGTTACCAACTACTGCACCTGGAACTCCACGGATAACTCCATCAAGGGCGCTGACGTAGTGAATAAGCTGATGGAGCTGACCTCCAGCCCGGCTTTCGTGAACCGCGCCGACGGCGACCTCCCCGCAGCACTGGCTTCTGGAAAGGTCATCGCCGCAATAAGCGGAGTGTGGAACAGCACCGACGTCGAAAAGGCGTTCGGCTCCGACTACGGCGCCTGCAAGCTCCCCACCTATCAGGTCGCGGGGAAGCAGGTGCAGATGTCGTCGTTCACCGGCTTCAAAATGATGGGCGTGAATTACTACAGCGAACACCTCGAATGGGCGCACAAACTCGCGGACTGGTTCACCAACGAGCAGAACCAGACTCTTTCCTTTGAAAAGCGCAACATAGGTCCCGCAAATAAGAACGCCGCCGCTTCCGACGCAGTTTCAAAAGTTGCAGCGATCCAGGCGGTAATTGCTCAGTCGGAGTACGGAAAGCTCCAGCGCGTGGGCAACAAGTTCTGGACCCCCTGCGTGGAATTTGCTGACAACATACTTGCCGGGAATCCCTCACACCTGAGCGCGCAGAAAATGGCGGATAATCTCGTAAAAGAGATAACCGCCTCGGTAATTGATTAAGGGGGGTGCTGTGATGAGAAAACATGGAACTATGATACTCCTGATACTTATTCCGGTACTGATCCTGGGATTAGTGTCGGTGATGTCAAACATCGTTTCTACAAAGAACATCAAAAGCGTAAGCAACAGCGCTTCCGAAATCGCGGACAACAGCATGCTGAGCATAGAGGCGCTCGGTGAGATCCGTCAGGACACTCAGTCGCTGCACACTCAGGCGCTGTCGCACATCGTTGCCACAAACCTCGATTCCATGCTTGACATCGTGGCGGGGCTTCGTGATACTCAGTCCGGACTTGCGGCTTCCCTCGATGAATACGAACAGTTTGTTTCCGCTGATGACATGGACAATTTCCAGGCTCTCAAGGACGGAATCGATCAGTTCAACTATCACCTCGCGGATCTGCTTGCATTCAGCGGAGCGGGAGAAAACGAAAAGGCATTGAGAATTCCGCGCGCAGCAATATGCTCACTACCCGCGAGAAGGTAACTACAATGGTGGACGAACTCCGCGACGACATTGCTTCCAGCGAGAGCGTAAACCAGGTGGACAGCCTCACGAAGCAGATACAGCAGATATCGCGCAACACCAACCTGCTTGCGATAAACGCTTCCATTGAGGCGGCGCGCGCGGGTGAAGCCGGAAAGGGATTCGCAGTAGTCGCCGACGAGATACGCCAGCTTGCAGAATCCTCAAAGGAATCTGCGGATAATATCCAGCAAATCAACGGCACGGTCAAGACCGCTGTAAACAGCCTGTCAGGCCACGCGACCGAACTTCTCGACTACATGCAGCAGCAGATCCTTCCCGAGTTTGAGAACTTTGTGCAGTCCGGCGTTCAATATCGCGAACACGCGGACCACATCGAAAACACCATGAAGGATTTTACGGCGAAAACTGAGGAGCTTCGCAAAAACATGACGAGCATTGCACAGTCCATCGACAGCATCTCAACCGCAATAAAGGAAGGCGTGACCGGAGTTACCGGCACCGCTGAAAGCACTCAGGTGCTGGTTGCGGATATGAACCGTATCTCCAGCCGAATGGACGACAACAAGAACATCGCCGATCAGCTCAGCAAGGAAGCCGAAATATTTACCAGAGTATAAGATTACTGCATAAAAAAGCGGCCGCAGAACATGCGACCGCTTCTTTAATTAGTTCTCACACCTTTTCAAGATCTTCTTCGGTGCAGTAGAAAACAGAGTACATGCCGCCGAATCCGCCTTCCTCATCGTCGCCGGTATCCGTGTCGATAACGTAAACCGTGTTTCCGCCCGCGCAGCTTATATCGGTTATAGAGCCGATAACTCCGGTTTTCTTTATTCTTACAGTGTCGTCCATTTTAAACATAGTCAGCCCTCCAACGGTGCCGGATTCGTGCATTCGATCTGGTGAGTTCCTGGCTCCGGCTCTGCCCAGTGAACCGCGTTTCTTATTATCCTCAGGACATTTCTATTTCGGAATGTGGGATATTCCTCATGCCCCGGCTGGAAGTAGAATATTCTTCCGGCGCCCCTGCGGTAGGTCACGCCGCTTCGGAATACCTCTCCCCCGGCAAACCACCCCATAAATACCACCTCGTCCGGAGTCGGGATATCGAACGGCTCGCCGTACATCTCCTCCATCGGAAGCTCAAACTGCTCCGGAACTCCCTGTGCTATCGGGTGCGACGGCACGACCGTCCAGACGCGCTCGCGGTCGCCGTGGCGCCATTTCAGGTTGCAGGAGGTTCCCGTCAGCCGCTTGAACACCTTGCTGTGGTGTGCGGAGTGAAGTCCGATGAAGCCCATTCCCTCGCCAACGCGGCGGCAGACCCGCTCCACCGAACGCTCAGCAACCTCGTCATGCGCCATATGCCCCCACCAGATGAGCACGTCGGTCTCCGCGAGCGCTTCCTCGCTCAGACCCTGCTCCGGGTCGTCAAGGCAGGCGAGCTTCACGATTATGTCCTCGTCCTGCATAAGGTACTCGCCGATTGCCGCGTGCATTCCCTGCGGGTATATTTTCGCGACTTCCGGCTGACATTTCTCATGGCGGTATTCGTTCCAGATAAGTACACGTATCATTTTGTCACCTCTGATATCCAGCGTTTTACGTTCTCAGCCGACCTGCGCATGCATTCAGCCTGATCCACAGCGCCGAAATGCTCAACTGAAAAATCCCCGGTATAGCCGTCGACGAGCATTCGCTTTACAAGCTTCTCCACACAGACGTACCCGCCGCCGGTCTCGCTGGGGTACATCTCCGCTCCCGACAGATCCGGCTTTGCGTTGGAGCCGTCGGCGCTGCGCCGTGATACCTCGCGGCTGCGGTCCTTCAGATGAGCATGTGTGACATACGGCTTCAGGCGTTCGTATGCTTCTGCGGGATCCTCAAGCACATAGGCGAAATTTCCGGTGTCGAATGTGAATCCAAGCCCCGGAACGGCTCTCATCAGCCGCTCCAGTCCCTGGGTGTCGCAGCAGGGCGAGGCCGAGTCGTCAAAATCCTCCAGCGTTACCGTAATTCCGTACTCTGCGGCTAATTCGCACATCACCGAGAGACGCTCGGCAAACTTCGCATAGCCCGCTTCCCTGTCGTCTCCCGGCTGAAAGAACCCGGGGATCGCAAGTACCTTGTCCACTCCAAAGTATGCGGCTGTCTCAAGGTGGCACTTCATTCCGTCAAGCGACTTCTCCGGCGTGTCCCGGAGGAAATCGTACATTGAATAAATCGAAGCGGCGCGAAGTCCGCAGGATTCGAAAATGTTCCTGACATCAGCGCGGCCGGAAAGCCGCCAGAGGTCGCACTCCAGCCCGGTGTACCCCATCTCTCGCGCTTCGGAAAACATGCTTTCAAACGTAGTCCCACGCTGCTGCGCGGCTTCATATATGTGTTCCAGAAATATATTTAGACTGTGCATTTTCCATCTCCTGAGTATTTTCTTATTGAATTATACCACTTTTCACGTTTGATTTCAAGCCCCGCTGCAAAGTGTTAATTACGCGCTCAGGAGATCAATTATGAATCTGCTCGCTGCTCTTTTCTGCTTATACGTTTCCAAACAACCGCGCAGCTAATTCCGACTGCCGCGGAAGTCTGATGGCAGAATACCGACAGCGGAACGGTCATTGCGGCGCAGGATACAAACGACAGCGCCATGCAGATAAGGAGCGTTCTTCTGCAGCGGTCAAGCCTTCCCGCCGCATAATTCTGCGAAATAAAAGTCGTCGCCGCCTGACCCAGCGATGTAATCGCGTAATATGTGAAGTACTCAAAGGTCATAGCGACAGCCGACCCGGCAACAGCGGCGGAGCCAAACTGGTTGACGCTCGCCTGAATGAAAATGTTCGCAAAGCAGAATACCACTCCCTGTAAAGCCGCAGGTACTCCTATCCAGATTATCTGGGAAAAGCAGCTCCGGTCAAACATGCGAAGCGTAAGCCTGAATTCTCCCTTTTCCCTTATCAGCCAGAATATAACGATTCCCGCGCTGATCGCAGTCGCAATAACGGTCGCGAGAGCTACTCCGACTGCGTTCATTTTGAAAATAACTACGAAAATCAGGTTCAGGAGTATATTCTCCACGCCTGAGATCACCAGCGCAACGAGCGGTCTCTTGCTGTCTCCACGGGAGCGGAACACCACCGCTCCGAAATCATACAGCATAAGAAACGGCACGGAAAGGCAGTACACCCTAAACCGACCTATTAAATTTAATTGTCAATCAGTATTTTCTGCGCCAAACGACTTTGATATACAAACGCACCTCCCTGCCGAAACAGGAAGGTGCCCGTGCTATTTTACTTATCAGAAACCGAAATCGGCTCTGTTCTGCTCAAGCTCTTCTTCTGAAACGACTCTCACGCCGGTAAGTTCGCCTACGCCGTCGCTGGCTTCCCCGCGCTCGGCGGTGAGTACTACGCTGCCGTCAGAGTTAAGGTACCACATAACCTCCGTTGTGTCAGCGGTGGAGTATTCTGCAACAACGTCGTCAAAGAACTGCACAGGTTCACCCCTGTAGTAGAGCTTGCTGTCCTCATACGTCAGTCCATACTGCTCATATTTGCTGTAAAACTCGGCGAAATCTTCCTCCGGCATGCTGCTGTCTTTGGTCGTGTGTGTCGCAAGTTCTGAATCATCAGAGTAAAGCACCGTGCCATCGTCTTCAACGACATACTGATAAAATTCATCATCTGCGCTGGTCTGACCGCCGTTGTCCTCAACCAGGATATTTGACCCGTCGGGCGATTCGAATATCATCACATCGTCGCTTCCGTTCACGGATTTTGAGATACGTGCGCCGTTTCTGATATCCTCAAGATTCTGCTCGTAGAGCGCGATGGTTTCGTCTGCGACCTCCTGAGTCCATATGAATTCCCCGCGGTCACGCGTCCAGCTGGAGGCTCCCTGCTTTACTAGCTCGGCGATGTTCTGCTTCTCCTGCTCGAGCCAGTTCTTGTACTCATCGTATGTCCACCACTCGACGTCGACATCATCAATGCCGTCGTGGTTCGTGTTGTAGACGGCTTCCTGTTCAACTGCGGGAGCCGCTTCCTGTGTGGAATTTTCGGAATTTACCGCGGCAAACGCGGTGGTAGTTCCTGCGATAAGGCACGCAGAAACGATGATTCCGGCGAGTGTAGTTTTCTTGAATTTCATGATAGCTTCTATCCTTTCTCGGACGGCATTCCTGCCGAATGCGGCTCCGGTGGGAATGCTGCGCCTTTCTTCCAGCCTGATGAGCGCCATCGCGTAATCCTCGCGCTTACAGCCGAGCTGCTTCAGCACCGCTTCGTCGCAGGAAAGCTCGATATCCCGACCCGCAAGCGAAAGCATAGTCCAAGCCAGCGGATTGAACCAGTGCACGCATGCTGCGGCGGTCAGAACGATCTTGAACAGCACGTCGAATCTGCGGATATGCACCAACTCATGTGCCAGGGCAAACCGCATTTCCTCGCTGTCTGCGGGCAGGTCTTTCGGGAGGATTATCACCGGATTCACCACTCCGTAGGTCAGCGGAGAGGTCACACGGTCGCTTACCTTTACGGTTATTTTCCGGCGGAGTTTTGCTGCTGAAATCCGGGAGCTGATTCCGGTATCGTCAAGCGGCAGAGCCGTGGAAAGCTCCCGGCGGCTGCGAAGGTGCAGGACGGTCATTATCCCCATTGAGAGAACAACTCCGCCCGCCCAGACGATTTCGAGGATCAGTTCGCGGTTCAGCGCGCCGCTCGTTTCGGAATCCGGTTCGGTGGATTCCGGCGGAGTGAATTCGCGCACGGCAGTGTTTTCAGGCTGTGTATTTTCATGTGGAATATCAACGGAAACGGAGAACGGAACAAGCATTCTCAGCGCGGCGGCCGCCCAAAGGATCACGAACAGCCGCTTGGGCAGCCTGTGAACAAACAGCGACCTAATTACGATGATCACCGCGATGACCACCGACGCCGAAACAGTCATGCTGAGCAGAGTCGTCATTTCAGCTCCTCCACCAGCTTTTTCAGGCTCTGTATCTCCTCGGCGGTGAGCCGTCTGGAGCCCAGCAGAGCCGCTATCAGCTTATCCGACGAGCCGTCGTACATCTTGTCGATCAGCTCGTTGGTTTCCGCCTCCTGCACTTCCTTTCGGGAAATGAGCGCGCGGCAGATGAAGCCCGGCTCCGACCTGCCAACAGCGCCCTTATCTATGCACTTTTTTATTACTGTGTAGGTGGTGGTCTTGCTCCAACCTACCTGCTCGTTCAGCTTTCCCGCGATCTCTTTCGCGGAGGTATCGCCCTCCTTCCAGAGTATGTCCATAACTTTCAGTTCAGAGTCAAACAGTTTGATTTCCATGGTTCTGAGTTCCTTTCTATTGCAATAGAATGTGATCACAATGTTATTCTACTGCATTAGAACGGATTTGTCAAGAGGTCTGCATATTTTTCATCATTCTATCACAATAGAACGAATGCTTTTTTCGAAATTAAGCGTTATACTTCGGGAAAGTAACCGACCTTGCAGAAAAAGCGGCAATTCCTGACTTTGAAATGTTGATTTCAACTTCAAATGGCAGCCGGCTTTTAACAATATTTCATCATACTTATATTATTGACATACCAGTCCATTTGTGATATAATGTATTCGGGTAGTATCGACTAACTCTCTACTGAATGCAGGAGGACGGATCTTATGATGGAATACACGAACAAGTACTGGAAAATGATAATGCCGCTTGTCAAAAAGAGCCTTACCAAGCGGTTCGGAAAAGAAGAAACCGCTTTGCTGGTACAGAAAACAGACGCAATTTACCGCGACATGCTTAACCGCTCGGACGACATTGGTAAGGATAATCCCATGGCTTCGAACCTGTACGAATGTCTGATATTCCTTGCAGTATGGAAAGCAGCAGACGGAAAAATAAGCGTTGACGGCCTGCGCGAAATCACTCATGAGGTAATGGGATTCCCGATCATGAAAGCAGTCGGGATATTCATGAACGCCAACAGATCCGGGCTTGACAAGCTTGAAAAAAAGATGCACCAGAATGCAGAGTGGCTGGAAGTTCACCCGCAGTACAAAGAGTTTTCATGGGATTTCAATTTTGATAAAACCAAGCATTCGGAGGGATTCTATTACCATTTCACCAGATGTCCGCTGAACGATTTCGCACGCAGAGAGGGTTATCTTGAAGTGCTTCCTGTCATGTGTGAAATAGACCTGGTAACGGCGAGCCTCATGCACGCGAAGCTCATTCGCAAGCAGACGCTCGCTTCCGGAGGAGATATGTGCGATTACTGGTTTGTTGGGGATCAAAGCCCGTCAGCCAAATAAAGAAGGGACATCATGGTAAAGGTTACTGAATTGAGCGAAAATGAGATCGAGGAAATAGGCGAGGCTTTCGCTGATTACAATTACGCCGACGGCGAAAAGGGAATGTCATTTCTATATAGCGGAAGGGACAGCGTAAAGGAATACATATGCGGATACGTCCGCGCAATGCTGGCAGGAGGCTGTCTTTACAGCACAAGCGATAAGCACGAAGCATTCGCAGCTTACAAATTTTCAAAGGATAAGCTGCCGGCGTCCGCCGGATTTATTCTGCTGAAAACCGTGTTCCGGACGCTCGGTTTCAAAGGCGCGGTAAATATGCTTTCAGCCATTAAAAAAGGCGGCGAATCGTACGAAACCACCTTAAAGAAGCAAAAGAAACCCTATATTTTCGTTGGAATGCTGGTGGTCCGCAAGCAGTATCAGGGGCAGGGATTCATGCGAAAGGCGCTAGATATCGCTTTCGACGAAGGACGAAAACGCGGCGTACCCGTGCTCCTTGAGACGGACGCCGCTCTGAAACGCGACAAATACGTCCACCTCGGAATGACAAATATCCGCACCAGGAAGCTTGACGACAGCGCATATCTGTTCGACCTGGTGAAAGAAAACTGAATATACAAAATTCAAGGCAGCACCGTTTGGACTACACACGGTGCTGCCTTGATTATAATCGATCCACGGCGAACTGCGAAGCAATTACTCGCCGTTCACCTGCGATATCCAGTTGCAGATGAAGTCAAGCACGAGCTTTCCGTTTCCGACATTGCAGTGATTCTGCGCGTCCTCCTTGTCGGTAAACAGACGGAAAGTCAGGCTGCGGACGTTTTTCAGCATGTTGATCTCCCTGCCGATCATGACAGGCAGTGTACATATCAAATCCGGCAAGCTCTATGTTGTGCTTGCCTATAAGGACAAGAGCGGCAAAGCCCGTACAAAATGGGTCAGTACGGGGCTAGACGCTCACAACAACCGCCGCCGTGCGGTTGCGATGATACCCGACCTTTTGCAGAAATACCGGGGGCTGGAGCAGCTTTCGGTGGATTCGGGCACGCTGTTCACCGACTACGCCCGTGAGTGGCTGGAGGTTAAGCGCCCTACCCTGGAGAAATCTACATTTGACCGCTACCGGAATCAGGTCGAGAAGCAGCTTATACCGTACTTCGGCAAGAAGCCGCTCTGCGAGATCACTCCCCGGGATGTATCTGTATTCTACTCCCAGAAAGCTGTTGGCGGACGAGCCGACAAGCGGAGCGGCACACTTTCTCACAAGACGATGAAGAGCATATCTTCGATACTGCGCTCCATTATGCGTAAGGCGATCATAGAGGGACTTATTACCCGAAACCCTGCTGACGGAGTACCGCTTGCTACCAAGGAAAGCTCTCAGCAGGACGAATATGTGTTCCTCAACAGGGACGAGGCAAATGCGCTGCTGAAAGCTTTTGAGGGGAATGTTCTGCACGAGATAGTGTTCGTTACGCTGTACTACGGTCTTCGCCGCTCCGAGGCTCTGGGGCTTAAATGGAGCGCGATAGACTTTGAAAATAACACGCTCACCATCGAGAATACGGTCGTAAAAGGCTCCACCATTGAAGCAAAAGACAGGGCAAAGACTCAAGGCAGCGCCGCAACATTTGACCTTATACCTGCGGTAAAGGAAGTACTGCTTAACCTTAGGGACAAGCAGGCGGAATACCGCAGGTTGTTCGGTGGCGAGTACTATCAGTCGGATTATGTTTTCGTCAGGGAGGACGGCAAGCCGTTTCGCCCGGATTGTCTGACTCGCTCGTTTCAGCGCGTGCTCAAGACGCATAATCTGAAGCCGATGAGGTATCACGACCTGCGGCACAGCACAGCAAGTATGCTGTACGATATGGGCTGGGATATCAAGGCGATACAGACGTGGTTACGCCATGCCGATATAGAAACCACCGGAAATATATACACTCATATCAGCAACGAGCGCAAGCGGATACTTTCCACGGAGCTTGACGACTTTATCAAATTCTGATATTTCTCCCGCTCTTTATGGGCGGGATTTTTTTGGATAATCCAAAGGTTCTGACGAAATCAGAACAAAAATATCAATATTTTTGATTTTTTCGCTTGCGTTTTATTTGAAATGGTGGTATACTATCCATATAGATAATCGGAGGTGGACAAATGCTTATCGAATTCAGATTCAAGAATTACAGGTCGTTCCGTGACGAAGCCGTGCTGTCTATGGAGGCAACCGGGCTTGTCACATTCAAGAACAGCCTGATACCGTACACAAATAACACAAAGCTTCTTCCCGGAGCAGCGATATACGGAAAAAACGGCGGTGGCAAGAGCAATGTTATCCGCGCGTTCTGGCTGGCGGTTCAGTTCATCAGGAACGCTCAGCGCACCCAGCACGAAAAGGCGGAGATTCCCGTCATGCCCTTTGCGCTCAACGATTACTCAAAAGACGAGCCTTCCGAGTTCCATTTTGTGTATGTCATGAACGGGGTAAAATACTGGTACGGTTTTTCGGCTACTCGTGAGAAGGTCGTCAGCGAATACCTGTATCACGCACCAAAAAAGCAGAAAGCGTTAGTGTTTTCAAGAGAGGGGCAGAGCTTTGCCTTTACAGAGGAAAAGCCCAGACGAAAGCTTATTAGCGAGACCGTTGCGCCGAACCAGCTGTTCTTTTCGATAGCCTGCACAATGAATGATTCTGCCTGCATAGGCGCAATGAAATGGTTCAGGGAGTGTGTTTTCTTTTCGAGAGATTATTCGGATATTCCAAGTCCGCTTCTGGATTATTATGAGGACAAGAATATGCTCAAAGCAATATCCGATTATGCAAAGGCAGCAGACCTCGGTATCGAGGATATGCAGTTTGAGTTCAATAACAAGGATATCGAGAACAACGACGAGCTGCCGGACAATATGCCCGAGGGAATAAAGGCTGCTCTCACGCAGTTCATGCAGACGCTGTCTGAGGCTTCCGGGCATTCCGAGGTTCATCTGCGCATGGGTCAAGTTACTGCCAAGGCGAGCCATTTCGGTGAGAATAAAGACGGACAGAGGGAACTGTTTTCTCTTGATCTGTCCGATGAATCGGACGGCACACGAAAGCTGATGGCAATAGCACCTGCGATAGAATCCGCCCTTCGCACCGGTGGAATCCTGCTTGTGGACGAGCTGGAAAGAGAGCTGCACCCGATGCTGGTGAATTACATCATCTCGAAGTTTCAGAGCCGTTCTTCCAACCCAAACGGCGCACAAATCGTGTTCACAACGCACGATACCGAACTTATGAGCATGGAACTGCTCCGCAAGGATCAGCTCTATTTTGCCGACAAGAATACCAAAGACGGCACGTCGGAGCTGTACAGCATAAGCGAGTTCTCCACCAGAACCACCGACAACATACGCAAGGGCTACCTTGTCGGAAAATACGGCGCAACGCCGGACATTGAGCTTGAGGAGGTGGAATAATGCCTCGTAAACTCAAAAAGGAGAAACCATATATTGAAGTATTCTGCGAGGGCGAAAGCGAGCAGGCATACACTGACTTCCTTAGAGAGAAATTCCGTGACATTGCCGTTATTCATCGCCCGAAATCAACCGGTACCTTTGACGAAGCTGACGGGAAATACAGGAATGACCAGAAATATAAGAATAATGCCGAAGTAACAGACGAGATATGGTTTTTCTTCGATGTGGAAACCGTAGATGTACCAAAGTGGGACAGCAGAATGCGTATCATCAAGCGTTTGAGAATCCTGCGGAAGAGACCAAATATCCGCATACGGCTATTGATGACTACCGGCTGTATTGAGTATTGGCTCATGCTTCACTATGAGATGTCAGCTCCGTCAATTCAGACAGTTGCGGAAAAAGAGCGAATGCTGAACAAACTTACCTCAAAAGAGCCTTCCTATAAAAAAGGTGATTTCGATGCGATTTCAAAAATCGCAGTCAATTATCCTACCGCCGTAATAAACGCAAGAAAGACCGTCACCAATCTTCTGTCACAGGGATTACCAGGTGTTGAGGACACCGATGATAGAAACCGGTGGCTTTGTACTCAGTGCCTGACGTTTTCAACGGTTTATGAGGCGATTGAGTTCCTGGAGAGTCTGAAAGAATAAACACAAAAACAGCAGCACATAATTACCGTGCTGCTGTTTCGTGATTTTAGAAAAATCAATCGCCGAGCAGAAATTTTAGAAAAATTTTAGAAATGCCCGCAAAACTTCAAAAAATTATCAAACACCAAAATCTTCCATACTGTGATTTGCACCAAAGCAAAAGAGCACCCTGACACCCGTCAAGCCGCTCCACAAGCCAATTTACACTGTTCTAAAAGCAAAAGAAAAACCGCCCGGACTATTGCCCGAGCGGTTTTTTGCTGGTCTGAGTGACAGGATTTGAACCTGCGGCCTCTACCACCCCAAGGTGATTTTTGACGTTTTGCAGTTTTTTGCAGTATTCAATGAGCGGCGCTATTATGCAGTATATCGGCATTTTGCGTTTTATTTCATTTCGTTTCGTATGGCGCACTTTCATCACGATGGCGCACTAATGGCGCACTCAAATTATAGCGCTCGCCGCTCCCTTTAAAAGGAGAAAGCGGGGTGTTTGCCACGCCTGTTCTCATTGTGGAAAACTGTCCGCTGATGTGCCATGTCCGCCGCTCGGTTCTGTGTAGCCGCCACCGTTCTCTGCTGCCAGCAGCCCGGCGGCAAATGCCCCGCGCTCTGCGTTCTGGACGTGCTCTATTATCAGAGCTATCAACTCGTTGTTCTGCTCTGCTGTCAGGTTCAGCGCGTGTATATATGTGCTTAGTTCCTGCGCGCTTTTCTTTGTGTCCTTGTTTCGCTTGATTTTAAGAGTGTCACCGTCAACGGTGATTTCTGCCGGCTCGAATGCCGGGCGATCTGTGTTCTTGCTCATTGTGCTTTGCTCCTTTCGCATTATGCGGCGTGCGCCGCTCTCTGTGCTGTCCTCTGGTCTAGTAGATACATGAGCGCCGCCGCGAATATTTCCGCTTCCTGCTCTATAATGGCGCTGCTGAATATGGAGTAATCCCCCCCCCCGCTGCTCCGGACGTGCAAACAGTAGTGCCAAATTTCATGCGCCAGCGTAAAGCGCTTTTCTTCGCGTTCCAGCTCGTCCCGCAGCACTATGGTGGTCTTATTGTCTGCGTTAATCGTGATAATACCATATTGACCGGGCTTTAGCATTTGCGCATTGCTGTTAAATACTATCTTGTCTATTCCCAAGCTGCGCGCCAGGCGGCACATATCCAGGCTATCCCCCAGTTTCCGCGCGGCTATATCCAGGATATCCGCAGCATACGCCACGATCTCCCAGCATGGCACCGTTGCGCCGCCGCGCTTCGGGTCGTTCTTCGTCGCGTGCCGCTCGAACGCGCGTAAATACTCGCCTGTAAGTGGTGAACTATACGCCATGAGCGGCACCGCCTTTCAGTTCCTTTGCTTTGTCCACCTGGTTGATAAGCTCCAGCAGCTTGGAGATCGAGCCGCCCGCGCTCATGTACTCGTTAAGCATTGCCCCCAGCTTTAAGCTGTTTTCAAATGCCTGCTGTTCGCCGCCTGTGAACGGCTTGACGCGAGCGGCGCGCCTGGCTCTCTCGCTCCTCTGTCCCAGTATGTACCCGGTGCGGTACAGCGTTCCAAGCGCTACAACGGCGGTATAATCCGGGTCGCGGTTCGCGCCGTACTTCGTTATATACTGGTCGTATATGCCCCGCGCGTCTGTCATGTCGGCTATGCGTATGTTCTCATGACACAGCGCCAGCAGTTCCGCCAGTTCTTCCGGGGTCGTCTTTATGGGTTCTCTCATGATATATAAAAAATCCTTTCATAAAGTCTTGACAAGAGCGGCGCTGTGTGGTACAATAACCATGTTCGGGGTGGTTTTGTATCACACAGCCGCTCAACTGAAAGCCTTTGCAATTCGCTGTTGCAAGGGCTTTTCTCATACGGCAATACTGATATTCAAGCCGTAGTTAAGGTAATACTCCGCGCCGCCTGTGATTGCTCTGAATGAACTTGCAACAGCTTTTCCCTTATCCAGGAGCGGCGCGATCGCGGCGGCAAGCTGTCTATTGAGGTAGCCCATGACCGCAGAGCCCTTGCCCTTAACGGCAGCTATAACCTGCACGGCGTTCTTGTCCGCTGCGTTCTCCTGCTCATGCTGGAGCTTGATTGTGATGTCCTCCGGAGAATACCGGGACAGGCGTGCGAGGAGCTTCTGGCGGTTCCCGTGAGTAACTCCGGCGGTCTTGGTGTCTATCCTGCGGAGCTTGACGGTGATCCATGCCTGAACCATTGCAGCCGAGCGGCTCATACCCTGTTTTACAAGATGGTTAGCGATCGTCATAACTTTTGATTTCATGGCTTTATGTCCTTTCTGTGTTTTTTGCTCTCTTGAGCTTGATTATATTATACTACATGTACATGTATATTTCAATAGACAGAGTTCACAAACATGTACATGAATATTCGTCTATTTTGTACATGTACATGATGGGTGAAAAGTAGTATAATATAATGGGGAGGTGAAATAATATGCCGAAAACACAAGCAGAGCTGAAAAACGCATACGCAAAAAAAGCGTATGATGATGTACGCTTGCAGGTAAAAAAAGGCTCAAAGCAGGCGCTACAAAAGGCAGCTGAGGACAAAGGGCTTAAATTACAAGGATATATTAAAGCCGCTCTTAAAGAGCAGTATAGAACTGATACGGGCGAGGAAATAGAGCTGTAAAGGGGTGATTTTATGAGTACAAGAGAGAGAGCACTGTGTATATTGGACGGTCTGACCGATGAACAGATAGAGGCATTTGTAACGCTGTTCGGCGGCTATAAGGGCGAGGAACCGAACGAGAAAACGCGGGCGGCTATTGAGGAGATAGAGAACGGCGGCGGCACATTATTCACCGGCTCCACTGATGATTTGTTTAAGAGCCTTGCGGAGGATTGACAATGCTTGATGTACGCTTTTCGTCCATATTCAAAAAGGACTTTAAGACCTGCGCAAAGCGCGGCTACAAAATGGAACTGCTGCACACTGCCATTGATACGCTGCGTATTCCCGCCGCTCTTCCGGAAAAGAATAAAGACCATCAGTTGACCGGGAACTATTCCGGTTATCGGGAATGCCACATCGAGCCTGATTGGCTCCTCGTTTATAAGCAGACCGCCGGAGAGCTCCAGTTATACCGCACGGGTACCCATTCGGATTTATTCAAGAAATGAGCAGCGGAGAGGACCAGAGCGCCGAATAGTAAGAGGAGCCGTTCCGGAGGGAGCGGCTCTTTTTCTGTTCACGAAAAAATTACACTACCTATATCACTTTTGCCGTTTTGGGTGATATAGTTTTGTATTTCGGGCGAAAATCGGGCTTTTTCGGGCAAAAATGCGGCAAATTTTAAGCGATTTGCACTCAATTCAGAGCAAACTATATCACCCCGGCATTTTTGGCTTTACCAAACACTCCCCCCCTTTTTCGAGTGGCAGCGGGGAGAGGAGAGCCGCTCAATGCCCGGCGTTGGTTTGCCTTGCTTGGCTCTGTTGTGCGGTCTGTGGGTTCATTCCTTACTGGGAATGGGGTTAGAGCCTCGAGAGGTCGAGAGCTCCGCGCGAGGATTTCCGGCAAAAGGGGGGAGAGCTTGTGAACTCGATTGCACAAAATACACGACTGCGCAAAACGTCCGGTTGACTGGACAAAATTGGAGGAGCCGCTCACTAAAGAGCGGCTCTTTTTCTATCCGGAATGGTGGCTATATTCTGAAACGCTCTCAAACGCTCCAGATTTGCCGCCGTGCCACGTTTAGCCCTGCAAGAGTATACCAGTCTTAGGCGTTCCGCTCCGGGGTTTTGGTGGTTCGTTCCGGGTTCTAGGTGATTTGCTCCGGCTGCTAGGCGTTTTCAATCTAAGCATTTCTAAGCATTTCAGCAGCTCCCGCCTCCTCGATCGGAACGGCTGCGAGCATAAGGA
Source organism: uncultured Clostridia bacterium (assembly GCA_945923775.1). GTDB lineage: Bacteria > Bacillota > Clostridia > Oscillospirales > Ruminococcaceae > CAG-115. The sequence goes on along the minus strand of CAMELR010000014.1, from coordinate 37,391 downwards.
GCAGGAGAACCGCGCCCGGTCGGCGGCGTTCTCGACTGTTCAAGGCAAAGTCAAATTGACTCCCCCTCGTTCTGAGGGCTACTGCTCTGGGCGGCAGTTCTCTCACTTCGCTCTCACTTCGTTGTAGCTCCGAGCCTCTGAGCGGCGCTTATATGTCCCCGCCTTTTATGTCGGGAACATCTCCGAACGAGCGCATTTTTGCGCCGGTTCTCTAGCTTCGCTCTTGCTTCGATGTCCTCGCACGTGCGCGAACCTTAGCGTTTCTTAGGTACAATTTACAACGTTGATTTTGCGGAAAATTCGCAAAATGGGCGTGTTAATTTCAATTTTAGGCTGATTTTGTGACGATTTTTCAAATTAAGAGCCCGTTTTTCAAGAATTAAGCCCGGTTATTGAAAATCTGCCTGCATTCTCTCTCCTCTATCGGAGATAATAAAAAAACACGTGTAAATACATATTTTTTTCAAAAACCTATTGACACACGTGCTAATACGTGCTATAATAATATACAGAGAGGAGGTCATGAGGTGACATACGGAGAGATAAAGCGGCAGCTAAAGAAAATCGGCTGTTACCTAGTCCGAGAGGGCAAACGCCACGAGCTATGGTACAGCCCAGTGACCAGCGAATCTTTCCCGGTAGGCAGACATAACACCGAGGAGGTCAAGAACGGTACAGAGCAGAGCATAAGAAAAGCGGCGGGGCTGAAATAAGCCCCCTAGCCGCTGGGCTATATAAGGAGGTTACACAATGGCTAAATACGTATATCCGGCAATTTTCAAGCCCGAGAGCGAGGGCTATTCAATCACATTCCCCGATTTGAGCAACTGCTTCACGCAGGGCGAGGACATGGCAGACGGGCTCGAGGCAGCCTCTGACGCGCTGTGTTTGACCCTCTACAACATGGAGGAGAACGGCAAAGCAATCCCCGCAGCGAGCGACATTAAGGCGGTCAAGGCAGGAGAGGGAGAGATCGTCACTCTGGTTATGTGCGATACGCTCGAGTATCGCCGCTACTACGATAACAAGGCGGTAAAGAAAACCCTCACAATTCCGGCATGGTTAAACACTATGGCAGAACGGGCGGGGCTGAACTTCTCGCAGGTGTTACAGAACGGGCTGAAAAATGAGCTGCACGTGCAGTAATATGGCAGAGGGAGCGCGGTGTGCGCTCCCTTTTGCGTTCTGCGCCGCTCTGGGCGCGTTTCTGGTCGGAGGGGTGTAACTACCTATACCGCAAAAGAGCCGCTCCTTGTGCGCCTTTCCGGGCACGTGAGCGGCTCTCTCCTTTACTGGCATATATGGAGCAGAACCCTAGCATTTCCTATCAATATTATGAGCGGCTCAACCTTAACATTTCCTAACATTTCGGTGCCGTTCTCGGCGTTAATTCTCGAGGTTCCCTCGAGGTTCAACCCGGAATTTCTCGGAGTTCGCTCGGAGTTCAAAGTGCGATTTTCTCTCTGTTCGCTCTCTGTTCGTTGAGATTTTTGACGGCGAAATTATAGCGGGAATTGCTACGTTTTGCTACGGTTCCACGCGCGAGAGAGGTTAGCATTTGTTAGCGTAACCCAGAGCGGCGAACCTGAGAAAACCTGAGTTATTTTTCCCGCTATGGGGTTTCAGAACATCGGCGTTTATCCGCCTGATTGAGCTGTAAGCCGCCCGGCTTCTTCGGAGAAAAAACCTGACAAAACTTGACCTTTCACGCGCGCGTAAACGGGGGCGAACTTGTGAAAACCTGTTACCCGCTCGTGTGCGTATAAGTCCAGAACCTTGACAAAACTACACATCAGCGAGCGGCGCAAAACTTGAAAGAACTTGAACCGGAGGCGGTACGGCGGTAGGAAATTAAAGCCGAGAATTGTTGACCGGCGTTATTGCGAATTGGCGCAACACCTCCGCATTTTCCCGCCCTTTGGGAGGCGGAAAATGCTGTCTATAAATAGTCAACTCCGCTTATAAGTCAACCCCTTTTTGAGATATAATATAAGCAATAGGGTTTGCTCTGTGAGTTCAGAAGTTGGTCGCTTCGCTCCGTATGTTTGCCCTCGCCGCCGTCAGGGCGGCTTTTTTCTTACGAAAAACCAGACAAACCACGTCAATGGCTTTGCAGGGCTTTTTTATTTTCCGTAATTGTGTGCGCTCTTTGCCCGGATCTCACGGAGATCCGCGCCGCTCATTCTGACCGGGCTGTCTGCGCTGCTCCAGCACATCTCTTTTATCCGGCTGTATATGCGTTTGAGTTCGAGCGGCGGCTCCTTGAAATCATGCGGCGCAAGGTTCGTTGTGATTATCAGCGGCAAACCGCTGCGCGCTCTGGTGTCGATTATCTCAAACATAAGATCGAGATTACGGGCGCTGTTCTGGCTGGTGCCGAAATCGTCGAGTATCAGCAGGTCAATGCTCTGCACCTGGCGCATTACCTCGTCAGCCTTGCTGAAATCTCCGGCTTTCCGGAGGAGCGGCTGCATGGTTGTGACCCAAACCGCAACGCCTTTGCGTATCAACGCGTTTGCGATACAGCAGGCGTAAAAAGTCTTGCCCGTTCCAGTGTCGCCCATGAACATTAAGCCCTCGTTGTTCGCACGCCGCTCGTGGTATGTATCAACGTACCATTCGGCTACTTTGCGGGCTGCCGGAGAATATCCCTTGTCCTGCTCGAATGTATGCCGCATATACGCCGGGTCTGTGAAGCATATCCGCTGGAGCTCGGCAATGCGTTCCTCTGCTTTCCGGCGTTTCCGTTCTGCCTCGTCACGTTCGATTCGCTCCCTTACACAGCGGAAATGCTTGTCCATTATTCCGCTGGGAAAGATGTTGCGGCATTCCTCCGGCGCTTTCATCTGTACCGGCTCATGACAGATACTGCAATGAAGGAAACCGTCCTCGCCCATGTACTGCTTTTCTGGTTCCGGGTTCGCGTTCCGGGCTTTTTCTGAAAGCTCCTGCGCAAACCCGCTGAATAAATCTGACATTGTTTTCCCTCCTAGTCGTCCCAGAGCGGCTCGTCATAGTCCTTTTTCGCCGGACTGGTGGTAACTGCGCCGCTCTCAAAGTTTTTGTCATACTTCCCGGAAAGCACCTTTGACTGACACTCTGCCTGTCGCTTTTAAACGGTCAAGTATTGTTCTTGCCTGTCGCTCGGTAATTCCGTTTTCTTTGGCAATTTTCGGGAGCTTAACCTTTTCAATTCGTAGTTGGTGGGTTGCTCTTTGCCGTCTGATGTGGTGGTACACGTCAGGCGGCTCTTTTTTATGCCTGAGCGGCGGACTTCTCAGCGGCGACATTCGCGATTATTTCGAGCAGTTCGCCCTTTTTCTTTTCGTCCAGCTCATTTCTCATGAGGCGCGTCATTGTAGGCTCTGATATGTGGAGCTTTACCGCTACCTCATACAGATACACGCCGCTCGCTTTTGCCGCTGCTCTGATCTCTGAATTCTTCAATTTTTCCACCTCTTTTCTGTAATGATGATTGACACAAATGTTTTTTTGCGCTATAATGGTTATGATGATTGTTGCTGTATCTCCATTATAGCACTTTTTCTCTAACTTGTCAACGTGTGTTGCGGGCAAAAAACAAATAGCAACAAACATAGCAAACCGAATAATGCAATGTGGCGAGGTGTAACAAATGAATGCAAATACAAAAGAGATTTTCCCGCAAAGGCTTATTGAGCAGAGGGAAATAAAAGGCGTTTCCCGGCAAACAGCCGCTGACGAGCTGGAAATAAGCCGCGCCAGCCTTGAATATTACGAAAAAGGTTTGCGTGTTCCTGATGTCGTGGTTCTTGCCAAACTCGCCGATTATTACAATGTTTCTGCTGATTACCTGCTTGGGCGTTCTGATGTTCGGAGCGTTGATCCGTCACAAAAAATCCATGTTGCGTGCGAGGTTACGGGGCTATCTGAAAAAGCAGTCAATAACCTTGTAGAAATTAATAGCAAAGGATTAAAGGTTAATCTGCTGTTAGAAAACAGTCGAATAAAAGGTGTTATTGAACATCTCGGCGAACTGGAGCGGATTGCGATAAATAAAAAGTATTGGGAGCAGGTCATTGATCCGGTAATAAATGACGATGAATTTTTTGACGGTTTAAGGCTAAATGGTGATTGCTTAGGCAAGCCCAAGTGCCGACGGTATAATGAACATAATCCCGATGATATAATTGACTGTCAAAACTGCGGGAGCGATTGCTTTAGAAAGACCGACAGCGAATATATTTACAATCTGATTAAGCGTGAATTTGATGAAATGTTAGAAAGCGATTTAGGCTTTTATATTAATTCGCAGGCTGATTGTTCATCATGCTATCAGGATAATGCCGATCTCGAACATTTTAAACTATCAAAGGGGATAGACGCATTGATTGAAGATACTCAGGCAAATGCTGATTTTTCTATATACTTTGCGGAGAAGAACCAGAAAATTAGAAAGAGTTTGATTGATAAGCTTGATGAAGCAAATAATTACATCGCGCAAACCCAAAACGACAAGCAGTTAAAAGAATTTTATCAAGAAAGATTTGAAATAGATCTGCTAGAGGCTAAGGCACTTCAAACCTACCTCGACAAATACGATGAAAATTTCAAGCTGAAAGAGCAGAAAGGAGCGCCCAACAATGGCAGCAATAACCCCAAGAAAGAATAAATCCGGCGAGATCATCAGCTACACGATCAGGGTATATCGCGGCTATGACAGCAGCGGAAACAGGCTCAAACCGTACACAATGACCTATAAGCCCGAACCCGGCATGACCGCAAAGCAGGTTGAAAAGGAGCTGAACCGTCAGGCGGTGCAGTTTGAGGAAAAGTGTATGCGCGGCGGTGTGGCTGACCCTACGATCAGGCTTTCCGACTTCTGCGAAAAGTATCTTGAAATCGCAAAGGGAACGTTATCGCCTACAACATATGCATTCTATCAGGAGCAGATCAGGAGCCTTATTGTCCCTGCGCTGGGGCATTTCAAGCTAAAGGACATCACAGCCGCTCACGTTCAGCAGTATATACAGCAGCTTTCGGAAATGCCGAAATCCACCAGAGCAGGGGAGAAAGAGAGCGGCGAAACGATCTCCCCCTCTACGATCAGGCGATATCTGACCGTGTTGCAGTCAATATTCAAGCAGGCTGTCAAGCTCGGACTGATACCGGAAACGCCTGCAAAGACCGAAAAGCTGACGATCCCGAAAGTCAAGCAGCCGAAAATTGAGATATTCAGCAAACAGGAAGCCGCTCAAATGCTGGCTTGTCTGGAAACAGAGGATATCCAGTTTCAGACCCTGATACAGCTTGCTATCTTCATGGGAGCGCGGCGCGGTGAACTGGTTGCGCTGAAATTCTCCGATGTGGATTTTGAGCAGTCGAAGATCACCATTGAACGAGCGGCGGTAAAGCTCAAAGGGCAAAAGACGGTAATCAAGCCCCCGAAAGACTACGAGGTGCGAACCGTAACAGTAAATCAAAGCTGCCTGGAGCTGATAAAGCTGCTGAGAGTCGAAAAGGCAAGAGAGGCGGCTCGGCTCGGAACTCAGTGGATAAACGGCGGCTGGCTGTTCACTACCTGGAACGGCGAAATAATGAACCCGCAAACTCCAACGAAACAGTTCAGCAAGTTCCTGGAGCGGCACGGCTTACGGCACCGGAAATTTCACAGCCTGCGGCACACATCGGCTACATTGCTGCTCTATGCCGGCGTAAACATCAAACAAGTTCAAGGACGGCTAGGACACGGCGACATTGAAACCACGAACAAATATCTTCATGTTCTGGAAGAAGCGGACGTAGAGGCGGCGAAAGCTCTTGATATTATGCTGCTGCAAAAGCCTGCTGAAAAGGAGAAAAACATCTCATGAAAGCAGAAAAGCCGCCCGGAACCGGAGCGGCTGTGTATCGTGTTGTTAAGTATCGTTAAGGGAGATTTAACGGTAATGGCGCACTAATAGCGCACTATCGGGATTTTTCCCGTATAAAACAAAAACCGCCTTGCAAGCCTTATTCGGCATTGCAAAGCGGTTTTTTGTTGGTCTGAGTGACAGGATTTGAACCTGCGGCCTCTACCACCCCAAGGTAGCGCGCTACCAATCTGCGCCACACCCAGTTGCTTTCAACGTGTTATATTATATCACAGAAAAGCTACTTTGTCAATACCTTTTTTGAAAAAATTTATTTTATTCAATATAAAAGAGTGAGCATAAATAAGCGTAGAGATTTTGGAAATTATTGTACTATAGTTAGTATGTACTGATTTGTTAGGTGACTATATCAGAATGTAATTGCTCTGAACCTGATAAAAAGTCGGTGGAAATAATCGTTAATTTTTATAGTTCAAAATAAAAATCTGATTATATATGGTGAAAAATAATATTTTTTAAGCTCCCTGCTGTGAACTAGAACTTGACAAATGGCTCTATAATACGAGTTATGGGCTGTAAAAAAATAATTTAGAATTTTTTATATTTTTTTTGAAAAAAGTATTGACAAATTAGACTTCTCGTGCTATAATAATATAGTCGTCAGGGGCAAGAGATAAAAACTCAAAAACCTGATGGAATAAAAAAATGAGATGCTGCTATGGCTCAGTTGGTAGAGCACATCCTTGGTAAGGATGAGGTCATCGGTTCGACTCCGATTAGCAGCTCCATTTTTTTTGGAGAGGTATCGAAGCGGTCATAACGAGGCGGTCTTGAAAACCGTTTGGGGGCAACTCCACAAGGGTTCGAATCCCTTCCTCTCCGCCATAGAAAAGTTGGCTTAACGGCGCGAACTCGCACTGTTAAGCCATTTTCTTTGATTTGTAAGTATCAACCATTTGACGTTAAATATCAATCAAATGAGGTTTTTTGTCAACGATTTGAGCACAAAAGACAACAGCCAGATTACAAGAAAATCCCACGAGGTCATGCGCCCCGGGCTAACCTTTATTATGCTCAACTGCCAAAGTTTACTCCACATATACCCCATGATCGCCGACAGTGCGAAAAATGCGCAGCCGCCGTTAAGAGAACGCCCAGCAGTTCTATACAACGAAAAAGAAAGGTCCCGCCGTGTAAAGCTGGTCGATTGGGAAAATGAGAACACAATAAAAATAATACACAACTATCAGTCGGCGTTTGGCTTTAATAAATAAAAACTAAAAACGCCCTCCTGAAAAGATCAAGAGGGCGTAAACCGTGCTGTAATCAGGTCTGAGGAATACAACTGCTATAAAAACTGCTATAAAACCGTAATCTAAGGCATATAAAACGAAAAGCCTTTATTCAGCGAAACTGCATGAATAAAGGCTTTAGAAGTGGTTGCGGGAGCCAGATTCGAACTGACGACCTTCGGGTTATGAGCCCGACGAGCTACCGAGCTGCTCCATCCCGCGATATCAGTACTCAGGAGTGTTTCTCTTGAGTACTCATCTATTATATCATGTTGAATGTGATTTGTCAAGTATTTTTTCAAAAAAAGTTGAAAAAATTTTATTGAGTTGAAAGCACCCTGACAGAAAGCAGTCCGGACTGCTCGCAGACCTCCGCTCTGGAGCCGCTTCTCAGTCCGCCGGAGATCATCATTCCGGAGAGCATGTTCTCGATTTCCGCGGTGATCGTCCTGCGGAGCGGACGCGCCCCCATGCCGCGCTCCCTGCCGGAGGAGCTGTCGCGGCAGAGGTGCTTCACGGCGTCGTTGGTGAAGCTCAGCTCTATGCCGCAGAGCTGAGCGCGCGCCGCGAGTTTCCGCAGAAGTATGCGGCAGATGGATTCCATCTGCTCCTCGCCCAGCTTGCGGAACACTACCACGTTGTCTATTCGGTTGATAAGCTCCGGGCTGAACCGCTTTTTCAGCTCCGACATGACTTCGGATTCCCCGTCGTCCGGCTGCCCCGACCCGAACCCCAGCGTGTTTTTAGAGAGCTGCTCCGCGCCGATATTTCCGGTCATTATCACGATGGAGCTCCGGAAATCCGCCCGCTTGCCGTCGGCGGCGGTAAGTGTCCCCTCTTCGAGTATCTGAAGAAGCAGATTCAGCACGTCCGGGTGAGCCTTCTCCACCTCGTCGAACAGCACGACTGAATAGGGAGCGCTCCTGACCCTTTTAATGAGCTGCCCCTCCTCCTCGAATCCCACGTAGCCGGGAGGCGATCCTATCAGCTTCGAAACCGAGTGCTTCTCCATGAACTCCGACATATCAAAGCGTATCATGCGCTTCTCATCGCCGAAAACCGCTTCCGCAAGCGCCTTAGCCAGCTCAGTCTTTCCCACTCCGGTCTGCCCGAGGAACAAAAACGAGCAGGTAGGGCGGTCAGGCTCTTTAAGCCCCGTTCTCCCGCGGCGGACCGCATTCGCGACCAGCTCCACCGCCTTGTCCTGACCTACCACGCGCCTGCGGAGCTGCTCCTCAAGCCCGGAGAGCCGCGCGGCTTCGTCCTGCGAGAGCTTCTGCGCCGGTATCCCGGTCACCGCAGAAGCGGCGCATGCGATGTCCTGCCGGTCGACTGTCGCGCCGACACCGCCGCTCAGCGCCTTCACCAGCGCATATTCCTCATTGCGGAGCTTCTCCGCCTCCGCAGCGGATTTTACTCCTGCTAGACCCCTGCGCACCTCTGAAAGCCTGCGGGCATACGGAGCATTCGGAGCTCCCGAGCGCACCCGCGCCGCCGCTTCGTCCACAAGGTCAAGAGCCTTGTCCGGGAGGTTGCGGTCGGTGATATACCTCACTGACAGCCTTACCGCTTCCTCAAGCGCCGCGTCGGTTATCGTAACGCAGTGGTGGGTCTCGTAGCTGTGCCGCATTCCACGGAGTATCTCCAGGGTCTGCGCTTCCGTCGGCTGCTCCACGGTTATCGGCTGGAATCTCCGCTCAAGCGCGCTGTCCTTCTCGATGAAGCGGCGGTACTCCTCGGTGGTGGTGGCTCCTATAAGGCATATCTCGCCCCGGGCAAGCTGCGGTTTCAGAATGTTTGCCGCGTCTATCGCACCCTCGGCGGCTCCGGTGCCGACAATGCTGTGAAGCTCATCTATAAACAGTATCACATTCTGGCAGCCGGCGGCCTCCTCTATCACGCTTTTAAGGCGCTCCTCAAAGTCGCCGCGGTACTTCGCGCCGGCGAGCATCGCCGTCAGGTCGAGGGAATATATCCGCTTCCCCAGAAGCCCCTGTGGGACGCTCCCCGCCGCTATGCGCTGCGCGAATCCCTCCACTACGGCGGTCTTGCCGACTCCGGCGTCCCCGATGAGGCAGGGATTATTCTTGCAGCGCCGCAGCAGCACCCTTATAAGGCGGTCGGTCTCCTGCTCCCTGCCTATCACCGGGTCGAGCTTCCCGGAGGCCGCAAGCTCGGTGAGGTCCCTGCCGTATTTCGTGAGCGCCGGGAATTTCGCGCGGCGCTCCTTTTCGCTCTGCTGGAAGTCCGGCTCGACATAGCGCTGCGCGCAGACCTCCCCCGCGAGCTTCACCATGTTCACGCCAAGCTCCGCGAGTATCGACCAGGCGCAGCACTCCCGGTCGAGCACCACCGCGCGGAGAAGGTGCTCCGTCCCCGCCTTGCGCTTGTCCTCGGCGGCGGCAAATGAGAGCGCGTTTTCCATCAGCCTGCGCGAACGCGGCGTGAGGTCGTTCATGCTCAGGCGGGTAGGCCTGCCCTTGCCGACCAGCGTTTCCAGCCGCCGCAGGACTTCATTGCGCCCTATGCCGTACCGCCGCAGCACCGCCGCGGACGGAAAGCCGTCGTCGCTTACCAGCCCGTAAAGCATGTGCTCGCTGCCGAGATAGGTGTGACCGTATCCCATAGCGGCTCCAAGCGCCGAATTGAGCGCCTTCACCGCACTATCAGAAAATCCGCTTATTGAATTCATGTTGTTGACCTCCTCGTTGATACACATAGTATGAGCAGAAGTCAGGAATTTATTTCATCAGCAGGAAAATTTCTGTAACAGATTTTTGCACTCTGCATACTATGTACTATGAAACGGAAGCTTCAGAGGGAAGCGGAAATTTCTACTATAGTAATAGGAGGACACGAATATGTCATGCTTCAACGTTGGCGGCGGCAACTGCTGCTGGATCATCATTCTTATTCTTATCCTGTTCTGCGTCTGCGGCAATGGCTGCGGTAACGGCTGCGACAATGGCTGCGGCTGTGGCGGCAACAACTGCGGTAATAACTGCGGCTGCTGATCGCTTCCCGGGTATAGCCTGATCCGGCGTCAGTGAGCGTGTGATCGCCGACGGCCCGGCTCGTCAGACCTTAACACGCTCCTGAGCAGCGACAGAGGGCGTCTTTCAATGAAAGGCGCCCTTTTTCCTATGCAAAATTCCATAGAGTTCCCGCACGGGATTTTCCATTCCATACGCGCGATTTCAATATAAAAAACGGACAGGCGTACCGCCTGCCCGTCAGTTCCGAATTGCTAAACCGCCCTTACTGCGCCTCCGGAACACTTTCCGTTTTCCGGAGCTGGACCTTCTTTTTGAGCCTGCTCCGGCATATGAAGAAGCAGATAACATGCGCCGCGACCGTTATCACCCATGAGACCGGATAGGACAGGTACACGGTGTCCGGCGTATGGAACTGCTCCATCTGGAACACCGTCCCGAGCCACACAAGTCTCAGTCCGCACGCGCCGAGCAGCGAAACTATCATCGGCGTGACTGAATAGCCCATTCCGCGCAGGGAGCCAACCATAACGTCCATAATGCCGCACAGGAAGTAGGTGCCGCAGACGTACATCATACGGCGCACGCCGGCGTTTATAGCCTCGTCGCCGGAGGTGTAGATGCTGAGCAGCGGCCGGCTGAATGTCATCGCAACGCCCAGACCCAGGATAGCCCACACCGCCACCACGCACAGCAGTCCGCAGCGGAGTATCTTGTTGATACGCTCGTATTTCCCTGCGCCGAGGTTCGCGCTGGTGAACGACAGCGTGGACTGATAGCAGGAGTTCATCGCCATGTAGACGAATCCCTCTATGCTTGCCGCCGCGGAGTTACCCGCGATGACTGCTTCGCCGAACAGGTTGATTGAGCTTTGAATAACCACGTTCGAGAGCGAGAACACCGTTCCCTGGAATCCTGCGGGAAGCCCGATTTTATGTATCATCAGCAGCTTGTCTTTGTGGATACGCAGGTTTTTCAGTCGGAGCTTCAGACCGTTCTCGTCCTTCTCGCGCATGAGGCAGCGAACCATCAGCGCCGCTGAAACTCCCTGGGATATCGCGGTCGCAAGACCTACTCCGGCGGCGCTCATATCCAGCGCGATAACGAACAGCAGGTCGAGCAGCACGTTGACTACACCGCCGCAGATGAGGTATATCAGAGGACGGCGGGTGTCTCCGGCGGCGCGCAGGAGCGCGTTTCCGAAGTTGTAGATCATCATGAACGGCATTCCGCAGAAGTAGAGCCGCAGGTAATCCGAAGCCATGCCGAGAATGCTCTCCGGCGTGGACATCAGCCCGAGTATCTGCTCCGCGAACAGAAGTCCAGCCGCCATCAGCAGGAATCCGCTGATAACGCTGAGCAGCATCGCCGTGTGGACGGTCCTGTTAAGCTCGGCATAGTTTTTCGCGCCGCAGTAGCGCGCCGCCACAACGTTCGCGCCGATGGAAATGCCGATAAACAGGTTGGTCATTAAGTTGATGAGCGCAGTGTTCGAGCCTACCGCGGCAAGCGCGTTATCGCCGGCAAATCTTCCCACGACGATGATATCGGTCGCATTGAAAAGCAGTTGGAAAAGCCCCGAAAACATTATCGGAAGTGTAAAAACTATCATCTTGCGCAGCACGGGGCCGCTGCACATATCAACGTATTTTGCTGATCTCATTGGTCGCTTCTTTCTGGAATGTCGCTATTTCACCGGCTCGAACCGGTATTTCTGTCTTGCATCGGGGTATTTCTCACGGTCGGTCTCGGAAAGGAACATCTCAAGCGGGCGGGCGCATATTCTGTGCTCGCCGTAGAGCGCGCGGTACACAACCAGCATTTCTCCGGTCTCTGTGTGGTGAGCCACTCCGAGTATCTCGTAAAGGTACATCGCGCTGTCCGCGCGCTCGCTTTCCGGGAGCATTCCGCGCTTGAAGTGCTGCACGACGGTTCCCGGGAGCAGGTCTTTTTCGGTAAGCTGCATATCACACCACCTGGAAAATATAGAACTTGAGGTAATCCGTCTCGGGAACGTTCCAGAGTATCGGGTGATCCGGAGCCTGCCTGCGAGCCTCTATCTGCCGCAGCGAGACTCCCGCGTCGGCGGCTGCGTCATGGAGCATATGCCGGAACAGCGTTTCAGTCATGAAGTGCGAACAGGAGCAGGTCGCGAGGTAGCCGCCCCTTGGCAGCAGCCTCATCGCCTTGAGGTTTATCTCCTTGTAACCGCGCTCCGCCGCCCTTACGGTGCTGGAGCTTTTCGTGAACGCAGGAGGGTCGAGGATTATAAAGTCATAGGGGTGGCCTCCCGCGCGGTAAAGCTCGGTGAGCAGGTCGAACACGTCAGCCTGCCGGAACTCCACGTTGGTGAAGCCGTTCTGCTCCGCGTTGCGGCGGGTCATCTCGATGGCGTCCGCTGAGATATCCACGGCGGTCACGGACTTTGCTCCGGCTGCGGCGGCGTTCAGCGCGAACGAGCCGGTATGCGTGAAGCAGTCGAGGACGGTACGCCCCTCCGCAATGCGGCGGATAGCCTGGCGGTTGTACTTCTGGTCGAGGAAGAATCCGGTTTTCTGGCCGTTGATGTAGTCCACGGTGTATTTGATGCCGTTTTCGGTTATTTCGGTCACGCCGGAAAGGTCGGTGCGAAGCCCCGCGCCAGCCCAGAAGCCCTTGTATTCCTCCATGCCCTCAAGCTCGCGTATCTTAACGTCGTTGCGCTCGTATATTGCGGAGATATGCTCGCCCATATCCGCGAGGGTCTGCACAAGAAGCTCGTAGAGCGCGTCCTTTACGCGCTCCGTGCCGAGGGACAGCACCTGCGCAACAAGGACGTCCCCGAATCTGTCGACGGTGAATCCGGGAAAGCTGTCAGCCTCTCCGAATATGAGACGGCAGCAGCGGAAGTCCTCCGCGCCCATGACGGTGCGGCGGTAGTCCAGCGCGTAACGAATTCTGCGCGCGTAGAAGTCCCGGTCGAATTTGTCGTTGGCGTTGCGGGAGATGACGCGTATGCGTATCTTGGAGTTGTCGTTTATGTAACCTGTGCCGAGATAGCGCCCCTTGCGGCTGAAAACGTCGGCAAGACCGCCGTTTTCGTATTCGCCGGAGACCTCCGTGACCTCGTCGGCATAGACCCACGGGTGTCCGCCGCGGAGTGCCCTCTCGCCCTTTTCGGTGATGGTCGCCTTGGGATAGTTTCTTTCCATATTATATAGTATCCTTTTCTTTGAAATTGAGTACCTTTCATTATACATCTTTTCACAGGAATAGTCAAGACATGGCGGCAGCTCCGCGGGATACTTTTTGCAAATACCTCCCGGGACGTCAAAGACCCTCCTGCGCCGCAGCGCACGGGAAGGTCCTGGGTCATTTTCTTTTGGGGTCGAAGCCTGTCGCTGATTTCAGGCGTATCTTGTCGGCGTACATCGCTTCGTCAGCGCTGGAGAGCATTTTGTCGCAGTCCGTGATATCGCCGGGGCTGCGCAGGCAGGTCCCTACCGACATGTAGATCGGGTACGGCTTTCCGGAAGTGCGGTTGGTGCTGTTCACCTTTTCGCTTATCTCCCGGCGGAAATCGTCGATTCCCTGCTGAGTTATATCGCCGTAAGCGGCCTTCACGAATTCGTCGCCGCCGATACGGAAGTTCTTTTCGCAGGAGGCTCCGCTGATGTGGGTGCCGGAAAGCAGTCCGGCGGCGGTCTTTATCAGGTTGTCGCCCTCGCTGTGGCCGAAGGTGTCGTTTACGTATTTCAGTCCGTTCAGATCGGACATTATCAGCAGGAAGGGCTTTCCAGCCTCCCGCGCCTCGGCTGCCATCTGCGGAAGCATGGAGTTGAAACCGTTTCTGTTGAAAAGTCCGGTCATTGAGTCCGTAACGGCGTCCTGGTTGACCTTTTTATAAAGGTACCGCATTATAGCCAGGCGGCGCTGGGATTCTACAGCGTTTGCAAGGACGTTCACCCAGAAATCAAAGTTTGCCTGCGGAGTTGTTATTTTATTTCCGTATGAAAGTACGGCGAATCCGTAGCAGCGGTCTATGAAATGGAGCTGCCGGAAAACATACGCGGAGGGTTCTCCGTCGGCGCTGAACAGCGAAGGGTACACCTCGCTGACCGGAAACCGCCTGTCAGTTCCCACGAATGCGTCGGAGGTCCCGTCGGGGAGGCGTTTGTGGTCGAGCGCTATCAGCAGTTCATCGGTGTAGCTTACGCAGACATCGTTTTCGTCAAGCGACAGCTCGGGCTTCACCACATTGTCGCACATGCATACGCTGAATCTGGTGAAATCCCCGAACAGGTGGGTATACCAGTTCGCAGTCCACAGGGTCTCGCGGAGGTTCGGGCGCCTTATCAGGCTCTCGCTCATGGTGTTGTACTCGGTGAAGAAATCGCTGATCTCGTTGGGATCCTTCGCGCGGAAATCCAGCAGATTGTATTCGTCCGGGTGAATGCAGCCGCAGGTCAGCGCGGGGCGTTTCTGGAACTTGGTGGGAATGCGGTTGACGCGGGGAATGCCGCCGCCGTTTATCATGCTGAACAGACCCTCGCAGGCTGAGAATCCGAGGTTATCTGTGGTTCGTATAGTTGCGGAGAGGTACTCCGAGGTTTCGGTCTTTTCGCCGTAGCACGCGAGCTTTATATCCCTCGGCACGCGGAGTCCGCGCTTGTACAGCGCTTCGTATATTCCGTCCGCCATGTAGCTGTTCGCGCATATTATCGCTTGCGGAAGTCCGCTTTCCCCCGCCAGCAGGGAGCTTACGACATCTTCGCCGCAGGTGCGCCAGAAATCCCCGTAAAACATGCGGTTTTCGCGTATTTCAAGGTTATTTTTCGACATTGCCCGGCTGAACGCTTCCATGCGGTGCTCAGCATGCGGGTGGTTCTTTATTCCGGTAACGAACGCGATATCCTTACAGCCGTGCTCGGCGGAGAGGTGATCCACCAGGAACTGTATCGGCTCAGAGTCGTCTGAGAGGAAACAGGGGAACTCATCGTAATTGCCGTCGATGGTCACGACCGGGATATTTATTTTTCTGGAAGCCTCGACGAGTTTTTCGGTGATAAGGGCGTCGCGCATGGAATAGTCGATGGTATCCGGAAGGTATATCACGCCCGAAAACCTGGAACAATCCCCCAGAAGCGAAAAAATCACCATTTCCCCGATATGGTAAGCCTCGTCGCTGCGTGTACTTGTTACGCAAAATACCGCCACATTGGCGTCATGGCTGAATGCCGATCTGTATATGCCCTCCAGTATCCCGGACTGATAATCCAGGCTAGGTTTCTCGATAAGCACAGCAATGCATTTTCTGCTTTCCATAGTCCACCCCTTCGACATGAAATATATATTAATTATACTACATATAATGCCATTATGTCAATGACCTGAGATAAATTATCAGCTATTTTTTAGAAAACCGCAGCTGCGAATTATGATTCAACAGCCATACCGATGTTGTATATCTCATTGACAGCCGCGTCAATACGTGATACAATAATATAAACAGGTATCCTGCGAGGCGTGCCTGATTTTTCCTCACTCAAAGGAAGTGCGTTTTATGTGGCTGGTATTCGCGGCCGGGTCGGCGTTCTTTGCCGGCGTAACTTCAATTCTCGCAAAATGCGGTATCCGCAAGACTGATTCTACCGTAGCAACCGCGCTGCGCACCATCGTGGTGCTTATCATGGCGATACTCATGACCCTGATAACCGGCTCCTGGAGCGGTATCACGGACATAAGCGGCAAAACATGGCTGTTCCTCGTGCTTTCGGGACTTGCCACCGGCGGTTCCTGGCTGTGCTATTTCAGGGCGCTTCAGGTCGGCGATGTAAACAAGGTCGTGCCGGTGGACAAATCCAGCACGGTGCTTACGATGGCGCTCGCTTTCATCTTCCTGCACGAGAGCATTTCTCCGCTGAAATGCGTATGCATGGTGATGATCCTCGCCGGAACCCTGCTGATGATCGAAAAGAAGAAAACCGACAGCCCAGGCTCAGGCAGCGCGAAGTGGCTTCCCTACGCGATCCTCTCGGCGGTATTCGCCGCGCTGACCTCGATACTCGGTAAAATAGGTATCGACGGCGTAAGCTCCGACCTCGGCACTGCGATACGCACCGCGGTAGTCCTGGTGATGGCATGGCTGATGGTCCCTGTGACGGGCAAGGCGGATAAGCTCCGCGGACTGGACAAGCGCGAGCTGCTGTTCATCGCCCTCTCGGGACTCGCTACCGGCGGCTCCTGGCTGTGCTACTACAAGGCGCTTCAGGACGGCCCTGCCAGCGTCGTTGTTCCGATAGACAAGCTCAGTATCCTCGTGTCGATACTGTTCTCCTACATAGTGTTCCACGAAAAGCTCACGAAACGCTCCGCTGCAGGTCTTGCGATACTTGTCGCGGGAACGCTGCTCATGCTGGTCGGATAATACTCGGATAATACAAAGATGGCTGCTCTTTTTAGGGCAGCCATTTAATTGTTTATATTTGCATATTCCGGCTAGAAATATGCTTCCTCAACAGTCCACCGGACTGTTGAGGAGGAAAGGCGCAACTAGATTTTATATGTTGCTTGTGGGGGAAAACTCTTACGTTTCTCAGACAAACTTCGTTTGTCTCCCCGACCCACACCCCTTTAGCGCTCTTTTGCCGTTTAGCCGTGCTTCCGCACGGAGTAACTGCGCGCCAGCGCGCAGAGTGCCGCACTTCGTGCGGAGATTTCGCCTAACGGCGACGAGGGCGCTGCCCTCGACTCGCAAGGGGGACGCGTCCCCCTTGACTCCCGATTAGGGGTTGCAACGAGTGGAACACTTGCCGATAAATTATAATTTATCGGCTGTTCTCTTTTTCATTCCTTCGTTTTCCGGTTGTTATATCTGAACATCACGAAAGCCGCTGCGATTATCACCGCGTAGCCCACGAAACTGAGCACGTCCGGGATCTGATCCAGCACCACGAACCCGATGAGCGCCGCGAAGATTATCTGCGAATAATCGTAGATCGAGACCTCCTTCGCCGGAGCATAGGAATACGCCGTAGTTATGCAGAACTGCGCGATCGCCGCGCTGACTCCCGAGCCTACCAGCATGAGGGTCTGCGCCAGGGTCATGGGCTTGAAATCCAGCAGCATAAGCGGGAACGCCACAAGCGTCGAAAACGCCGAGAAGAAGAACACCACATAGTAGCTCTTGACGCCCTTCCCCGTTGCCCGGCGGACGAAAGTATACGCCGCGCCCGCGCACATTCCCCCGCAAAATCCCGCGATGGAAGCTCCCAGCTCCGCATTCTGGAAGGACGGCTTGATAACGAAAAGCGCGCCGACGAACGCAGTCAGGATTATCGCCCACTGCACCTTATTCGCGCGCTCCTTCAACAGGAATGTCGAAAAGATGATCGCGAAAAACGGCGACATTTTGTTCAGCAGCGAAGCGTCCGAAATGCTCAGCCGGTCTATCGCGTAGAAGTTCAGCACGACCCCGGCGTATCCGCACGCCGCACGCATGAACAGGTCAAACCTTGCGCCCTTCGGCGGGACTATGGAGCAGCGGTTCTTTATCATCGCGCCGCTCGCAATGAACAGCGCAAAGAAGTTCCGGAAGAACGTCTTTTGAATGGTCGGGACATCGCCGGAAAGCCGCACGAACATGTTCATCAGCGCGAAGAAAAACGCCGATGTTATCAGGAACAGTATCGCCTTATTCAGCCGGGAAAGCCCCTTCTTTTTCTGCTCAGCCATCAGACCGCCCCGTTTCAACGCGCTCCAGCATTCGGATATACTCCCCGAGCACTGGCTGGAAGTGTATCCCGTAGAATCTGCGGTCGGGCGCCTCGGCGGTGTACTCCACAGCCGCGTATGTGAACTTCGTAGCTATCTCCAGAGCCTGCGGATAATCCGCGCCGCGCAGCACCGCTCCAAGCAGCGCCGAGGCGAAAACGTCCCCGGTGCCGGAGCATGCAACGTCCTTCTTCGGGGTGAGGCACTCGGTGAAGGCGCCGTCAAAGCAGCCGACCGCACCTAGCTGCCCCTTCTCCGAAAATCCGGTGATGACCGCGAACTTCACGCCGAATCCGCACAGCTCCCGGAGCATTTCCTTCGTCTCGTGGAGCGTCGGGCAGGGATTGAAGCTGCGCCCGGTCAGCAGGCATGCCTCCGTGATGTTCGGGGTGATGATGTCCGCGCCCTCGATGAACTTCCGCATTCTCGCCGGGTAGTCGTCGGTGAGCGCAGCGTACATCTTTCCGTTGTCGCCCATCACCGGGTCGATGAACAGCGGATCCCCCGGCTTTCTGAAACGGCGTATGAACTCCTCGATGTGCTCTATCTGGTCGATGGAAGCAATGTATCCGGTGTAAACGCCGTCAAAATCAATGTGCTCGCGCTTGAGCTGCTCGCTTATCGGAGCCAGCTCCTCCGTGAGGTCTATGCTGTAAAACGTCGGGAATCCCGTGTGGTTCGAAAGAAGCGCCGTCGGAATTCCGCAGCACTCCACCCCCGCCGCCGACAGCACCGGTATCGCGGCGGTCAGCGAGCAGCTCCCAACGCAGGAAAAATCCTGTATCGTAACTATTCTTTTCATTCTGTTCAACTCTGATTCTTAGTTTTATAGCCGGGTATCCACTTTTTCAGAGCCGCGGTAAGCTCCCTTACCTCCAGCGGCTTTGCAACGTGCCCGTTCATTCCGTGTTCCTTTGCGGTCTTGACGTCCTCTATGAACGCGTTTGCAGTCATCGCGACTATCGGCACGGTTTTCGCGTCGGGACGGTCGAGGGCGCGTATTTTGTCCGCCGCCTGGTAGCCGTCCAGCACCGGCATCTGGATATCCATGAAGATAAGGCTGTAGTAGCCCTCCGGCGAACTGCCGAACTTCTCCACCGCCTCAGCGCCGTTGCACGCGGTTTCAGTGACAAGCCCCGCTTCCGCAAGGAACTCCGACGCTATCTCCGCGTTGAATTCGAGATCCTCCGCAAGCAGTACGCGCTTCCCGCCGAAGTCGTAGTCCGACATGCGCTCGCGCCGCGGCTGCTCCTCCATGGAAATGCCGCCGATGTACGCAGGCTCCTCCGCGCCCTTTTTCAGCGCGACGGTGACTTCAAACACCGAGCCCTTGCCGACTTCGCTGTTTATTCCGATGTCGCCGTTCATCATGCGGGCGATGTTTATCGCGATCGCCATTCCGAGACCTGTTCCCTGTATGCCGCTTATGCGGTGGTCGTCGGCGCGGACGAACGGGTCGTATATCTTGTGCAGGAACTCCTGGCTCATGCCGATACCGTTATCCTTCACCGTGAAAAGATAGCGGCACACACCGTGGTGGTCGGGGTTCAGCTCCTTCACGGAGAACTGTATCTCGCCGCCGTCCGGGGTGTACTTCACGGCGTTGCTGAGTATGTTCATAAGTAACTGCCGCAGCTTCGCCTGGTCGCCTATTACCGAATAATTTATCCCCTCGGATATCTCCACGACGAAGCGCTGACGCTTCTTGTCGGTCAGCGCGCGTATCGTACCCGCGGTGTCGTCGATGAACACCTTCAGGTCGAACGGCTCGCTGGCAAGGGTGGTTTTGCCGCTCTCTATCGCCGAAAGGTCGAGGACGTTGTTGATTATCTCCAGGAGCTGATGTCCGGAGGTCTGTATTTTTTCGAGGCAGTCGTTGACCCGGGCGGCGTCGCTGATGTGCTCCTGCGCTATCGTGGACATTCCGAGTATCGCGTTCAGCGGCGTGCGGATATCGTGGCTCATCTGGCTCATGAATATCGTCTTTGCGGAGTTCGCGTGCTGCGCCTGGTCGAAGGCGTCGCGCAGAGCCTGTTCCACCCGCTTAGCCTGGTCGTGTTCGCCGGTTACGTCCCGGACGTAGGTCAGCCCCCAGAGGTCGCCGGTCTCCATATCCTGAGTGAGTATCACCGCCTCGCGGAAGTACCCGACCCTGCTGCCGATCTTGAATTCATACTCCGTATCAAAGCTGCGGCGGTGGCTGTTGTACATATCCGCAAGGGTGCGTGTGCAGAACGTCCTGCGGAAATTCTCTGCGGTCTGGCGGTCAACGAAAAGTTCGGATTTTTTGCTGATGTACTCGTTATAGGAGCACGGCACAGTAAGCCCCATCTGGGGAAGCAGCGCGTCAACGCCCTCCTGCTCGATTATCTCGTCGTATATCGTGTCCTCGGTAATGTTAAATGTGTACACCGCGATGGCGTTGGACAGGATAGCCTGCCTGTACTGGCTCTCCGTGCGGAGCGCCTTTTCAAGCCGCTGCTGATAGCGAAGCTCCCGCAGCTTCTCGGTAGTCACCTGCTGAACGCTGAGTATAGCCAGCGCCGGCTCTCCGTTTTCGTCGGCGGAGGACATGAACGCCTGGATTCGCAGCCACTCCGGCTGACCTTCCGGGTCGCGGCAGACCTCGCACTCGATCATCTTTTCCCCTGCCCGGAAGCGCTCTGCCATGTGCTCCACGCTGAAATTGAAAAGTATCGCGTTTCTGTCCGCGAAGCTGCACCCGCAGTTTTCAACGAAGCGATCCAACGCCTCGCTGTAGCTTCCTATCTCGTTGAAGTGCTCCGCGAAAAGCCCCTGATTGTCCCAGGAGGAATAGAAGCTGCCCGCGCGCAGGTCGATAAGGTCGAGGATCATATAGGGGATAGCAAGGCCGTTTATCAGGCGGTTGCGCAGCTCCTCCATGAATACGGCGCGGTGGTCTGCGGCGATGGGACGGAACACAATAAACTCAGGGTAACGCCCGGCAAGGCGCTGCTTCATTCTCACCAGCCTCAGGTTTACCCAGCATGGGCCGTCAGGACGCATAAAGCGAAACTCGCCGTGCGCCTCATCTGATTTTGAAAGCGAGTTTGCAAGATTCCCCCGGGTGAGCAGTTCGACAAGGCGCTCCCGGTCGTCCGGGTGAATGCAGAACTGGAACCCCTCAAGCCACTCGTCGTAGCCGCACTCGCAGCCCGCAGAGGAACCGGTGTTGAAGTAATCGTTGAGCAGCATGAGCTTGTTCTGCCGTAGGTCGACCAGCGCGCAGAACGCGAAGCTGTCCAGCATTTTCTCCGCAAGGAGCCTGGTCAGGAGCTGAAGATCCGGGTCGTAGCCGTAGAGCTGAGTGCGGTCGGCGGGTACGCCCTTGAAAAATCCATAGATGGTGACGCAGCCGTCCTCCCTGCCTGCAAGCATTCCTGTGCTGTAAGCGGTGTAAAGTCCGCGGGTCTTGTGGCGCCAGCGGTACTTCACCTCGGCGAGGATATTGTGCTGAGTGCTCTCTATCGCCTCTTTTATCAGCGGCATGTCGTCCGGGTGGACGCACTCCTCCCACAGACGGTAGTTTTTCTCGGGGTCGGAGTTGTCCTCCGTGCCGATTATCCGCATGAAATCCTCGTCGAAATAGAGCTGATGGGGGAAACCCCTGCGGATAACCATTCTGAAAGTTCCTGAAATAATCGAATCCATCGGGAATCACCCCCATCTGTAATTTTTTAGTCTCTGCTGTAAAGGTCCCTCGTGTATACCTTATCGCTTACATCGTTAAGCTCGGCGCTCATGCGGTTCGCGAGTATAACGTCGGAGCGGCGCTTGAATTCGTCGAAATCCCTGCACACCTCGTAGTTATAGAAGCTCTGTCCTTCCTTCAGGGTCGGCTCGAAGATTATCACCTTTATGCCGCGCTTTTCTAGGCGCTTCATGATCCCCTGTATAGCGCTCTGGCGGAAGTTGTCCGAGTTGGACTTCATCGTCAGCCTGTAAACTCCGACGGTCTGCGGCTCCATCGACGCGATACGATCCGCGATGTAGTCCTTACGGGTCTTGTTGGCGTTTACTATCGCAGTGATGATGTCGTTGGGGACGTCCGCGTAATTTGCGAGAAGCTGCTTGGTGTCCTTCGGCAGGCAGTATCCGCCGTAGCCGAAGCTAGGATTATTATAGTGCGGCCCGATGCGCGGGTCGAGGCCTACGCCGTCGATTATCTCACGGGCGTTGAGTCCCTTCATCTCAGCGTAGGTGTCCAGCTCATTGAAGTAAGCCACGCGCAGTGCGAGGTAGGTATTGCTGAACAGCTTGACCGCCTCGGCCTCGGTGGGGTTCAGGTGCAGCGTCGGGATATCCTGCTTTATCGCGCCCTGCTGGAGAAGCTCCGCGAATACGTTCGCGCGCTCCACGGAATCCGCCCACTCCTGCGGCGCTCCCACGATAATTCGGGAGGGATACAGGTTGTCGTACAGCGCCTGACCTTCGCGGAGGAACTCCGGCGAGAAGATAATGCGGTGCGCGTTTTCCGGGTACTTCTTGTGCAGTCCCGCAGTGAATCCGACCGGCACGGTGGACTTCACAACGATAGTGCAGTGATCGTTAACGGAGAACACCTGCTCGATAACGCTTTCCACCGACGAGGTGTCGAAGTAGTTCTTCTCCGCGTCGTAGTTAGTCGGGGTGGCGATGACCACGATGTCAGCCGAGGCGTACGCCGGGCGCCAGTCGGTGGTGGCGGCGAGGCTCAGCGGCTTTTCTGCGAGGTACTCCTCGATGTATTTATCAGCGATGGGCGACTTCCTGGAATTCAGAAGCTCCACCTTTTCCGGAACTATGTCTACTGCGGTGACGTCGTTGTTCTGCGACAGAAGAACTGCCATAGAAAGCCCGACGTAACCTGTTCCCGCTACGGTTATTTTCATATCGTTTTCCCCCTGATGGAAATTTTATTTTTAACTTTTTAACGTAAAAAATGCTGTTTCATCGGACACAGCTTAACTATTATATTATAGTACCTTGCGCGTAAATTGTCAAGTGATGTATAATTGTAACTGCATACAAATATTTTCAGGCAAAACTGTGATAATTTGATGATTTATTGCCCATAACCGTTGACCGACGGCCGCAAAAGTGCTATAATACTTTTTGCACGAATGGGCATAATATCTCCAACAACAGGAAAGCGAGGAACATAAAATGTGCACTGCGGCGACCTACCAGACGGAATGCTTCTACATGGGAAGGACCCTGGATTACGAATTTTCATACGGCGAGGAGATCACGATAACTCCGCGGGAATTCCCGTTTGAATTCCGGCACGAAGGAACTCTCTCGAATCACTACGCGATCATCGGAATGGCTCACGTTGCGGGAGGCTACCCGCTCTACTACGACGCCGTGAACGAGAAGGGGCTCGGCATGGCGGGGCTGAATTTCGTGGGCAACGCGAAGTACGCCCAGCCGCGCGAAGGCGTGCGGAACGTCGCGCAGTTCGAGTTTATCCCCTGGGTACTCTCCCAGTGCGCGGAGCTTTCCCAGGCTCGGGAGCTTATCTCCGGAATGAACCTCACCGGAACGCCGTTCAGTGAGCAGCTCCCAGCCGCTCAGCTCCACTGGATAATCGCGGACAAATCGGGCTGTATCGTGGTGGAGTCCACCGAAAAGGGGCTGCAGATCCACGAAAACAAGGCGGGAGTGCTGACGAACAATCCCCCATTCGAACAGCAGATGGCAATGCTCAACAACTACATGGGGCTTTCCCCGAGAGACCCGCAGAACACCTTCGCGGAAGGCCTGGAGCTCACCCGCTACAGCCGCGGAATGGGCGCGGTCGGGCTTCCCGGCGACCTTTCGTCCGCTTCGAGGTTCGCGCGGGTCGCATTCACGCGGAACAACTCCCGCTCCGGAAGCTCCGAGGCGGAGAGCGTGGAGCAGTTTTTCCACATTCTCAGCTCCGTGGAGCAGACCCGCGGCTGCTGCGAGGTCGCGCCCGGAAAGTTCGAGATCACGATCTACACCTCCTGCTGGAACGCCCAGACCGGAGTGTACTACTACACGACCTACCTCAACCGCCGTATCAGCGCCGTAGATATGCACCGCGCCGACCTCGACAGCCGGGAGCTGATAAGATACCCCATGCTCCAGCAGGAAGACGTTTATTTCCAGAACTGAACACCGCTCACCGGACAGTTTTGCAAGGCTGTCCGGTTTTTAATTCCGGTGATTCACAACACTTGTAACCGTTTTGTAACCAAATCGTAATACAACTGTAATTGACTTCCTGCAAAAATCTGCTATAATAATTATAGAGAATGTCGTGAAACGGAGGTGTCTGCCATAAAAAAACGAAAATTGTTCTGCGAACTGTCACCGGCTTGCTATCACATTTCACTTCGGAAAGAATATCTGCTCAGAGATATCCACGACAGATTCAGCGGAGAAACATTCGCCCGTACCCGCAACACAGTTCCGTTCAGCGCTGTTGTTAAGAGCCACTCCTCCAACGCGCTGCGCCGCCTGGAGGGAGTCGATATGGAGCTCCAGCGAAACAAGCTGGTGAACCTCCGGCTTGCTGCGGCGCAGATAAACGGGATAGTCGTTCAGCCAGGGGAAACGTTCTCGTTCTGGAAGCTCGTCGGCGAACCCTCAGCAAAGCGCGGATACCTTGACGGACTTGTGATAAGCGCCGGGAAACTCGGGCGCGGAGTCGGCGGAGGGCTGTGCCAGCTCGCGAATCTGATACACTGGCTGGTGCTGAACAGCCCGCTCACCGTGACCGAACTGGTGCACCATTCTGACGCGCTCTTCCCTGATTCCGGCAGACGGGTGCCGTTCGGAATCGGCACCAGCGTTTTCTACAAAAACGTGGACTACCGTTTCAAAAACACGAGCGACCGTCCGGTGCAGCTTCTGGTCTGGCTGGACGAGAGCACGCTGTACGGCGAGCTCCGCGCACAGGAGCCGTTCCCATACATATACCGCATAACCGAGGAGGATCAGGGCTACATCGAGGAGGACGGCGAGTTCTTCCGGGTCAGCCGGGTGTACCGCGTGGTACTCGACCAGGAGCGCCGGGTGATACGCCGGGAACTGGTGCTGGACAACCATTCAAAGGTGATGTACGACTACTCGCTTATACCCAGCAGCCAGATAATCACTCCCGGGTTAAGACGGCTCACTTGAATTCATTGAGCAAACTTGGGCAATACGCGCGGCGCGTTCCGGAACCGCGTCGGAGCGCATACCGCGCAGGATCATCGCCGGGGGAACTTCCGCAGAGCGGAAGGCGGCGGAAAGGGGTAATTATATGAACAAATTAGGATTCATGGCGACTTTTGTTACCGGAGGCGCACTGCTGGCGATACTCGCCGGAGCGCTGGCGTTCATGATGGGGAACTTCGTTTCGCCCTCAGATATGGAGCATGTGGAGATAAACGGCAGAGTTATCCCGATCTCCGGCGCTGACTGGAGCTGCAAAGCGGACGCTCCGCTGCTGAAAAGGGGAACGACAGAGGGCGTTCTTGTGATGAACAACGGCTCGGAATACAGCATACGGTACATCGAGGGCTGCGACGCGTTCACCATCAACGACAGATTCGGTTATTACGAGCTGAAAGAGATGTGAGCAGGCGGCTCCGGAAAATTTCCGGGTAAATTTTCGCGTATACCGTATAAAATATTGACAATTCCGCATTTTAGTGATATAATAAATTGTTGAATTATGTGGCGCAGGGGAACTCTGTGCCGAAAGGCTGTGATATAATGCGGCATAACAATGCCGGTCATAATCGCTGTGACCGTAGCTGAGTAACTTTTCCGCCTGTCAGGCGGCGACAATTTATATATTGAAAGGATTGAAGGAATTGTTCAGAGAAAACGAATACCGCACGCAGTACTGCAACGCGGTGACTGAAAACGATATAGGCAAAAAGGTAAGGGCTGCCGGCTGGGTAGAGAATATCCGCGACCACGGCGGTATCATGTTCGTCGACCTGCGCGACCACTACGGCGTAGTTCAGGTAGTGTTCCACAATGAGAAGCTGCTCGAGGGCATTCACAAGGAGTGCGCGGTTTCCATCGCAGGCACCGTTTTAAAGCGCGATGAAAGCACCTACAACGACAAGATAGAGACCGGTACGGTCGAGATCGAGGCTGAGGAAGTACGTATCCTCGGCAAGGTAACGGAGCAGCTTCCGTTCGAAGTGGCTACCTCCCGCGAGACCCGCGAGGACGTCCGCCTGAAGTACCGCTACCTCGACCTCAGAAACAAGAAAATGCACGACAACATCGTGCTCCGTTCCAAGATAATCAGCTTCCTGCGCAACAAGATGAGCAGCATGGGCTTCCTGGAGCTTCAGACTCCTATCCTGTCCACCTCCTCCCCTGAGGGCGCAAGAGACTACCTGATCCCCAGCCGTAAGCACCACGGCAAGTTCTACGCTCTGCCGCAGGCTCCGCAGATCTTCAAGCAGATCTACATGGTTTCCGGCTTCGACAAGTACTTCCAGATCGCTCCCTGCTTCCGCGACGAGGACGCAAGAGCCGACCGTTCCCCTGGAGAGTTCTATCAGCTCGACTTTGAGATGAGCTTCGCTACCCAGGAGGACGTTTTCGCAGTGGCTGAGGAAGTCCTTTCCGCGACCTTCTCCGAATTCTCCGACAAGCAGGTGTCCCCTGCTCCGTTCAGACGCATAACCTACAAGGAAGCAATGCTCACCTACGGTTCAGACAAGCCTGACCTGCGCAACCCGCTGATGATCAAGGAACTGTCAGACCTGTTCGTTGACAGCGACTTCAAGCCCTTCTGCAAAAAGACCGTACGTGGTATCCGCGTTCCCGGAATGGCTAAGCAGTCCAAGACCTTCTTCAAGAGCATGGAGGACTTCGCAGTACAGGAAGTCGGCATGAAGGGTCTGGGCTACTTCAAGGTAGAGCCGGGCGAGAACGGCATGTTCAAGTACAACGGCCCGATCGACAAGTTCCTCAACGACGACCAGCGCAAGGAGCTGGCGACCCGCTGCGAGCTCCAGGAAGGCGACGTGCTTTACTTCATCGCCGACACCAAGAAGAACGCTCCGAAGTTCGCCGGACAGATCCGCACCGAGGTCGCAAAGCGCATGAACCTAATCGACGAGAGCCGCTTCGAGCTGTGCTTCATCGTTGACTTCCCGATGTACGAGCTTGACGAGGAGACCGGAAAGATCATCTTCACACACAACCCGTTCTCCATGCCGCAGGGCGGTCTGGACGCACTGCTGAACAAGGATCCGCTGGATATCCTCGCTTATCAGTACGACATCGTATGCAACGGCGTTGAGCTTTCCTCCGGCGCTGTCCGCAACCACGACCTCGACATCATGATCAAGGCGTTCGAGATCGCAGGCTACACCGAGGAGGACGTTGCAAGCAAGTTCGGTGCGCTCTACAACGCATTCAAGTTCGGCGCTCCGCCTCATGCTGGTATGGCTCCCGGCGTTGACCGCATGATCATGCTGCTCACCGGCGAGGAGAGTATCCGCGAGGTAATCGCGTTCCCGCTGAACTCCAACGCGCAGGATCTGCTCCTCGGCGCGCCTACCGAGGTTACAGAGCAGCAGCTCCGCGAGGTTCACATCAAGGTTCGCAAGCAGATGTGATTTTCAGAATAACACTAAGGGAGAACCGAAAGGTTCTCCCTTCAGCTTGTCGAAAAACTAGAATTTGCGCGAGTGCATTTCGCCTTCCAGCAACCCCCAATCGGGAGTCAAGGGGGACTAGTCCCCCTTGCGAGTCGAGGGCAGCGCCCTCGTCGCCGAAGGCGAAACCTCCGCGCAGAAGCGCGGAAACTCTGCGCGCCGGCGCGCAGCTAAACGGAAAAAAGCGCTAAAGGGGTGTGGGGGAAAACAAGAGTTTTCCCCCACGAGCCGCATTAAGTCTTGCTAACGCCTATCCTCCGAAACAGTCCAGTGGACTGTTTCGGAAACATAATCTCAGCCTAATTCACCGCCAAACAACAATTTTTTTGACAAACTGAAGGGAGAATCGAAAGGTTCTCCCTTTTCTATTGACATTTTCTGCTTCTTATGCTATACTGATATCATCACAAACAAAATCAAATGGTTTTTGAGGTAATCATGAGAGTTTTCAATATATACAGGTTCAATATCGCGGATAAAGTAAAGTTTAAGGACGCTCAGTCATACATTCAGAATATGCTTTCGGAGCTTGGGTTTGGCTGGTCTGACCTTGCATTTGCGGCAAGTACCGTATCCAGTGACAGGACTATATCAAATGTGCTTGAAAAGCTGCCGGAACTTAAAAAGTACTTCAAATCAGCAGAAGATGAACCGATGATATGCAGCTACACGGAAAACTGGTTATCCGGGGAGCTTTTCGCCGATAAATCGGACTATGACGATATCTTCGCAGTGTTTTCAAAAATACCGCGCCCCTTTAATATTCCGTTCGGGCACGTCCTGCTCAGCGGCGTGAACTGGCTCGGTGAAGAAACCTCCGCGCCCGCTCCCGACTTATTATGGGAAAATGCTGATATTTCCAAACTCACAAACGTTCACTTTTTCTCGAACTATATTGCGCAGGAACGATGCTATGACGACGGTCTGAAACGCGTTATGATTTTGGTATGTATCGAGGTCACAGCCGACCCCGAACCGCGTGATTCCTCCATCGTTATCCAAAAGCTGACACCCTATCTCGGAAATCCTGTTGAAGCAAAAACGAAATGCGTTTTCTCCAGGGAAGAAAACAATAGATTCACAGAGCTTAAAGCGAATCACTTCAAGTATCTTGATGGGGTTATGAAAAAAATGCTTCCCATGCCAAAGCGTTATACATACAGCAGTGACAAGAAGCCGATCCCTCATCTTGCGGATATCCCGGTGATGAAAAAGGCGTTCGCCGGAACGGGATTCACGCACCAAAAGGGAAATCCCGGCTGGCTGGGCGAATATTACTGCCGCGACAGCCACGGATTCACATACCGCGCGTATATTCAGAAACTTTCCGATGGGTACACCTTCCGCGTGTGGCTGGATATTAGCGGCTGCAACTTTGATATCAACACACTTGCCGAGCAAAATTACGAAATGGAAAAGGAAGGCGAGTCGCAGCCTATCCTCCGGGAATTCGCGCTGCTCTGCGCCAAGATTCGCGATGAATACGGCGACAAGCTTGCGGAGGATTTCGGCGATACTCCGGACTGGTACTACAAGGCACTTCAAAAATAATACAAAATCGGCAGGCCGACTTATCGACCTGCCGCTGTGTTATTCTGCTGACTTACTCAGCCGCTTTCTTAGCCGGCTTGCCGGTGTAGAGCTGATAGTAGCGTCCCTGCTCCTTGATGAGCTTGTCGTGGCTTCCGCGCTCGATTATCCTGCCCTGCTCGAGTACCATTATGCAGTCGGAATTGCGTACCGTGGACAGTCTGTGCGCGATGACGAACGTTGTTCTGCCATGCATTAGCTTATCCATGCCGTCCTGTACAAGGCGCTCGGTTCTGGTGTCGATGGAGGACGTAGCCTCGTCGAGTATCAGCACGGGCGGGTCTGCGACTGCCGCTCTCGCTATCGCAAGAAGCTGGCGCTGACCCTGCGAGAGGTTCGCGCCGTCGCCGGTCAGCATGGTGTTGTAGCCGTCCGGAAGGCGCTTCACGAAGCTGTGAGCATTCGCGAGCTTTGCAGCCGCGATACACTCCTCGTCGGTGGCGTCAAGACGTCCGTAACGGATATTGTCCATTACCGTGCCGGTGAACAGGTGGGTATCCTGGAGAACCAGTCCCAGTGAACGGCGGAGATCCGCCTTCTTTATCTTGTTGATGTTGATGTCGTCGTAGCGTATCTTGCCGTCCTGAATGTCGTAGAAACGGTTGATGAGGTTCGTGATGGTGGTCTTGCCCGCGCCGGTGGAGCCTACGAACGCTATCTTCTGTCCGGGTTCCGCGTGGAGCTTGATGTCATGGAGCACCATCTTGTCCTCGTTATAGCCGAAGTCTACGCCGTCGAATACAACGCTGCCCTCCATCTTGCGGTAGGATACGGTGCCGTCTGCGGTGTGCGGGTGCTTCCACGCCCATACGCCGGTGCGCTTTTCGGACTCGGTGATCGTGCCTTCCTCGGCGATGTTTGCGTTTACAAGCTCAACATAGCCTTCGTCGGTCTCGGGCTTTTCGTCAAGCAGCTTAAATACACGCTTCGCGCCCGCCATAGCCATGACAACGGCGTTGAGCTGCTGGCTGACCTGTATAACCGGCTGTGAGAAGCTCTTGTTCAGCGTAAGGAACGCGACCAGCGAACCGAGGGTAAGTCCGGTCACGTCGGAGCCGAGCACCAGGGAAAGCACCGCGCCTACTGCAACGCAGAGCACGTAGCTGATATTTCCGAGGTTCGCGCTGACAGGCATGAGGATATTCGCGAACTTGTTCGCATTGTCTGCGGAAACGCGGAGCTGATCGTTGAGCTTTCTGAAGCTCTCCATGTTCTTCTCCTCGTGGTTGAATACCTTGACTACCTTCTGACCTTCCATCATTTCCTCGATGTAACCGTTTACGATACCAAGGTCCTTCTGCTGTGCGCCGAAGTACTTTGCGGACTTGCCGCCTATCTTGCTTGCGGCAAACATCATTACCAGCACCATAACAACGGTGAGAATTGTCAGCGGAATGCTCAGCACTATCATGCTGACAAATGTGATTATCAGCGTTACCAGCGAATTCACCATCTGCGGAATGCTCTGGCTGATAAGCTGGCGGAGCGTGTCAACGTCGTTGGTGTAGATGGACATGATGTCGCCGTGAGCGTTTGTGTCGAAATATTTTATCGGGAGGGATTCCATGTGTGTGAAAATGTCGTTTCTGAGGTCGCGCATGGTTCCCTGGGTAATGTAGATCATCAGTCTGTTATAGGTGAAGGAGCTTATAATGCCCACCACGTATATCAGCGCGATACGCACCAGCGCCCCGAGCAGCGGAGCGAAATCCGCGGTGCCGCCGGCGTTCACCGTATTCAGCATCGGCGTGATGTAGTCGTCGATGAGGCTCTGCATGAACAGCATTCCCACCAGGGTGGATACAGCCGTGATGAGTATGCACACTAGAACCAGTATGAAGCGGAATTTATAGCGCTTCATCATATAGCCGAGCACTCTGCCCAGCACTTTGAAATCCATGTTCTTGCGATTTATCGCAGCAGGCTGACGCCTGTTTCCCATTGCCATCTGTTTCCGCCTCCTTATTCATTAGGTTTGTCGAAATCGCCGCCGGACTGGGTCTGGAGCGTGTATATCTCACGGTAGATCTCGTTGGTCTTTAACAGCTCGTCGTGCGGAGCAAATCCGCAGATCCTGCCGTCGTCCATTACGATTATGCGGTCTGCGTCCTTAACGCTGGAGATTCGCTGCGCAATGATGATCTTCGTCGTTCCGGGGATCTTCTCGGCGAACGCCTGGCGTATCTTCGCGTCGGTCGCGGTGTCGACCGCGCTGGTGGAATCGTCGAGTATAAGTATCTTCGGGCTCTTCAGCAGCGCTCTTGCGATACAGAGCCTCTGCTTCTGACCGCCGGATACGTTCGCGCCGCCCTGCTCTATCATCGTGTTGTAGCGGTCGGGCATTCTCTCGATGAACTCATCTGCGCAGGCAAGTCTGCATGCTTCCTCGCACTCCGCTTCGGTGGCGTTCTCATTGCCCCAGCGGAGGTTGTCGAGTATCGTTCCGGAGAACAGCACGTTCTTCTGGAGCACTACGGCTACCTTGTCGCGGAGCAGCTCGAGGTCGTACTTGCGAACGTCTACGCCGCCTACGCTGACAGAGCCGCTGTCTACGTCGTACAGACGGCTGATGAGGCTCGCGAATGTGGACTTGCCGCAGCCCGTGCCGCCTATGATCCCGATGGTCTCGCCGGAATGTATGTGCAGGTCGATATCGTTGAGTATCTCCTCGCCGCCGTCAAGGTCGGACTTCTTCGCCTTGAGCTGATCGGACTTGTGCTTGTATGTGAAGTTCACGTGGTCAAAGTCAATGGAGCCGTCTGTGATCTCCATAACGGGTTTCTCCGGGTTGGTGATATCGGACTTTTCGTTGAGCACCTCGCAGATACGGCGTGCGCTCGCTACCGACATGGTGATCATAACGAAGATCATGGAAAGCATCATAAGGGACATCAGCGCGCTCATAATGTAGCTGAACAGGGAGGTAAGCTCGCCGGTGGTGAGGGTGCCGCCTACGATGAACTGCGCGCCGAACCAGGATATCAGCAGAATGCACGCGTAAATAACGAACATCATAACCGGGTTGTTCCAGGATATGATCTTCTCCGCCTTAATGAACATCTTGTAGAGGCTTCCGGAAGCGTTCACGAACTTTTCGTTCTCGTGCTGCTCGCGTACGAAGCCCTTTACGACGCGGATACCGGAGATATTCTCCTGAACGCTGGCGTTGAGGTCGTCGTACCTCGGGAAAACCTGGTCGAACACCTTAGTGGCCTTGGAAACGATGATAGCGAGCACGCTACCCAGAACCACCATCGCGCCGAGGAATATCAGGCTGATACGCACGTTGATGATCATGCACATTACGATGCTGCTTATGAGCATGATAGGAGCTCTTACAGCAATGCGTATTATCATCTGGAATGCGTTCTGAAGGTTGGTGACGTCGGTGGTCATACGTGTAACGAGGCCAGCGGTGCTGAATTTATCTATGTTCGAGAAAGAGAACTGCTGGATATTGGTGAACATCGCGTCACGGAGATTACATGCGAATCCCGCGGAAGCGTTCGCGGCGAACTTGCCGGCGAGTACGCCGAACGCAAGGCTCATGAACGCCATGATGAGCATAACGCCGCCGTAGATGTACACCTTGGATATATCTCCGGCGTTAATGCCCTTGTCGATTATAGCCGCCGTGACGAACGGGATAAGTACCTCCATCACGACTTCCAGCACTGTAAATAGGGGGGTAAGCAGCGTCGATCGCTTATATTGCTTTATCTGCGCCGCAAGTGTTTTTAACATGCTTTTATTCCTCCTTGTGTTGTTGTCTGTCATGCCATTCGCATTGATTAGTTGCCTTATTATTATAGTACATATTTTTTTTAATGTAAACCCGCTATTCTGACATATTTTAGCCCATTTGTCAAGCCATTTTCAGCAAATTTAACTATGTTAATTTGTTTGCAAAACCATAGCCGCATAACAGCGCGGAAAATCGCATTACCATGCGATTTGTAGGCACTTAACATTTCATGTGGTTTTCACAATTAAGAGGGTTGCAAAAATGAAAATTGTGTGATATAATCAGTCTGATGATTATTATAAAGCACGGTTAGCTTTATCTAACATATTAAAAGGAGATCCAGAAATGACAGTATACGAATTTGGCGACGAAACAAAACCGGCAATAATGTTGCTCCCGGGAACGTGCTGCTACTGGAAAACGAACTTCGGCGAGGTTATCCCGCTGCTTCAGGAGAAGTTCCGGGTGTGCGTGGTATCCTACGACGGTTTCGACGAGACCGAAAGCTCCACATTCCCCACCATGCTCGAGGAGGTCTCGAAAATCGAGGACTACATCACCGCAAAGCACGGAGGACACGTCTGCGCGGTCTACGGGTGCTCGCTGGGAGGTTCGTTCGTAGGGCTGCTAGCGGCGCGTGAAAAAATCACGATGGACTACGGAATACTCGGAAGCTCCGACCTCGACCAGGCTGGGAAATTCAAAACCGGACTGCTCGTAAAAATCGGAGTCCCGATGATCTACCCGCTGATACACGACGGCGAATACAAGAAGGGATTCATGAAGAAGCGCGCCGAAAAATCCATGCAGGAAAACGGCGAATACGGCAGAAAATTCATGGGCATGATGAAGGGTCCCGACGGAAACGGCATGCCGTTCGTTTCAAAGGAGAGCGTCGCGAACCAGTTCGGCTCCGACATGATGACTCCACTGCCGGACAAGATCGACCCCAGGCACGGTGAGATACATATTTTCTACGCGCTGAAAATGGGCGAAAAGTACCGCGCGCGTTACCTGAAGCACTTCGCTCACCCGGTGATACACGAGCATGACCTGCGCCACGAGGAGCTCCTCGCCTGCTACCCCGTCAAGTGGGTAAAGGAAATCGAAACCCTCTGCGGGCTTACCTGACCCCGGAGCCGCGCGTTTCCCCCCCATTCAGGAAAAATTGACCGTTTTAATGTCTGTAAACTTGTGATATAATATCAGTAAGAATAAAGGCACACCGGTTTCCGGTGCGGCTTCAATACCTACTGGAGGGATTTCTATGCGTTCTGTTTTACCTATGAGAGCCGCAAAGATCGGCTATATCGTGATGTCCGCAGCGCTGTGCGTGCTGGGTATTCTGCTCATCTGCCTGCCCGAGGTTTTCTCGGGGCTTATCGGCGTTCTCATCGGAATCGTCATGATAGTTTTCGGAGCCGTCAGAATGGCGGGGTACTTTTCTAAGGATCTCTACCGGCTGGCGTTCCAGCACGACCTCACCTCGGGAATTATCCTTATCGCGCTTGGCGTCATCGTTCTGATAAACCCCGCAAGCCTGATGATATTCGTATGCAGCGCTATGGGACTGTTCTTCCTGCTTGACGGCGTTCTGAAAATCCAGACCGCATTTGAAGCCAAGAAATTCGGTCTCGGCAGATGGTGGCTGATTTTCGCGATGGCGGTCATTACTGGTATACTTGGTCTGGCGCTCATGCTGAGACCTGGCGCGGGCAGCAGCCTTCTTATGATACTTCTCGGTATCTCGATACTTTCAGAGGGCATTCTGAACCTCATCACTGCCATCACCGCTATCAAGATAATCAAGCACCAGCGCCCCGACGTTATCGAAGGCGAATGCGAAGAACGCGACGATTAATGCGGATCTCTGAACCGTTTCAGACGACATATTTTAACAGGGCAAGCCGCTATAGCTTGCCCTGTTTTTTCTATTCAAATCGCCTTTTCAAAGCTGATTCCGTGACCCCTATGCTCACAAACAGCGGAACAAGCTGAACCGTCATGACAACACAGAACACCAGCAGCCCGGTCTCCTCACTCAGCGGCTTTACTATCTGGAACACTCCCGCGCCCACGGAAATAACCAGCATAGGAATGCTCATCACCAGAATCAGCCTGCCCCAGTACACCTGCGCGAAATCCCACGCCTGCTGGCTGCTGCGGGAACGCTTCGTCCTGTAGCCCACGCTCCCGCCGTACCCCGGCGGGAACCTCCAAATGACAAGTCCCACAACTATCAGCAGAACCGGCAGTATGAGGTAGCTCAGGAGATACACAACACCGTCGTTCATTCGTCCTCCTTTTCCGGCTTTGAGTGCTTCTTGCGGTACTTCACGCACTCGGTCAGCAGGTACTCTATCTGCCCGTTCACCGAGCGGAAATCGTCCTCCGCCCACTGCATAAGCTCGTTGTAAAGCGTCGCGGAGAGCCGCAGAGGTATCTGCTTCTTTTCCTTCTTTTCGCCGTCAGCCATGCGGCTCACCTCCCTGCCCTGTTACTTTGTTCTGAGGTACTTGTATCTCTTCACCGCGACAACTGCCCACACCGCCGTGAACACCGCCACAATTACCTCGCACACGATAATATTGATCGCGCCGCACTGGTACAGCACCGCGGGAACGTCCATCAGCGCGTGAATAACTATCGCCGCAGGATAGAGCCACATTCTGCCCCTTACCATGACCGCCTCCATCACCAGAACGGAAAGCGAAACGTGCAGCGCCATAGCAACTATACGCTCGAAAACCGCCAGCGCCGCTCCGGAATAGCTCGACTGCGCAAAGCCCGCAAGCTGCGCCATGAGCTGCTGGGCTACAGCGTCGCTGCCGCCGGAAGCGCTGTTTATAAATTCGCTGACTCCCATCGAGTTCACGGAAGCCGCCATCATCAGCGCGCTCACTGCGGTCAGCCCGAGGAGGTACAGCGCCTCAAAGCCGCCGTGACCCAGCCCGTAGGACACCGCGTTTTCAGCGCTGCGGCTGTTCTTCATCAGGAACTGGAAGCTCAGGAAACGCGCTGTTTCCTCGAATACTCCCGCAGCGACTGCGCCGTATACAACGTACAGCACGATATTTCCGGACACCACCGGAATCATGACCATATGGAGCAGCCGCTCAAGTATGATTGCAAACAGGAAGAACATTCCCGCGCCGATGAAGGTGGCTTTCATCGTACCTTTGTGCAGTGCGAATCTCCACACCAGAGCCGCCGCCACCGGGATACCTATCCCGAGCGCCGCCATTATCACAAGCGAGGCAATGCTTTCCGCTGAAAAAACGATATCCGTCATACGTCCTCCTTAATAGATGGAGCCGCTGTTCACTATCGGCTGAGCATCCTTGTTGCCGCAGAGCACTACAAGCAGGTTGCTCACCATCTGCGCCTTGCGCTCCTCGTCAAGCTCGCAGACGTTGCTCTCGCTCAGCTTGTTCAGAGCCATCTCCACCATTCCGACCGCGCCGTCTACTATCTTCTGGCGCGCTTCGATTATTGCGGTCGCCTGCTGGCGCTGGAGCATTGCGGCGGCTATCTCGGGCGCGTATGCAAGGTGGGTTATCCGCGCCTCGATTATCTCCAGACCGGCGTGCTCGACGCGCTCCTGGAGGGTAGCCTTGAGCTGCTCGCAGACCTCCTGTGAAGAGCCGCGCAGCGACTTCTCGTCAGAATCGGTGGAGTCGTACGGATAGCACCTCACTACGTCGCGCAATGTGGAATCCGCCTGTATCGACATGAAGTCCTCGTAGTCGTCCACGTTGAACAGAGCCTTCGCGGTGTTCACAACGCGCCATACCACTACTATCCCGACTTCTATCGGGTTTCCGAGCTGGTCGTTTATCTTCTGCCTGCGGTTGTCGTGGGTCATGGTCTTGAGGGAAATTTTCGTGTGCGGAACTCCCGGCTTGCCGCCTTCCTGCACCTTAGGGACCGCAGGAACGCTGAAAATGTTCACAAAATAGAATCCCTCGCGCTTGAGCGTGCCGATGTACTTTCCGAACAGGGTCAGCACCAGCGCCTCGTTGGGCTTTATAACGCGCAGTCCGATGAACGGCACCCAGCCTATGCACAGCCAGATTATGCAGACGATCATTCCGGCGTCGTATCCGGAAAAGCTGTACTCGTCAATGTTTACGGCGCAGAATATCAGCAGACCGATCGCCGCCAGATACAGAATTATCGTCAGGAACAGCACCGCCCAGCCGCTCGGGGCGCGCAGCTCCTTTTCCTCGTAGTTCGTTGTTTTCTCTTTCATGTCAATACCTCCCGTTACCTCATATTCAATGTGATATCATTTTGATATCTTGATTTGATTATACCACCTCAGGAAGGTTTTGTCAAGAGGTAAGTAATATTTTGTTCCGGAATTTTATCGCCCCATTTTACGGATTTAAACATGATACTATCGGAAAACAGCCAGGGCACAAGAATTCCGAATCAAGCGTGCGCCGTTCCCACGCCTGTAAAACGAAAACAGCCTCCTTCCGGAAGCTGTTCGGTAAAATCAGTTGACCGCCTTTTTGCTC
>CAMELR010000013.1 GCA_945923775.1 uncultured Clostridia bacterium | reverse complement strand
AATATCCTGAATATCAACTGATAAAATATAGGCACAGCTTGAATCGACTGTGCCTATATTTTATATTGTTACTTGCTATACTAAAATGAAAATCTACAATAGTTTTTCATGCTAGCCTGTATTTTATATTATGTCAACTATGATCTCCGTGGAACTAACCCAAGTGACTTCAACTTTATTTCCAGGCTTTGCATTTCTGAAGCTGTACCACTGACCAATGCGCTTTAGGTCTCCTTCAATAGAAAACTGTTTTGCGTAAATATCGCCAGCTTCAGTGCAGCCTTGTGCTAACATAATCTCGTTCTGCAAAAAGCCATCCTTTGACGATACGTAAAACCTATTGTAGCCGAATCCAGTATTCGAAGCATTAGAATTAAATATTCCGAACTGTTGTGCGGCGGATTTAGGAATTGGTATGTAGCCTTCCCCGTAAACGATATTCCTATTGGTAGGGTTACGATACTCTCCCCACTTTAAATGAGACAATGACAGGGTAATGGTGTAAGAATTTCCGGCATGAGCCATAATATCACTCCTTAATATACATTTCTAGGAATATACCCTTTTTCATTTATTATATCACGCCTCTTATAAGCTGTCAATATTTTTTTAATTTCTTTCTTTTCAAATTATTGTTTTTTTCGACATAAATCGACTTTTAAGAAAAGCAAAAAGCCAGAGCAAGTGGAATTGCTTCTGGCTTTTTATTTATTCTTCTATGTTCGCTTCCATATACTCGTAAGGAATTCCAGCAAATGTCTTTAATATTGCTTCAAAAATAATCTTCGCACCCTCTGGCGGAACTGCCATGCCTATTTGTTTACGCACACTCTCTTTGGGGCCTTCAAATATGTAATTATCAGGGAATGTCTGTAGTCTGGCACGTTCGCGATTAGTCAATGCGCGAGGCTCACTCCAGTGATAAATATGTGTTCCACCTCCGCCGCTTCCAGTTACGGTGTATGCAGGCTTATCAGGATCGAGCCGTTTGTAAATTTGACTGATTTTTGCTCCTTTAACATTAAGCTGAAGGTGTTCAGGAAGATCAGCTGTAAAGGCATTTTGACCTGGCTTTATGTATTTCAAACGTTCAACAACAGTTGCGGATTGAATAGTACGCTCATTATTAGGAGCGTCTGGTGCTATTGGTGGTTCTTCAATTGCCTGACGGCAGGTTTTCTGAACATAATCAGCATTTGAAGGTATCTTGAACTCATAATCAAGATCATCACGTATTCCAACTATTATTATTCTATGACGTGCCTGAGGGATTCCATACGTTTCAAATTTATAAAGGTTGGGATACAGCTTATATCCAGCTTCTTTCATAGCACCAAGAATCATTGAAAATGCCTTGCCATCGTTGGCATTTTTCAATCCGCCAACATTTTCTGCCAAAAACCATTGAGGCTTAAGCATTTTGAGAACTTTAACTCCGTATGAATACAGAGGCCCATATACTCCATCAATGCCTTTCTGTTCTCCAACAACACTAAAATCATTGCATGGAAAGCCAAACGCAAATGCGTCAATAGGGGACAGCTTCGTTAAGTCAAATTTGCGTATATCTGCATGATAAACGGTATCTGGTCGATCTTTGCAGATGTTTTTCCGATATGTCTTGCAGGTGTTTTCATCGTAATCATTAGCCCACTCATGGACAATTCTAAAATCTGGGTTACCGATATCTGCATGAACAGCGCCCCACGCTAAGCCTCCAGGACCGCAAAAAAGCTCACCTAATCTATAAATCATTTTATTCCCACCTTGTTTTTTACTAGCAGGTTTATCGTTGATTGAATTACTTGCTTTTCTTCATTGTTAAGAAGATTTAAGTTTTCAAAGCACTGCTGATACTCAGCAAGATCTTCATTGTCTAATAAACCTGCCATTTGAAAAAGAAATACTGTGCTGGCATTATATGCTTTGGCAAGCTTTTTGATTTCGTCTGCCTTTAGCGTTCTTTTACCATTTTCTTCACGGTTTAGTCTTGAATTGGTTATTCCGCAAAGCAGATGTATTTCCGCCATAGTTAATCCGCTTTGTTCACGAAGCTCTTTTAAGTAACTGCCAAATTCCATTCACAGCTCACTCCTTTTCATAATCAATTATATCATACTTGCTGCGAAAATGCAATAGCTTTTTCAAAAATGCTGCGATTTTGCAGCGATTTTTTATGTTCTTGGAAATTTTGGTGAAAAATCCATATAAAATGTCTCGTCGTCCAGCTTGGTAAAAGCCACATCAAGCCTTCCGTATCTATCGAGATCAGCTCTTGTTATATAAGCACCATTAGCTAGTTCAAGCCGCCGGCGGAAGTATTCTCCGAGGTCAGAATTTCTTTCTGGGGTAGTAATGGCTTTGTCACCCTGCTGCTCTACGCGCAGAGTAAGACGAATTCGGTCATCTGTAAGAGCGGTAAAATGCTGCTTCTCAAGTGGGAAAAATCCGCTTCGGGCTATTGGTGCAGGGAGTGGAATATATGCTTCATTAGGCTCTCTGCCGCTTCGCTGTCCCCAGTTTAGACCGGATTTGGTTCCTGGCTCGCCGGTTTTCGTAATAAGGCTTAATTCTACTGTTTTTTCGGGGTCCATAGGGCCTATGGGATTGCATTCAGTATCTAACACTGGATGGGCTGACTTTATAATAACATATTCTTCAACTTCAGCATGATTGCAGTATACGGTTCTGGATATAACAGAATTATAATAGTCCATTGCTTCTGCTGGAGCACATGGCTTCATAATTTCACGTCTTCCTGAGCCAATAAAAGAGTTCTGTACAAAATTCGCTGATCCGGTGAAAGCAGAAAGAAGCTCGTCATTCCTGCTCCAAATATAAAGGTTTCCATGCTCAGCAGGCTGGTCATAAACATAGCTGCATTTAACAGATGAAACTTCAGCTGGAAGATCAGATGAAACTATACCCTTAAATCCTTCATGAATGCTTACGCTCAGATGGTCAAACGGCACCATTCCGACAATAAGGTTGATTTTAATCGGTTCAAATACTCTATGGTGTATATTTTTCAAGTACCATGAAAGCATATTAGGAGTTGCATACGCAGACATAATATTCAGCTCGTCTGCGTGATCATATAGTGGGTTAAACAGAATTTGTTCGGCTAAATGATTACATAATAGCATAATATCACCAATTATTCGGCTTACTCTGGGCATTTGAAGTCAGCAGTCAATCTTTCTGGCGGTTGACTGCTGCTTAATAATGCATATAGTTTTTTGGGATCTTTATATATAAGTTTATCAAATGGAATTCCAAAATTGTCTGCCTGAAGCTTTGCTTTAGTGCCGGGAATACAGGTGCCTTTTTTCAATACAGACGTAAAAGGCCAGCATTCACGCAGATTAGTTATTGCTGCAGCACCCTCGTATTCAGCAGTTCCTGTCGGCTCATCTTTCTCTCTGTCCCAGTCAACGGTAAACATGACATATATGTGTGACAGCTTATTCTCATTTTTTCTAAAATGCAGTTTGCTCCATTCAATAAGAAACCAATGCCCACCAGATCGTGTTGCTTTTATGTCTATTCTCCAACCGTTGATAACAGCATCTTGGCTGTCCCACTTTCCTCTTGGATAATAATTGAAATCCAATGGAACGTCGATTCCGCATTGTTCTTTCATAATGCGGCTGAAAGCAGTTTCAGCTATTTTGCCGATCAAGTTATCACGTGCTATCTCTTTGACGCCACGAGCTTTTGTTGTTTTCTGCCCGAACTCTATAGCCTGCTGATTTTCTGCACATTTGAGAGAAAAAACCTTGCATTTTGCCAATTCATCTTTAGTTAAGGTAACACGCATTGTTAACACTCCTAGATTTCGTTTTTCTTAGTGTAAACAGCATTAAGTATTATATTGACGCATTGATCTGTTTCACGGCGAATCTGCCATTCCCAAAACCTTAGCACAGTCCACCCCTGTTCTTCAAGTGCGGCAGATACTTCTTTGTCACGCTTCATATTGCGTTCTATTTTAGGAATCCAGTAATCACGGTTTGACTTAATCCGCTTGTTTCGATTCTCCCAGTCATATCCGTGCCAGTAATCGGAATCACAGAAAACAGCTATCTTATACTTGGTGATAGCAATATCAGGCTTGCCGATAAGATCTTTGTAATTCTTACGATAGCGTATTCCCTTAGCCCAAAGAGCCTTTCTCAAGAGCAGTTCTATTGTTGTATCACTGCTCTTGATAGCCTGCATATTTTTTCTCCGCTGCTCTGGAGTAAGATCGTCAGCCATTACTGCTCCTCCGAATTGTCTGCCTCTACTACATCATAATATACGGCGTTGTCAGGCAGCTTAATGTTGGGAACCCAGATTTCACGATTGTTCCACCCTTTTCGACCAGTTACCTTATACATGGTAAGAACAATCTCATTATTGAACGCTTTTCCCAGATCCCAGTCATTTGGAGAAAGGAGGGCACCGGTTCCCTTAGCAACATCTCTGCCTCTGCGAACGATAAGCTGTCCCTGAGCCCCAGGATTCTGAGAGAGAAGCATATCAATTACTGAAAGGAAGCTCTGTATATTGAAATCTTCATCTGATGTGATGTGAGAGAAGATTTCTTTCATCAGGTTCAGGTGAACCTGATAGCTTGTAGTGTTTTCAGAAAATGGAGCCAGAAGCTTATCAATGTCATCAATTGTGCTGTTCTCAGGATTGAACGGATAGTAGTTGGTTCCACCGGAAAGCATGAATACTTTTTTGTTGTCAAGGACTGACAGGCGTGTTGGATTAAGCCCCTTTGGATAGAACATCTGAATTTTATCAGTTCCATTTTCGATTTGTGCTGTCATTGCATTATTTGTTGCATTAATATCAGAAAACAGCTTGTAAAGGGGTTCATCAATGAACACGCGCATCATTCCCGGATCACGGTCATAGCCGAACATACGGCTGTGCTGCCACATTGTATCAGCCTGAGGCTTCTTGCTTGTGCGTGTGTAATAAATCGTGTGAAGTGATGGGAAAGTAACTCCTCTGCCTAGTGTGTTTCCTCCAATCACTATGTTTGAACCTGTGGAATATTCATCGCTTGAAACATTATTTCTGCCATTCATAATAAGGATTTTAACCTCATTGTTTATAAGCAGCTGTTCTGCTTTGGCATAAACTTCTGC
The DNA here is from genome assembly GCA_945923775.1 of uncultured Clostridia bacterium. Taxonomy (GTDB): domain Bacteria; phylum Bacillota; class Clostridia; order Oscillospirales; family Ruminococcaceae; genus CAG-115. The sequence goes on along the minus strand of CAMELR010000013.1, from coordinate 60,705 downwards.
AAATGAAGCTTTGACCTGCTTTTGTGGATTAAGTGTCTGATATTCATCTTGAAGGTCAGCTTTGAAAGCACTCAAATCACTCTTATACTCATCAAGAACTTTCTTTATGCTGCCTTCAAACCTGCTGTGGGCAGACTGTCTTACGCTGGGGTGAATCAGGCAGTTAGATGTTTTACCGCCCGCGGCAAAAATCTGACCTGATACAGCCAGATGGTGAATTACTACCTGCTTTTCAGGCTCTTTAATATCTTCAAGCCAGCTTATGCAGTCTGCTTTTTTGTCTTTCGGAAAGAAAAAATCGCCTCCCAGATAACCTGCGCCGGGAGCAAAGTAATATGTGAATGCAGGGTGCCACCCGGACGCAGCTGTTTGAAGCAGGACAGCCTGCGGCGTACCAGTAACTTGAAGGTACATACTGCTTGAAGCGTCATTTTTAATAGAGTCAAGGTATTTATTTACTGATGATTTCCTTCCTCTGTTTACAAGGTTGTTTAAGGACGCTGCATCAGCCTCATCGTCAACTATGAATAGCGGATTTCCTTTCATGAAGCCAGTTGAAGCAAAGACATTAGCCCACAGCCTCAAGATCCGTGCATTCTTCTTCAGTACAATAACAGCAGGCTTCATTAAGCGGTTTTCTATAAATAATCCAGAATCATTCTCACCGCACACGCAGAATCCAGTTAAGTCTGCCTGTACTCTTTCAAGCGTCTGCTGCTGTAAGACGATATTGTCTGTCGTAAGCAGCACAAATGCTGAAAATCCCAGATCAGCAGCTTTGCACATTATTCCGAACATCTGTCCTGTTTTACCGGACTGAACATTGCCAAAAAGAAGTCCAATATCATGAGAACAATAAGAAAATGGGGCTATGTATTTACTGCCGACATCGTTGGCGGTTTTTTCTATTGAATCAGCAAGGCTGACATTTCCTCGGCTTTTGATCGTATCAAGATAGCTTTTTAAGTATCTCATCATTCATCGTCCTCCTGCACAGGTGCCTGAGATTTTTCAAATGAAAGAACCCATACATCAAGGATTTTGCCCTCATCATCTTTCATCTTCTGATCGGTTTTAGTTAGGACAAGAGTATTGCAGCCGTATGCCTCAAGCATTTCCTTAGTAATCATTCCACGGCGGTCTTTGTCAAGCTGAGTATCATTAACTGGCTGGACAAGTCCTGCGGAAACAAGGCGTCCCTTAATCCAGCGCCCGAGGATCAATTCATCTCCAACTGCGCTGAACTGCTTGTTTCCGTCACTGGTGGTATGCGCCTTAAATGTATAGCCGTCATCTGTAATGACATAGAATTCTTCGTTCTTCTCAGGATAGCCGGGAAGAAGTGTGATAGACTTGCTGACAGTAAACTGGGTTTCATACCAGTCGCGTGACTTGCGCTGGCTTCTTGGAGCCGCATAGCTTACATTAAGATTGGATTTCGTGAAGTGCTTGCCATCGTCCATATGTCTCTCGCTGAATGCAGGCACTTTAATAGGCAGAGTAAATGCAATATCTGTCATGCTGTCCTTGTACATCTTAACTTCCCCTTGAGGAACCTGATTAACTCCATCAACGCCAGACAGCGAAGTATTCACCTCGCGAATCAGCTTTATTCCTTTAATATCGGCAATATTCGCTGAGCAGCGGTCGGTCTGCAGATTGTGAATTAAATTCAGCATTTCTGTGCAGTCTTTTGTATCAGTAATCAGGCTTGATACCTCATACTGCCTGAGATTGTTTGCCTCAAGCTTTATAACTCCGAGATTTGCGGATCCCATTATTGCTGATTTGACAGCGCCGTTCTTTTGGAAAACATATATCTTTCCATGATACTTAAATACTTTAGCAAGCCTAATTTCGCCTATGCCTGCTGATTTCCACTTTTCATTGATTGAACGAGCAGTATGATACATAGCTTCGGGCATTCCTTCAATGAAATACATGCCAAGCAGCAGGTTAATGTGCAAGCCATACTTTTCCGCAAGAGTGTCTAGTTCTTCAATAGCCGCCTTTGAGGCATATCCGACAGCGATGTCAATCTGTGTGCAGTCTGCCGCCTGCTCAGCAAAGCATTCAGTTATAGTGGTTTGTCCATCGCTTACAGCAAGCGGAGGAATGTTTGAGTATAAAATCTCCATATGGGTTCCTTCCTTCTAATAACGAAAAATAAAAGGTGCTTGGTATTACATAATGTCTTGCTTATACTGTTCCGCTCGATGTATGAACTCTTGAATTATACCTACTATTTCAATATAATTATTTCTGTTGCAGTAATTCTTTAACGACTTTGCAATAGAAAACATATGTTCATCTTTCTCATCAGCATTATTAAAAAGATTGGCCATGTATAAGCATTGATCGTGCGATAAATCTACGTCAAATGTCTGCGAATATTTTAGTTGCAAATCTACTAAGGAATGAACCGAATAATTATATGACTTGCTAAATTCTTTGCTTTCAACAAGTTCAATCATCGATTTAAGCCCCTCCTCATAATATGCTTCTGCATTCGGAGTACTATTATGTTTTCGACAATAAATGCCTTTTTCCATGTTGTTTTTGGCTATAGCGTGTGCAGTTTGGTAAGAATTGGGGCGTATTTTTTTAGCGTTCATAAAGCATCTATGTGCTTCTTCGTAGTTTTCGCCCTTTTCTTCTATTATACCCCTTTCAATCCAATAATAACTAATAGATTTGCATTCATTTTCAAGGCAGGTAAACAAGTTTTTAGCAGATGCAAGAGATAAAACCCTTTCTGCTAAAAGTGTGTCCGCATGAAGAACTTTCTGAAAAAGCTCACTCCATTCATTTGATGTTTGTTCGTTGAATTGACCTACTGTTTGGAGAACTATGTTCTTAATAATGTCAACTAAATTATCCTCATTAACAAGGGCATTCTTACCTGTCTTGTTCCAAAGGGCACTTTTTATTAATCTGGCACAACGCAGATGGAGAAATTTATTATCATTTGAAACCCAATCGCTATACGTGTCAAGGAACCTGTGAAATTTAATATTGTTGAAGTCATTTGGGAAAAGACTTTTAAATACTCTTAAAGGGACATATGATATACCCATAGAGGATAGTATAGACAAAATTGTAAAATAATTAAATGAGTCGTCATTTTTAGAAACACCAAGTACTAGGCTTAAATGCTTTTCAAAATTAACACCTTCTGAGTTTATATAGAGCAAATCAATAATATCGTTCACCTCTATAGCAAATTTATACTGGTCTTGATTTCTGTCTGCAAATTTTCCTATATTGGTGATCCACGAATTTGATTTTAATTTATCTATAATATTCTCAGCATAAGGCCGATCAATATGCTCAGTAATTTCAAATGATATAGTTTTGGATTTGGAATAAGTTGTGCTGTATTTTTTCCTATTGTAATTGGATATTGTATCAACAGCTATTATGACGCATTTGTCAATATTTGCAGGGGTATTTTCTAACAGGTATTGTATTTTGTCATAATGATAAGCTGCATTCTCACATAACACTGCAACTTTAGTACCATTAGGCAAAGTATTTAAATAATCCAGAAGATTATGTACTTTATGTTCATTAAAAATCATATACTCTATGCTAATGTAGTTTTTCTTTGCAAGTTCAAAAAGAACCCCTCTTGCAAAGCAGGTTTTTCCAACATAAGCTTTTCCGTATATACTAAACATAATATTGCCATTTGTTTGATCGATTTTCTTTAAATAAAAAAGCATTCTGGGATGAATAAAATTATATTCTTTCCAGAAATCCTCATACCTGCTTTCACCGCCCGTATATAATTCTGTTACATAGCTGCTTTTTACATTTGAGTAATCGCTTACAAATAGAGCAGCATCTTGCTTTAAAACTTCTCGGCAGTCTATTTTCTTAACAATGTCATTTTTTATGTGAGTAAGAAACTTTTCTGCTTCCATTTTGATATGAAAGTAGTTTGGATCGTATTGGATCTTGCCCAAAAGATTAGAATTATGAATAGATGGCGAAACGATAAAAACTTTCTTGTCATCTTTATATCCACTCATTTTGTAACACTCCATGATCTGCAAAAGATCATACTCTTGGAATTCTGTTCCGATGCATATTAGATCGGATTTTACCTTTGAGTCTGAAAACTCTCTTAGTAAACAATTTTGAGATTGTGTAAACTGAGTGTATTCACTATCATCAAAAATATAATCTTGCGATTTACTATTAACACATCCATGTAATTTTACCAACAGGGTTTTATTGGTAGAATCACTTCCGGAAGACTCTCCTGTCCAGACTACTAGATCGGATTTGTCATATACCTTTTCAACAACGTCATCAATATTTAAAGTGAAAATTTTATTCCAATTATAACAATTCAGCAAATGGTGGAAACTCGCAGGAGTGCAATCGCTGAATAACTCTGTAAGAAAATTGTTTCTTTGCGGTCTTCTGTTCTCGATAGACAACAAAGTACATATTTCTTTAAGGTCGTCTTTAACATTTTGTGCACACATAAACTGCTCGTCTGGTATTTCATGGCGTCTACGGATATAGAACTCATCATATAGCTTCTTTGCAAGATCTTTGCCACACACTAATGAACCTTTTGCATTAGTAGCCCCTAAAGAAAAGCCTGAACCAAGCAACAATATTGGAGAGCCATTTTCAAGAGTGTAATCTAACTGTTCTAAATCATTCATATAATTAAACCTCCACATTACTGTCATTTTTATACATTATACACCATGTATCACAAAATGTCAATAAGGTATTTCAGATAAAAAACAGAAAACAAAAGATGCCAATAAGGAAAATTGGATTATGTGTTATATTATTAAATGCCGCAAAAGGATGACATTTCATGAGACTATATGTTTAATTAATTATCAAAAATATTGAAAGCAGCGTCAAATGTCTCCTCATACTTCTCAACAGCAAACGGATCGGACTCAAATGGCAGTAGCAGCACCGGATTGAGATTTAACATAAGAACTTCACGATTTCTTTCGACTGATTCTTTGTCAGAGAAATTGACGGCAACAGTGTAGTTTATACCGTTCAGCGGCTGCTGCGCAGCGTAAATCATGGGCAGCTCATTCCAGGACGTACCGCCGACAAGGAACACCTTGTCAAATCCACGCAGGTCGAGCACGTCAGTCGGGACGTAGCCGTAATCCACGATTTTTATATTGCGCTCCGGTTCCTCCAGCCTGCCGTCAAGAATATCCACACCGTTGACTGTATAAATGCCGTCATGGTGCGAACCTCCGTAGTGTTCCTCAATCATCTCCAGCTGAGCGAAGTTCCGCTTGTTTGCACAGATAACAAGGCTCTCACCGCCACGGCTGTTGAAGTACGCCGCAAGACGTATTGCAAAAGTAGTTGCACCTATTCTGCCCTGCGCTCCCACGACTGCGATTTGCAGTTTTGTCTGGGAGTAGCGGGGTTTTTCTTTTTCCTTTTCGGCAATTCTGGCGGCTTCGCGGGCTTCTGCGAATGCGTCAAACGACTTGTCGAACCTCCGCCACTTCTGCTGGGACAGTCCCTCTGTAATGCATTCTTTAAGATCCAGCGACATCATGGATATGTTGGTTTTTTCGTCCACGTCGGGATAGTTCGCAACTATGTTCGTTATGCCGTTGTGCACCAGCTTGTCCAAAATTTCATCGCCGGGATAGCAGTTATCTGCGTAAATGATGATGTTTGCGTCCGATTTCTGGTAGTATATTCCGGCACAGAGGTTCACAAAATCGTCGTTCTTTTCTTTGAATGCCGAGATATCAAAAATGTAATGCGACTGATAGAGGTAGTTTTTCAGGTCGCGTTTCAGAAAAAGCGACAGCGACCAGTCCTCGCCGATTATTTCCCGTGGAACTGCTCCCAGTTCGGAGCATATCCTGCGGAGGATTCCGGCGTTTTCTTTTCTGGAAATGAGTAATGGATTAAGCATGGTTGAGTTCCTTTCTGATGATTGTTCGCTTTTCAGCATGGATTGATTGACTTTACTGGCTGTTCGTGGTATAATTATCTCATCGACATATCGGAATTTGACAAGGAGATGTCTATGCATATTAAATTGAAATATGGAAATACGAATACATTCTTTATTCGTGGAATGAGTGGAAATTTACTGGTTGATACAGACTATGCAGGGACATTGCCTGCATTTTATAGAGCCATTAAGGATTTCAAAATAAAAATAAGCGATATTACTTATATTTTGGCAACACATTATCATCCTGACCATATTGGCTTGGTAAGCGAATTGATGAATCAAGGAGTTAAACTTGTTGTAATAGACATACAATATTCCTATATACATTTTGCGGATAGTATTTTTGCTAGAGATAAGAAATTGGCTTATGAACCTATTCATGAGAATAATGCAATAATCATCAGCACAGAGGAAAGCAGAGTATTTCTTAGAAATATAGGCATTGATGGGGAAATTGTAGCCACTACAAGTCACAGTGCGGACAGCATATCTCTGATTTTAGATAGTGGCGAATGTTTTGTTGGAGATTTAGAGCCTATCGAATATCTTGCTGCTTATGAAAAAAATGATAGGCTAAAACATGATTGGAGACTTGTTATGCATTATGCTCCTAAAAAAATTTACTATGCCCACGCAAATGAAAAAATACTGTGATTGACAAATTCCAATTTATCGCTCCCTACCGACTGCACGAATCGTCCCAAACAGCTCCTCGCTCATACCCGTGCGGAAGCCCTTGAACCAAAGCCGCGGATTAGCCGCCACACCGATATTCTTTGCGCTTGGACCGCAGTAGTAATGCGCGCCCTGCGGAGGTTCGGGCTGAGAAACTTCGCCGGACATGAAATAGGTCTTAATGCCGACGTGCGGAACGCACTCGCCACGGTTCAGACTGTGCCGCCAAAGCCCGGAATCATACCGATCGCTGTAATATCCGTCATGGGAGTACCCCACGATTATATCCCCGGAATCAAACGAACTGCCGATGTCAGCGTCCTCAAACTCAACCTCGCTCAGGCAGGTGAATTCCAGAAACAGCGTGACTGTTCCGGAGTTCCGCACTCCGTCAATCGAGGGAAACTGAAAGCCATAATCCGCTTCAAACTGCCCGGTGTCGATGATGTACGCCAGCGTGACGGCGCTCCAGTTGAATACTTTTGAGTTGGTATCGTTGGCGATATCCTGCTCGTCCATGTTCCAGACATCATACACATAAATATCCTGAATACAGCCGCCGCAGTCCAGCAAATCAGCATGGACTGCGGTTTTTCCTGTCAGTTCAAGGGTAATTCCGCGCTCCGGAACGCCAAAATCTTTTGAGCCGTAGGTGTACTGGTGAAGTTCCGAAACATCGCCGCACTGCGACAGGATTCCATTGGCGCCCGGCGCAAGCTCGGAACTGCTGACCGGAAGTTCAAAGAATCCCTCAAAGTACACGAACAGCGCAAGCTGAACCATGTTATCAAGCGAAACTGTCCACTCGTCCTGCGGAATTTCAGCTTCGGCAAGAGCCATTTCTATTGCGGTCTGAGCCTGCTCAACATAATCCCAGAGGGATTCGTCAATTCCGAAAAACTCTTTCCAGACATCATCGCCGATCGTTTCCAGAACGATGGACAGCTTGTCCGAAGTGCGCTCCACCTCGACCCTGACTGCGCCGTCCATGTTAGCATTTTCCATGATGGAACGCAGGTTTGAAACCTCAAACACATTCAGCTTTATTGCGCCTTTGCCGTCAATAACACTGCCCCATGAGCCGTTTATGTACTCCTGCGCCTGCTCTTCGGTTTCGGGAATCCCGCCAACGGCGGAAGCCATCTGCTCGTCAATATCCTGCGCCGGGTTTGGCTCGCTGACTTTCAGGAGAAACTCCTGCGTCTGGCAGATATTATACATTGCCAGAAATTCCGGAAGATAAATATCGCCGCCGCCCACGCAGGTGTACTCGACCGTCTGTGTGGAGCCGTCCGGCTCGGTCACAACCAGCGTCTGACGTTCGCCCGGCTTGCCATCGACCTGCACCTTTTCAAAATCGTAGCTGTAAACTGGCATTTGCTCCATTGCCCGGTGGTAAAGGAACAGCCGCACCTCATCCGGGTAGTCGGAAATGTGGTCGATTTCACTGTCGTCAGCAAAGCGGATATTGCTGATATCCGAAAAGGAAAGGTCGGTTTGATAGCCGGCAATGAAATTGTCGAAAGCGTCCTGTGTTGTAAGATTTCGGAGCTGTCCGGCATAGGTTTTCATAATGGTTTCCGCACGGCTGATTTCGTCCTCATCATAGAGAATAAGCGAACTTCCGTCAAAGTTGTTGGCGATAGCCGCCTTTGAAAGATTGACCGAAAAATCCGGCATGAAATCGTAGACCTCGCTCTTGACATCTGTGTTTATCTCGCCCTCGATACCGTTAAAAAGTTCGGATATCGAGGTGCGGTAATAGCTCCAGTGATTTTTTAGGTCGTTGTTCTCAATTATCGCAAGAAGTCCGCTGATAAGCCCGGTGAAAACCACGAATATCATCATTATAAGCCCCAGCGAAATCAGCACGATATTCAGTATCGCCCTGCGGACTTTCGGATTTTTGGCGGTCTGAGCCGCCATCATTATTATTTTCGGATTTACTGCCATATACACCTCCGACAGCCGAGTATGCCACGGCTGAATTGCTTTTTACCGTCCTCCGCCCTTGCCGAACATCTCCAGCCGTTCATCGCTGAGAACGAATCTCACCTTGACTGCCCGGTTTCCGGCTTTCATGAGCGCCGTGCCGCGCTGTCCGGAGGCTATCAGCTCGCTCTGCGCGTCGTTGAGGTCGAACAGCGCTGTTGTTTCCTTCAGCGACTGACCGTCCATCGAAAATAACAGTTTGTATGTCGGCAGGTCAAGTACGGACTGCCCGTAAAACTTGACTTCCGGCGCAAGGAAATCGTTGGTGGACTGCGTTCCCACAACGATACTGCCCTCATATTTCCTTGCTCTCTTTTCGGCATTTTTGAGGAACTCAAGCGACTGCGGACAGCGTGGGTCGATCATGGTCCAGCATTCGTCAGCCACGAGCATTATGCGCTCGTTCCGGTCGTGGGTTATCTGCTCCCAGCACCATGAAAGCACATTGAAATACTGCGCCGCAAGCACAGTTCCAGACATCTGTATCAGCGATTTCGTGTCCAGCACAATAAATCCGCTTCTCGGGCTAATCGTAGTGTAACCGTTCCAGAGAAGATGGTCTGCACCGTTCGCCGCGCTTTCAAGGTAGGTCAGCAGTTCTTCGTAATAGACAGAGGAACTGTCTTTCTGCTGAACCTTCCGCCGAATTATTCCGTAAAGGTCGCTTATAGTCGGGAACTGCTCCGCAGTACGCCCGGAAACATCTGTGTCCCAGCCGATCCCGAAACTCATGTAAAGCTCCACAAGCGACTTGTTCAGCAATGCCCGCAGACGGTCGTCCATTGACGGAATGTACAGCTGAAAGAATGTTTCCAGCGTTTTCAGATGTATTGCAAGGTCGCCTATGCTCTCGTTGTGCGGAGGTTCGTCCGGGCTGTTGGGGAGTTCGTCCACGTCCGGCGGCACGGGACGTATCTGCAATGGATTTATAAGTCCTCCGCGCCCTCCGGCAACGTCTATCCAGTCGCCCTCAAACAGCGGATTCAGGCACATATCCTTGTATTCACCCTCCGGGTCTATGACGATTATCTTGGTCCCACGGGCGTATTCAGAAGCGATTATGTGCTTTATCGCCGTGGACTTTCCCGAACCGGAGCCGCCCACAATGGTAATACTGCTGTTTACCCTCGACTGGTCACGCTTCCAGATGTCAAGCATTATAAGCCCGTCATTGCTGTTCTTGCCGAGGTAGAACCCGCTGTTGTCGTTAAAGCTGTCGGACGAAAACGGAAATCCGCCCACGAACGTGCTTATCGGGAATATCCTTGAAGATATCTCCTGCACACGCTTTATCTGCGGATAGGTCGGCGAGATCTGCTGATAGCCCTCTTTCTGGAGATTGGCAAGAATGCGTATCTTACAGCCGAGAACGCTTGCGGTATTCTTAACACGGTCACAGCGGGAATTAAAATCCTCCCTGTCACGGGAAAGCACCATTATTGTCGTGCTGAACCTGCCCATGACCTCGCCGTTCTGGTCCATTTTGTACATTATTTTTTCCTGGTCGTCCGCGGCTTTCTGACAGCGCTGGCGCTCACGGGGGTCTTTGGTGCCTGCCGCCTGTCCCCGGTACATTCGTATTTTCTTTGAAATTTCAGCCACTGCCGCGCTGTTGTCAATCGGTTCATAGTTGATTGAAACGGTCGTGCCGGGAATGTTGGTCAGCCTGGAATACCAGCCGTAATCGCACTCGGACGGATAATCGGTGATTGCAAAAATACAGCAGTAATTCTCGCCCAGACGCAGGCAGTTCATCTCAAAGTCTATCCCTATCGGGGTGATGTTCGCCTGCAAAGCGCTGTTCACCGGAACTTCAATAGCCTGATTTTTGTTTATCATACGCGCTCCTTATGAATCCGAGAGAACGGAAATTACGTCCTCAATGTTGGTATTTTCAATGTGGACATACGCCGGATTATTCACCAGATTGAGCAGGTGAACAATGCCCTTTTTGTCGAGCAGTTCAGCGTGTATTCCGTTGTCGGTGTATTTCTTGACGATTTCCTGCGCCGCCGCTGTAATGGTGCGCTCGTCCGAACGCTGAACCGTGTCCCAGATCGCAATGTAATGCTGGCGTTCAAGCGTTTCTCCGGTCGTGACCATTGCGGCAAGTTCGTTCATATCGGATTTCAGCAGTTTTTTTCTGCCTCCTGCCGCAGAATTGTACAGCCGCTGATATTCTGAAAGCGGTCGGGAGATATCTGCCGGACGGCTCACAGCGTCGCTTTTGTATGGGCGCTTTATTCCAGAAAGCGCCGCCGAAAGCTCCCGGCAGATGAGCTTCTGCTCCTGCCGGCTGTACAGTTCAAGGTTCAGACCCTCGATTTTTATGTAGGCAAAAATGAAACCGTCCGTGGTATAAAGGCAGTTATTTCCGAGGTCTTTTGCGTTCACGAATTCCTGCGCTGTTTTCTGCGCCGCCTTTATTCGCTCGTCATCTTCTTCCTCACTGCGGCGCTGGCGCTTCTGGGCTTCCGTGCGTTTGAACCAGTAGAGTACGCCGCCGCATATCAGTAGCGTTATCACTGCTATTGCTATCTGCATATTGTGTCCTCCTAGAATTGTGCCTGCCACTGCGAACGAACGTCCAGCGACATCTCGATCGGCGGCAGACTTTCCCATGCAAAGCGGTACGGAATACGCACCACCAGAGTTCCGGAAACCGCATATTTCTGCGCCGAATCAGTATCCGATGGAGCAAGCGCCGCCGGCTCGACAGTGAAGCTCACCGACACGATCTCGCACTGCATTATCTCCCCGGCGTTCATTGCCCGGCTGAGATATGTGCGGATATATCGCTCGTTCGCCTTATTGCTGTTCACCCAGCGGAATCCGTTGTATCGGTAGCTTGCGGCGTGGCTTTCGCGGATAGGCTGGTACATCTCGGAGTAATTCTCAACGCACATTGAAATTATAGAATCCTCGAACTTATCGCGCACCGCGCCAGCCTGAATATACAGCCGGATAACCTCGAAAACCGCCACTCCTATGAGAAGCACGCATATCATCAGAACGCTGGTTATGACATAGGAAAATCCTATGTTCGCAAGCATTCGTTTTTTCAGACGCTTCATTTCCAGAACACCTCGCTTGTTCCCTCCGCCGTGGCTGAAATGGTTATCGGGGTGGTATTGAACACGAAAAAGCTGAAATCGTAATCCGTGGAAACAGTCACGCTGAACGTCCTGCCTATCTGGATATTTCCGTTTGCAGACCACGTTACCGTGGGGGCAAGGTCTGGGTGGGATTCGTTCAGCCGGTCAAGCCGGGCGGTCGTTTCCGTGCCTATGCGCCCGGCGATTTCAGCTTCACGGCAGAGTTCGTTTGCATAGGAATTGAGCGTCATTTTCGTGATGAACACCGGAGCGATTTTAATCACTCCCGCCAGTAAAATCATGATTATCAGAACGGCAACGGTAATGTCAACATATCCCTCGCCGCGCGTGGATTTAAGCCGTCTAAGAAGTTTTTTCATTCGCCCTCCTTAACCGAACAGAACGCCCATGTTGCTGAGAAGCTCCCAGCCAAGCACCACAACATATAGTAACATCATGCTCATCATCAGGAAGAATGACAGCCTGTGTACCTTTGGCGGGATTTTCAGCGCGATGTTCCGGAGATACTGTTTCTGTAATTCCGAGAAGCGTATCGCGAGGGTTTCCCAGTAAACCGAGGTATCGTCGCCGCGTATCATCTGGATAAATCCGCGGCAGACCTCCGACAGATTCGTACTGCCGATACGCCCCTCAAACCGGGTTATTGCGGCTTCGTAGTTTCCTGTCCGCATATCCGCTATGGTTATCTCGATTTCCTCGTTGAGATACGGCGAGAAATTGTCCTTGTGGCGCTCCAGAATTGAGATAACGTCATGGGACATCTGAATTTCCTGAGATATCGCGTATACGAAGCGCGGCAGGTCGAATTCTATCTGTTTCCGCTTTTCCTTTATGCAGGAATCCACTTTCTGCTTCTCCTGGAAATACATCAGCACCGCCAGCACGATAACCAGCAGTCCGATTATCGGCAGAAAAAAGAAGAACGGCACGGACAGGAGCATTATTCCGGCTGAACGCACCAGCGCCCTCGCCGTGAAAAGCTCCGGGGACATTGAGATATTTGCGATTTTAAGGCTGTCCGCAAGCTCTTTTTTCTTGAATTCGTTCAACCGTATGAACCGTGAAACGAACAGCGAAATGTCGTTGTAGGTGTTTTTGAATCCGGCGGCGGAGGGGCGGTTTCTTGCGGCGACCGCCTTTATCGCTTTTGTAGTGCGGCTTGACGGGACTTTCAGCAGGATAAGCGCGAACTGATACAGCCCGGCGGCAAACAGTCCGCAGACTGCCGCCAGAGCGGCGTACAGCGCAATGTTATAAATACTCATATTCACCTCTTGTACTGAATCGGCTGGGTGTACTTATACGCCAGAATCACCGTCACGATAACGACCACCGCCACAATGCAGTTCACGACCTGCCCGAATATCGTATCGAAAAGTACGCTGAACCAGTCGGCGTTGATGAAATACAATATGGGGTAGTTCGCAAGCAGAATAAATACCATCATTATGTGTTCGCGCCGGGGACTCATCAGCATATTGCGGAGTTCAGCGTTGACTATCCGGATATCCGAAAGCCGCGCGGTTATCGGCTGGAGCGTCTTTTTCAGCGTGACGTTGTCCTGACACTCGATAAGGCTGTCGCACCACTCGTGGAACACCTCGTTGTTTATCTCGCCCTTGAGCTGTTCAATGGCGAGCTTTACGTTGGAATTTATGAGCTTAGTCTGGGTGAGGAATTTCCGGACAGCCTGCTGTACCGGGGGATTTATGTAGTCTATGGACTGTTCCACGGCGTAGATTATATCGTCGTTGCTGACGTAATTCGTGGTGATTATGGACAGCGCCGTTTCAAGCTCCTCGGAAATCCTGCGGTTGTAATTAGCAAGAAGCATATTCACATACGCATACGGAAGCACCACGCATATACCCGAAAATATGGGTATAAGTAGCAGATTCTGGAGCAGAGCCGCAAGCAGAAATCCGGCGCATATTCCGATAAGCGAAATGGAAATCAGCAGTGAGAATTTGTTCTCGGAGTGGGTCGCGGTCAGGGCGCTGCGGACGTTCATCACGGCCTGCTGAAGCCGGCTCCTGCGGACTTTCCCCTGCGCCTTTGCGACAAGGTATTTCAGGCTCCTCTGCCGGGAAAGCAGCGACATTATGTCCTGCGTCATGACCTCCGGGGTAATGCCCAGAAGCACCACAATTCCGCCGGACATAAGCAGAGCGCCGAAAAGATATATCAGCCTGTCCATTATCTCACCTCCGAAAATCTGTCAAGCACGTCGTTCGGAACGCCGTTTTCGTGCATACGTTCGCGGAGTTCCTTTGAAATGGGGTTCACGCGGACGAAACGCCCGTCTATCACGGTCTTTCCGTCAACAATGCGCTCAGAATCCACTCTGTACTTCCAGAGCGTTTTTGTGAATACCTTGCCCTTTTCATCACAGCCAAGGCACTCGGCGATTTCCATGATATGGCGCTTTCCGTCATCAAGTTTTTTGAGGAATACCGCCAGCGGGAACGCTTCGGTGACGAATGAAATCAGGGTAGGATACGGCGTTGAATGCTTCTGCATACACAGTGTTGCAAGTCTGGGATAGATACCCTGTACGCTGGAGGCGTGGGTCGTTGTGAGGACGGTGTGTCCGGTTCGCGCGGCTTCCTGCGCTTCCCATGCTTCTTCGTTCTTCATCTCGGCTACGCATATCGCGTCAGGGTGCATGGTAAGGCACTTTGTGAGCAGGTCCTGCATAGTCACACAGCGGGTGGGATCGTCGCTTTCGTAGGTCACAAGGTGTACGACGTTGTTGATTTTTCTGCCGTTTTCATCACGCTTAACAAGGTCAAATTCGCGCACGGATTTTTCGATGGTGATAAGCCTGCGGTGATCCGGAATGTTGCTCATGATATCCGCCATAATTGTGGTTTTTCCAGAGCCTGTCGCGCCGGCATATACCTGAGAAATTCCGTGAACAAACGATATCGCAAGGAACTCGTAAATTTCCTCGGTGCACATTTCACTCTCGATGAACTGCTGTTTTGTTATCTTGCAGGGATTTACGATTCGTATGGAAACCGAAACTCCCACCTCATCGCCCACGATGAGCGAATGTATAGCTGAAATTCGGATATTCTTGTCGAGGTAGCCAGTGACCAGCGGTCTTGAAGCGTCGAAAACCAGCTTGTTATTGTGGAGCATTCGGCGCACCACGTCAACCGCATGCTGTGCTGAGGAAAAATGCTCCGAATACTTGTACTGCTGACCTTTGGACGGGATTATCTGAATATCGTCCCAGGAATTTATGTTTATCTCCTCGATATCCTTTCGGGCGAGAAGCGGCGTCAGGAACGAATATTCCGCCATTTCAACGTAAAGTCGGTCTGCGGCTTCGGCGAGATTCATGTGCGGGACGTAGTAATTGTGGTCCTTCATGTACTGCTTGATGAGCTGGCGCATTGCGTCCTTCAGGTCGGAATCAAACAGCTTGTTGCCGCAGGCTTTGGACATATAGGACTGCGTTTCCCGGAGAAGCGCTTCAAATCCTATCATTATTTTCGCGACTTCCTTGACGTTTCCGGAATCCGCAACGACTATCTCGCCCTTTTCGGGCTTAGCAGGCTTTCTGGCAAGATTTCTGAACGGATTATTCATGCTCAGACCTCCTTTGTGACAAGCTCCGCGAGGGACTTTATCGTGGTGTTGTAAACGCGGTCGTCCACTGCTTTTGTCAGCAGAGTTCCCTGATTGAGGTACTCGGCGGCTTTAGGGCAGTATGGTATCGTGCCGGAGATTCGCCCGAGCGCGTTTTTCATTGCGGCTTCGTCCTGCTTTATCGTGGAATTCAGCGACATGAGCCGGATAAAGTCGCGGTAATTGTACTGCTCCGACTGGAGGATAGGCTCCTGCGAGCCATCGAAAACAAGCCCGTTTGTATCGCAGGTAAGCAGTTCAACGACGTGCGTGGCGTTGATTATCGCCTTTGCCGTGAGCTTGCTGTTTACGATGTCAGAGGTGCAGTCCACGATAATCTGCGCGCCCATCTGCTGGCGGAGCTGAATGAACAGGTCGTCCATTCTGTCCGGAGATACGACCGCGTAGGAATTGCTGTTCTCGCGGATATTGTAGGACAGTATCCCGATTTTGTCAGTCACCATGAAGATGTTTTTGAGAATCACATCACGGTCGAAATCCACGGCTGAAAGCGCCTTTCCGAGCGAACCGCTGAACTTGCTCTCAAACGGCACGGCAATGGGCATAAGCGGCTTTATAGTGCTTGTCCCGACTATCACGACATTGCTCCCCTTTGAAGCAATGCACCGTGCCAGCGAAAGCGCAATCGTGGTTTTATAGCTACCCGGACTTCCGTATACTGCGATGATGTTGTTATCCATTGCTGTCCTCGCTTTCTGCCGTGGATTCGGGGATTTCGGCGGGTTCAGAAGTGCCGTCAGCTTCCGCCGTGGATATTTCTCCGGTGAGAAGTTCAAGCTGGGCTTTCAGGCATTCTGCCTTTAATTTCTCGTCGCCTCTGGTGACGAAAACCGCATGGAGCGAGGTATTCTCGCATTCCGCAAGCCTTAGAGCCTGCGCCCTGTCCTGCAAAATTATCGTCACAGTCGCGTAAAGGGACTGGTCGCCGCTGTCCTCGTCGTCCGCGTTGACCTCGCCGTCACGGTAGGTGTCGTCCGAGCCTTTGTCTGAGGTGGTCGCAAGCACCTCCACATACTGGAGTTCCTCGTAGATCTGCGCCTTGTCGTCCTCGTCAACGGAAACTATCTGGATAATGTCGCCCTGCTGTAATTTGCCGGAAAGTCCGTTCGCAAGCGACCTCACGGTGACGGACATTGCGGTTTCGTTCGGCTTGAGCTGACGGAGCAGGCTGTCCGAGGTGTCTATGGAATCCGACAGTTTCTTGTCCGTGAAGCTGTCCCCAGCGAACATCGCGGAAACTGTGTACTTCCCGATTATCTCTTTTGGGTCGTTCTGCATATCCGCTGGGAGGTTCAGCGTGCCGACCTCCACGGCTTCCAGCATTGCGCCGGTTATCTGAACGCCCTGCGGAATGTCCTGTTTAAGCCGGATTATCTTGGTTTTGCTTGAAAGTATAGAATTGAAAAGCGGCGAAATGCCAAAGCACAGTCCTATCGCCGCGGCGATCAGGATTATGCCGATAAGAGTACGGTTTTTCAGCATTGAAATGCCTCCATAAGTAATATCGTTGCCATACCTGCGCCGCACAAAAACGGCGCAAGCGGCAGTCGTTTCTGATTTGTGATTTTTCCCGCGAGGACGGCGGCGGTAAGCGCGGCGGCAAGTGCGCAGTAAGCCGTGAACGCTCCCAGCGTCCAGCCGAAAGCCGCACAGAGCTTTACATCTCCCATGCCGAAGCCGTTCGTTATAATGCTGACCGCCGCCAGCGGGATAAGCAGTCCGAGCAGTCCCAGAATGCGTTCCGGAAACGGAACTGTGCTGACGAACGGACTTGCGAGAATAAGCACCACCGGGGCGCAGTTGGATATCTCACGCCGCTGTACGTCCTGCCGGGATATCCCGAAGAAGTAAACGCACAGCAGTGTGAAAACGGTATGATCTATACCCATGATTTGTAGACATACTTGTAGTGCTTCTGCGACCTGCGGAACCGGATAAGGTCGGAAACCTGACCTATGACCGATATTCTTGTGTACGGGTCGCGCCTGACCGCCATCATGCTTCCGGCGGCGCCGATGAGCATTGAAACTATCAGCGCGGCGATTTGTCCGGTAAGCATGAGAATCAGAGCGCCTGCCGCCGCTGATCCTGCTGTCCCGATAAGGAACTGCCGCAGTTCACGCCCTCCAAAGCCCGGAAAGTATTCCTGCTCTATCGAAAGCCCATAAGGGATATACAGCTTGTCGTCGTCCATGTTTTTCCTCCTAGTAACCGCTTCCGAGGTATGAAATCAAAATCTCTTTTATTGGGAATATGAGCTGTGCGATTATCAGCATTACAACTGAATTTCGTATGCGCTTCTTGTACCGGGCTGCTTCATATTCCTCGTGCATGAGCCGTGTTGCACAGAAAATCACACGCATTATCAGCCCAGCGGAAATTATGCCCTGCATACAGATGCTCAGAGTGTTTATCGTGTCCATAGCCCACCTACTTTGTGAATACGCTCTTGGCAAGAGAAGCAATGTGGACCGTCTGGAACACGGTGTTTCCAAAATGACCATCGCCGCCGGTGGGAACAAGAAACTCCCGGAGTATCTTTGGCATAGACATTGCCGCCATCATGCAGGCTATTCCCCACATGATATTCTGCGAGGACAGCATGGTGGCATTGAGCATGAGCGACAGCCCGATTTTGACGAGCATTATCTGCACTATCGTCGTGATGAACGCTTTCACGAACTGGTTGATATACGCCCGGAAAACGCCCTTGTCGTTGTCGAGGAGTCCCACGCAGGCAAGCGGAACGCCTATTTTCATCACCATCATCTCTATTCCCCGTGCCATAAAGCTGAACAGGAGAATAAGGTAGCAGATGAGAAAAATAAGCCCTGCTATCGCCGGCACGATTCCCATGCTGGTGATGGCGTTCACCCATTCAATAGTGGGGCTTGTCCCCTGACTTATTGCGGACATTATCTGGTCGGTGACGTCACGGCAGATATCCACAAAAATCTGATACAGCCACTGGAATATCAGCGCAGTTCCCACCGCACGGACAAAGTTCGTCAGCAGTAAAAACGGGTCTGCGTCCGGGTCGCCGTCAGTCCAGAGAACGTAGATATCGAACGCTTTTTTCAGGAATTTGAGGATTATCAGGCTTATCCCGAAGCCGTATGAAACCGGCATGAGCAGGCTGAAAAACTCAACTCCGGTTATCATCGCAAGAGTAGTCCCCGGATTGAAAACCACATCGTACAGCCCAACCAGCATTTCGTTTGAGAAAAACAGCGTGACGATTCCGGAAAGCACCGCCGTGATAAGGATTATAAGGATAATAGTCATTTGGCATTACCTTTCATCAGAGTTAAGGGGCGCAGTCTGAACCACGCCCCTTAGCACTGAGATAAGCAGGATCAGCCTGCGGCGTCGAAAAGCTCTGTGACTTCGGTGTTTACTCTGGGCATGATGACCTCGTTGAACAGCGCGACCAGTCCAGCCATGAGCAGAGCGCCGATAACAACGGCGATGATGATCTTTACCGCTGTGTCAACGTAGCCCTCGCCGGTGGCGTCGAGAGCCTTTGCCCTGAGTGCGAGAGCCTTCTCCCTTGCCGCCTCGCGGAGAGTGAGAGCCTTGAAAGTGATCTTGTTTCTGATGTTCTTCATTGTGTTTCCTCCTGTTGTCAAAACATTTCGTTTGAGTAATCTTCGTCCTGTTCGGGCGGTTCGCTGTCGCGCTGGGAAGCGCTGTTCTGAAGCTCCGCGAGCTTCTGCTGATATGCGCCGATAACCACGTTGGAAAGCTCGGCGCGGAGTTCCTTGCTGAGTGGGAACGCGGTATCGAAATACTTGGTGTTCCCCTCGGCGTCAACGCCTTTCTGGCTCGGCATATTGACAAAAATGCCCTTAGAGCCGTTCATAACGCTGAGTCCACGCACCACGAACGCATTATCAAGCGTAATGCTGGCGGTGGCGAGCCTGTTTCCGTTTGCGGAAACACGTACATTCTTGGGGTCGCAGGTTATCTTCATGTGATTTTCCTCCTTGTTTTTGGTGTGATGAGAGGTGCCTGTTTGTCGGGCGGTATTCCTGATGTGTACACAAAATCCTCCTTTACTTGTAGTAGCTTACAAGCACGTTGATGAGCGCACTTGCGACTACTGCGACAACAATGGATACAGCCGCAACGATTATGCGCTGTTTCCACTTTTTCTGGTCCATTTCGTCTGCCGCACCGTGACGCACCGCAAAGTAAATTATGCAGGCTGTGCCGACAAGCGGAGCGACCACAAGAAGCACGTTTGACATATCAGCCAGCAGAGCCTTTGTGCCTGTCACCGCTTTTGACGAAGCAAGAGTTCCCTCGGCATTCGCCGTAACAGCTATCATTGCCGACGAAGCCGCCGCAGATATTCCGGAAATGAGTTTCCTGAGCTTTTTCATATGATTTTCGCCTCCCTTCTGAGAAATGGTGGTTTATTGTCAAGCGCTGATTCGGAATGCCTGTGGACTGCCGCCGGCGGTGCGGAGCTTTCCTTCAGGATTTCCTCCCAGGGCTTCCACAAAAGCTGTTCAGTGGACTTCCCGCCGCGTTCGGGACGGGCGTTTTCGTCAAGCTCGATAAGCCTTGTGTTATGCGCTTTATCGCCCATGCCGAGCATGGTATTGAACGTCCACTGTGAAATATCCGGCGAGTACATGACTGCCGGAGGGTCAGGCGACAGCACGATCTGATACGGACGCTTGATTTTGGCTACTTCGTCCGGATTGAGCAGACTGCGCTCTGAAAGCTGAATATTTGTCGAACTGGACGGCGCGGCGTATTTCTGCGTTGAGCCGCCCAGCGAGTAGGTTGAAGTGGTGTATTTCCCCATGCTCTTTGAAATTTCCTCGTTCGTGGAATTATCCTGCGAATGCAGATATATCCAGTAGTGGCAGTTGCCCTGGATTATCTTTGCGACCTCCTGTCCGTACACATCAATAAGCTGGTTGAAGTCCTGAATGAACAGGTTCCAGCGTATTCCGTAGCCGCCTGCAACGGTCATTTTAGTCTGGAATTTGTCGATAGCTGCAAAGTTTCCGAACTCATCGAGAATGAAATTCACACGGTGCGGCAGACGGTTTCCGCGGGTTTTCGCATAGGAAACGAGCTGGTCGTACTGCTGGGCAACGATAAGCGTTACAATGGGGTAATAAGTGGCTTTCTGGTCTGGGAGAATAAAGAAAAGAGCCTGCTTAGGCTCCTTTCCTATATCGTCAAGCGAGAACTCGCTTTCCCTTGTCAGGCTGTACATATCATTGGTGATGAACAGCCGCAGTGTAGTCAGCGCAGAGGTGAAGAACGACCCGCCCATTTTATCCGGCGCAATTTTGGCGATTGCCATAAGGCTTTTTGCCGGGTGGCTGTCCGGGAGCTTCTGCATATATGCGTCAATGGGCATGACCTTGTTTACGGTCCTGCACATATTCGCAATAAAGCTGTACACGTTCGTGAGGTTCTGGTACTCCGGGCGGTTCTGATTATCGTAGACCACGCACATTACAGCCGCGGCAATTACGGCGCATTCGCCGTTGGTCCAGATAGGTTCGGAATGGTCATTCTTCTCGACCAGAAAGGTGACGAAATCCCAGACGCAGTTTTGTGCGTCGTCGATTCTGTTCTCGTTCACGGCGTTGATTATAGACTGAAGTGGATTGTATCGGTCGGACTTTTTCGGCGTATTGAAGTCAATGACGTGGACTTTGTAACCAAGCGTTTCAAGAAAGCTGTGCGTATAATGATACAGTTCTCCTTTGGGATCGTTTGCGACAATGCCCTCTCCGGCAAGCGCAAGAGCGCATATCGACTGCAATACCAGACATCGTGACTTACCACAGCGCGTTGCGCCGATAGTCAGCGTGTGGTAATCGTCCGTTATGCAGGGCAGGCGCTCCGTTCCGCGGGACATTTCTCTTGCAAGGACTATTCCGGCGCTGTCCGTGAGCGTCTGGTCCGCTTTGGGCGGATTGAATGCTTCTCCGTTTTCGATGGCTCTGTATCGGTTTTCGCCGATTGAAATCAGCCGGGAAATAAGCGGGTCGGCTTTAGAAATGCTGATATAGTCAAACGCCCTGCGCTTTATCTTGTCCGACATGAACCATGCAGTGCCGTGCTGTCCCTGTCCGTATGGCACGGGGACGGATATTTCATCTGTCACCGCAAAGGTTTCCGCCTGATATGACCTGTCGGCACATACATAATAGACAGCGCACATAAGCAGAACCAGAACCTCCAGCAGGAGGAACAGCTGTTTCAGCTTATCCTCAGCGAGGACGTTCCCGATAAGTCCGCTGATATCCGTCATTCGGGTGGTTATTCTGTCCTCAGTCAGCATATCGTTCAGAGCGTTTGAGAAAATCAGGGCGGCAAAAGTCCCGATAATGAAGATGAATATGCAGACTGGAATGCGGTAGTATTTGCTTTTGTTTTTCATTCTCCCTCCGTTAAAGCCGCATTCCTTTGAGAGAATACAGCGAAACCGTATCCAGCCGCCACTCATAAATAACAGCGCCGCCGTACATTTGACTGTAACCGGCGGCGGGGTTGTATTCTTCTTGGCAGGAAACGGCGATGGTCAGCGCCAGAACTGCGGCTGACAGGAATTTCAGTTCTTCCATCACAAACTCCATTGATCTTCCGGCACAAGTCCATTGTTCTCTAGGTCGTTGTGATGACCGATTTCAGACTTAATCGGCGCAGAACAGCTCTGGATCTGCTCTCTGTCACCGTTCACCAGTCCGGCTCGGAGAATCTTGTTTTCCGTGTCGGACAGCCCTTCGATTTCACGGACTGCGGAAGCGAGGTTTTCCAGAGCCATCGGCGGTGCATTGATGTTGAAACGGTCATCGTGCCGGTCGCAGGATTCGTCAAGATATGCCGCCGTTTCCGGGGTCAGCATTCCAGAAGAATTGCCGTAATACTCGTTCGCAAGGATTACTTTACAACGCTCCAGACCGTATTCGTCCGTCAACTGCGCCATGAGGTCACGGCACTTCTGCGGATCTCCGGATATCTGGCTGAGGCTTTCGGCTATCTTACGGGCGCATTCTATCGTGTATTTGTCGCTCAGTTCGTACAAATTCTCGCTCTGCTGTTTCAGGAACGAAACAGCATTATTTGCGATAAGCCCCTCATGTTTCAGTACTTCGGACTGCTCAAAATCCCGTGAAATTTTGAGCGCTCCATTTACTCGCTGGAGCAGGTCAGCCGCGCCTTTTCCGGTAGGTTCAAGGTCACGGCGGCTGGTCGTGTATTCCACGCCGAGCATGATATTAGTGCTTGACGGATATCTGCCGCACCGCTTGTAAAATTCCGAAACCGCCTCCAGAAGTGAAAGTCCGGAGGACGTTGGCTCGGTGCCTGCAT
The DNA here is from genome assembly GCA_945923775.1 of uncultured Clostridia bacterium. Classification (GTDB taxonomy): domain Bacteria; phylum Bacillota; class Clostridia; order Oscillospirales; family Ruminococcaceae; genus CAG-115. The sequence goes on along the minus strand of CAMELR010000013.1, from coordinate 37,941 downwards.
ATCGGTTGGCTGCGTCAAAGCTGGCAACATAGAAGTCAAAATCGCAGTATTTTCCGTGGGTGGTCATTGGTGATTCCTTTCAAGGTTCAAATTCGTCATATTCATCGCCGCAGTTTTGAATCTGCTCCGAATTATCCGTATTCCGTAATTCATCTTCGATATCCTGTGGGAGAAAAAGTTCACAGCCGTTTCCGTTTAGCATAAGATTGCATTCTGCCGCAATTCTAGAAAGCCAAATAAAGCTGTCTGTGCTTGCGTTGAGAGTTTTCCCAGACGCAAATTTCTGTGTGCCATTCGATGTGTTGAGGTAAATATCAAGAAAGATTCCATCGCTCCCGTCAAACGAAACAATGCTGTTAAAATCCAGCCAGTCTGCCGGAATGATATCTGATTCAGCTTCTGAGAGCTTGAAATAGTCATCTGGGATCATTCCAAGATATTCAAGGTGGTCTTTGAGCTGTTCAAATATCTCTTGCCTGCCTGCACGTCTGGCTGTATGACTGGTTTCGGGACTGCCTGGAACTGATTCGCACTTGTCGATTTCTATTGTTTTGAGCCTGTTATTTTCTGTGATTCCGTGTTTCATGTTCTTTCCTCCGCAAGCAATATAGGGCTGTTTGATGTCACATCTCCGGCTCGCATTCCTTAGATTCATCGTCAATGATATCGTAGGAATACACCGAATTTGCAAGTTCTTCCGCTTCTTCACTGCCGCCGTCCGGCAGGAATTCCTCGGTCTGCCCGCCGTTTTCGTATACGGCTTTTCCGCAGTTGTAGCCGTAATCTTCGTCAGCCCAGAGGTGTTCAAAGCAGATTTCCGGATTCATCTCTGCGAGCTTCTGAATTATTTCCTGCGGACGCGACCATGCGGTCAGAAATAGTATTTTGTCGTCATCGCAGAAACCGCCGTCATAGGAATTCCACTTTGTTCCCCAGTTTCGTATGCGCCAGTCATACCAGTCTGAACAACCGTACTGCCTGATGTTGTCAACATACCGACTGCCAAGCTGGACAAGCTCGGGAGTAATGTCCTTAACTCGGTCAGGATAGAGTATTCCAACGGCATTTGTTATTTTTTGCATAAGCTCCATGTAATCGTTGAATGACATTTTTTCTACATCGTTGAACAACGGAGTTTCCGGGTTTACCGCCCTCATATATGATACTATCGCTTCATTTGTAATGCTTCCGGAGTTCATCTCCAGCGATTCCGGCATGGGAATAACCCTGTTGAAATCCAGCGTTCCGGGCTTGTTGGGGAACTGTATCTTTCCGAGCATTTCGGATATCTTCTCCTGCGGCCCTGTGAACGCAAGTATATTGGTTACATGGTTTGGCATTGTGATTCCTTTCTACGGTTTTGTCGGCGCGATGTGCCAGTCGTCATAAACGTTTCCATTAATGAATATCTGGTCTGTAAGCCTTACCGAAAGCTGACCAGCCGGACACCACACGTCGAAAACCTCAACATAGACGGTGTAGTTTTTCCTGTCCGGGAACCAAATCGGCGTGAAATGCACCCGGTCATTGTAAGTCGAATATTTATTTTTCCTGAAAACAAAACTGCCGCCCGATTTTTCAAGCAGGCGGTTGTAAAGTGTGGTGCTGTGGCGGTTGTAGTTGAACTCCGGGAACAGCACGTTTGCAGTCTGGCTTCCGGTGCAGTACTGCGTATCTCCGGAGAGATGAGTGTCAACGCTTATCTGTATTCCATAGCCGGATTTCATGGTGTATTTTCCGCTGGATTCGCTGTATGCGGCAGTTTTGCAGTGATCTGACGGGGATATCACGGCTTCTGCCGACATGGAAACCGAGTAGGTCACTTTTTCAAGCTGAATATCCGAGGTTGAGATATAAACAGCTCCGGCATAAAAAGAGCCTATCGTTCTTGTTGCTGTTGCGCTTGGGTAATACCGATTATCCACGCCCCATGTGTATAGAGTAACATCCTGGTTTTCGGTTTCTGCTCCCCAGTACGGTGTTTGACTGGAGGGGTCGGTCATGCCGCCGGTTATGATTTTTACCCTGCGCCTGTCGTAATCGGAATCCTGCGACCAGCCTGCACCTATCGACCAGGTGTACCAGCTCAGTTCCTGTACGCTGTCGCCGGAAACATATCCGGAAATTCGCTCCTGAACCGAGGACTGCGAATATATTCTCTGCCATGACGGCTTGGTGTCTGAAACAAGCGGGTCCGGCGGCGTGGATTCCTTGACCTTTGCGATGTCCGCATTGATGGTCAGCTTGTCGCACTGGTTTCCTTCCTCGTCAAGGAGAAGCAGAGTATCCCTCTTGGATTCCAGCGTTATCACCACGGACTGCTCACGGCTCGGAGTATGCCACTTTATCCAGCCCATAGTTTCCTCGCCGCCGGCTGGGCAGGTTATCTCAACCGTACCGGATTTAAGAGTTGAGCCTGACGTGGATCTTATCTTGTAAGCTACTGTTCCCTTGAACGAACTGCCGAGGCTGATTTCATCGCCGTGCTTGTATGAGCCGAGCAGTTTGTAGGGTGATACATACGGCATATTTCCGTCCTCGTCCGGGACATTCGCAGGATTGTCAACGAAAATCTTTATGCGGTCGTCCTCGTCGGCGTGAACGGTTTCAAGCTCAGTGGAGGTGTAAGCATAGGTGTACGAAACTCCGGATTGGCTTCCGGTCACTTTGATAAGCTTCTTGTTTTCCTCTTTGAGCTGTTCGTACATTCTGGGAGTATCGCCTCCGCTGTCAAAAATGCTGAATGAGGATTTCCCGACAAACGGCGTATCGCCGATATTCACCGCATAGAAAGATGTGTAAACATCGGTGTCTGTGTGGTATTCTGCCGCGGCTGTGCCTTCCTCTACCTCGTCATCGTCATCATCGCTGTTTCCGGTGAGAACGCCTATTCCCATACATCGAATAATGCAGGTGTCGCTGTTGTAGTTGAAATTTCCGTTGTAATAATCGCTGGTGGAGGGAGAGTATACCGAAATTCCGAGGTCCTTGTTTTCAAGGAAAGCAGAGCGTGGAAGATTCGAGTGCGTCAGCGGTCCGAGAAGCGCACGGAGATTATTCGTGCTGTTCCAGACAGCAGTGAAGTAATTCTTCATGTACTTATTGAGTAATCCGCACTCTGTGGCGCTCATTGCCCAGTTCTGTCCGTTGTATCTGAAATAGGCTACCGGCTCAAAGGCGATTTTGTATTTGCCTTTGGAGATGTCCTCATAAGTCAGACCATCACCCATTAGAGCACATAAATCCGTGAGAAACTGCTCATCTCCAAGAATTGATTTTATTGCTTCAAGGTGAGATGTATTGTTGGCTGAAACAATATCAACGGAAGAAAGTTCCGCAACATAGTGAATGTTGTAATCAGAACCAAAGCAGTTCTTGGAGGTAACAATATTATTGAACCTTGTCATGTCTGATGGAGAAACACTATTGTAGACACTTCCGACATAGTTTAGCCATGTAGTTTTAGAAATCAGCTCATTTCCATCAGCAAAGTAGTTCATGTCTGATACAGCCGTAATATTTGAATTACCCGATATATCAATGGTATTGAAAACCTTATTGTTGGTTTCAGTGTCATAAATTGTGACCCTTAAACCCTCAGTTTCATTAAGCGATGTTCCGCTGTCTGTATGAACTCCCCAATAGTTATTTGATGTACCACTTGAAAATCCGGTTCCGTCTTGGTTTCCTAAATTTATGTCGGCAAACACGTGGGTAGTGCTGAAAGAGAACAACATGGCAAAGGCGGTAACCCTTGTAATTATCTGCTTTTTAGTCATTTCAAATCCTCCTGAAAGCAGAACAGGTGCGACATTGTGTCGCACCTGCAATGATTATTAGTTAAGTATCTGTTTGCCCTCGCCGTATGTATAGTCGCCGTGTCTTGGAAACTCCTGCATATTCACATTTCCGCTGTGACCGGGAACCCACCGTTCAAAAATACTGTTGTACATATATTCCTGCCCCGTGCTGTCCGTGAACTTATCTCCGTTCTTGGGATTAGCCGGAAAGCCGTTCTCATCCGTTTCGATTTCCGTCGGCTCGGTCTGCTTCGGCTTTGCAGGCGTGGTGGAAGCCGTGGTGTACTGTGGCTCTGCCGTTACTTTCGGGAGATCTGTGCGGACTGTCTGCTCCGGAGTTGTCACCGCCTTGCTGGTGGAAACAGTCACCGCTGGCTTGGACGTGGTGGATTTGGTTGTTTCGGGAATAGAACTGGTTGCAGATTCTGTTTCTGATTCCGCCGGAGCTTCCGCAGTGGTATCTGAACTGTCGCTGAAAATCTGAACCTTGTATTCATTTTCCCCGGCTTCGTAAGTTCCACCGATAAGGTCGTAATCTATATCCGGCTTTCTGTCGGAACAGCCGGTCACTGCGGCAAGAACGGAAATAAGCATTGCCGCTGATATTGTCCTGAGTGCGTTAGTTTTTAAGCGTGTCATATTTGAACCTCCTGTCTTGGTTGTCTGTTTATCTTCCTAAGTATATATTACCATAAAAGAAAGCTGTTGTCAATTAGTTAGAAAGCAAAACTATTCACAAACCTGTATTTCAGATTTTGTTAGTTTTGCCGAATAGGTGCGACACCGTGCCGCACTTGAACGAAATTACATTTCCGGCTGGTTGTCCTCATCTTCATCAGACTGAGTTTCATCATCTTTATCGACATACTGATCCCAGTTAAACTGCTTTTCTATCAGAATAGGACGAAGGGCTTCCATATACTCAGGGTCGGAACATCTGTCAACAAAGAATCCCATTGTGTTAAGCACCGGATCTCCGTAAGGAGTGCAAATCTCTACATCACCCATTAAACCTTCACGGACAACGTAGTCTGCCACATCTTCCAACGTGTTAGGGATTTCTTTCTCCTCGCCAGTAGCGCTGGAGTACCCGATGAGATTTTCATAATCGCCGAATTTGGTCATTGTGTTTTCCTTTCTTGTTATAAATATAATGCTACATCTCGGCAGTGTTTTCCTTATCCTGCTTTTTCAGCAGGAGTTCTCGAATCTGTTCCTTGCTGAGGTCGCCGCGCCCGAAAACCTGATTTGAAGCCTCATGCAGTCTGCCGCGGCTGGAATTGGAGAATTGTCCGAGCAGTTTTCCGACAGAGGATATCAGCTGAACTGTGCATTGCCTCTGCCATTCTGAATTGCGGTTTGTATGGGTGGAATCTCGTTCGGGCGGATTTTTCGCTTTTTCCTTAATTGCCCTGAGAATTGCGGAAAGTATCGTGTTTCCAACTCCGGCTTCGATTTCATCGACCACCTTTCCCATATACGCCGCCATCTGGAGCTTTCCGTAACTGCTGTCATCGCTGTGGAGCATTTCATTGTAGACCCGGCGGCAGTCCAGTATTTCATCGTACAGACTGCGGAATTCCGGAATGCTGTCTATCATAAAATGCGTCAGCGAATTCAGTTCCTGCTTGACAGGCTTTGGCATGAGCTTGTAAACTGCCTGTCCTTTCGGTGGAAGCATTTCACGAATCGCTGTCAGCTTCTGATAAATGGCTTCCGTAAAATCGTCATGCAGTGTACCCGAAAGCGCACCAGCGGCATTGTGTCCGACCTGCTGGCGAAGCTCTTTTATCAGGCTGTCCTCCTTATTGTGGAGTTCAACAAACTGGTCGTGATAGGTGCTTTTGATAACATCTATCCTTATCTGGTCGCAAACCGCCGGATTGACCTTGTTTATAAGAATCTCCTGCGCCTTGTCCCACCACATGATATGAACGTGCGGCTGTCCTGCTTTAAGGTGAACAGCCGCAAGATATTCTATGTTTTCCAGTTTCATATTCATGTTACGGGAGATATCGCTGATGTGGAATTTCACCCATTCCTCCCAGTCGCCAAATGTCCGCAGTCCGGCTTCCTCTGCGCTTTCCGGAGTGAACGAAAAGATACTGTGGAACACGTTGCGGTGAGATGTTGAGATTTTTCGGACATAGTTCTGCATTTCAGAGGTGCTGTAATTATCCGAAAAACTGCCGCTGATATATCCGAAAAGCCCATTGTCGGATTGCTTTGCAGCGTGTTCACGTTCACCCATATATTTCACAAGATTGGTTTCGCGCGAGGGTTTGAGAACGTGCTCACGCTCGCCTATGTACTGAACATAATGAGCGTTCCGGGACGGAGAGAATTTCCGCCCGTTACTGCCAACGTGCTGTTGTTTGTAGATTATTTTCGGTATTGAATTCACTGCCTTTCCGGGTGCCGCATGGTGAGGCACCAACACTTATTAAATGCAGGTGCCGCACCGTGCGGCACCTATTTGTCGTTTGGTGCGTCAAGGTCGGAGTTAAGCCATTCGTGAGCTTCACGCAGATACTCGTCATCTGACTTGGGTCTGGTTTTGGTTATACGGCAGGACTGCCGCAGGGCGTTCGCAAGTATCTCCTCCGGCGTTGCGCTGTCGATGTAATTTTCAGCAAGCACAGCGACATTGCACTGCAAAGCGGCGGCAGATGTTCTTGACGCAACCGCCTGCATTGCTATGAGCCTGTCCATATACTGCTTCATTACTATTGGCATTACCGTCTGGATTTCTTCACGGATAAATCTGCGTATCGTTTCCTGTTCTTCGGTAAACATAGTCAAAGATAATCCGCGTTCAAGAAGATATCTGATTGCCTGTGCCACCGTTATATTCCTGCCTGACGCAAATCTCTGAAGCTCGTCAAGCATTCCGGAACTCAGACATACTGAGCGTTTTATATTCTGCGACATTTTGACCTCACTATTTAAAAAATTGCCATTTAGTAGGAGATGAATTATAGAACCTCGGAATAATGGGCAGGAACCCCATGCAACGCCTTTGGCGGTGCGATGTACAGTAGCGGGGGAACCCCGCTATTCCTGCCGTACAAAGTACGGAGTGAAAATTCCCGAAAAAAGAATGCTTTCAGGTGCGACACGATGTCGCAGTTGAAGCTGAGCTGCGCGGCGTCCATGCCTCGTTTGGGCTTCGACAGCAACAACGTCCTGTTGTCGCACTACGGCTCAAAATCAAATTCGTTCTCATCGCAGTCCGGGGGCGGAATGCTCCGGAATTCCGTGGGAGCAAGAAATTCACGAACCGTGACGCCGTGGCTCTCCAAAACCCGGAAAAGCTGGAGCGCTTCGTTCCAGTCCTTATTTTTGACAGGAGAGCAGAACATCACCGATAATTCTCTGTCCGGGAAATCCTCGAAAATCCTACTGCTGGAGGCTTCCGCACCGTCGCGTCCGGCTTGGTCACTGTCATAGCAAAACCACACGGATTTTATTTCCGTGTGGTTCGCGAGGTATCTTTTTATGCTCTCGTAGTTCCCACTGCCGTTCACGCTTAGCCGATGGTCGGCTGTCCAGTCTTTTCCGAGGAGCTTTGTAAAAGTGGCGTGCGACATTGCGTCAATGGGACTTTCAAACAGCCGGAGCACATCGCTCCTGCCCGCCATTGCGAATGTGCAGGACTTGTCTCCGCCGGGAGCTTCACCGCGGAATTTCACTTCCGTTGAGCCTCGAACCGCGCAGGAGCGTATCACTCCGTTTTCGTCACGTCCGAAAAACAGGCAGTTATGATGAACTGAGTCCTCTGCTATCATCTTTTGCTGAATCATTGCTTTCACGATTTCCGGGTCGATTCCTCTTGTCTTTATGAGATATGCCATGACGCGCCTGGGTGAAATGTCGTGTGCCGGCGGTGAGAATTCACGCGGTTTTTCCGGCTCTGACAGGGCAGTCCGGCGAGGAATATTCACCTGCCCGGAAACTCCGTTCACGACATAACGGGCGATGAAATCAAGCGCCTGTTCCGTAGAACAGCAGAGCTTGTCTTTTACGAGGTCGATAGGAAATCCATGCCGCCCGTCCGAAAAGCGGTACCAGCCGTTTCCCTCGCGGTAAATGCACAGCCCCTGTTCGCCTTTTATCTTCCAGCTTTTGCGGTCGCTTTCCTTTTCGTTTATCTCCATTCCAAGAGCCCTGGCAACGTCCAGGCAGGGAGCGTTAGTCAGACGGTAGTAGTCGTCACGGGAGTATTTATACTGCGGCATAGGTTTCCTTTCTGGAGGTGCGGCACTTCTACATCTCCGGCTGTTCGTCATATTCCTCGGAAATATCATCGCGGGCTTCTCTTGCCCACATCGGAATGTGTTCCTCACGCATTGCGCCGAGGAAGCAGTCGCTTGTGATGGAGGCTTCCTCGCGGTCGTACAGACATACGCCGTTTACCGCGCCGCCGTATTCTTTGGGGTCACAGCCCGGTCCGGACTGCGCAAGGAATAGCTGTTCCTCGGGAGTGAAGCTCCGTGAACTGAAATATTCCGGACGGATTATCATAATTCTTCCCGTGTAGTCTGCAACGCCATTGTCAACGTACACATCGCCGAACGTATCGGAATTAAGATGCTCCTTGAGGTCGTCATCGCGTTCGCTTATGTATCCCTGAAACTCCTCGTCATCGCCGAAGCCGAAATCCTCGCGGTACTGCGCCGCCATTTCAGTAATCACTTTCTTTACATCTGCGGAATCTACATCAAATCCGTTTTCGCTGAGCAGGTCCGTGAAATGGCTCTCGACATTCTGCTGTTCGACCATATCCCAGATTCCGTTACATTCCTCGTCAGTCAGCTCAAACTGTATATCCTCGCCGTTTACGGTTCGGATAATAGAGCCTGTTTTCGGTGTGAGTTCTTCGAAATGAGTGTGCTGGTTTACGTCAGAAAGCGCTCTGGAGAACAGGTCGCGGTATGCTGAAACAAGATTATTCTGCGAATCGTTTGAGGTGAAATAATGTCCCCATACCGTGGAGATTCCGCCGTTGTGGTCGGCGTTGTACCAAGTCACATAACAGCCCGGCATTTTATTGTTCTGCCCGAGGACAAATTCAGAATTGGGAGTCTGGAGCCTCTGAACAATGCGGTAGCCCTCGATTTCCTGCTTATTCCTCTCACGGAAAGCGGACCTTAATTCTTCCGTCACGGCGTTAAGAAGAACCGGGTGAGCCGTTCCGAGCGTCCTGTCTGCTGTTTTCCGGATTTCCTCGGCATTGGGATAGTCAGCAAGTAACTTCTGCGCCCATTCCTTGTTATCGGCGGTGAAACGCCCGTCATATTTCAGACTGTCAACGCGTAGCGCAAGCATGAGCATTGCAGGCTCAAAGCCGTATTTCCCGGCGGCTTCCGCAGTGACTTTTTTAACATCAAGGTAATTATTGTTGAAATTTTCGGCGATGGAATGGCTTATAAACGTCCCGCATTCATCACACAGATTCATACTTTCGCGGTACCGTTCAAGCTCGCCGTTTTCTTTTGCGTATTTAAGACTGTTTTTGTAGATATCCATTTTATTTTCCTTTCCGGAGGTGCGGCACGGTGTCGCACCTGACCTTACATCTCCATGCCGAATTCTTCCTCGTCCTGCTCTGATTCAAAGTAGCAGACGGTCTTTTCGTGGTACGAATAAAGGTGAATGTCACCCGGCTCGCATTCGAAACACTCGGCGATTTCCCTGCGAATGCTGTCAATATCAGTGTTGTGGCAGTAAATACAGCCGCCGCATATCTCGTTTGGAGAATCCGGCTTTTCGTCCGTTACGCACCACTCTGTACCAAGATTAAAAAACTCGCATTCAAAATTTTTGATATCCTGCTCTGAAAATCTGCTCTCCGGGTAAATTACGCGGTTGTATTCTCCCTGACAACAGCCGTGGATCTCCTTCCAGTCAAATTCTTCGCCTGAAACAAGACTGAGCGCCTTGCAGATTCCCCACATTTCATCGTATATTCGCGAATAGGGATTGTAGCCGTCTGCTTTCGGGAAATTGTACGACTTTGCGGCGTCCTCCCAGCCGGTGAGCTGTTCTTCCGTGTACTGGTTATTGTCCTGCCGCGGTGAAACGTCATTTATGTATTCTGCGATGGAATCGTACTCGCCGCACCTGCTGTCCGCAATGTCATGCGAAACATCGAAATAGTTCTGCAAAACCTCAAGAATGCTTTTGTAGTGCGGATCTACTGCGTATTTTCTTACCGGCTCATAAAGAAAAATGCCGTCCCATGTTTCGGCGCTGTCCCAGAATGGGGAGGTCTGCTCGGACGGGCTTATCTGCCTTGCGTATAGTGCCATTTTATCCTCGCTTTCAAAAAAAAGGTGCGACACCGTGTCGCACCTATCACTCAAACGCCATCTCATAATCACCGAAATCAATCGTTAGCGGCCGTTCTTCCAGCAGGTCGGCGTACTGAACCGCCGCGTCCAGGTGCGACACGATGTCGCACCCAAATTCATCCGGGAGCCTTTCGGATTCCACGCCGGACTGCCCGATGATATAATAACTTATCTCAGCATGAACGGTATCGCCATGTCCGAAATCCCTGTCAAACTGACCGAGGATTCCAAGCTCATCAAGCTCGTCAGCGCTCTCTACATACGCTCCGGTAACGTAAATCTCCGAGTCCAGAGAAACAACGCTGAAAGAGTATGAGTGACTTTGTAAACCGAGTTTCTCTATAAGGTCTGAAAGTTCGGATTTTTCATCTTTAGGAATTTCAGTCGGCTCCGCAGCGCTGAATGCTTCGTTGATTTCTGCTTCCAGGCGGTCAGCTTCCTCACGCTTTGTCTGGAGCTTCTGCATCAGAAAAGACTTGATATTGTCAAAACCGCGCTGGGTGAAAGCAATATACTGTGACCCGCTGACGTTTACAAAACGAATAAACTGATAGCCTCCGGTATTCTTCAGGTAATTTAAATACGCCTCGAAATACTCATCGTTGCTATATAACAAAACCGCGGTCCTTGATTTCAGAATCGCGGTTTCCAAATAGCCCGGACATATCATTATACTCATCATATTCGCAGTCAGAAACAGCCGCCGGAACGCCGGCACCATGAAATCTCATAAGCGAATACGCCGCGCCAAGCGGAATTTTGCTTATCTCGTTCAGCTTGAACTGCCTGCCTTTTTCGTAGCGTGTTATTGTGTCCCTGTCAAAGTCGATATCGTATGTAATTAAGCCATTCCGCTTATCGCGAGTATAATTATCATCACTGAGCTGATTATTTCTATCAAGGCTCATGAGTGCTTCGTAAGGGTTTTCATTGGAATACAGTGCTGTAAGGAATGACTTCAAGTTCATAGTCCAGTTGGAATAGCAGTGTTTCTCACCATTCTGTTTTATGCGGAATTCAATGCTCATAATCACATCTCCATTTCTTCGTTTTCGTCGTCGGAATAATCGCTCATGACCGCTTCATCATGCGGTTTGTCGGCAACCTCCAGTTCGGCGTTTATCTGAGCCTGGCGTTCCAGACCGGCGCGGAGCTGTTCCTCATACTGGAACGGCTTGCCGTACTGCTCCTTTGCGTTTGAAAGCTGCTTTTTTGCCTGCTCCAGCTCAGCATTAAGTCCGTGGATCTGCTCCGGAATGCGCTCGTACAGATTACACAGCCTTGTCACGCCGCCAAGCCCGCTCATTGAGTAATCGCAGGTGTAATGTCCGTTCGCCTTTAGCGACAACGACACCAGAGCGCCCTGGTGCATCAGCACGATTTTGAAATCGTTCAGCTCGCCGACTGCCCTCGATTTGTACTCCTGATAATCATCGGACATCATGTATTTTGTTACCAGCGCCGCCAGCTCGTCGCCGGCTTTGGAGCGCTCAACATAAGTCCTGCCGCCAAGCGTCATGCGGAAGTTATCCTCCGTTATCGGCGGCGCTGCGGAAATCAGCTCGATATCCTTTTTCGTCCACTCGATCATTTTTTCTTTTCGGGAAATCAAATCCGGATATCGCTTGCTGATATCGTATTCAAAAGAGCGCTGCTGCTGATAATAATTCGCCTGCAATAATTTCAGACGATTCACCTCGTTGTCCACCGTCATTTTCTCGGCTATCAGGGGATTTCCAGTCGTTGCGGCTTTCATCTCGGCGAACGTCAGCGCGGTGTCGTCAATATCCTCGCAGGTTCGCGCGGCTGGCTTTCCGGACATTATCTGCGAGATTATCTGCTGTTTCTTCTCAAGAATCTGCCAGCGATAATTGTCAAATGTGCCTTTTGTGGAGTAGTACCCGATGTAGACCTCGGAATTTTCGTTGCCCTGGCGTATTCCGCGGCCGTTGCGCTGTTCTATGTCCGAGGGACGATAGGGTGCGTCAAGATGGTGCAGGGCAGACAGCTTCCGCTGAATATTCACACCTGTTCCAAGCTTTCCGGTCGAGCCGATGATGATTTTTATTTCGGCATTGTTGACCTTTTCGAACATGGCAAGGCGCTGTTTGTCGTTGGCGGCGTCATGCACGAAAGCTATTTCATTTTCGGTAAATTCGCCAGATCTCACAAGCCTGTCCCGGAGCGCCTGATATACCGAGAATGCGTCCTTTTTAGGCGTATTCGTGTCGCAGAAAACCGCCTGCGCCGTGCCGGGATTTGCCTTGTTTATCTCGATTATTTTTTCAGCACAGAGGGCAACCTTTCCGCCGTCATATTCCTCGGCTTCCGGGTCGATAATTCGTGCGTCCAGCGCGACTTTGGTCATGTATGTGCAGACGGCGAGCATATTATCCTCGTCCGGCTGAACCATTTTTGCTTCGATTTTTCGTGCGCGCTCAATTCCCTCATCAGTCTGAAGTTCCTGCTCCGGGGACTTTTCACAGATTATCATTTCCGGTTTTCCGTTCTGGATCGCCGGCAGTTTGAGGTTCATATCCGCAGTTTTAGCGATATCGAACACCTCGCCGAACAGATTGCAAAGCTCGTTCAGATTGACGAAATTAGAAAATCTCGTCCGCGGACGGAATCCGTCACCGCTGGGCTTGACCTCGATAGACTGGGTAATCACGCCGAAAACGGAAGCCCAATTATCAAAGTAGCCGATATTCATATCGTCCAGCGTCTGCTTTTGCAAAAGGTACTGCCACACAAACAGTTCGGTTATGGAGTTGCTGATCGGTGTTCCCGTGGCGAAAACCACACCGCCGCCGTTATGAAGCTCCTGCAAATAGCGGCATTTCATCTCCATATCGAACGCCTTTTGAGAATTCGCATTTGCATTCACGCCGGCTACGTTGTTCATCTTGGAGAAAACGGCGAGATTCTTGTAATTGTGCGCCTCGTCCACAAAAAGAAAATCACACCCGAGTTCCTCGAATGTGATGAAATCGTCTTTCTTGAATGCCGCGCGCATTTTCTCAATTTTCTTCTCGATCTGCTTGCGCTGGCGCTCCAGAGCCTTGACCGTGAAACGCTCGCCCTTGTCGGCTTTCGCCGCCTGTATCGCACTGGAGATTTCGGTCAGCTTCTCATCATACATCGCCTCCTGACGTTCAAGCGAAAGCGGCATTTTTTCAAACTGCGACTGCGGAATGACAATCGCGTCGAAATTCCCGACGGATATCTTTGAAAGGAAACGCCGCCGCTGTGATTTTTCCATGTCTTTCGACGTGGCTACAAGTATTTTTGCTTCCGGGAAGAATCGCTGTAATTCCTCGCCGAACTGCGCCACGACTGCATTCGGCACGACATACATCGGCTTGGTGCAGGCTCCTATGGACTTGAGGTACATTCCTGCCGCGCCCATCGCCGCCGTCTTTCCTGCGCCGACTTCGTGCGCCATCATGCAGGTTCCGGTGGCGGCAATTCGCGCGATAACGTTTTTCTGGTGAGGACGCAGGGTAAGGTTCGGATTCATGCCGGGAATCGTGATATAATCGCCGTTGTAAGTCCTCGGCTTGATGTTGTTGAACAGCGCGTTGAAGCGGTCCTCAATGATTTGAATCCGGTCTTTATCCGCCATTACCCAGTCGTGGAACGCCTGCTCGATTTTGTCCTGGCATTCACGCGCAAGAATGGTTTCCTTTGCGTTGAACACCCTTTCCGTTCTGCCGTCCGGAAGCTCCCGGTAATCATTCACAACAGCGCGTTTCTGGTTCAGAAGAAGCTCCGTCAGCTCGTATGCGTTGAGCCGTTTTGTGCCGTAGGTTTCAGTAGAAAGCACATCCGACATTCCGCTTGAATTGGTCACTTTCCACTGGTTCATCTCCGGCGAATAATTAACGGTTATCTCCTTTGAATAGCCGCGCATATTCGGACGGTGCCTCTGCCATTCCGGCGTCTGGAACGTTTCGTACACGAAGTCCTGGAACATTTCCGGCTCGATGTAGATAGTTCCTATGCGGAAGCCGATATCTTCGATCCCTATTCTCGGCGGCTGATTGTCCAGAAGTGCGGCTACGTTGCGCTCATAATCCGGGTCGGTTTTGGCGGCTTCCTGAGCCAGAGCCAGCTTAGTGCGGACGTGTCCGGAGAGGTATTCCTCTGCTGTTTCCCAGCCGGAATATCTGCCGCCGGTGTTCTTCGCCGGATTGCAGTAAATATGCTCGCCAAGCTCCGAAATTACCGCGTCCTTGTCCTTTCCGCAGAGCTGAGAAATGTAATCCAGGTCTACCGTCTGCTTTAAGTTTATCGAGAGGTGGAGCGCTTCAAGTGCTGTATCAACGTGCGCCGGAACGCGGTCAACGTTTATCGTCCGCTGAGTAAAGATGTCCGCTTTGGTAAAGCGCTGTTTCCCGTCCGGGAGTTCCTCGACATTTTCAATCGAGGTCAGCCGCGGTTCGCGGATATCGTCTGCAAATGCGCTGATATTTGTGCGGCTGTTGAGGTGTCCGTATTTCTTTACAAAGCCGTCGTATGCGTTATTCAGGCGGCTTTGGAGCATTTTCAGCTCATCATCTGAACACCCTTTCTTCTGCGCGGCGGTCACTTCGTTCAGTCGGTCGAGTATGCCGCACATGGCTTTTATTCGCGGTTCGGAACTGCCCGTAAACGGCACTGCACTGCGGTTTTCTGCATAGTACAGCGAACCTCCGCTGACGTAATATGTGTACGGAGTTACGCCGTCCGGGATATCTACGTATTCTTCTTTCGGTAATTCATCATCTATGGTCGGCTCGGCGGAGAAATGACCGTCAAGTCTGCTGATGGCTTCGGAAAGCCGTTCGGCGGTATTGCCGTCCGACTTTATCGTGCGTGTGTTTCCGTATCTCCCCGAAACGATTTCCGGAGTTCCAAGCACCATTCCCGGGTTCTGCCGGAAATACCGATTTTCCTGAAATACGCTTGCTTCTCCGTAAACTCGCTCGGAACGCACCCAATCCGGATCTCGGTCATTTTCATGCTCAAATTCGAGTTTCTGAAAGAAAAGAATATCCGTGACTGTCTGCGTTCCGGCTGTGCGGAATGCGTCCTCCGGGAGCCTTACACCGCCGAGAAAATCCGCTTTTCCGGACAGCTCACGGCGGAATGAATCATCGTACTTGTCCATAGTTCCGGCGGAGGTGATAAGCGCCATTATTCCACCGGGCTTCAGCTTGTCGATTGACTTGGCGAAGAAATAATCGTGGATAAGGTATTCGTCGTATTCCGGGTCATAGGGCTTGAAATCCCCGAACGGCACGTTTCCGATAATCACATCGAATGTGCCGTTTTCGAGCTTAGTGCGCTCAAATCCACGGTTTTGTATTTTCGCTTCCGGGTAGAGTTCCTTTGCGATACGGGCGGTAAGGCTGTCGAGTTCAACGCCGTATAAACGGCTGTTCTCCGCCATTTCTGCCGGGAGATTCCCGAAGAAATTTCCCGTTCCCATTGCCGGGTCGAGTATCTCGCCGCCTGTAAATCCCATGTTTTCAAGCGCCGTGTAAATGCTCTTTATGATATACGGCTCGGTGTAAAATGCGGTGAGCGTGCTTTCACGGGCGGCGGAATATTCCTTGTCCGTGAGAAGGTCTTTCAATTCGGCATACTCTCGGCTCCAGTTTTCTTTAGTGCCGTCGAATGCGTCTGCAATGCCGCCCCAGCCGCTGTAACGAGCAAGTATGTCCTGCTCCTCGGCGGTCGCATGGCGGTGTTCAGATTCGATTTGTTTCAGCGTTTTTATGGCTGTTACATTTGCAGAGTACTTTGCTTTCGGACCGGTGGGGTATGCAAAATTTTCGGGGAAGCGGTAGTTTTCCGGTGGCGGCGGTTTCTGGGTTATATGAGCGCGGTCTGTTGTTTCAATTTCGGGTGCTGCAACAGGATGTTGCTGCTGTCGAAGCCCAAGCGCGGCATGGACGCCGCGCAACTCAGCTTCGACTGCGACACTGTGTCGCACTTCCGATTCATTTTCTTCGACTGCGACATCGTGTCGCACCTCAAGCTCTTTTTCCTCATCAGAAAGAGAAATCAAATCATCAAAGGATAGGAACTTGAGCGCAAGCTCGTTCATCTCGTCCAGAGAATTATACTGCTCCTCACGGGCAATATTGCCGCCGTATTCAGTCGTTATGCGGTACTGGACAAGGTCAGCGTAAACGCTGATTACCGCGCTGTTTTCCTCGTCGGTGGTGTATGCCAGGTCAACGTGCGACGGGTCCTCGATTTCAGCCGCACTGCCGAATTCCTGCTCGAAATAATCCTTGATGTACGCGGCGGCGCGGTTCAGAGATTCGTCAGGAAGCTCGTCCACTGGCGGTTCTTCCATCGTGAACTCATTATCGCCGAAAAGCGTAAACTGCTCGGCAGGCTGTTCCGGTGCGGCAATTTCGGTTGACTTGCTGGAATTCAGCCTGCTGTGCTGTTCCTGATTATATAAATACCCGAAAACCTCCGAGGTGATTTTGTCAACAGAATCGGACGTCAGCGGTTCGCCGGAAGCGAAGAATTCTGTGATCTCCTCCTCCGGAAATCCAAGCGCCGGATTGTGCCCGGTGTGCGCGGAAATCTCGTTTATCAACTCGGAAACAGAATCCCGGCACATTGCACGGAACTGACCGTATCCGGAATCGATAGGGAGATTATTACCTGCTTCCGCGGCTTCGCTCCAGTCGTTGAACTTCCACGGAATATCTATCGAACTGCGGTCGATTTTCTGGTATGATTCCTTGACGTGTGGCTTCATGCGGACGCATTCTGCCGCATAAACAGCGAACATTTCGGCGTTCAGCCTGATCGGATGATCCAGATCGCAGGCGGCGATTTCTTTACGAATATAATCCAGACGGTCATTGTACAGACAGTGCGGATATTCGTAGTGAATTGCGAAACGCTGAGCGTCAAAAAGCGTCATTCGGCGGCGCAGTTCTATGTCGGATTCGGTGATGTACTTCCCACTGTTTACCGCACTGCGGACGGCTTCGGCAACTTTCTTCCAGTTAAACCGAATGACCTGTTTATTGCTGAGAACCAGCTCTATCCCTTTGCCGTCGTGGTTGCTGAAGCTTACCGGGTCGTCATTCCGGGAACTGCCGCCGATTCCGTATTCATTTTTCAGGAATTTTGCAAGCTCGTCTTTGCTTGGGGAATTCTCGGAAATGTACTCGCTTATGCGGAATTTTCCGTTAGAAAAGCCGCTTCCGCGGATAATTTCATCTTCAAGGAGCTTCTTCGCGTAATCGCTGTCCGGGCTTATTTCCTCCGGAATATCCGTAAAAACAGAAATGGTATCTGATTCGTCGTCAGATACCATTTCATCTAGTTCTTCGTCATCAGGCTCATCGAGATTTTCTGGATCTCCGACAGATTCGCCCGGCTCCGGACTTCCGCCGCCAGCCACGCTACGCTCGTCCTCAGGGATTCCCACGCGGCTTCCTGCGCCGCCATGTCTATCTCCGTCCGCTGGCTCACGCTCTGAGAGTAATCCCGGCTGAGGGAGGTTTTCGCCAGCATGGAGCGCGCCGTGCTGTTCCGGGCTTTCTCCGCTTTCTTCCCGATCTCTTTCCATATCCGGAGGTACAGCCCGCTGATGTTCACCATATCCAGCGCTGTCGGGTCGATTTCGTTCATCAGGTCCACCGCTTTGCGCTCCAGCGGAGTCATCTGCGCCCTGCCGTAATTCGTGAATTTCGGGTGGAACAGTCCGTTCTGATCTTCCTCGAATGGGATATCGTAGATGTCTTCTGCATATTCCAGCTTCATAACGCTCATATTCTTTCCTCCTTATGATTCCGTCTATCTCGCGCAGTACTGCCTGTGCGAGAGCCGCTGCGGCGTTTCCAATTTCGACGATCGAAAGGTCGGAATTTATCTTAGCTACGTCCGAGAAATCGCTGTCGCCTGGAATGCCGCACCTTGTCATGCAAATAAACTCTGCACTTGCCCGAATGAACGCCGCCGTTCTGGGGTCATTCGAGATGGCATTATTTAATTTGCTGTTATAATTATATACTATATCTATATTTTTGTCAAGGCTTTTCTGCAAATAATCTTCAAAAGAAACAGCGTTTTCTGCGTTCTCGGAATTGAATTTACCGACGATACCGTCAGCCATTCGCTCGGAGAGCTTCCACTTGGAATTGTACGCCTTTCCGTAGGTCTGGCGCACATCGAAAAGGTACATGAGCTGTGTATCCGTGCGGCTTCTGAATACCGCTGTGGAATGCTCGCCGCGCCTTATGTACCGTCCGATATTGTTCCACTGGTCGATTGTTCCGCACATTTCCGCTTTCGGGTTCTGGAGAGTAAGAAGCATTGCCTCGCAGAAATTGAGCCTCCAGAAGCTGGAGGTCATTCTGAGCGTCTGCTCCCATACCTCCGGACTGCGGAGCTGGGGAAGCCGATGGTCGTATATCTGGGCGATTTCGTCGAATCTGCTCATGGGTACCTCCGTATAATGAAAAATGGAGCAATCTTCCGACTGCTCCATGGGTGTTATTTAATTGTGGATTACAAATTAGTGTATCTGCCCGATAAATGGGAATTTATCTTTCTAATAGATATGCAATTAATCTCTTCATTGCAAAAGAGATGCAAAGACAGTAATTAAAGCATCATAAACTCCATGTGCAATAATTAAGGATAAAGTAGAACAATTTTTAATCTTTAATCTACAAAAGCAGAAAAATGCTCCTATGAATGATGTCATTATCATTTGGATAAAATCACCGCCGAACAAATGAAACATACCAAAAAGAGCAGATGACACAACAATTGCTATTACATCCTTTTGACTAATGATATAAATTTTTTTATAAACAAATCCTCTAAATACAAATTCTTCGACAAAACCAACTGCTAATATATAATAGATAAACTCATAAATAAATTGCCATAAGTATTCATATCTTTTGCCATTATCGACATATTCTCCAAATCCAAACAGATGTGGTATTAGTGTTAGTATAACTGACATTGCAATACCTATTAAAACACCCACAATAATTTGTAAGAGTATTTTTTCTTTGTCAAAACCATATTCCACTAACTTATCTTTATTAACAAACATTACAATTATAGGAATTAAAGCAATCAGCCAGTAGACAATTGGCATACCTACCATTCTTAACACCAAAGGCAGCGACATAAGCACAAACCGATTAAATGCTATAACACCATACAGCCCCAGCATAGCGCCAAAAAATCCTACTATCAAGAAAATCCATTCTTTTTTCTTACTCATAATTTTCACCCCGCCAAATTTCGATTTGTAGGGCTGACAAAATACCCTACTGTATAAGTATACCACACACTAAAAGAAAAATCAACCATCAATTTCAGAATCCCTAATCCCAGAAAAGTACGTTCTGACCGCCGCTGAAACGACCTCCGAAATCTCCTCCGCCGTTTTGCCGCCAAGATACTCCGAAACCAGTTCAGCCGGAACAGCCACCATGACCGGCGGCTTCGGTCTGAGTATTTCCAAGATGACTCCCTCGGTAAGCGAATCAACGCCGGAAAGCTCACGGATTTTTCCAGAGGTGAGCTTCATTTCGGGGTGCCGTTTCAGAACATTAAGCAGAACTGCCCGTTCCTTAATTCTACGCAGGACTTCGGCGTCAAGGATACCGACGGTACCGCTGTCCAGCATGAGCAGGAATTCCTGTTCCAGATCGTTCAGCCGACCGTATAACTCCGACTGTTCCGATGTAATTCCGAGTTCCTTTTCAGCACGTTCGCCCAGTACTGCCGATACCCGTATCTGCTCCGAGAGAGTGAGTTCCGGAAATCGCTGGCGGTTGGTTTCCACGACTATCCGATTGGCGTATTCTTCAGTAATGAGCTTTCCATCGCCTATCCGGCAGGGGACTTTCACCCACATGAGCTGTTCTGCGACAGTCCGGCGGCGGTTTCCGGAAAGTATCTCATACTCGCCGTTCCCAGCGGAGCGAACAAGAAGCGGCTCGGTTATGCCCATTCGCGCAATTGACGAGCTGAGTTCCGACAGTTCGCCGCCGTCCGTGAAAATCGGAGAACGCAGGGGAAGCAGCCTGTCCAGCTCAATATTGTAGGACTTATCCTCCGGGAAGCACTTTGCAATAATGGCCTCGATGGTTTCTGTTTCCGGCAGTTCCGGTTCTTCTTCGTTGGAAACTGCGGCGAAGCCATCGTCAGGCATTTCGGACGGCTTATCGTCCTCGATAGGAATGTAGATAGCCTCCGGCTGGTATTCCGGTTCGGCTGGCTTCGGGGCAGGACGGATCTCCATGCTTTCCTCGGACTCCCGCTGAGCCTGTGCGAATGCTTTCATCTTTTCAATGTTCATGCTGTCCTCCGGTCTGTAATTTTTGGAGCGTATCGCGGGTTTAGCCCGCTGTTACGCAGATTGGGGGCGCATTTTACTGCGCCCCGGAGGTAATGTATGTGAACCCTGTGGCTGGGAGGGTTGTATAGAAACAGCGGAGATCTTTCGGTCTCCGCTTGGCTTTATTCTGTTGTGTGCTCAGGCTGTCTTGCCTTCGAAAAGCTTCTTTACTTCGTCCAGAGGGAGGTCTGTCAGGTCTGCAATCTGCTGAAGATCTCTTTCGCCCTTGTTCCAGAGATTATTAGCCATGCGGACTGCTCTCTCATTTGAAGCCAATTCCGCAGCCTGTCTTGCTCTCTTTTCGCCGTAATCTTCCACTAATTTACACATAGTATCAACACCCTCCTTGTCTTTCTTGAAATAACCTGCCCGGTCGGACAGTACCTTGTAGTGCATTTCGCGCGGATCCTTGCAGAAGAAATCCTGCATAAGCTCGCCCAGAGCCGTGCCGTTGCGAATCTCGCCGTTCACATATATTATGTGCGAACCGTCCGTGAATATTGCGTGGTCAAGCTCGGAGATCGTGCGGTTGACCGTGTAAAGCGGCTTTCCGCCTTTAAGCACGTCATGCTCGGTAATGAAAATGATGTAGCTTTCCGGAAGTTCATCAAACTTATCGCCTGGATTGAGCAGATTTGCGTCAAGCAGACTGCTGTTGTATCTCGCACGTCTTGGAGCCGCGCCGTCATCGCTGCGCTGGACCTCAACGTCGTACTGCTTGCCATGCTCGTCAACTGCGTAAATATCCAGCCGTGCTGAACGTCCCTGCAAATTTTTCAGTTCGAACTGCGAAACCACCCGTACAACTGTCAGGTCGTCCCGGTTCAGAATCACTCTGAGCAGAAGCTCCGCGCACGCTTTATCCTCGAAAACCTTACTCATGAACGTGTCGTCCATCAGCCGGAAATTTTCGATGATGTTAAGTATTTCAGCCCGGTTTTCGGCGCTGATGTCGCTGGTTTTTATCTCGTCCACAGGAATCACCGTCCCTTTCTTGAATTATAGCATATTATCCGCGAAAAATCAAGCGTTCGTGCCATCTGTTTTGCCCTCCGTGTACATTTTGTGCCATTCCTCAAGGATATCCCGGCGCTGGAGGCAGAAGTAGAAATACTCCGAAATCTCCTCGTTGGAAAGCTCGTCGCCGATGAGCTGGGTAACTTCCTTGCGCTGGAGGGTTATCTGTTTGGATGGCTTTTTCGCGGTATGTTTTAGCTCTGCGGGAGCGCTCGACTTTGCAGATTCTGAGCGTTCTGCCGGAGATTCTGCCGCGGTTTTATTCTCTCCGCAAATCTCCGCTATGTCGGATTCCGAAAAGAACTTCAAATTCGCAAGCGAGTTTGCATGTTCGACCGTGAATTTCCTTTCAGAATCCCGGCTGAGGTACGCCGCGATTTCCTCCTGACTGCTGTTCGGGAGCGCCGAAAACTGGCAGGCTGTCGCCAGCGTAAGTCTGCCGCTGTCGAGCATTTCCATAAGCTTCGGAACCAGCCGCGTGCAGGATATGTAGCGCTGGATAGTGCGCTTGGCTTCGCCGTATTTCTCGGCTATGTCCTTGGTAGCACGGCGGCTTCCGAGGGCTGTCATAGCCTCCTGCTGTGCCTTGTACGCAAATGCACGCTCAGACGGCAGAAGCTCGGTGCGCTGGCAGAGATTTGTGTCCGCCATGATGAGCTTTGCACGGTTTTCGTCCACGTTCTTAACAATGCTGGGAACCGCCGTAAATCCGGCTCTGCGGCAGGCTTCAACGCGGTTGTGTCCGGCAATTATGCGGTATTTCCCGCCAGCGGCGGGAGACACGATTATCCGCGACAGAAGTCCGTTTTCCTTGATGGATTCCACCAGCTCGTTCATTTTGAAGTCGCTGTACATCTTGAACGGCTGGTTTTCCCACGAAACAAGCAGGTTTATCGGGATTTCTTTTTCGTCATTCTGGACAGCCGGTTCATCGCCGAGGAAGTCGTTCATATTCAGCTTTCCGGTATTGTTGGAAGCCCCGAGATTGAATGCCATTTACACTCCCTCCTTTTCGAGAATTTCGCTTACAAGCTGGCGGTACTGACCGCCTATCACGCTGTTTTTCTTGGATATCAGCGACTTTTGCTCAGCGGTGCTGTTTGCGGCTTCAATGCGCTTGCTTATCGTAGTTTTGTAAACCAGACCGCTGTAGCGCTCCTTTAAGGCAACGTCCACCGCCTGAGCCATCTGGGTGTTGTCGGTCATGGTTTCAAGTATTCCACAAATTTTCAGGTCGTGGTTGATTTTTTCCTTGATGAGATTGAAAATGTCCTCGAACTGGACTATGCCGTTGAGCGCGAATTTCTGCACCTGAACCGGAATTATCACCTCGTCAGCCGCCGCAAGAGCGTTCATGACCAGTATTCCGAGCGAGGGCAGGCAGTCGATGAGGAAATAATCGTAATTTTCCGATATGCTGTCGCTGGAAATCGCCTTGTCAAGAATCTGCTCACGGCACATCGTCTGTGCAAGAAACATATCCGCGGTTGCCAGAGAAATATCTGCCGGGACATAGTCGATAGGCTCGCTTTTTGCGGTCATAATGCACTCCGAGAGCTTCGCAGTTTCTTTCAGCACGTCAACTATGGTGCGCTTGCCCGTGAAGTCGTAGCCAAGGTAGTCGCTTAGATTTCCCTGCGGGTCGAGGTCGATACAGAGGACTTTCTTGCCAAGTTCCGCAAGTCCTGCGGCGATGTTTACCACGGTCGTTGTCTTGCCAACGCCGCCTTTCTGATTTGCTATTGCTATAATCTTTGCCATAATTACCCCTCCTGCCAGTATTCTTTCATGTCGTGATTTACCCGGGACTGCCAGTAGCTGTTAAGCGTCAGCCGGGAATTGTACAGCGCCGTTATCAGGTAACTTCGAATATTCCGGACGTCGCTGGTGTTGTTGTCCATAGCTTCCAGAACGTACTCGATGTGACTGCTGTTAAGCTTCAGGAACGTACTTTTCACTACGTCATGCGGAACGTCCTCGCCGTTCACCCGTATTGTAGGTCTGGTGGAACAGATTGCGTCCACCATAATGCTGATAAGCTCGTTGATGGTATCCGCCTTGCCTGGATTCTGCTCAATGAGGTATTCGTAATCCGTGTTGTCCCGGACTATCTGGGCATAAGCGGAGCGCTCCTCTTTTATCCTGGTGATATATTCCATCTCATCAGTCCCACCAGATTGATTGATAGGATTGATTATATCAGGATTATTTTCTTTAAGATTATTATCTTTAGATTTGTCCGCCGTTTGGGCGTAACATGGTCCGCCATTTGGGCGTATCATGTTCTGCCGTTTCGGCGTTTCTTGTTCCGCCGTTTCGGCGTTCCTTGCTTCGCCGTTTGGGCGTTCCTTGTTCCGCCCTTTTGGCGTTTCTTGCTTCGCCCTTTCGGCGGAACAATGGAGTAATGCGGTCTGAGAGGGTGTTTCTTCCTTTTCAGAAGTGCTGTTTTCCTCGTCCGCGGTGGAATTCCGCTTGTATTTTTCTGTCGCTGACGGCTTTACGGATTTCATTTTTTCCTCACCCTCCGCAAGAATTTCGGCTAGGTGAACTATATCGTCGATTATGTAGAAGCTGCGTTTTGCTGGCATTCCGCGCGGGGAGCACTTGATAAGTCCGCGCTTCTCCAGAACCGTAATGCAGCGTTTCTGCTGTTTGTCTGACAGGGAGGTGCTTTCCTCTAAATCTGCGATGGTGGAATAAAACCACCCGTCCGGGTCGAGTTTTCCTCTGTCGCTGTAATACTGCCATTTGGCTATGAGTGCGCTGTAAACCACGGTTTCCATAAGTCCGACCGCATGAGCCAGCGGACGGTTCAGGGATATCGTATTATCCGGGTTTAACAGCTGGTAGATTGCATTCATGTTATTCCTCCAGTTTGTTTTATTCCTCGTTTTATGTTTTATAAAGCATAGAAGGGCGGTGAGGAATAGGACCGCCCGTTCAGAAGGCCTTTCCGTCTATGCTGTTAAAGCCTTTCGGCTGTTAACCTATATAAAAAAGCGCACAGATTTTCTCTATGCGCTCTTGTTGTCAATATTAAAATTCTGCCTTTTCCACGAAAAGCAGTTGATAAATTTGGTTATATTGACGAAAGAGCAATGAGCTGTGAAAAGCACGTCATATCGTCAATTTATTGTTGGTTGTTTTTTGTCCTTTTTCTGTCCTTTATTTAAAGGACAGTGGGAGAGCTTTACATAAAACGGGTTCAGCAGTAATCCACTGTGAACCGCATTGTTATGCGAAATTTCAGCCTATGCTGAATCGTTGGAATAATCTTATTGAAAATTCGAGTCCCATTCCCAGCTCCATAGCATTGGTTCCCGTCATGCGGCTCTGTGAGCTGTTTGGCGGGGATTTTTTATGCCGGAAATAAGCTTAAGATCTGAGGTTTTGTCCTTCATTTGTCCTTTGGAACTCGCTTCAGTTCGGCTAAGATACTGATGAAGTTATAATAAAAAGCGGAGATCTTTCGGTCTCCGCTTTGAATTTATCGGCGAATCACTGCGCCTTCTCTGGCTGATATGGTCAGGCGGCGTATATACACTAAAATTTCATCTAAATATAGTCCGGACTGCTTGCATTAGTGCAGAAAATGTGCTATAATGTAAAATGTATATCATTGTGCAAAACTACTATTTTTAAAGGAAATATTATGGATAATCAGGAAACAAATTTGATCTATGGCAAAAACGCCGTAACTGAGACCCTCAATTCGGGAAGGGAAATAGATACGGTCTACATTCAGAAGGGAGCGGCTCTTTCGAAGATCGTCGCACTCGCCAAGCAAAACGGCGTGGTTATCAAAGAAGTCAGCGATGAGAGGCTCACCGCCATCTGCGGAACCCCCAAGCACGGCGGTACCGCCGCGGAACTCGCCGCCGCTTCCTACTCCACGGTGGAGGATATCCTCGCGAACGCTGAACAGCGCGGGAAGCCTCCGTTCATCATCATTGCCGATGAGATCGAGGATCCCCACAACCTCGGCGCGATAATCCGTACCGCCGAGGCAGCAGGTGCTGACGGGCTGATAATCCCCAAGCGCCGCAGCGCCTCCCTTAACGCCACAGTATTCAAGACCTCCGCAGGGGCCGCCGCGTGGCTCAAGGTGGCAAGGGTCGCTAACCTCGTGGACACCATAAAGCGGCTCAAGGAAGCCGGGGTGTGGGTCTACGGCATGGAAGCCGACGGAACTCCCATCGCACAGGCTGACCTTTCCGGCGCAGTGGCTCTGGTGGTCGGAAGCGAGGGCTTTGGGCTGGGCAGGCTGGTTCGTGAGAACTGCGACATGACCCTTTCACTGCCGATGTTCGGAAAGGTCAACTCGCTCAACGCGTCGGTCTCCGCCGGAATAATCATGTATGAGGTCGTAAAGCACCGCGGCTGATACCGCCGGATCACAGGATTTAGGAGAGATATTGATGTCTGATAATTACAGCATTGACGATATTCTTGCAGAAATAGACAGAAAGCGCGGCGGGGGTTCCAAATCCACCGAGAGCGTTACCGAAATAATCTCGGAGACTGAGCTACACAGCGCTATGAACAGCACGTCGCATACGCGCATGCCCTCTGCGGAGGAATCTGAGCCGGTTTCCGAGGACGAGGAATCCCGGGAGCGCGCGGAAAGTATCCGCCGCGCAGCCGAAGCCAACCGCCGCAAGGCTGAGAACAAGCGCCGCGAACGCGAGGAGCGCCAGCAGGAGCAGAGAAGGCTCGAGCAGGAGCGCGCCGAGCAGGAACAGCGCATGCAGTTCAGCGAGCCGGAAAAGCCGGCGGAACCGGAGCACAGCGGCTACACCTCCGAGCTTTCGTCGCCGACTGAGGCGGCAAAGCTGTTCGGAGAGCCGGAGGAGCCTTCAAAGCCGGAGCCGGAGCGCGTGGTTCAGCCGGAGAGCGAGTATGTCCAGCCCTATGTGAAGCCGAAGGTTTCCGGCGGGGACGATGATATTGTGTTCCACACCAAGAGCGACCTCGTGACCTCCGAAACCATGCAGATGAAGAAGCTCCAGCGCATAAGCGAGATCAACCGCGCCCTCCTCGAGGCCGACCGCGCCGCAGAGGAGCCGGAGGAGCTGCTGGATTCCCTCAACCCGATGGAATCCCGCGAGAAGGCAGTGGACGGGCTGAAAAACTCCGCGGAGCCGCAGGGCGACATCGGAGATACCCTGGCGGTCTCCGGGAACGACCTCAAGAAGATGTCCAGCGGTGAGACCGAGCATGTCAAGGAGTATTCGCCGGTTACTTCCCGCAGGAAGGGCTCAAAAGCGGACGAGGTGCTGTTCACCCCCGGCGCGCAGAAGAAGTCAGACGCGGCAGTGGAGAGGGACCGCAGCAGCGAGGCTCTGGTGGCTTCCCTCAACAAGAAGCTCAGGGAGCAGCGTGAGAAGGACCGCGCCGAGGAGCAGACCGTGACTATCACCGATCTCTCCGACCCGAGAAATCTCCCGCCGAGGGCGCTCAACATAGACTACGACAACAAGGTAATAGACACCAGCATACTGCCCAAGACCGACCCGGTGGCGGCGGTACGCGAGGCAGAGGCTCTTGCGGAGCGCAAGAAGCGCAAGATAGCTAACTTCATGCTCGCCGACATCGACGACGAGGTGGAGGACGCCGAGGAAAAGGAAGCAGAGGACGACGATTACGACGATGAGGACGACGAGGACGAGATCATCGACCTAGACGACGAGAACGTCATAACCGAGAGACTTGCGAGAGCCGGGAAGGGTCTTGCGGGCCGCCTGACGATCCTGGCTCTGCTGACCGCTGCTGCGGCCATCGCGGCAGTGTTCTATTTCTTCAAGATAGACAGTATACCTATACTGTCCGAGCTTATAAAGCCCGATATATTCCTGTATGCTAATCTCACCATCGGCATACTCAGCTTCGGAGCCTGCTCCAGCGTTATCACCAACGGATTTTCAAGGCTGTTCAAGGGCAAGCCGGACGGCGACACGCTGTGCGCGTTCGCACATCTCGGCGCGCTCGGCGCTATCGTGATGTACCTTGCGGAGACCAACTACCTCGCAATGAACCGCTCGTTCTGCTACCTGCTGGTTTCCATGCTGGCGCTGTGCTTCAACACCGTGTCCAAGCTGTGTACCGTTCACGCGGCTAAGAACAACTTCCGGTTCATCTCCGGCGACACCGACAAGTACTTCGTCGAGTGCACCGACGGCGAGGACGCGGAACGTCTCGCAAGGGGCGCGGGTCACGGCATACCGGTCATCGCTTCCATGAGAAAGACCGAAATGCTCTGCGACTTCATAATCTCCACCTACTGCGAGGACGTTTCCGACCGCATTTCCCGCGTGCTTACCCCCATCATGATAGGAGTTTCCCTGGCTGCGGGCGCACTCGGCTTCTTCGCTGAGACCGGAGTTACCTCCAATATAATGAACCAGTGGTCGTTTGCGGCTACTGCGTTTTCCGCAGTGCTCTGCGTCGGCGCTTCATTCACGGGCGCGCTCGTGGTTATGCTCCCGATGCTCAGCGCTTCCCGCAAGACCAACGAACGCCGCGCGGCTATCCTGGGCTACAGCGCGGTAGAGGATTTCAGCGCGGTTAATTCCGTGCTGGTCGAGGCTAAGACGCTGTTCCCGGCTGGCTCGGTTTCCATAAGGAACATCTGGGACTACAACAAGAACGGCAAGAACGGCTCTCAGCGCGTTACCATCGATGAGGCGATCATCTACGCCGCAAGCCTTGCGGTAAGCTCCGACAGCATACTCGCTGACCCGCTGTTCAACATGCTCAACTACAAGCCCGCCCTGCTCAAGAAGGTTTCCAACTGTGTTTATGAGAGCGGACTGGGAGTTTCCGGCTGGATAGGCAGCAGGCGCGTCCTGCTCGGCAGCAGGGATCATATGAAGTCCCACGGCATCACCGTCCCCGACAGCAAGAAAGAGACCGCGCTCAACAAGAAAAACGACGAGGTCATTTACCTTGCGGTCGCCGGAGAGGTCTGCATGCTGTTCTTCGTTACGCTCACCGCAAATCCGCAGGTGAAGCACCAGGTACAGAAGCTCGCACGCAACGACGTCAGCCTTGTCGTCAAGACCGTTGACGGCGCGCTCACCGAGGGCGTTATCTCCGAGCTGTTCGACATCTACACGGATAACGTGCGTATCCTCCCGGCGGAGGCTCACGATACCTTCGACGAGCACACCAAGTACGCCGGAAAGGGAAGCGCCGCAGTATCCTGCGACGGTACGTTCTCCTCCCTCGCTTCCGCGATAAACGGCGCGAAGGCGCTCAGCGAGCGTATCAGGCTCGGCTGCATAATGGAGATATTCGGCATTGCGCTGGGCGTTCTGCTTGTGTTCATCTTTGCGATTTTCCGGAACTATTCTCTGCTGAACGGCTTCTGGATAGCAGGATATAATATAGTCTGGCTGCTGCTTACAATGCTGGTGCAGTCCTTCAGGCGGATATAGCATGACCCTTGACGAGGAATATATGACCCAGGCTCTGGAGCGCGCCCGGCGCGCCGCGGAGCTTGGAGAGATACCGGTCGGGGCAATAGTCGTCGACCCTGACGGGAACATCATCGGCGAGGGCTGGAACCTCCGGGAGCATTTGCAGTCGCCCACGGCTCACGCGGAGATACTGGCGATAGAGCAGGCGGCAAAGCGTCTCGGAAGCTGGAGGCTCACGGGCTGCACGCTCTACGTTACGCTGGAGCCATGCCCTATGTGCGCCGGGGCTGTGATGAACTCCCGGCTGAAACGGCTGGTTTACGGCGCGTTCGATGATAAGAACGGCGCGTGCTCCTCCGTTGTGAACCTCTTTGAGGAGCGGTTCACGCATATTCCGTTCGTTCGCAGCCGCATTCTTATGGAACAGTGCGGCGGGGTGCTCACCGAGTTCTTCAGGGAACTCCGCAGCTCCCAGGACGACGAATAAATCTACAATGAAAGAATGTCTACATGAATAAGTACCAGAAGCTGGCAAGCAACACCTTTGTTCTGGCGCTGGGGCAGTTTGGCTCGAAGTTCCTCGTGTATGTCATGCTTCGTTTTTATACGAGCTGGCTCGGCGCGGACGGATTCGGCGATGTCAACAACATTATAAACGCCTCGGCACTGCTGATATCGGTGGTGACGCTCTCGATAAACGAGGGTGTGCTTCGCTATGCCCTGGACGATACCATCAGAAAGAAGAACCACGTCCTCTCGATAGGTATAAACGTAGCTCTGGTCGGGCTGGTGATATTCGCGGCGTTCGTTCCGCTGGTCGGAATGATAGACATGCTCAGCGGATACCAGTGGCTCATTTATATGTACGTCGCAACGGGAAGCATCAAGGGAATATGCGCCATCTATGTGCGGGCGCGGGGAAGAGTCGGGCTGTACGCCATCGACGGCACCCTGACCACCCTGGTGGTTATCCTGCTGAATATCCTGCTCCTCGGTGTGCTCCATCTGGGAGTTGTGGGTTACGTGCTTTCCATTTCCCTCGGCGATCTTATCTCCATCGTATTCCTGACCTGGAGAGCCGGGCTGCTCAAGCAGTACAGACCCCTCGGCAACGACCGCGAGCTTGCAAAGGGCATGATACAGTACAGCGTACCGCTAATGCCTACCGCAGTCATGTGGTGGATAATCAACGTTTCCGATACCTTCATGGTCACGGCTATCCACGGGAGCGCCGCAAACGGCGTTTACTCCTTCGCGTATAAGTTCCCGAACCTCGCCGCTCTGGTGGTCGGGATATTCTCGCAGGCTTGGCATATGTCCGCGATAACCGAGCGGAACTCCCGAAAGGTCAGCGAGTTCTATTCCAACGTGTTCAGCATGATGCAGACCGTTATGTACATCACCGCGGCGGGTATCCTGCTGGTTCTGCGCCCGATAATCATGCCGTTCTTCGGCAGCAAGGAATTTGAGATGGCGTATATGTACGTTCCGTTCCTTGTGCTGGCGGTGGTGTTCCAGAGCTTCAACAACTTCCTCAGCTCCATCTACGAGGCGAAGAACAAGACCTCGCACTCCCTTGTTACAAGCATTATCGGAGCGGCTGTCAACATCGGGCTGAACCTGGTTCTGCTCAACTCACCGCTCGGCGTTATCGGAGCGGCTGTGGCTACGCTGGCGTGCTACCTCCTGGTGTACATCATTCGCGCTATTGATACGCGGCAGTTCCTAACCGTCAACGTTGACTACCTCAAAATGGCGATCAACATTATGCTCATATCCACCATGTCGGTGTGCATTATGACCCTCGACGAGGGTCTGCTGCTCAACGTCCTCGACTGCATTCTCTTTATTATCCTGTGCGCTATCAACTTCAAGACTGCGGCTCAGGCAGTGAAGCTGTTCATAAGGCGGCGAACCGGAAGGGGTGGAAATCCTGAGGACGGCGCTGAAAAGGCTGATAATGCTGACAAGTAAGAGCGGCTCTGAAACCGCAGACGAAAAATCCGGTCTGCGTAAATTCAGACCGGATCCTCCTATAACCAAAACTGACAGCCCGGAGGCTGTCAGCGTATGTATGAAATAAGGCTCACATGAGTTTGTTCAAGGTCTTTTCGGAGGTATTCACTATCGACAGCAGCGCCGCAGCCTGCTTGGTGTATTCCTGCTCCAGCCGCGCTGTGGTTATCTTATCGTCCTCGGAGCCGCCGGAGGTTCCCGCTGTTCTCGCGTGGATATCCTCGATGGCGAGTGCCGCGCTGGTAAGCCCTGCGACCTTCTCCTCGGGTACGCTGAACACATGCTCGTCGTTCGCTCTCCCCGCGCTGTGTACCATTCTGAAGCAGCGGTAGACCGCAAGCGACATGTAGGAGTACACAGCTTTTGAAAGCTCCGCGTTCTTCGCTTTGATAAGCAGTGAGAACAGTATCTCGATGGAGTTCGTCAGCAGCTTCTTCTGGAAGAATACCGACAGGCCGGAGGGCGTGCCCTCGTATTTCTCGGCGTCGGTGCTCTCTGGAAGCTCCTGCTCTGAAATGGAAGCCCCGCTGCTCATGGGCGAGCGGCCGAGCAGATAATCTACTGATACCTTATAATAGTCAGCGGCACGCACCAGGAAGTCAAGTCCGCATTCGCGCTTGCCGTTTTCGTAGTGCGACAGCAGCGCCTGGGTGACGTCAAGGTCGGCAGCCGCCTGTTTCTGGCTAAGACCCCGTTCTTTACGCAGAAGCGTCATGATACGGGGGAAGTCTTTATTCATACATTTTCTCCTTAGTGTTATTTTCCCCATGGTTACTTTATTTTATCTATAATACCATATTGTATATTATAAACTGGATATTCCGATTTGTAAAGTGTCATATTTCACAAAAATGCGACAGCACCATAGGGCATTATCTATAACAGTTATGCGCTTTCCGGCGGGTTTCGACATTTGTCTGCGGTTAAGACGCTGTATATTGTGACCGAAACTCTGGGTCAACACAAGTCATGTTAAAAAGCATTCTATAATACGAAAGGTAATAAAACTATGAAAAACTACTATCTGTATCTGATACGCCACGGAATCACAGAGGGAAATCTCGACGGAAAGTACATCGGTCAGACGGATCTCGCGCTCTGCCCCCAGGGCGAGAAGCAGATCCAGCAGCTCGTTAAGGCGGGTGTATACCCCTATGTTGAGAAGGTGTACACCTCTCCGCTCAAGCGCTGCGTTGAGACTGCGCAGATCATCTACCCGGATATCCAGCTTTCCAAGGTGGACGAGATCGCCGAGATGGATTTCGGGCAGTTCGAGGGAAAGACCCAGAAGGAGCTTGAGAACCTTCCGGAATACACTGCGTGGCTCAAGGGAGGTCCGGAGGCATGTCCTCCCGAGGGAGAGAAGTTCGGGGATTTCTCGCTGCGCTGCATAAGCGGGCTTGACATCATCTTCCGCGACATGATGAAGAAGGAGATAACCCGCGCGGCAATGGTAACGCACGGCGGAGTTATAACTAATCTGCTGGCGGGCTTCGGTCTGCCGAAGGGACACCCGGCGGATTACATGTGCGGCCCGGGCGAGGGCTTCGAGATACTTCTTTCCACATTCCTGTGGCAGAAGGGGCCTGCGTTCGAGATAAGCGGCAGGCTGTTTTGACAAACACGACAACAGGGAGGAACTATGACAGTACAGGATCTGCAAACAAAGCTCTTTGAGCTGGATATTCCGCATTACTACTACAACATCTGCGGCAGCGGCGACGACGAGGATCAGAGGATATGCCTCATAAACGAGGACGGCAAGTGGCTGGTGTACTACTGCGAGGACGGCGACCGCATGGAAGTCAGCGAATACGCCGACGAGGCTCAGGCGTGCGAGGACTGTCTCTGCCGCCTTTCGAACTGAGGGAAGCGCCATGAGACTTTTCAGGACTGCCGCGGCGATTCTGTGCGCGGCGGGGATTCTGCTTGCTTCCGCGTGCTCCGGCGGGAGCCGGGAGCCTAATTCTCCACTGGAGGTGGATCTCACCCCCGCCGCCGAGGAGGGGGCGGTCACGCCGCCGTTCTGGGTGGTGGAGGACGAACAGGCCGGCGCGCAGGTGTTCCTGCTTGGGAGCATGCATGCTGGTACTGAGGACGCGGTATATCCGGAGTATGTGACGGAGGCGTACCGCAACAGCACCTACGTTGCGCCGGAGCTTGACACCGTTGCTTTCAGCGGAGACAGCAGGCTTGTTTCCGAGTGCGCGGGGTATCTCAGGCTCGACGGGACTACTGCGGCGGAGGTCATTCCGGAGCATGACGGGGTTGTGGAGTATTTCAGAAGCCTCGGGATATATAATGAGTCGCTTGAGTACATGAAGCCGTTTTACTGGACGTCTGTTTTCGGCTCGGCGGTGCTGGATAGGACCGGGCTTCAGACGCAGTACGGCACGGAAACCACGTTTCTGGAGATGGCTCACAGGGAGCGCAAGGAGATACGTGAGGTCGAGGGGGCTGCTGCTCAGTACAAGATGATGGGCAGCATTCCGATGAGCGTTCAGCTTGAGCTGCTCGGCGAATGCTCCGATGATGAGAAGTTCCGGCAGCAGGCGGAGTCCACGATGGAGCTTTACAGCGCGTGGAGCAGCTTCGACGACGAGTATTTCCGCGGGCTGGAGGTCTACGACCCGGAGGAGGTCACGGACCCGGACGACTGGCAGACTTATTATAATATGATGTACGCCGACCGTCAGCGGGGAATGGCGGAGTTCGTTATAAACGCGCTCCAGAACGGAGATCTCGCGTTCGTATTTGTGGGGACCATGCATTTTTATGCGGAGCCGTCGATAATCGACCTTCTCGGCGAGGCGGGGTACACTGTGAACGCAGTTCGCCCGGAGGGTTCTCAGAGCGGGGATACAGCGGCATAAATCCCGGGCGGGGAGAATATAATTCAGCAGAACACGGTAACGAGCCTTAACGAGCCGAAAGGAGCCGCTATGAAAGGTCTGCTGAAACGCCGCGACACAGCGGAGGAGAGCCGCGCAAGGGCATTTAAACGAGAATACGACGATTTAAAGGACAGGCTGGACAGTATCCGCACAAACTACGACAACGTGAGCGACGAGCCTTCCATCGACGCGCTGATATACGAGGAAAACGCGGTACTGTGCCGGTTGTCCGCGCTTTATCGCAGGGCAAGGGAGAATGGTATCCGGCTGGAATTTCCGGACAAGTATCCCATTAAATAGCCGGGGTAAAAAAATATTCGAAAAAATTTGAGTTTTTTTGAAAAAGCTATTGACAAATCGGCTTGCCTGTGATATAATAACATAGTCGTTGAGAGACAGGAACTCAAAAGAAAGAAACTCACTGAGAGATCAGGGTTTCTGGAGGGTTCGGAAATCTCAGCGGGTATATATGCGGGTGTGCTGGAACTGGCAGACAGGCACGTTTGAGGTGCGTGTGTTGTATGACATACGGGTTCAAGTCCCGTCACCCGCACCAAATAAAAAACCGTCCATTGGACGGTTTTTTATTTTTATACGGAAGTTTTTACCCGATTTTATGGGCGGGTGCAGTTTGACATGTTGGTGAAAATGCTTGTTCAGAGGCGTAGTGTGCTTCCGAAACAGTCCACCGGACTGTTTCGGAGGATAGGCTCAACAAAGACAATGTGTTGATTGTGGGGGAAAACTCTTGTTTTCCCCCACACCCCTTTAGCGCTCTTTTTACGTTTAACTGCGCGCCGGCGCGCAGAGTAGCCGCACTCCGTGCGGAGTATTCGCGCTGGCGCGCGAAGTGTGAGGGCTTTGCCCTCACGCTCCCACTTCCTTTTGTAAGCAAAAGGAAGCGAAAACCAATAGCTGACGCGGTAGTTAACATGTAACCGCTAAATTATAGTTTTCGGCAGACTGTTTCTGCACTTATGAGTGGTTTTTGATTTTTCATAATCAGAGCGGCTTTACGGCTTTCATTCTCAGGCGCACGTAATCTGCGTACCACTTTCCGCTGCGGTAAAGCGCCGGGCGGAGTCTCTCTTCCGCGGCAAGCTCAATTTCGCGTTTCAGCTTGCTGCTCATACCTTCGAATGCGTTTCCGGCAAACATGTCTATCCAGTCTGCGGCTCCGTGCTCTCCGTGAAGCTCCGTGGGACGGTCGAACAGGGTCGCGTAGACTACCTTGAAGCCTGCGGTCTCCAGTTTCTGGGCGTACTCGCCTATGCTTGCGAAGTATTTCCCTATATTATAAGTAAGTCCGCGCTCGGTGAATTTCTCGGTGAGAGCTGCGTGTATGAGCTGGTTGTTTCCTTTTCCGCCCATTTCGAAAACGAGCTGTCCGCCTGGTTTCAATGCCCGGTATATGCAGGAGAGCATATCCGCCTGCTTTTCGCTGTCTATCCAGTGGAACACCGCATTTGAAAATACGCCGTCCACCGGCTTGGGAAGCGTGAAGTTTGTCGCGTCCGCCTGTATGTATTCAATGCCGGGGTTCAGCTCGCGCGCTTTTCTGAGCTGCTCCGGGGAGGCGTCCGCCGCAGTTACGCGGTAGCCCCTCTCAGCGAGAGCCTTTGAGAGTGCTCCGCTGCCGCAGCCGAGAGCCAGCACGGAGGCCCCGGCGGGGAGGTCGAGAAGTCTCAGCACATCTTCTCCGTATTTATACACAAATGAGAAATCCGACGCGTATTTGTCGGCGTTCCAGATTATATTCATGAGTGTTTCTCCTTTACATTTTTTTATAATTCTAACGCATTGTCTGACGTTTGTCAAGATTTGATGGTTATTATGAGGAATTTTTTCGCTTTAGGGGTCAAAAGTCTTGACTTTTGTGCTTTGATATGGTAAAATGTTGATAAACTATCCGGTGGTTCGCCGCTGGAATGCCTTAATGGAGGTATACTATGAAAAAAGATGAAAATATGGACTATCTGTTCAAGGCGATTCTTTCGCTCAAGACTGAGGACGAGTGCTACGCATTCTTCGAGGATCTCTGCACGCCGCAGGAGCTGAAGGCTATTTCTCAGCGCCTGCACGTTGCGAAGCTCCTTACCGACAACTGTGTATATAATGATATAGTAAAGAAAACCGGCGCAAGCACCGCTACGATTTCCAGAGTCAACAAGACCCTGAACTACCAGGCGGCGGGCGGTTATCAGATCGTTTTCGACCGCATGAAGGAAGATAAGTGATGGCGGGTTACGGCGTTTTCGCGCAGGTCTACGACAAGCTCACGCTGAATGTCCCGTACGACCAGATTGCGGAATATTACGACGGCAAAATCAGAAAGTTCCGCGACGGTGACGGGAATTTCCTGGCGGACGCAGGCTGCGGCACCGGAAATCTGACGGCGCGTCTGGCGGGGCTTGGCTACGATGTGATCGGCGCGGAGTCTTCCACGGATATGCTCTCGGAAGCTATGAACAAGCCGCACGACGGGGTGCAGTACATCTGCCAGGATATGACGGAGCTTGACCTTTACGGCGAGGCGGATATCATCGTTTCTACCCTCGACAGCGTTAATCATCTCAGCTCTGCTGCGGATATCGCGAAGTTCTTCAGGGCGGCGGCGCTCAATCTCCGCAGGGGAGGTCTGCTGCTGTTTGACTTCAATACTATATATAAGCACGAAAAGGTGCTGGCGGATAATGTGTTCGTTTACGACCTTGACGACGTTTACTGCGTGTGGCAGAATGAATTCAGCCCGGTGGACAACGGCGTGGATATTTCGCTGAACATCTTCGCGGAAGCGGGGGACGGTCTTTACGAGCGCATGGAGGAGAATTTCCGCGAGATTACCATGCCTTCTGAACAGGTGGAGAAACTCCTTTCGGAGAGCGGGTTTGAGATCCTGGAGGTCAGGGAATACCTCACCGACAGTGAACCCGGCGCACAGAGCGACAAGCTAATGTTCTGCGCAAGAAAAAAGTAACATTTCATCAGCATAGTTCATATAATGGAGATACAACATGGGAAAGTTAGTAAGAGCGCTTTCGGAGGACGGAAGTGTATTATGTTCCGCAATTGATACAACCGATATCGTCAGGGAGATCGAACGCCTGCACCAGCCTACTCCGGTAGTGACCGCCGCACTTGGCAGAATGTGCACCGCGGGCGCTATCATGGGCGCGCTGCTCAAGAACGAGGGGGATACCCTTACTCTGCGCGTTAATGGCGGCGGTCCCTGCGGTACGCTTACGGTCGTTGCGGACTACCGCGGGAATGTTAAATGCTGCGTCGGCAATGCCAAGGCTGTTGTCCCACTCAGAAGCGACGGAGGACTCGATGTTGCCGCCTGCGTTGGCCGCGACGGAAATCTTACCGTAGTCAAGGATATGGGGCTGAAAGAACCGTATGTCGGGCAGATCCCGCTGGTTTCGGGGAATATTGCCGAGGATATCACGGCATACTATACAGTGAGTGAGCAGATCCCTACGGTCTGCGCCCTTGGCATAGTGTTCAATGAGGACGCTACTATAAAAGCTGCGGGCGGGTATATGCTTCAGCTTGTGCCCCCGGTTCTGGACAGCTCTGTTAAGGTCATTGAGGACAATTTGCAGCATATGGAGTCGATTACGGGAATGCTGGAGAAGGGGCTCAAGCCGGAGGAACTTGCTGTTTCGGCTCTTGAGGGTCTCGGCGGTGAGATACTTGATCAGTGGGAAGCTGTGTACTATTGTGACTGTTCCCGTGAAAGAACTGAGCAAATTCTGATCAGCCTGGGCAAGAAAGAACTCCAGAAACTGGTGGACGAGGGCGAAGAAACGGAAGTTTGTTGTCACTTTTGCAATAAGAAGTATAAGTTTTCAACAGCCGAAATAAGCAACTTGCTCAAAGAACAAAAAAATTAAAAAAAAGTTTTGAAAAACGCTTGACAAAATTGCTTTTTGCGTGTATAATATAGAAGTCGCTTGACGAGAGATACAAAAGAAACGAAAACGAAAAGCGATTTCTAAATGTGGAAGTTTAGCTCAGCTGGGAGAGCATCTGCCTTACAAGCAGAGGGTCATAGGT
>CAMELR010000012.1 GCA_945923775.1 uncultured Clostridia bacterium | reverse complement strand
TCACTCTTTTTTTGATGTGTTGCACTTATATTGTACATCCATCATTCCGAATTAAATTCAGTATTGCCGGCTGAATTTTGTCTTGTAGTAATAGATCCCCCAGAACAGCCCGAACAGTCCGCCCATAATGTGCCCGAACTGTGAAACGGTGTCAGGTGTGAAGGCGCTGACTATCTCGCGGCCGAGGTAGATAGCGGCGACAAGCAGCAGCGAGAGCGGTATCTCGCCCTTCTTTACGTTGGTGAAGGCGCTGAGAATTATCATCATGAATACGATGCCGCTTGCGCCGATGACGCCGGTGTCGAAGAAGATGCAGTTGATGATTCCGGTCGCGATACCGGTCACGAGTATCATGAATGCGAGGTTCCCGCTGCCGTACTTTTCCTCGACCACGGGGCCAACAAGGAGCATGAGCAGCATGTTGCTAGCGTAGTGCTCCCAGCCGGAGTGCCCGAAGAAGTATGTAATGCAGCGCACGTAGGTCATGGGGTCGAGCAGGGAAGGGTGCCCGTAGCACACCATGACGTACTTGTTGAGCCAGCCTCCGGTGAGCGCGTTCACCGCCACCAGCACGAGGCATACCGCCGCGTAGGTCAGCACCACGGGGCAGTTGTAGGATATCTTGAACTTAGGTTTATTTGCAGGCATTTTGACCTCCTGGATAATTTACGGAAACTGTATCAAAAACGGCGCAGCTTTTCTGAACGAACGTGCTATAATAAGGTCAGAAAGGGGCGATAGACTTATGACACTGCTTTATATACTTTTCATGCCGATACTGATCCTTCTTGACAGCGCCAAAAAAATGAAATAACAGTACCCCTGCGGCTCACGGGCATGCAGGGGTGCTTTGTTTTATCTGCGCCTTCCGCCGCCTCCGCCGCTGCGGTGACCTCCGCCTCCGCTGTGGCGGCTTCCGCCGGAGGAGCTGCTGCTTATCCGGTGGGACGTCGTGTATTCACGCACGAATACGTCTCCGCGCTGTGTGAACCTCGTCAGGCTGCCGTCCATGTACCTTCGCGCGGACACCGGGGCGCGCTTTTTGTACTTTGCCGCCTGGGAATTCGCCACGCATACCGCGATTATCAGCGCGACGATCACGCCGCCGACATGCCCGATGTTGATATCCACCTTCGGCGGGACGGAATCGTGCGACCGCAGGTACGCGCAGTAGCTCGTGACCGCCGCGTAGTAGTTGTCGCCGCCGGAGCTGTCCAGACCGTCGTACACCGCGTCGAATATGCTGTCTATCCTGGGCTGGTACATGTCGTAGGCGCGGTCGGTGCAGTATATCTGGTCGACCTTTCCGCTTCCCGCCTGCACCAGCATCAGCACGATGGAATCGCTGTACTCGCCAAAGCAGCGGTTGTGGAACTCCTTGGCGTAGGAGCGCTCCGAAAGCCCGTCAAGGCTCGCGTTTCCGAGGATAACCCCGACATTCGCGTGTATCTCCCGGGCGGTGCTGTCCAGGATATCGAGAAGCTCCTGCGCCTGCTCGTCGCTGAGGGCGTCCTGGTGATCCTCCAGCGCGCCGAAATAGCCGTAGTCCTCCTCGGCGGAGCACTCCGCGCCGAGCGCCCCGGACATGACGAAGATCACAGCGCAGACGAGCACGGGGAGCATTCTTTTGATAAGCTTAAGCAAAAAGCGCACCCCCTAACAGACCCAGCAGCACGCCGAGCACGATGAACAGCCCCGCGCCGAACAGGAATTTTTTCAGCCCGCTCACCGGGAGTATCCCGAAATTGCAGCCGGTCTGACCGTTCATCACGAACGGGTAATCCCTGCCCTTGTATGTATAGTTGAGGAACCACACCGGAAGCAGTCCGTAAACCGTCTGCTGCTTTGTGAAGCTGATATTCCGGCGCTTCTCCGCGATGGTGCTGTAGCCGTTCATATCCGAGCGGAGGAGATCGGCCGCAGCGTCCGAAATGCGCTTGTCGATGACCGGCGCGGCATCCTGGGCGGTTACGTCGTACTTTTCAGCTCCGCAGCCGGAGAGGTAGCTCATCGAAAACGGCTTTATGCCCGCGTAGTCGAACGGCTCTATGCTTTCCATCAGGCTGTCGTCGATACGCTTCGAGCCGTCGCAGGGGACCCTTATGAACGTCATATCCGCGCGGCGGGTGACGTTGAATATCTTGGTGTTGGTGAACCGCGTGTCGCCGACCCGCCAGGAATGCACCTTGTGACCCTCCGCTTCCATGAATGCGTCCACCGTGCCGCTTTTCAGCCAGTAGGGGACGTACAGCGGGGTGATGTTCTGTATCTGGGCTTCGCTGGCGAACCCCTTCGGAAGCAGGAACTTCCCCTTGCAGTACTCTTTAAACGCGGTCTCCGCCTGCTCGCGGGTCCTGGTGAAGGGAATTATCAGGTTGGGTCTGAACTCGCCGGAGAGCCGCCCGGTCAGTATGACCGGAGTGTGGCAGAAGTGACAGCGCGTCGAGGCGGTCAGGCTGTCGCAGATGACCCCGGCGCCGCAGTTCGGGCAGGTGTAGAGCGCGGAGGCTCCCGCGAATTCCTCCGCCTGCCGGTTGGATTCGTCCTGAGCGGCTTCCTGTTCGGCTTCGAGGTTCTCCTGCGAAAGCTCGAAGCCCTCGTTGTCGGCGAACCGCTTCTTAATGTCCTCCTCGGTGAATTCGCTGTCGCAGAACAGGCACTTGAACTTCCCGAGGGCGTTGTTGTACTCCAGCGCCGCGCTGCAGTTCGGGCACTGGTAGGTGACGGTCTTTATCTCCATGTACGCTCCTTATGAGTTTACTGTTATCGAGCCGAGGGTCTCGCCGATGCTGCCGTTTATCACGATGTCGGCTTCGTCGTCCGCGGAGGTCGGCAACTTGTTTATCACCGCCAGCCGCCTGCCGTTGAAGAACCGGATAAGCCCCGCCGCCGGCTGGACTGCGAGGGAGGTGCCGCCGATTATCAGCATGTCGGCGTCGGATA
The DNA here is from genome assembly GCA_945923775.1 of uncultured Clostridia bacterium. Lineage (GTDB taxonomy): Bacteria > Bacillota > Clostridia > Oscillospirales > Ruminococcaceae > CAG-115. The sequence continues at coordinate 63,081 of CAMELR010000012.1, read as the reverse complement.
TCGCGTTTATCGCCGCGTTGATGTCGGATTCGTTGAGCGGCTCTTCGTAGAGCACTACGTCGGGCTTGACGATACCGCCGCAGGAACAGCGCGGAACTCCGTCGGCGGAGGTGATGAAATCCAGCCCGTAGGACTTCCCGCACTTCATGCAGTGATTGCGGCGCACCGAGCCGTGCAGCTCGATGACGTTCCTGCTGCCCGCGTCGGAGTGCAGTCCGTCGATGTTCTGGGTCACTACTGCGGAGAGCTTCCCGGCGCGCTCCAGCTCCGCGAGTTTGAGATGAGCCGCGTTCGGCTTCGCCGCTGGGTATATCATGCGGTCGCGGTAGAACCGGTAGAACTCCTCAGGGTCAGCCATGAAAAAGCTGTGGGAGATTATCTGCTCCGGCGGGTACTTGTATTTCATGCTGTAAAGCCCGTCCTGCGAGCGGAAGTCCGGTATGCCGCTTTCGGTGGAAACTCCGGCGCCGCCGAAGAATACTATATGCCGCGCTTCGTCTATCATTGTCTGAAGATCCATACGATTACCTCCTTGAACGGCGCGTGCCGCCGTGCCGTTCTGATTCAAAGTATATCACAAATTGCACAATATTTCAATATATGCGGGGAATTAAATTTACCTCCGCCGGCGGAAAAATCCTATTGACAAATCGCGCGAAGTAGTATATAATAACTAGTAACGATGGAGCGGAGGCTCCGTATATCGTAAGCAGAATTCTATGGCTTTTAAGGCGGCACCGTGATGCCGGCAAGGTTGTGCGAGTTCGTATAGGGAGTACTGTACCGTTAAGGGGTCAGTGCATTTTGTACACGTTCATTACAGCCTGCCGTATATGCGGCGGGCTTTTTCATTCTGGCAGAAAGGTAGTGATATCCGTGTGTACCGTAGACGGGCTTGTGCAGAAAGCTGAAATAATGGACGAAAGCTCGATGGCGAGGGCAGTCACCCGTATTTCGTTTGAGATGATCGAACGCAATAAGGGCACTGATGGTCTTTGTCTTATCGGGCTTTTTTCGCGCGGGGCGGTTCTCGCGAAGCGCATAGCTGCGCGTATCGCCGAGATAGACGGCGGCGAGATACCGGTTGGCCTGCTGGATATCACGCCGTTCCGGGACGACAAGCCCCGGGGAGGCTGCCCGGACAACAGCGAGATACCGTTCGACATCACCGACAAGCGCGTCGTGATAGTCGACGACGTTATCTTCACCGGGCGCACCGCGAGAGCGGCGATAGACGGCATAATGTCCCGGGGACGCCCCATGCTGATACAGCTCGCAGCGCTGGTGGACAGGGGGCACAGGGAGCTTCCGATACGCGCTGACTACATCGGGAAGAACCTGCCGACCTCCCGGGAGGAGACGGTCAAGGTGCTCGTGAAGGAGCTTGACGGCTGCGATAAAGTTGTGATATACACTCAATGTCCCGCGGAATAACGGGAATCTGGATCATAAAGAAAACACAAGGAGGGCAGAATGGACTTATTATTGAAAAACGGCTATGTGGTAGACAGCGCCAACGGATTCGAGGGAAAGGCGGATATCCTTATCCACGATAACCTGATACGCGAGGTCGGGGAGGACATCTCCGCGCCGGAGGCCCAGACGGTGGACTGCGCCGGGCTGACGGTGATCCCGGGAATATGCGATATGCACGTGCATTTCCGCGACCCCGGCCAGACCCACAAGGAGGATATCATCACCGGCGGAAATGCGGCGGCGGCAGGCGGAGTCACAGCGGTAGCGTGCATGCCGAACACCAACCCGACCATCGACAGCGCCGAGACGGTGCACTACATTCTTGAAAAGGCGAAGAACGCCAGGACGCGCGTTTACCCGGTCGGAAGCATTACAAAGGGGCTGGGCGGCGTCGAGATGTGCGACTTTGAGGAGCTGCACAAGGCGGGCTGCGTAGCGGTCTCCGACGACGGCAGACCCGTAAAGAACGCCCGCATAATGGCTGAGGCGATGGTGAAGGCTCACTACGCGGGAATGAAGGTCATCTCCCACTGCGAGGATCTCGACATCGTGAACGGCGGCATAATGAACTACGGCGAGGTATCTGAGGAACTCGGCGTGAAGGGCATACACAGGCTCAGCGAGGACATCATCACCGAGCGCGAGATAACCCTCGCGGCTGACCTCGAGGTACCGATACACATCGCGCACGTTTCCACCGCGCAGAGCATGCAGAACATACGCACGGCGGCGAGATTCGGCACGATGGTGACATGCGAGACTGCTCCGCATTACTTCATGCTGACCGACGAGCTTCTGAGAAGCCGTGACGCGGACTACAGAATGAACCCTCCGCTGCGCACGGCGGCTGACGTCCAGGCGATAACAGAGGGCGTGATAGACGGCACCATCGACTGCATAATCACCGACCACGCGCCCCACGCGCCGGAGGATAAGGCGGATTTCGAGAAGGCTCCGAACGGCGTTGTCGGCCTGGAGACCTCCCTTGCGGCGACGCTGACCGCGCTGTACCACACCGGGAAGATATCGCTCCAGCGCATAGTAACGCTGATGTGCGTGAACCCGAGGCGGATACTCTCGATACCCGGCGGCTCCCTGAGACCCGGCGATATCGCGGATATATGCATTTTCGACCCGAACGAGGAGTGGGTAGTCGACCCGGCGAAGCTTCACTCGAAGTCGAAGAACACCTGCTTCAAGGGCATGACCCTCAAGGGCAGGGTAAAATATACAGTACTGGACGGAAAAATAGTTTATACCGACGGCATAGACTGAGATAGAAAGGAAGAAACACATGTCACTCGACAGACTCATCGAAAAGATCGAAAAGACCCAGAACCCCTCCGTTGCAGGGCTCGACCCCAAGCTCGCATACGTTCCGGAGTACATCAAGGAGAAGTGCTTCGAGAAGTACGGCGAGACCCTCAAGGGCGCTGCGAAGGCTCTGCTGGAATTCAACAAGGGGCTTATCGACGCGCTGTACGATATCGTCCCCGCAGTGAAGCCGCAGGCGGCTTATTATGAGATGTACGGACCGGCGGGCGTCAAGGCTCTCTACAAGACCCAGGAGTACGCGCGCAGCAAGGGCATGTACGTCATCACCGACGGCAAGCGCAACGACATCGGCACCACGATGGAGGCATACGCGGCGGCTCATCTGGGCAAAGTACAGGTAGGCAGCCAGACCTACGAGCCGTTCCTCGGCGACGCGCTGACTGTAAACGGCTACCTCGGCAGCGACGGCATAAAGCCGCTTCTCGCTACCTGCCGCGACAACGACAAGGGTATTTTCGTGCTCGTAAAGACATCCAACCCCAGCTCCGGCGAGCTCCAGGACAAGAAGATAGACGGCATGACCATCTACGAGACCATGGGCCACATGTGCGAGAAGTGGGGCGAGGATCTCCCCGGCGTTTACGGCTACTCCGGCGTAGGCGCGGTAGTCGGCGCTACATACCCCGAGCAGCTCAGATACCTCCGCGACGTGCTTCCGACCACATTCTTCCTTATCCCGGGCTACGGCGCTCAGGGCGCAGGCGCGAAGGACATCGCAGGCGCATTCGATAAGAACGGCCTCGGCGGTATCGTCAACAGCTCCAGAGGCATCATGTGCGCCTACCAGAAGGAAAAGTGCGACGAGCACGACTACGCAGAGGCAGCACGCCGCGAAGCTATCCGCATGAGAGACGAGATCATGGGGATAGTGGGGAAGATCGTAATTAATAAGTGATCCGGAAGGTTTGCTGAAACAGCGAAATAATAAATTCGGAATTCGGAATTATGAATTCGGAATTATGGTGTCCTGCTTCGCAGGACGGTATTAAAATTTGATACAATCGGATAACCGCCGCGGCAGCGGCGACCGAAATTCCGAATTCCGCATTCCGAATTCCGAATTTAAATTCATCGTCCCGTGTAACATATCAGATATAAAATTAATTACATGTACGCGCAAGCGCATGGAGGAGAAGAAATGATATTCGAGAACAAAAAGAAAGCGACGCTCATTCTCGCGGACGGCACAGAGTTCGAGGGCAGGGCGTTCGGCGCGGACGGCTCCGTTGTGGGCGAGATAGTGTTCACCACCGCGATGGTGGGCTATCAGGAGACCCTCACCGACCCGAGCTACTGCGGACAGATCGTCACCCAGACCTTCCCGCTCATCGGCAACTACGGCGTTAACTCCGCCGACCCCGAGTCCAACGGGAGCGTTGTCAGCGGCTACATCGTAAGAGAGCAGTGCGAGGATCCGTCGAACTTCCGCTGCGAGGGCGACCTTGACAGCTACCTCAAGAAGTACAACATCATCGGTATCTACGACATCGACACCCGCCACCTCACCAAGATAATCCGCGAGAGCGGCGTAATGAACGGTGCGATAGTCCACGGCGATTTCGACAAGGAAGCGCTTCTCGCGCAGATACGCTCGTATAATGTCGGAAAGGTAGTTCCGAAGGTAAGCGTAAAGGCGAAGGAGTACTACCCGGCTGAGAACGCAAAGTTCAACGTTGTGCTGATGGACTACGGCTACAAGTTCAATATCCGCCGGGAGCTTGTAAAGCGCGGCTGCAACGTAACAGTCATGCCGTGGAACTCCACCGCGGACGAGATAAAGGCGCTGAACCCCGACGGCATAATGCTCTCGAACGGCCCCGGCGACCCCGCCGACAACACCGAAGCTATCCAGACCCTCCGCGAGCTTATCCCGGCTCAGATACCCACGTTCGGCATCTGCCTGGGACATCAGCTCCTTGCGCTGGCAAACGGCGCCAAGACTGAGAAGCTGAAATATGGCCACCGCGGCGGCAATCAGCCTGTAAAGGATCTCGCGCTTGACAGAACATTCATCACCTCCCAGAACCACGGCTACGCGGTCGTAAGCGACAGCGTTCCCGCCGAGGCAGGCGAGGTAAGCCACGTTAACGGCAACGACGGCACCTGCGAGGGCGTTCGTTATCATAACGCGCCTGCGTTCACGGTGCAGTTCCACCCGGAGGCATGCGGCGGCCCGAAGGACACCGCGTACCTGTTCGACGAGTTTATTGAGCTGATGGAGGGTAAAAAGTCATGCCGTTAAGAAGTGATATCAAGAAAGTACTGGTTATAGGCTCCGGCCCTATCGTTATCGGTCAGGCTGCGGAGTTCGACTACGCGGGCACCCAGGCGTGCCGCGCGCTCAAGCAGGAGGGTCTGGAGGTAGTCCTTATCAACTCCAACCCGGCTACCATCATGACGGACAAGCACATGGCGGACAAGATATACATCGAGCCGCTGACCCTGGACGTCGTAAAGAGAGTTATCGAGATAGAGAAGCCGGACAGCGTGCTCTCGAACCTCGGCGGCCAGACTGGTCTGACCCTCTCGATGGAGCTTGCGGAGTGCGGATTCCTGGCTGAGCATAACGTAAAGCTGCTCGGCTCCAACCCGGAGACTATCCACAAGGCAGAGGACAGACAGGCGTTCAAGGACACGATGGAGAAGATAGGTCAGCCCTGCATTCCTTCCAAGGTCGTTGAGACCGTCGAGGACGCTATGGACTTTGCCGAGGTTATCCACTATCCGGTTATCGTCAGACCTGCGTTCACGCTGGGCGGCACCGGCGGCGGTATCGCGCAGACCCCCGAGGAGCTCCACGAGATAGCAACGAACGGTCTGCGCCTTTCTCCTATCACTCAGATTCTGGTCGAGAAGTGCATCTCCGGCTGGAAGGAGATAGAGTTCGAGGTAATGCGCGACAGCAAGGGCAACGTAATTACAGTCTGCTCTATGGAGAACTTCGACCCGGTCGGCGTACACACCGGAGACTCCATCGTTGTGGCTCCCTGCGTGACCCTCGCCGATAAGGAATACCAGATGCTGCGTACCGCGGCTATCAATATAATCCAGGAACTCAAGGTAGAGGGCGGCTGCAACTGCCAGTTCGCGCTCAAGCCCGACAGCTTCGACTACGCCGTTATCGAGGTAAACCCGAGAGTTTCCCGTTCCTCCGCGCTGGCTTCCAAGGCTACCGGATATCCTATCGCGAAGGTAGCGGCAAGAATCGCCGTAGGCTATACCCTCGACGAGATAGTGAACCAGGTAACAGGCAAGACCTACGCGTGCTTCGAGCCTGCGCTCGACTACCTGGTAGTAAAGTTCCCGAAGTGGCCGTTCGATAAGTTCGTTTACGCGAAAAAGACCCTCGGCACCCAGATGAAGGCTACCGGCGAGATAATGGCTATCGCTCCCAGCTTCGAGGCTGGCATGATGAAGGCGGTGCGCTCCATCGAGCTTGGCATGGACACCATGACAAAGGAGGATTTCGTAAAGCTTACCGACGAGGAAGTGCTCAAGAAGCTGGAGGACATCGACGTCGACCGTTCCTTCTGCGTATTCGAAGCGCTCAAGCGCGGCATTTCCGTTGATGTTATCCACGATATCACGAAGATAGACAAGTGGTTCATCAGCAAGCTGAACAACCTCGTACAGCTCGAGAAGTGGCTGGCTGACGGCGAGCTGACCCAGGAAAAGTACGACATGGCGAAGAAGTACTGCTACCTCGACAGCACCATCGAGCGCATTTCCGGTCAGAAGATAAAGGAGCGCCGCCTTGCAGTCTACAAGATGGTAGATACCTGCGCGGCTGAGTTCTCCGCAAGCACTCCGTACTTCTACAACACCTTCGACCGCGAGAACGAAGCGGCTGAGTTCATCGAGCAGCACCCCACCGACAAGAAGAAGGTCATAGTATTCGGTTCCGGCCCTATCAGAATAGGCCAGGGCATCGAGTTCGACTACTGCTCGGTGCACTGCGTATGGACTCTGAAAGAGGAAGGCTGCGAGGCGATAATCTGCAACAACAATCCGGAGACCGTCTCCACCGACTTCGACACCGGCGACAGACTGTACTTCGACCCGCTGACCAAGGAGGACGTTGAAGCCCTCATCGCTACCGAGAAGCCCTACGGCGTTGTAGTTCAGTTCGGCGGTCAGACTGCCATCAAGCTGATAAAGCACCTGACACAGCTGGGCGTGCGCATTCTGGGTACTTCCGCGGCTGACGTTGACGCGGCAGAGGACAGAGAGCTGTTCGACGAGCTGCTCGAGAAGTGCAACATTCCGCGCCCGAAGGGAACCACCGTGTTCACCACCGAGGAAGCGCTCAAGGCTGCGAACGAGCTTGGCTACCCGGTACTGCTCCGTCCGTCCTACGTTCTCGGCGGCCAGAACATGATAATCGCGCACTGCGACAGCGACGTCACCGAGTACATGACTATCATCACCAGCCACAAGCTGGAGAACCCCGTGCTCATTGATAAGTACATGATGGGCACCGAGGTCGAGGTAGACGCCATCTGCGACGGCGAGGACTTCCTCATACCGGGAATCATGGAGCACATCGAGCGCGCAGGTATCCACTCCGGCGACTCCATCTCCATCTACCCCGCGCAGACCCTCACCGAGCACATCAAGCGCGTCATCATCGACTACACCGAGAAGCTCGCAAAGGCACTGCACGTTGTAGGTCTGGTAAATATCCAGTACGTCGTTTACAACCACGAGGTATTCGTTATCGAGGTCAACCCGCGTTCCTCCAGAACCGTGCCGTACATCAGCAAGGTAACGGGCGTTAACATGGTCGACATCGCGACCAAGATAATCCTCGGCGCAAAGCTCAAGGACATGGGCTACAAGAGCGGTCTGTATCCCGTCGGCGACTACATCGCGGTCAAGGTGCCGGTATTCAGCTTCGAGAAGCTCAACGACGTTGACAACCAGCTCGGCCCGGAGATGAAGTCCACCGGAGAGTGCCTCGGTATCGCAAAGACATTCAGCGAGGCTCTGCTCAAGGGACTTATCGCGGCGGGCTATAAGCTCCACCACGAGGGCGGTGTGCTCATTTCCGTAAAGGACGGCGACAAGAACGAGATAATCGAGATAGCAAGCCGTTTCGAGCAGCTCGGATTCAAGATATACGCCACCAGCGGCACCGCTTCCGTGCTGAACCGCAACATGATAGCTGCGAGCCACGCCTACAGAATAGGCAAGGGCGACCCGGACGTTATCCAGCTTCTGGAGAGCGGCAAGATACAGTACGTTATCTCCACCTCCGAGACCGGCAGACAGCCCTCCCGCGACAGCGTAAAGATGCGCCGCAAGGCTGTTGAGCGCTCCATCGCGTGCCTTACAGCGATAGACACCGCAAACGCGCTCCTCGACTGCCTCGAAATGCACAAGACAGTCAACGACGTGGAGCTTGTGGACATCACCAAAATCTGAGAATACTAACGGCAATATCGCTCCGTTACCAGCGTCTGGCTCCGGGGCGGTATTGCCTGAGTTTCATTCTGAGCGTTATTCGATTCCGAATTGAAAATTCCCCCGGCGAAAGGAACCATTTATGAAAATAGGCAAGTACCCCGTAAAGCACTCCTACAAGATACCCCGCATAATCGCCGATGTTTTCTCCGTCGGACTGGCGGTGTTCATCTGCTCCGTTGAGATAATGTTCATGACGGTGTACGACGACACGCTGAAAACCTATATCGGCGAGGAAGCGCTGGAAAAGCTCATGCAGGCGGACAGCTCCCTCGGCTGGAAGCACTGGCTGACGCTGATATTCCCGGCGGCGGTGCTCGCGGTGTTTGCCGTTTATATCGTCCTCGTGCTGAAAAGCCACAGGCTCAAGGGCTTCAACGTCACAAAGCGAAACGCCCAGAAGCTCTACGACATGTACGCGCTGTGCGCTTCGCTGTGCAAGATACCCGCGCTCATGTTCATCAGCGAAATGATGATGATAACCCACAACAACATGCTGATGGCTGACGAGGGCTGGTTCACATTACAGCTTGTGCTCGACCTGCTTATAATCGCGATACTGATATGCCTTTTCCGCCATCTTATGCAGAAAATGACCGAACCGGAGGTACATGAGGAAAGCACGGCAGTCCGCATGACCGCGGTCGTGAAGGAGGAACCCGCGGTTCCTTCCGAAGCACCGGAAACCAACGACACCACCGAAAGGAGCTAACATGAGCTACTACTGCGACAAGTACCCGATAATCGAGAAAAAATGCATCTCGCGGGATACATTCTCCATCACCATCTACGCCCCGGAAGCCGCGAAAGCCGCGCACGCCGGTCAGTTTGCCAACATTTCCGCGCCGGGGTTCACCCTGCGCCGCCCCATATCCATCTGCGAGTTCAGCCGTTCCAGGGGAACGCTGAGATTCGTTTTCGAGGTACGTGGCAAGGGCACCGAGGCTATCTCCCGCCTGAACGTCGGCGATAACCTCGACGTACTCGGCCCGCTCGGAAACGGCTTCGCGATCCCGGACAGCGCCCGCAGGGTAGTACTGGTCGGCGGCGGTATCGGAGTACCTCCCATGCTGGGGCTTGCAAAGAAGCTCGGCGACCGCGCTACCGCTATTCTGGGCTTCCGCGACTACAGCCGCATTATCCTCGCCGATGAGTTCGAGAAGTACGGCGCGGCGACCGCGATATGCACCGACGACGGCTCCGTAGGCTACAACGGCATGGTGACGGGTCCGCTTGAGAGCACCCTTAAGAACACCGGCGCTGACATCGTATGCGCATGCGGCCCCATGCCCATGCTGAACGCCATCGCGAAGATATGCGCACAGTACGACGTACCCTGCAGGGTGTCGCTGGAGCAGAGAATGGGCTGCGGCGTGGGAGCGTGCGTGGTATGTTCCTGCCTGACCGTCCGCAACGGTCAGGAGCATTACGCGAGGGTCTGCAAGGACGGCCCCGTATTTGACGCAAAGGAGGTAAAGTTCAATGGCTGATCTTTCCGTAAAAATCGCTGGGGTGGAGTTCCCGAACCCGGTAATTGCCGCTTCCGGAACCTACGGCAACGGCGAGTGCTTCACCGACCTGTACCCGCTGTCGAGGCTCGGCGGTATCTCCTGCAAGGGAATGACCATCGTGCCGAAGCTGGGAAACGTACCTCCGAGAATAGCTGAGACTCCCTCCGGCATACTGAATTCCGTGGGACTTCAGAACATCGGCGTTCACGGCTTCATCGAGTACTACCTCCCGACCCTCAAGGAGGAGGGCAACGTTATCATTGCGAACGTAGCCGGAGCCACGATCGACGACTACATCGCGGCTGCGGAAGCGCTTGACGTAACGAACGTCGACATGATAGAGCTGAACATCTCCTGCCCGAACGTCAAGGCTGGCGGCGCGACATGGGGCGTTACCTGCGAGGGCGCGGCGTCCGTCACGAAGGCGGTCAGAGCCGCAACGAGCAAGCCGCTTATCGTGAAGCTGACCCCGAACGTAACGAACATCACCGAGATCGCGAAGGCGGTCGAGGCGGAGGGCGCGGACAGCATTTCGATGATAAACACGCTCCTCGGAATGCGCATAGATATCCGCACCAAGCGCCCGATACTCCACAACAATGTCGGCGGACTTTCCGGCCCGGCGATATTCCCGGTTGCAGTGCGCATGGTATGGCAGTGCTACAACGCGGTGAAGATCCCGATAATCGGCATGGGCGGTATCTCCACCTGGGAGGACGCAGTCGAGATGATGATGGCAGGCGCGTCCGCGATACAGATGGGCACGGCGATATTCACCGACCCGTGGTCGCCGATAAAGGTCATCGAGGGTCTGAACGACTACATGGACAAGAACGGCATAAAGGATCTTTCCGAGATAGTCGGACAGGTCAAGCCCTGGGACTAATTTTAAATTCGGAATTCGGAATTAAGAATTCGGAATTTCGGTGTCCCGCTTCGCGGGACGGATTTCAATTTGATACAATCGGATAACTGCCGCGACAGCGGCACAATAATTCCGAATTCCGCATTCCGAATTCCGAATTTCCCCCGTTCTCCCTTTTTACTAGGAGATAAACAAATGAAAATTATGGCAGTAGACTACGGCGACAGCCGTACCGGGCTTGCGATGTGCGACAAGGGAGAGGTGCTCGCCTCTCCGCTGTACACGATAAACATGAAGGACTTCGACAGGTGCCTTGAAATGACCGCCGAGGCGGCGCGTGAAAACAAGGCGGAGCTAATCGTAGTCGGCAACCCGATAAACATGAACGGCACGGAAGGTCCGCGCTCCGAGAAGTGCAGGCTGTTCGCGGACCGCTTAAAGGAGCTTGTCGGCGTGGACGTCCGCATGTGGGACGAGCGCTCCTCCACCGTGACGGCGATAGGCTTCATGAACGACGTCAACAAGCGCGGCAAGAAGCGCAAAGAAGTGCTGGATTCCGCGGCGGCGGCGGTCATTCTTGAGAGCTACCTCGCCTGGAGGAAAAATCACCCCGGCGAGGTCTGAGATATGTGTGTATTCCGTGAAAATGCTTGACATTCCGGCGCATTAGAGGTAAAATATAATAGGGTGCAGTATGTATTCCTGCACCCTATTATATTTTTTACATTAATTCGGAATTAAGAATTCGGAATTTCGGTGCTGCTTCGCAGCTATTTGATATTTTTTACTCTGAAAGGACTAACATACAATGACAAATTTCCAGACAGCGCAGATTTTCGGCGACAACATGGTGCTCCAGTTCCAGAAGCCCGTAAGCGTATTCGGCACCGGCGCTGACGGCACAAAGATAACCGTAAGCATTTCCGGCATGGAGGCGGCGACAAACAGCACGGTCGTCCACAACGGAAGATGGCTGGTAATGCTCCCGCCGCAGCCCGCGCAGGACAGCGTGGAGCTGACGGTCTCCGACGGCTCCGAGAGCCGCACGTTCACAAACGTGGCGGTAGGCGCGGTGTGGCTCGCTGGAGGCCAGAGCAACATGGAGCTGGAGCTCCGGAACTGCTCCACCGGAAAGGACAGCCTTGAAAACGACGATACCCCGAACGTCCGTTTCTACTACACAATGAAGAAGTCCATCGCGGACGACAGCTTCTTCGAGAGCGAGAAGCAGATGGGCTGGAACGATTTCTCCAACAAGGAGAGCGCGCAGTACTGGAGCGCAGTGGGCTACTACTTCGCAAAGGAGCTTTCCGAGAGGCTCAACATAACGGTAGGAATTATCGGCTGCAACTGGGGCGGCACCTCCGCGAGCGCGTGGATGAAGCGCGAGTACGCCGACGGCGAGACCGCGGTGTACTTCGAGGACTACGACAGCGCCACCGCCGGGAAGTCCGAGCAGCAGCTAAAGCAGGATTACCTTGATTATCAGGCGTACCACAATGAATGGGAGCGCAAGAGCGCGGAATACTACAGTAACACCCCGAATCCCACCTGGGACGGCTGCCTTGCCTACTGCGGCGAGAACAAGTACCCCGGCCCGGCTTCACCGCTGAACCCGATGTCCCCGGGAGTGCTCCACAAGAGCATGATAGAGCGTATCGCGCCCTACACGATGACCGGAGTCATCTGGTATCAGGGCGAGAGCGACGACCACCGTCCGGGAATGTACTACAAGCTGCTCAATCAGATGATACGCAACTGGCGCGACGACTGGAACGACGACGAGCTGTTCTTTGTTATCGGGCAGCTCCCCATGCACCGCTGGGAGGCCGACCCGGATTTCAAGAACTGGTGCACTATCCGCGAGGCTCAGGCAAAGACCGCACGCACCACCGCGGGAACAGCGCTTGCAGTCCTGACCGACTGCGGCGAGTTCAGCGAGATACACCCGAAGGACAAAAAGACCCCGGGTCACAGATTCTGCCTTGCGGCGCTTAACGGCTGCTATCAGGTGCAGTTCGTTGACGACGAGGAGGGGCAGGAGGGCGGATTCTCCACCTTCAACCCCGAGGCGTACGAGGTGTGCTGGAATTCCGGCAGCGTGGACGTGTTCGTCTCCACCGGGCTTTGCCTTGAGGTGAAGGACGACGCCGAGGAGATAAGCGGCTTCGAGCTGATGTCCGCCGACGGCGAGTGGCACGCTGCAAAGGCTGTCCTCTCCGATAAGGAGCTGTGGAACGCCGGCGAGGGCACTGAAATAATCAGCGTCACCGGAGTTTCCGACCCCTGCGGAGTGCGCTACCTCTGGACAAACTACACCGACGATATCCCGCTGAGGGACGGCGAAAACGGAGTTCCGCTGCCGCCGTTCATCTTCACAAAGCCCGCATACCAGGGCTGATACAGGAGCTGATACTATGGAAAAGGAAAAGATAGACAGAATAAACCACCTCGCGCGCAAGCACCGCGCGGAGGGTCTCACCGAGGAAGAAAAGGCGGAGCAGCAGGCGCTCCGCGACGAGTACCGCGAGGGCTTCAAGAAGGGACTCGCGCAGCACCTCGACCGCGTGTACTACAAAATGCCGGACGGCAGCCTTGTAAAGGCAGTGCAGGGCGAGGTAAAAATGCCCGAAAAGAAAACGGAGGACAAGAAATGATAGCGTTAGTTACAGGTGCAAGCTCCGGAATAGGCAGGGACATCGCACGCTCCCTTGCAAAGCACGGAATAAACGTAATAATCACAGCGCGCCGCCGCGACCGCCTCGAGGAGCTGAAAAAGGAGCTCACCGAGACCTACGGCGTGAAGGTGCACATAATCGCGGCTGACATCTCCGATACGGCTCAGTGCCGGGAGCTGCACCGCCGCGTGAAGAAGTACAACATCGACATTTTCGTGAACAACGCGGGCTTCGGCGTTTTCGGCGACCTCACCGACACCGACCTTGACCGCGAATTAGCCGAGCTTGACGTGAACGTGAAGGCGTTCCACACGCTGTTCAAGCTGTTCCTCCAGGATTTCAGGAAGCGCGATTACGGCTATATCCTGAACACCGCAAGCAGCGCGGGATTCTTCCCGGGGCCGCATTTTTCGTCCTACTACGCGAGCAAGGCCTACGTTGTCCGCATTACCCAGGCGGTCCACGAGGAGCTTCGCGCGGCGCACAGCCACGTTTCGGTCTCCATGCTCTGCCCGGGGCCGGTCAACACCGAGTTCATGGACAAGGCGCGGGTCGATTTCACGGTGCCGCCGCAGTCCAGCGAGTACGTTGCGGAGTACGCCGTAAGGCAGATGTTCGCGGGACAGCTCACTATAGTTCCGTCGCCGGTGATGAGGGCGGGGATAATCCTCGGCAAGCTGGTTCCGGACTGCGTTCTCGCGCATTTAGCAGGGCTTATCCAGAGCCGCCGGGAAAGGCTCTGATATGCCGTCAGTAACAGAAATAACCGTGCGCTACGCTGAGACCGACTGCATGGGAGTCACCCACCACGCGGTGTATCCCGTGTGGTTCGAGGTAGCCCGAACCGACTACATCAAAAACGCCGCCGTGAGTTACGCCGAGATGGAGCGCCGCGGCGTGATGATACCCGTGACCGGGATATCCTGCAAGTACCGCCAGCCGTCGCGCTACGACGATACGCTGGAGATAACCACCTACGTCACGAGGTTCAGCCCGGCAAGGGTGGAGTTCCGCTATGAGTGCCGCCGCAAGGGCAGCCCGGAGATACTCACCGAGGGTACCAGCGCGCACGCATTCGTGGACGCTGAGACGTTCCGGCCGCTGAACTTCAAGAAGGCTCTGCCGGATATCTACGAAAAGCTTGAAAAGGAAGCGGAGAAGGATCTCGCGCTCTGCGCGCCGTAATTAAGGAGGAAAAAACATGTTCAGACAGCTAATTGCGGGAGCTGCTGCGGCGGTCATCGCGCTTACCGGCGTGAAGTCTGGTCAGTACAGCCCCGATGAATTCTGCCATGCTGAGGGCAGCGTAATAGTCAGCCCCACTGGTGAGACCGCCGTGCTCCGGGGAATGGGGTTCGGCAACGATATGTGGGTGAGTTCCCTAGCGGATATCGGGCTTCATCATAACGAGGACAGCTTCCGGGAGATGTCGGAGCTGGGGTTCAATTCGGTGAGGTTCCTGCTGAACTACCGCTGGTTAGAGGACGACGAAAACCCGTATGTCTACAAGCAGGAGGGCTTTGATTACATCGACCGGAGCATAGCCTGGGCGAAGAAATACAACATCGGTCTGGTGCTGAACATGCACTATCCGCAGGGCGGCTACCAGTCCCAGGGGAACGGCATGGCGCTCTGGACAGACCCGGAGAATCAGCGCAGACTTGTGAAGCTCTGGGGCGAGATAGCCCGCAGGTACGCCGATGAGCCGGCGATACAGGGATACGGGCTGATAAACGAGCCGGTGGTTCCGGAGCTTGGCTCGGCGGCGGAAACGGTGGGGCAGTGCCAGCGGCTGATGCAGCGGTGTACCGACGAGATCCGGAGATACGACCGGAATCACATTGTTTTCGTGGAGCACGTCGTGGGGGTGAAGGATATGTCCACCGGTGAAAACCTCTGGAACAAGTACCCGATCGATGACCTGTGGTTTCTGATCGACGACGACAACGCGGTCTACGAGGCACATTTCTACATGCCCGCAACGTTCACGCACCAGTCGGCGGGGGACAGCGTTGAATACCCAAAGCCGTTCTACGCTGACAACTACCTTGATTACTGGGTAGGCTGCATGAGCGCCCGGCAGACTTCGCAGGATACCTATTACGAGAGCGACTGTTTCACGGCGGGGGAGGACTACAACATATACGCGCCGGTGCTGCATTCCTCAAAGCTGGGGAGCGGGACCGCGCTGTTTGACGACGTGACGGTCACTGAATACGCCCCGGACGGTACTTCCGTCGTTGTCTGGCACAACGACTTTTCCGACGGCAGCCAGAAGCCGGAGAACGCCTGGAGCAGCGACGGCACCGGAAGCTGGTCGATGAGCGAGGGCTATCTGAAGATATCCGGCGGCACGGACGATTACGTGCTGACGTTCGACAAGCTGAAGCTGCGCGAGGGCTGCAAATATAAGATAAGCGGCCACATGCAGACTGTCGGAGCGCCCTCCGGCGGCTTCGCGGATATTCGCGCGGACTTTAGCCTTGCGGAGAACGTCTATGAAAGCGGCCGAGAATACGTTTTCGCGGAGCTGTCCGAAATAGTCAGGTTCGGGAAGGAAAACAACGTTCCGATATACATCGGGGAATTCGGCGCGGACGCTGAGAGCTTTAAAAACGGCCTCGGCGGCGAGCGCTGGGTCGCGGACGTGATGGACTTCTGCAATGAGAACGGAATCTCCTACAGCTACCACGCCTATCACGAGCCGATGTTCGGATTCTACCCAGAGGACACCGTAAAGTACCCGCAGCGCCGTAACGAAGCGCTCGCGAAGGTATTCGCAGACAAAAACAGAAATGGATAATTACTTATGAAGCGATTTATCATACTCGGCGGAGTTGTTCTGCTGGGAGCCGTATCGGCGCTGATGTACACGCTGTTTCCCCCGGTGGAGACGCAGCTCAACGCCGACGTGGCCGAGGACGGGGAGGTCTCCGTCACCGAGACGGAGCGGAACGCCGTACAGAGCGGCAGGGTGAGATTCTCGCTGCCCTCCGGATTTTATTCCGAGAACATCTCACTGGAGCTTTCAGCGGACAGCGGCACGGTGTATTTCACCACCGACGGCTCCGACCCGGTTCCCGGGGAGTCCGAGCTTTACACGCAGCCCATCGAGATAAACGCCACGCCGGAGGTCAGAGCCTCCACGGTGAAGGCTCTGTCGGTGCTGTCCGACGGGACGGAGGGCGAAATCTACACGGTGAGCTACGTCGTAGGGCAGGACGTCGCGGAGCGGTTCGACAGCAATACGCTGGTGTTCGTGCTGAGCACCGACCCGTATAACCTCTACGACTACGAATACGGCATAGCGGTGCCTGGAAAGATCTACGACGACTACGTAAAGGAGCACCCCGGCGAGGAGATACCCTACAACGCACCGGGCAACTACTACCTCTCGGGCAGGGAGGCGGAGCGCCCGATCTACGTCGAGGTGTTCGAAAGCGACGGCACCAAGGTGATAGACCAGGCGGCGGGGGTAAGGCTCTCCGGAGGCTATTCCAGGGTTCCCGACCAGAAGTCGCTGAGGCTCATCGCTCGCAAGAGCTACGACCCGGACAACGGCAAGTTCAAATATGCGTTCTTTGAGGGCGCGCAGACCGCCGACGGAGTTCCGGTGTCGGAGTACGACCGCATAGTGCTCCGCAACGGCGCCAACGACCGAGAGTTCGCAGGCGTCCGGGACGAGCTTTCCCAGAAGCTGGCGCAGGACTACGGCTACCCGGTGACGCAGCACTGCACTCCGGCGGCGGTGTTCCTCAACGGCGAGTACTACGGTTACTCCTGGGTGCACGAGAACTACAACGAGGACTACCTCGCGACGTATTTCGGCGGGAACAAGGATAACTACGAGATAGTAAGCAACACCGAGGACGCGGACGAGGGCAGCGAGCGTGCGCTGGAGGATTACGGAAAGCTCTACGCCTACTACGACCGCGACCTGACAAACGACAGCACCTTCGCGGAGTTCTGTGAGCTTGTCGACATCGACAACCTCATGCAGTACTACTGCATGCAGGTGTTCATCGCGAACAAGGACTGGCCGGGGAACAACTTCAAGGCGTTCCGGTACTACCCGTCGGAGGGCGAGGAGATAACCTCGGAGTTCCAGGACGGGCGCTGGCGGTTCATGTTCTTTGACGCGGAGTACGCCTGGAGCCTCTACGGCGACCGCCCCAACGCGGACACTCTCCGCGACCTGCTGAGGGGTACCCACATGAGCGGCGAGAGCAAGGCGCTGACAGCGCTCCTGGCGCGGGAGGACATGCGCGAGAAGTTCGCGGCTACTATGTCCGACCTTACGGCGAACGCCTTCGAAAAGAACCACATACTGGAGACCCTGGACGAGCTGTGCGCGATGAGCGACAGCGAGCAGTTCTATGCGCTGGACAAGGGGATAACCTCCGAATGGGCGAACCGCGATACCTTCGCGAACAGCCGCCAGCAGATACGCGACTTCGCGGATATCCGGGAGTACGTGGTGTTCCGGAACATGTACAGGTTGTTCGAGTGGGAGGAAAACACCTACACCGTGTCCGTTACTGGAGCGGCTGGGGCGGTCACGACGCTGAACACCCAGCAAAAGAACGGCCGCGGGATACTCAGCGCGGAATACAACTGCAAATGCACAGTCCCGCTGAAGGCTGAAGTCGCGGACGGCTGGGAGTTCGTGAGCTGGGAGATAAACGGCGTGACCTACGATACGCCGGAGGTGGAGCTAAACGCCCGGACGGCGGGCGCCGACGGCAGGATAATCGCGAAGCTGAACACGAAGCTCAGCGAGACCACGGACGCGCCGCTTCAGATAAAGGAGATAAGCACCGCGAAGAAGGCTGGTTACATAGTGCTGTACAATCCGAACAGCACGGAGGCCTCCACGTCGGGGCTGTACCTCACCGACAAGCCGGAGAAATTAGACCGCTGGGAGATACCCGCGCGGAGCGTCCCGGCGTACGGCGAGCTGCTGATAGTCACGGACAACAACAAGACCGAATCGGCACTGCACCAGTTACAGGCGAATTTCAGCCTGAAAAAGGGCGAGACCCTGATACTGTCCGATAAGGGCGGGAACATTCTGGCGGAGGTTCCGGTACCCGAGATCCCGGAGGGCAGCGTGTACGCGCTCCAGGATTACGGCCAGTACCGCGCGGTGCCGTCGGCGGATTAAAGCGGAGGAGCGAAATGGACGAGAAAAAGCGCAGGCGTCTTATGAGGGTATTCCGGGTTATCGCGGTCATACTTGCGGCGGCGATGATACTCGGCATAATCTTTCAGTACGCGATATGAAAAACGGCGGGGAATCCGCTGAAATAAACAGCAGGAAAGGATCATCATGGGTTTATTCTATAACAACAACGAAGCAGGCTCCGGCGTAGCCAAGAGGGGCAAGCAGAAAAAGCCGTTCTTCCGGTTCTGGGAGATGTTCGCGAACAAGTTCTGGACGTTCTTCAAGATCAATCTGATTTACGTTCTGTTCTGCCTTCCGATAGTCACCTTCGGCCCGGCGACCGCGGCAATGACCGCGCTCATGCGCAATATCTACCTTGAGAGGCCGCAGTTCGTGTTCCACGATTTCTGGCAGGCGTTCAAGAAGAATTTCAAGCAGTCCTTCGTGATAGGGCTAATGGACATCTGGTTCATCGTTATGGCGGTGTTCAGCTTCTTCTTCTTCACCTCCAATATGAACGACACCGATAAGCCCTACTGGCTCTATTACGCGATGGTCATGGCGGTCGAGATCGTTATTCTGCTGATGAATTTCTACATATTCCCGCAGATAGTCGCGCTGAACCTCAGGCTTCCGCAGATACTCAAGAACTCGTTTATCCTGGCGTTCCTGAATATCAAGGGCAACCTGATAACCCTTGCGGCGTTCCTGGTTTACATCGCACTCCTGGGCATGTTCTTCTTCCCGCTGGTATTCCTGATACCGCTGCTGCCGATAGCGTGGCTGTCGTTCCTTGCGATGTTCACAAGCTACCCGGCTATACAGAAGTTCATCATCAACCCGTTCTACGAGCAGCAGGGTCTCAAGAACCCCGAGCTGCCCGACTACGACGATGACGACGAGGAAGTGCTCTTCGAGGACCGCGGCGGCGAGGAGGCTCCCATGAAGATAAAGAAGCAGGACCGCGGCGGAAAGGTCATTAAGTGATATGAGTAACAAGAAGAAAAAATCGAAAAGCAGGCAGGACGGCGGTTTCATGTTCTTCGTGCCCGACCAGGGCGAGGGCGCGGCTAAGGTCATCGTTATATTGCTGAAGGTCCTCATGCTCATCGGCACGACTATACTCTGCCTCTGCTTCGGAATTCTCGGCCCCATATGCATCTGGATAGGCGAGTACGACCCGGCTGTGACAGAGAATCCCGCAATCGTGACCTGGCTCGTGACATCGATAGTTTACATTATCGGAACCTTCGTTATAATGTTGGGACACTCCCGCATTGCCTCGATAATCGACTGCGCGGCTTCCGTCGGCTCCCTCGTGACCTACTACCTGTTCGTGACCCGCGCGCAGGACCCAGAGCTGAGCGTAGGCCCGACCATGCTTTATATGCCGGCGATAATCCTGACGGTGCTTGCGGTCGCCATCGCAATGCTCATCAATATCCCGAAGTGGGCGGAGAAGCAGGCGATAAAGGCGCGGGAGAAGGCTCCGTCGATACTCTCCGGCGAGGACGACGACAACTGACCACAACCAACTGAAAGGAGCATATCATGGAAAGCATAGTTTCCGGAGACGTTTGTTTCCACCTGAAAACAAGAAAAGGCGACATCGGCAGATACGTGATACTTCCGGGCGACCCGGGGCGCGTTCCGAAAATAGCCGAGAAGCTCGACGGGGCGAAGCTGATAGCCAGCAACCGCGAGTACACGGTGTACACCGGGTACCTTGACGGCGAGAAGGTGAGCGTATGCTCCACTGGTATCGGAGGCCCCTCTGCGGCGATCGCGGTGGAGGAGCTTGTGATGTGCGGCGCTGACACGCTTATCCGCGTAGGCACGAGCGGCGGCATAGACCTGAAGGTCTCCGGCGGCGACCTGCTCATCGCAAGCGCGGCTATACGCAGCGAGGGAACCAGCCACGAG
This sequence comes from uncultured Clostridia bacterium, assembly GCA_945923775.1. Classification (GTDB taxonomy): domain Bacteria; phylum Bacillota; class Clostridia; order Oscillospirales; family Ruminococcaceae; genus CAG-115. The sequence continues at coordinate 42,666 of CAMELR010000012.1, read as the reverse complement.
TACATTCCCGACGACTACCCGGCGGTGGCGAATTTCGACGTGGTATGCGCGCTGAAGGCGTCCGCGGACGAGCTTTCCACCGACGAGGACGGAAACCGCGCGCATGTGGGCGTGGTGCATTCCAAGGATAATTTCTACGGCGAGATAGCCCCGAGGAACACGGCGGTTCCCGAGAAGCTCGCCAATGCCTGGGCGGGGTACCTCAAGTGCGGCTGCCTGACCTCCGAGATGGAAGCGGCGGCGATATTCTCCGTGGCTCTGCTGCGCGGAGTGCGCGCGGGCGCGGTGCTGACCGCTCTGTGGAATGTTGAGCGCACCAACGCGGGGCTTCCGGACAAGCGCTGCGAATCCAGCGAACGCGCGATAAACTGCGCGGTGGGCGCGATACGCAGGCTGATAGAAAACGACAAAAAGGAACACAGATAAATGGCATTCAGTACAGTACTTCTCGACCTTGACGGCACGATAACGAATCCGTACATGGGCATTACGAACGGCGTTATGTACGCCTACGAGCATTTAGGGCTTGAAGTCCCGGCGAGGGAGAGCCTGCGCAGCTTCATCGGGCCTCCGCTCATCGTGGAGTTCACCCGGCGGGGCATGCCGGAGGAGCAGGCGCAGGAGGCGGTGCGGCTCTACCGCGAGTACTACGGCGAGACGGGGCTATTTGAAAACGAGCTGATACCCGGCACGGTGGAGTTCCTGACGGAGCTGAAGCGCCGCGGGAAGCGGGTATGCCTTGCGACCTCCAAGCCGGAGAAATTCAGTGTGCGGATACTCGAGAAATTCGGGATAGACAAGTTTTTCGACTTTATCGGGGCGGCGAGCTTCGACAGTTCCCGCTCAAGCAAGCTGGCGGTGATACAGTACGTGCTGGAGAACACCGGCGCGAAGCCGGTGGAGTGCCTGATGGTCGGCGACAGAATGCACGATATCGTGGGCGCTCATGACGCGGGGATAAAATGCGCGGCGGTGCTGGTGGGATTCGGCAGCCGCGGGGAGTTCGCGGAGTACGGCGCGGATTACGTCTGTGAAACGCTGGACGATGTTCTGAAGCTGGTCTGAATGTAAATTTTTCCTGCTGAATATAGCGAAAATGAATGCAGATAATATAACTGCGGCGGACGGAAGTCACAGAAGCTCCGGAAGCCGCAGTTATTTTGTATTCTGAAAGGAAGCGTTAAAATGGGAACTGAATTTGCAAACAAGCATATCGGCTGTACTATCCACAACTGCGAGCATCACTGCTGCTGCGAGGACTACTGCTCTCTCGACAAGATCGAAGTCGGCACACACGAGGCTGACCCTACAGTATGTCAGTGCACTGACTGCCTCTCCTTCAAGATGAAGAAGTCCTGATGAACCGTCTTACCGGGCTTACCGGGCGAATCTTCAGAGATGAGGAGTCGCTCACGCCGGAAGCACTCGCGGCTGACAGGGCCGCAGCGGAATATCCTCTTAACAAGCTTAACAAACGATCGGCGGTAAGTCTGACCGATCTGCCTCCTGACATTTTTGCAATGATATCTGTCATAAACCGTTTTCACGGCAGCCTGACATGAAGCAGGGAAAAGCGTCGGGGCTTTACCTGCAAAAGCGCCGCAGAATGCTCTGCGGCGCTTTGTTGCGTGTAAATAAATTCGGAATTATGGTGCTGACAGATGGTACGCAGCTGGTTATATCTCCGGATTTAAATGTAATCCGAAACGTAAGGGATAGTATGGAACAGTATATCGTCCAGTATCTCCACGGCGGAATGCTCAGCTTTTATCCTGTCCATTACATACAGCTTCTCGGCGGTCTTATAGCCAAGCAGCAGAGTCGTCAGCGTAGCTATGCTCAGCCCCATCGTGTACTCCGCAGGCTCGTCGGTTATGCGGCATTTCCCGCGCTCGAACCGCACCGTGAAGCTCCCGTTGTTCCAGGGCAGCAGCTCGTCTGTCACATCGAACCGGAATATCGCCGCAGGCTCGTCCGGATCGCAGGCGTAGCTCTCGAAGAACTCTGCGACGTCGATTATCCTGCCCATCGAGTAGGGGCGGATAGTCTCCTTGATGTCGCTGTCGTCAAGCTCGAACGCTATTGACTCGCTGTAGTAGTTGTTCCCGCGCACCTCGTCTATCATGGAGTCGTGCGCGTGTATGAACTCCCACAGACCGCGCTGAGCCTCGTGATTCAGCGATATCATCTCCTTGACGTGCATGATGTCGTTATTGATAAGGTACACCATGTAGCCATACGGCTCGTCCGAGCTGGAGTAGTATATCGCGACCTTCGTGTCGTCCTCGTCCCAGCGCCAGTATTCCTCCCAGGCAAGGTTGTTCCGGTAGAGACAGCCGTGGGTCTTTTGCGCGAATTTCGTGTGGAGCTCCATGAACTGCCTGTCGTTCCACTCGACCCGGCGCACGTAGCCCGGCTCCTGTATCTTGCGCGGTATCTGCGTGTCCTTTACGATGTAGGTCATCTTGTTGGAGATTATCTCCCAGCCGAGCCGCCGGTAGAGCGGTATCGAGTAGGGATACAGCAGCGCAAACGGGCGGTGGTTCTCACGCATGCGGGTGAGGCTCTGTATCATAAGGCGCTTCATGATGCCGTGTCCGGTGTGCTCCGGGTAGGTGCAGACGCTGGTCACGAATCCCACCGGGTACTTCACGTTGTAGATGTTCATTTCCAGCGGGTAAACGGCGAACTGCGACACAAGGTCGTCGCCGTCGAAGCAGCCGAGTACGTCCGCGCGCTGGAGCACCGGGAACTTCGAACGCTTTATCTCGTCGTTCTTCCAACCGGTCTCGGAAAGCTCCTGCTCCGTGACCTGGAATGCGTATCTCAGCAGTGCGTTGTACTGGTCGATATCGTCAATCGTCAGCGGTCTGACTGTGTAGTTTGATTCATCGTCCCTGTTCATATAAATACCTCTTTTGTGCTTTAAAATCGTCCGTTGATATTGTAGCACAATGGAAGTGATTTGTCAACCGCCGGGGCTTTTAATGTTCGGAGCGGAGCTTTTGCGACCCATTTTACGAATCCTGAATACAAATTAAAGCAAACTGCACTTAAGAACTGGCGTATATTTGCGCTGTTGAAATCCTCCAAAACGCGAATATATTTTTTGTGCAATATTCTATATAAAAAGTACATGCCGCATAAAAGAATTGGGCATTTCACCACTTGAATAAACGTCCCTGTTACTGTATAATTACTATTGTTTTTGAGAAAAAGCCGTAGCCGGAAACGCCTGCGGCTGACCATAGAAAGACTGACAGAAAGGAAACAACATCATGGCAAAAAGTTCAACAAAAGACCTCACCACAGGCTCCCCGATGAAGCTTATACTCGGGTTCATGCTGCCGCTGCTTCTGGGAATGCTGTTCCAGCAGTTCTATAACATGGTGGACACCGCGATAGTCGGGCAGTTCCTCGGAATAAACGCGCTTGCCGGCGTAGGCTCGACCGGCTCGATAAACTTCCTGGTGCTGGGATTCGTCCAGGGCGTGTGCACCGGATTCGCGATTCCGGTCGCGCAGATGTTCGGCGCGAAGGACCTCCACTCGATGAGAAAATACGTGGGAAACACCATCTGGATCTCCGTGATATTCGCCGTGGTGCTGACTACCTCCACCTGCCTGCTCTGCACGAATATCCTCACCTGGATGGATACCCCTTCGGACTGCTTCCAGGAGGCGTACGACTACATATTCGTGATATTCCTGGGAATTCCGGTAACGTTCCTTTACAACATTCTGTCGGGTATCATACGTTCCGTCGGCGATTCCAAGACCCCTCTGTACTTCCTGATACTGTCGAGCCTGCTCAACATCGGTCTTGACCTTTTCATGATACTGGTGCTGAACATGGGCGTAATGGGCGCAAGCTGGGCTACTGTTATTTCCCAGCTCGTTTCCGGAGTGCTCTGCCTTATCTACATGATAAAGAAGTTTGACATACTGCACCTCAGCAGGGACGAGCTGCGGTTCGACAAGTACTACATCGGAAGGCTCTGCGGCGTGGGTATCCCGATGGGACTTCAGTACTCCATCACTGCGATTGGCTCTATACTTATCCAGACCGCAGTTAACGGACTCGGCTCCACATATGTTGCGGCAGTCACCGCTGCAAGCAAGGTGAGCCAGCTCCTGTGCTGCCCGTTCGACGCAATGGGAAGCACCATGGCGACCTACGGCGGTCAGAACATCGGCGCGGGGGAGATAGAGCGCGTCAAGAAGGGACTTGCGGCATGCTCGCTGCTGGGCGCGGTTTACGCCGTCATAGGGTTCCTGATCATACTGCTGCTCGGCAGGAATATCTCCATGCTGTTCGTCAACGACACCAACGGCGGCAGCGTCACGGAGATCCTCGATTTGTCGCAGCAGTTCCTGATACGCAACGGAGCGTTCTACATTCCGCTTGCGTTCGTGAATATCGTGCGGTTCCTGATACAGGGCATGGGATTCTCCCAGATTGCGATTTTCGCGGGAGTTTTCGAGATGGTCGCGCGCGGACTTGTGGCGCTGGCGCTGGTTCCGGTGTTCGGATTCAACGCGGTGTGCTTCGCGAATCCTGCGGCGTGGATCTTCGCGGATTGCTTCCTGTTCCCGCTGTTCTTCTGGTGCTACAGGAAGATGAAGTTACAGTTCCAGCGGCATGACGAGAAGCAGTTAAGCACGGAGACATCGGTGTGATTTTTGATTTTAATTTGCGGGGGCGGTTCCGAATATGGAGCCGCCCCTAATTGGGAGTCAAGGGGGATTAGTCCCCCTTGCAGGTCAAGGGCGGAGCCCTTGTCGCCGCCAGGCGAAACCTCCGCACGAAGTGCGGTAACTCTGCGCGCTGGCGCGCAGTGACTCCGTGCGGAAGCACGGTTAAACGTAAAAAAAGCGCTAAAGGGGTGTGGGTTGGGGAGACAAACGCACTCTAACGCTTCTTGGACGTTAAGCTGCGCCCAGGTGCGCTGAGCAGCCGTGCTTCGCGCAAATATACGCCGCACTACAAACTATAGTGACCCCCTTGCAGCCATTCGCATATATTATATTGCAGGAATAATATTCCTGAGGCCGGAAACAGCAAAAACTGCAAGGAGATGTTCCGATGAAATATTTCATTATAAATACACGTTCGATGACCCAGGCGGAGAAAATACGGCTCTACCTGGCGGGAAACGGAATAAAGAGTACAGTTGAGCGGGTGACCGGGCGGGGCGGCTGCACGTTCGTACTGAAGATCTTCGGCGACCGGGAGACGGTCTGCCCGCTGCTGCTGAAGATCGGCGTAAGCTGTGGTATACCTCGATAACGCCGCCACCACATTCCCCAAACCCCGCAGCGTATACCAGGCGTGGGGAAATGCGATGACAAGATACGGCGCGAATCCCGGCAGGGCGGGGCACGCGCTCTCCGCCGCGACCTCGCAGGCGGTTTTCACCAGCCGCAACAAGTGCGCGGAGTTCTTCGGCGCAGAGCCTGAGAATACCGTGTTCACCCTGAACTGCACCCATGCGCTCAACCAGGCGATAAAGGGACTTTTCTGCCCCGGAGCGCACTACGTCCTGAGCGACATCGAGCATAACGCGGTAATAAGACCGGTGCACGCGCTGACCGCCCGGGGCGGGAGCTACACCCTGTTCGAGACCTCGCAGGACGCTGCGGCGACGCTCCGCAGCGCCTCGGAGGCGATACGTCCGGAGACCGCGGCGCTCATCTGCACCGCAGCTGGGAACGTGACCGGTCAGCGGCTCCCGGTGCGGGAACTCGCGGCGCTCTGCCGCCGGAAGAAAGTCTGCTTCATAGTGGACGCGGCTCAGGGCGCTGGGCTTCTCCCGCTGAGCCTGAAGGACGGAATAAACATCATCTGCACCGCCGGACACAAGGGTCTGTACGGGCCGATGGGGACGGGGCTTATGCTCACGGACGGAAAATACCCGCTGAACACCTTTATGGAAGGCGGGACCGGCAGCGCCAGCGAAAGCGTCGAGCAGCCGGATTTTCTCCCGGACAGATTCGAGAGCGGGACCATAAACACGCCGGGGGCAATAGCGCTCGGCGCTGGTGTGGATTTCGTGACCCGGAGAACTCCGGAAAGGATACTTTCGCATGAGACCGCGCTTTGCAGGAGCTTCTGCTCCCAGCTCCGGAGGATACCCGGGATAATCGTGTACTCCACCATCGACGACCAGCCAGAGCTTTACGCGCCGGTGGTGTCGTTCGCGGTGGAGGGCGTGCCGTCCGCGGAGGCCTCCACAGAGCTGAGCCGCATGGGATTCTACATGCGCGGCGGACTTCACTGCGCTCCGCTGGCACATAAAAAACTGGGGACTCTCGAGGAAGGCACGGTGCGGTTTGCTCCGTCGGCGTTCAATACGCAGGACGAGGTGAACGCGCTGACCCGGGCGCTCCGCATGAAAAAGTGGAACTACGGAAAATAGCATGAGGAGACCTTGAGAAAATGAAATCGGCAGGCGCCCAGGACGTCTGCCGATTTTGTTATCGTTCTTCTCTGAAATAGGGGTCGCCGAGCGCCTGTGGCGGCTGATTCTCGCGCTTCTTCCTGAGCGTGATGAACACCAGCACCACTATCGTCGCGATGTAGGGGAGCATTTCCAGTATCTGCGAGGGAACCGAGAATCCCCAGCCCTGCATTTTGAAGTTCAGACCCTTCAGCATGCCGAACAGGTACGCCGCGAATATCGCCTTGAGCGGGTTCCAGGTGCTGAAAATTACCAAAGCTACGGCTATCCAGCCCGCGCCCGCAGTAACGTTGTCCTGCCAGGTGGTGAGGAACACCGTCGAGAGGTACGCGCCGCCGACTCCGCACAGGAAGCCGCCCGCCAGCACGTGGACGTACTTGTAGAGCGTGACGTTGATTCCGGAGGCGTCAGCCGCAGCGGGATTCTCGCCCACGGCGCGCATGTTCAGACCGAATTTCGTTTTCTTGATGTAGAGGTACGCCAGTATCGCCACGACTATCGCCGCCTGGACGTAGCCGCTCTGGGAGAACAGCGCCTTGCCGATTATCGGGATATCGCACAGCACGGGAATGTCGTACGGCTTGAACGCGTCCACGACCTCAGCGGGGACGGTGTTTCCCGAAACGGATTTCCCGATGAATCCCGCAACGCCGGTGCCGAATATAGTCAGCACCAGTCCGGTAACGACCTGATTACCGCGCAGCGTGACCGTGATGAACGCGTAGATAAGCGCGCCGACCAGTCCGGCAAGTCCGGCGGAAAGCACCGCCAGGAACGGGTTCGCAGTCGCGCAGGCGACCTGGAATCCCACGGCGGCTCCCATCAGCATCATGCCCTCGATGCCGAGGTTCATGTTGCCGACCTTCTCGCAGATAATGCCGCCGACGATGGCGAACAGAATGTGCGTGCCCATCTGCACGGAAGTCTGGAGGAACAGTGAGATCTCATTTAAAATATCCATATCAGCCCTCCTTATCAGCCTTGCGGAACGAAATCTTGTAGTTGATGAAGAACTCGCTTCCGAGAACGAAGAAGATTATAACGCCCTGGAGCACCTCGGTTATCGAGGAGGGGATACCCATTACCTGGAGCGCCTTTCCGCTCTGGAGTAGCATTGAGAACGCGAAGGATACCACGACGATCACCGGAGGCTTCAGCTTTGCGAGCCACGCGGTGATTACCGCCGTGAATCCAAGCCCGCCGGACATCTGGTCGGTGATGGATTTCTCGACTGCGGACGCCTGCATGAATCCGGCGACTCCGCACAGGCCGCCGGAGAGCAGTACGGCGATTATCATGATCTTCAGCGTGTTCATTCCGGCGTACTTCGCGGTGGTTTCGCTCTCGCCGAGTACGTCTATCTGGTAGCCGAGCTTCGTGTATTTCAGCAGGATAGTCATAACCACCACGAGCACCAGCATGATTATCCAGCCTGCATGAATGCCGAAAACCTTCGGGAGTATCGCGTTGTCGGAGAATCTCGCGATCTTCGCAGCGCCGAGGGACTCGGGGTCCTTCCAGGGGCCGTACTGCAGATAGGAGATGAACGATATCGCGATGTAATTCATCATCAGCGTGACCAGCGTCTCAGAGGTGGTGAACTTCGCCTTGATGAGCGCCGGGATAAGCGCCCAGATGCCGCCGAAAACGAAGGCGCAAAGCCCCATCAGCGGAAGCAGCAGCCATGCCGGCAGGTCGGGGAATCCGAACGCGATGAGCGCCGCGCCGAAGGCTCCCATGTAGAACTGACCTTCCGCGCCGATGTTCCAGAACTTCATTCTGAACGCCACTGAGATACCCAGCGACAGCATGGTCAGCAGTATAGTTTTGTTCATCGTCTCGCCGAATCTGCTGTAGGTGGACAGCGACGAGGTGATTATCTTGCCGAATATCTCCAGCGGGTGGTAGCCCATGAACAGCATTACCAGTCCGGAAGCCGCCAGCGCCACGACGATGGCGATGAGCCTCGACGCGAGCTGCGCGCCCCCTGAAGCTCCGGTGCGCTTTGTTATGTGTACTCTGTTTGCAATGCTCATACCGCTTCGCCTCCCTCTGCGCCGGGCTTGTGACCCAGCATCATCATGCCGATGTCCTCTTTCGTCACCTTTTCGGGGTCGACGATATCCACGACTTCGCCGCCGTGAATTACCATCAGGCGGTCGGAAATGCTCTTGAGCACGTCAAGGTCCTCGCCGATGAACAGCACGGCTACGCCCTTTTTCTTCTGCTCGTTGAGCACGCGGTAGATGTTGTAGGAGGCTCCGATATCCAGTCCGCGGACGGGATACGCGGTTATAAGCACCTTCGGCGCGAGCCATATCTCACGTCCGAGGAGCACCTTCTGAATGTTGCCGCCGGACAGCTTCTTTACCTCGTGGGTGACCGACGGGGTGGAGATGTCGAAATCGTGCACTATCTGCTCCGCGAGGGTCCTTGCGAACTTCCTGTCGAGGAACGGTCCGGGATTGCGGTTGTAGCTCTTGAGAATAACGTTGTTCATGACGCTCATTCCCGCCACAAGACCCATGCCGAGTCTGTCCTCCGGAATGAAGCTCATGCTTATCCCGCGCCGGAGTATCGCCCGTGGGGAAAGCCCGAGTATCTCCTCGCCGCTGAACTTCACGGAGCCGCCGTCCGCCTTCATAAGCCCGGCGATTATCTCGCACAGCTCCTTCTGACCGCTTCCCGCGATACCTGCAACGCCGAGTATCTCGCCGCCGTAGAGGTCGAAGCTCATATCCCGGAGCAGGTCGACGCCCTCGAACGACTTCTTGGACAGGCGGTCAACGGACAGCACGGGCTGTTCGCTGAGCTTCTCCTTCGGGCGGTCTATCTCGAGGGATACCGCGCTGCCTACCATCATTTCGGTAAGCTCCTGCGGGGTGGAGTCCTTCGTGACTGCGGTGGTGATGGATTCGCCCTTGCGGAGCACCGTCACGCGGTCGGAGATCTCCATTACCTCCGCGAGCTTGTGGGTGATGATGATAATGCAGCAGCCGCGCTCCTTCATTCCGCGGAGGATATCGAACAGCGCGCGTATCTCCTGCGGGGTGAGCACTGCGGTCGGCTCGTCCAGGATAAGAACGTCCGCGCCGCGGTAGAGTATCTTCATGATCTCCACCGACTGCTTCTCGCTGACGGACATGTTGTAGACCTTCTTGTCCGGGTCGATGGAAATCCCGTACTTCTGGCTGAGCTCGTTAATGCGGGCGTTCATCTTCTTTTTGCTGAGCACCACGCTGTTTTCCTGACCGATGACGATATTCTCGGCGGCGGTCAGCACGTCTATCAGCTTGAAGTGCTGGTGTATCATGCCGATTCCGGCGTTGATGGCGTCCTTCGGGGAGCGGAACACTACGTTTTTCCCGCCTATCTCGATCTCGCCGCTGTCAGGGGTGTAGATACCGCTGAGCATGTTTACCAGCGTGCTCTTACCGGAGCCGTTCTCACCGAGCAGCGCGAGTATCTCGCCCTTGTTGACGTCGATGGAAACGTTCTTGTTCGCCTGCACCGTGCCGAAGCTCTTGCAGATGTTCTTTAACCTGATATATGGTTCGGACATTAGTACCTCCCGTAAATTAAATTCGGAATTCGGAATTCTTAATTCGGAATTAATGTATCCGGCTCCGCCGGATAATTTTGATCCTGTCTGCTTTCACAAACGGTACACGTTTGAATACCGCTCGTGAAAACAAGCAGGGCAGGCTGTTTCACCCGCGCAGCGGGTACTTGAAATCATTTTTTGCCCCGGCTCTGCCGGGGCAAAAAACACTTCTATCCGCGCAAGTGTACGGCTGAAAGCCGTGCGCGAAGTGCGGATGTCCGGCGGGGAAAGTCGCTTCAGCGACTTTTTCCGACGAGTCTATTCAGCCTGCGTCTGCCGTTATTCGGTTGTGATTACGCGGGGATAGAGCCAACAACGCCCTGAACGAACCAGTTCATGTTCCAGATCTCGTCGTCGGTCATTCTGACACCTTCCTCTACCTTGAGCTCGCCGTTCTGATCGTAGAGCGGGCCGGTGAACGGGTCGAAGGAACCGTCGATGATGGAATCTCTTGCAGCGTCTACCTTCTCCTGAGTGCCCTCAGCGCAGAGAGAAGTCAGGTCATCGAGGTAAGTCATGTTAGCTGCGAGGCCTTCCCAGTAAGCGCGGCTTGTCCATGTGCCGTCGAGCGCTCTCTGGCAGTCGTCGGTGTAGAAGGTCGCCCAGTTGAAGCAAGCGGCGGTCAGGTAAGCGTCGGGAGCGGCGTCAGCGGTCGGGAAGTTGTAGCCGATGCAGTATGCGCCCTTCTCCTGTGCAGCTACCTGCGGAGCGGTGGTATCCTGGTGCTGTGCGATAACGTCAACGCCCTTGTTCAGAAGCTCCAGAGCGGCCTGCTTCTCAACGGAGGGGTCGTACCATGTATCGGTGAATACGACCTCGACCTTAGCGTCGGGGTTTACGGACTGTACGCCGAGGGTGAACGCGTTGATACCGCGGATAACCTCAGGAATTCCCTTTGCAGCAACGTAGCCGATGTAGTTCTTCTCGGTCTTCATGCCTGCAACGATGCCTGCGAGGTAACGAGCCTGGTAAACCTTGCCGAAGTAGGTGGAAAGGTTGTCGCTTCTCTGGTAGCCGGAGCAGTGAGCGAACTTAACGTCCGGGTACTCCTTAGCCATCTCAACGGTGCCTTCCATGAAGCCGAAGGAGTTGGTGTAGATGAGGTTGCAGCCCTCGTCGATAAGGGTGCGGATAGCTTCGCAGGTATCGGAAACGGTCTCTGCTACGTCCTCAACGTAAGCGGTCTCAACGCCCATCTTCTCGATGGCGAGTCTGCCCTGGTCGTGAGCCTGGGTGTAGCCGCCGTCGTCGATCTTGCCGATGTAGACGAAGCCTGCCTTAACGCTTGCTGCGTTGTCTGCTGTGCTGTCAGCGTCGCTTGCTGCGGAGCTTCCGGAAGATGTGTTTCCGGAGCAGCCTGTGAGCAGCATTGCTGCCGCCATGATAGCGGCGAGTAACTTTTTCTTCATTGGTTGGTTCCTCCCTAGTGTGTCTGCGGTTTTACCGCGTTCTGTTATATTTCTTCGGCGGAATGCCGTTGAAATCAGTCGTCGTCCCGGAACTTGCAGCCCTTCACGGGATCCATCTCGTCGATTATCGCGAGGGACTCCACGCGGATACCCTGGCTGCGGACGAGCTCGCCGCCCTTCTGGCAGCCCTTCTCGATGACGATACCGGCTCCGGCTATCTTTGCGCCGGCGTGCTTTACGATGTCGATAAGCCCCAGCAGAGCGCAGCCGTTTGCGAGGAAGTCGTCGATGATGAGGATATTATCCTCCGGGGACAGGAACGCCTTCTTCACGATAACGTCGTATGTACGGCCGTGGGTGAAGCTCTTTATCTGAGTAGAGTACACCTCGCCGTCGATGTTTATGCTCTGGGTCTTTTTGGCGAAAACCACGGGGCAGTTGAAGTACTGCGCGGTGATACACGCGATTCCTATGCCGGAGGCCTCGATGGTGAGTATCTTGTTTATGCTCTCATCGGGGAAGCGCCTGCGGAATTCCTTGCCCATCTCGTTGATGAGTGCAATGTCCATCTGGTGGTTGAGGAAGCTGTCCACCTTGAGGACGTTTCCCTCCTTGATAACGCCGTCTTTTCTGATTCTGTCCTTAAGAAGCTGCATTTTTCTTTACCTCTCAGATAAGTTCTCTGCCCATGAGCACGCCCATCACGGACGCCATCATAAGACCTCTTGTCCAGCCGCTGGAGTCACCCAGGCAGTGCAGTCCGTGAATGTTAGTATTGAAATGCTCGTCCATCTTTATGCGGTTGCTGTAGAACTTCAGCTCCGGCGAGTACAGAAGGGTCTCACGGCTTGCGAAGCCGGGCACTACGCAGTCCACCGCCTTGATGAAGTTGATGATGTTCGTCATCGTGCGGTAGGGCATTGCGGCGGTGATGTCGCCGGCAACGGCGTCGGGAAGGGTGGGCTTTACGTTGGAGAACGACAGCTCCTTCGGCCAGGTGCGCTTTCCGTCGAGGATATCGCCGTAGCGCTGGACCATGATGTGGCCGTTTCCGAGCATGTTAGTCAGCTCGCCGACCTTCTGCGCGTACTCTATCGGCTGGTTGAACGGAACGCTGAAGTTATGCGAGCAGAGTATCGCGAGGTTGGTGTTGTTGGACTTGAGATCCTTGTAGGAGTGTCCGTTAACGACCGCGAGATTGTTGTCGTAGTTCTCCTGGCTTACGAAGCCGCCGGGGTTCTGGCAGAATGTTCTTACCTTATTCTTAAACGGCAGCGGGTAGCCGATGAGCTTCGACTCATAAAGAACGGCGTTGACCTCCTCCATGACCTCGTTGCGTACCTCGACGCGCACGCCGATGTCAACAGTTCCGGGCTGGTGAGCTATGCTGTGGCTTTCGCAAGTGCGCTCGAGCCAGTCCGCGCCCTTTCTGCCGGTGGCTATGACGATGTTGTCCGCCCTGAGCTCGCGGCGGTCGCTGCCCTTGTTGTCGGTGACGATAACTCCGGTGCAGACGTCGCCCTCGATGATGATGTCCTCGCAGCGGGTCTCGAACATGATGTCCACGCCGTGCTCCAGCAGGTGCTTTTCAATTCTCAGGTAGAGCTGATGAGCCATCTCGGTGCCGAGGTGGCGGATAGGGCAGTCAACCAGCTTGAGGTTGGCGTTGATCGCCTTCTTGCGTATCTCGCGGATCTTGTCCGGGTCGCTTACGCCCTCTACGTGGGGGTCTGCGCCGAATTCAAGGTAGATCTTGTCGGTGTAGTCGATGGTGGCCTGAGCCAGCTCCTCGCCGATCAGCTCCGGGAGGTTTCCGCCGACCTCGCAGGAGAGCGACAGCTTGCCGTCCGAGAACGCGCCCGCGCCGGAGAATCCCGTGGTGATGTGGCAGTAGGGCTTGCAGTTCATGCAGACCTTCGTCTTAGCCTTCGGACAGGCTCTTTTCTCAACGGAAACGCCCTTCTCAACGATGAGCACTTTCTTCTTCGAGCCTTTGCGGAGCATTTCCAGCGCGGTAAAAATACCGGCGGGGCCTGCGCCTACGATTATAACGTCATAATTTGCCATTTTAAACAACCTTTCAACATTAGGGAATCACTGATTAAATCACGCCTGACGGCTTGGCACGCATCTTGCTTGCATCTTTTCCGCCAGATTGAACAATTCGTCCTAGCAAGGCGTGTCTCCCCCGGTGGGGGAGGTGGCACGAAGTGCCGGAGGGGTTGACCGACAGACCAGCCTTGCGTCGCTAGTTGTTGACTTGAAAACGCTATCGCTTCCGTCAACAACTCCTCATTGTACAATCTGACGAAAAATCTGCGGCACAATCTGCGCACCAGATTTAATCAGTGCTTCCTTAGAAAATCCAACAGAGCATGATTCTGATTTTCCATATACGTTATTAATTTATCACAATTTCGACACAATGTCAACATTTTTGCGCCGTTTTTTTCACTAAATGCGAATTTTCAGCACCTTGCCAAAAAAACAGGTTTTTCGCATTCTATAGTATGTCCTTTTTAAGGATAATTCACATATGGAAATCAAGTCAAATTTAAATCGCGTGCTCCGGCATAAAATCAGAGAGTTCCGGTCACAGCCACTTTCTGTGCCTGAACCATATGATGAGCGCCGCGACGATGAGCACTGCGGCTCCTATCACGGCGGGGTAGCCGTAGGTCCATTGCAGCTCGGGCATGTTTGAGAAGTTCATTCCGTACCACCCGGCGATGAGCGACAGCGGCATGAATATCGTGGTAACTATCGTCAGCAGCTTCATGACGCGGTTCTGCACGATGTCGACCTGCGCCTGATACTCGCTGCATATCTGGGTCGCGTATTCCCGGAGCATCTGGGTCTCGGAGCGGAGGTGCTCCGCCCGGCGCAGGAAATAGCTGAGCCGCTTGCTGCTGCTTATGTCGAACAGCTCGGAGGCGTCCTCCTGGAGGGACTCCGCGAACTCGCTGAGCTGGGCGTACATGCGGTTGTTGCGGTTCAGTTCCTTCCTGACTACGCTCATTCTGCCGATGAATTTCGAGGTCTCGCCGTCAAGCACCGACTGCTCCAGCTCGTCCAGCCGGGATTCCAGGTGCTGGATATATCCGGGGTCGCCCTGGATAAGGTCGATGAGCAGCTCCGCGAGGAAGTCGTCGGCGCCGTCGGCGAATTTCGGGACCAGCGCGGTCATGCGCTCGATGAACCCGCTGACGAATCCGCCGTCGTCCAGCAGCAGGAGGTTTTCCCCCGACCAGGCGAACGTGAACCGTATCGCCTTGCGCTGGTGCCGCGCGGGGATATGTATGCTTCCGGTCATGCGCTTCTGCTGCATTTTCAGCACGCAGAACTGGGTCTGGTTCACCATCGGCGGCATTGCCGGAGGGACAAGCTCCGGCGGCAGCGGTATCTCCTCGGCCTCCCGGGAGGTCAGCACCGCGAGGGCGTTCTCCCATTTTTCCGGCGGGGTATCGCCGGAGCTTTTCAGGCTGCCGTCAAATCTGTAGAACTGCATGTTCAGGCTCCCTTCATTGTGTAATTCAGCGCGATTCCCGCAAAACAGGCGGGCAGACAAAACCGCCTGCCCGCCTGGAATCAATGTTCTCAGCCGGATACCCGCCGGAGTTACTCGGCGCCCCGGAAGTACATCCCGCGGGTAAGCGGCCCGGAGGGCTTCCCGTTATTCTGGTACATATCGAGAACGGGCTTCAGCTCCTTTTCGTCGGTGAATTTCAGCACCGCGAAATCGAACGGCTCCAGGGATGAGCGGCGGTCGCTCATTATGAGCAGGTCGGGGTTTAGTATCTCGACGCTGTTCCCGCCGCAGAGCACCGGCATTTTATTGCCCCGGCGGTCGGCTATGCACTCGCCGCAGGGAGTCCCGCCGTCGTCGAACAGGCGCACCCTTCCGCAGGGCTTCCCGCCGCTGACCGGACAGCGCCGCATTATCATCAGCGGGAGCCTTCCGTATGCCACGACCCCGCGGGGTATCGGGGAGCGGATCTCCGCGAGCTGAGCCGCGGTGCCCTCGAACGAAAGCGTGATATCCTTGAAGCCGAAGTCTCCGCACACCCCAGCGGCGTAGCTGTTGATGATGTTCATGCGGTGCCCGCCGTGGAGCCTAAACCCCTCCTCCCGGAGTAGCAGAGCGTGGCCGAGGGTCTGCGCCATGCCCCTTGTGAATCCCGCCGCGCGTAGCTCCCTGAGCCTTTCGCGCACATCGTCCTCGCAGTCGGAAAGCACGAACGGCGGTATGACCGCGATCCTGTCCTTGCCCGGCGTGGAGGCACCCAGAAGCCGCATGGGGGCGTATATCAGCTCAAACGGAAGCTCCAGAGCCTGCCTGAGCTGTTCTGCGGAATACACCTCGCAGCGCCATTTCAGCGGAGCCGCCCGGTGCTCTTCAAACAGCGGCGGCGTGAGTTCACGCAGGCTGTAGTCCGGGGTGTTCTTCGCGAGGACTGCGGCTGAAAGCTGCTCCACAAGCTCCCGGCGCAGGGAGTTCAGCGCGGACGCCGGGAGGTTCAGCCCCTCGCCGACCTCGGCGGTGACTTCCCCGGCGTAGAACTGCGTTCCTCCGAGCTTTGACATGCGGCTGCAAACGCCCTCTGAGGTCAGCGGGGCATTCAGCGCGGGCTGCGGGACCTCGCCCTGCACAGCCGCCGAAATATCCCCGCAGGAAGCGGCCGCGAACGCAGGCTCTCCGGGTTTCAGAATCGTGCGGATATCCGCGCGTATACGCGGGAATTCCGCCTTGTAGAGCGCCTTTATGCCGTTGAGCGCCTTCGCGGAGTTCTCGACGTCCTCGCGGCTTCGGGTGCCCTGCATGTCCTGCATGGAGCCGGTGAAATACCCGTCGGTCAGGCCGCCCCTCGAGAATATCCCGGAGAGCCGTTCAAAGTCGTATTCGCCGCCGTCTATGGACTTCCGGCAGGCGTCGACGGCGCAGGCGATGTACTCCGGGCGCTTCATTCTGCCCTCGATTTTCAGCGAGGCGATTCCGATGTCGTCAAGCTCCCGCAGGTGCGGAACGAGCGAGCTGTCCTTCAGGGATATCACGCTGTGCCTGTCCCCGCAGGTGAAATCCAGGCGGCAGGGCTGCGCGCAGAGACCTCTGCTGCCGCTCCTCCCGCCGAAAATGCTGCTCATGTAGCACTGCCCGCTGATACATACGCACAGCGCTCCGTGCACGAAAACCTCGAGTTCAATTCCGGTGTTTTCGGCGATGTGCTTTATCTGTTCGAAGGACAGCTCCCGCCCGATGACCGCCCGGCAGAATCCGAGCTGCTTAGCCGCGTTTACTCCGGCGGCGCTGTTCAGCGTCATTTGCGTGGAGGCGTGGCGCGGAAGCTTCGGGCAGACCCGCTTCGCTATTTCAGCCGCGCCGAGATCCTGGATTATAAGCCCGTCCACGCCGCATTCCGCAGCGCTTTTCACGCACTCCGCGAATTTTTCGGTCTCGCTGTCGTACACCAGCGTGTTCAGTGCGGCGTAGACTTTCACCCCGCGTTTGTGGCATTCGGTGCTGGCTGCTTTAAGCTCCTCAACAGAAAAATTTTCGGCATTTTTGCGTGCCGAAAATTCCGATAAACCAAGATATACCGCGTCGGCGCCGGTGTTCAGCGCCGCGGGCAGATCTGAAAGCCCCCCGAGGGGTGCAAGAATTTCACTCATAATGTAAGCTGACCGTCCTCAAGCATTTCGTTAAGCTGCCGGTTAAGGGAAGCGTTTATCTTTCTCAGCTCCTTGACCTCGGCGAGCGCGTCGGAGAGCTGCTTCTTCAGCTCCTCCATCTGCGCGGGGTCGGCGCCTTCGGAGGCGTCGGAGCCTGCGCCCGCCCTGAGAGCCGCGTTCTCGCTTTCGATCTGCGAGAATTTCACGGTGAGCTCCTCGTACATGCCCGCCTTCTCGCGCAGCGCGGAAAGCTCCTCGTTTTCGGATTTGAGCGCGGCGATGTCCTTCTCAAGCACGGACACGCTGTTCTGCGCGTCGTCTGCCGCCTTGCGGGAGGCGTCCAGGCGGCGCTCGAGGTCGGCGGTCCTGCCCTGCTCGGCTTCAAGAGCCTTCTTCACGCCGGAAAGTTCCTCGGAGCCTTTTTCAGCGGCGGCGAGCTTCTTCTCAAGGTCGGAGTTCCTGCCCTTTTCAGCGGCGAGGGACTGTTTCGCTTCGGAAAGCTCTGCGGCGTTCTTTTCGGCGGCGGCGAGTTTCTTCTCAAGATCGGAGTTCCTGCCCTTTTCAGCGGCGAGGGACTGCTTCGCTTCGGAAAGCTCCGCGGCGTTCTTTTCGGCGGCGGCGAGTTTCTTCTCCAGGTCGGAGTTTCTGCCCTTTTCAGCCGCGAGGGACTTTTTCAGCGTGTTAAGCTCCGCGTTTGCCGCGTCGAGCTTTCCGCATTCCTTCTCGAGGTAGGACACGCGCTCTTCGCTGCGGCGGAGCGCTTCCTCAGTGTTCGCCGCCTTGTCCAGCCTTTCGGTGAGCTTCTTGTTCTCGTCGGTGACTGTCACAAGCTTCGCCGCCTGCTTTTTCAGGTCGGAGTTCTGCCGCTCAAGCTCGGCGATGTCCTTCTTCTGCGCTTCGGACTTCTCCTCGGCGGACTTCAGCGAGCCGGTGAGCTGCGCGTTTTTCTCCTCAAGGGATTTCACGGTCTGCTGGGACTTTTCAAGCTCCGCCTTTGCGGCGGCGTTCTGCGCGGCGCGCTCGTTGGCTTCGCTGAGCGTTTCAGTGAGCTGGGCGTTCTTGCCTTCAAGCTCGGTGTGCTCACGGCGGAGCTCCGCGAGGGCGGCGCTGTCCTTTGCGAGCAGCTCGTTTTCGGAGGCAAGCAGCTTGTTTTCCTCGAGAGCCTTCGCGCCCTTCTCGGCGGTGCTGACCAGCGCGGCGTTCTTCTTCGCGTAGGAATCCCGCTGGGCGTTCGCGGAGTCGAGATCCCCCAGGAGATCCAGCACGGTGAAAACGCATGCGTCGTCCTTTGAGAGCGACATTACACGGCAGTATTCAGTAATGCGGCGGTCGGCCTCCTCACTCTGGCGTATCAGGGAGGAAGCATTGTCCGTGCGGAGATTATACGATTTTCCGCATATTGTAACGGTCACTTTTTCGTTGAGCATGTCGGCGGTTTTCCTTTCATTGATGTGATCTATAAAGTCAGAAAAAGTCTGGAATGGTCTGTATACTAATATTATATCTTAAAATATCAGTTATTGCAAGTGCTTTTTCAAAAATAATATTCCATTGACTTCATAAATTCAGCGCCTGGGAAAAATACCGAAAAATAGCCAAAAAAAAGTCCGAGAAAGCCGAATTTTTATGCTAATAATGCATTGCGTACAGCGCACAATAATGCTATAATTATAATCGTACAATTATGTATAAGGGGTATGTGCGAGGAAATGACCGCATACTGTAAAATATCACAGAATATAACGGAGGAAGCACAATGTTTGGAATGACCAAGGACATCGGTATCGACTTAGGAACGGCGAACACGCTTGTATATATGAGGGGCAAGGGTATCATTATCCGCGAGCCTTCGGTGGTTGCAGTGGACAAGAAGCTCCAGTGCGTGCGCTACGTAGGCCAGGAAGCCAAGGACGTCATCGGACGCACCCCCGGCTCCATCGTGGCTGTACGCCCGCTCAAGGACGGCGTTATCGCCGACTTCGACATGACCTCCAGCATGCTGGAGCAGTTCATCAAGAAGGCTCTGCGCGGCAGGGGCAAGGCGCGCGTCATCATCTGCATTCCGTCCGGAGTTACCGAGGTAGAGCGCCGCGCCGTTAAGGAAGCGGCTCAGAACGCGGGCGCAAAGCGCGTTTCCATCATCGAGGAGCCTATGGCAGCCGCTATCGGCGCGGGTCTCCCGGTTGCCGAGCCTGTCGGCAGCATGATCGTGGATATCGGCGGCGGCACCAGCGAGGTCGCTATAATCTCCCTGGGCGGCATCGTTACCGCGCGCTCCGTAAGGGTAGCCGGCGATGAGTTCGACTCCGCGATAATCAACTACATCAAGAAGAAGTACAACCTGCTCATCGGTGAGAGGACCGCCGAGAACATCAAGATGGGCATAGGCTCCGCATACAAGACCAGCGATACCGAGCCGGTAATGGACATCAAGGGCCGCAACCTGCTCAACGGTCTGCCCGAGAACATCACAGTTACCAGCGAGGAGATCCGCGAGGCTATTTCCGAGCCGCTGTCCCACGTTATCGACGCCATCAAGACCACCCTTGAAAAGACTCCCCCTGAGCTTGCAGCCGATATCATCGAGTCCGGCATCATGCTGGCGGGCGGCGGCGCGCTGCTGAGAGGCCTCGACCAGCTTATCCACGAGGAGACCGGCATGCCCGTCAAGATCGCGGAGCGTCCCCTCGACTGCGTTGCGGACGGCACCGGCAAGGTACTTGAGAACATCGACAAGCTCGAGGACGTTCTCAGCGAGGACGAGAACATCTACTGATAAACTGAGTCCGGCTGCGCCGGAAGAAATGAACTGAACAACATCTATGAGAGAATTCTTCCACAGCGTCAAATTCAAAATCATACTCTGTATCGCGGCGCTGCTGCTGGGACTTATGACCTACGTTGCCGTCGCCGCGGGCACCCAGACTCTGCCCGAGCAGGTCATCAGCACGGTAACATACCCGTTCGTCACTGCGGCGAACGCTATTTCGAACGGCGTCAACGGATTCATCGACAAGTGGGTCAACGCCGATACCTATAAGGCGCAGAACGACGAGCTACGCGAGCTTGTCACGCAGATGTACGAGCGCTCCGCGGACTACGAGGCGCTCCAGAAGGAAAACGAGCAGCTCCGGGAAATGCTTCAGCTCAGCAAGGAGCATAAGGATCTCGTTTTCTCTGAGCCGTGCGGCATAATCGCCCGCAACGCCAACGACATGTACGGCGGATTCACGATAAACCAGGGAAGCAGCACCGGGATATCCCTCAACGACCCGGTTATAACCTCCGTGGGTCTCATCGGCAGGGTAACAGACATCGCGCCGAATTACGCGAAGGTGTCCACGATACTTTCCCCGCAGGTGAACGTCGGGGTATACACCATGCGCACCAAGGCGACCGGAGTCATCGAGAACTCCACCTCCACCGCCGAGCAGGGGCTGTGCCTCATGAGCCAGATACTCAAGGACGCGGACGTTGAGCCGGGGGACGTGATAGTCACCGCCGGTCAGAGCGGACTGTTCCCGGAGGGTATCATCGTCGGCACCGTAAAGGAGGTCTACGACGACCCCAACGGGCTTTCCAAGCACGCCCTGATAGAGCCGGCTGAGGACTGCTTCGCCATCACCTCCGTCTACGCGGTCGTGGATTTCGACGGCAAGGGGCTTTCGTTCGGCGATATCGCACAATAATTAAGAACGGTGCAGCTTACCTGCGCCGTTTCTCCGGATTTAAGGATAATTCATATGGCAAAATATATCTCAAAAAGCAAGGTGGGATTCCGGGCGCGCTCCCGGAAAGCACGGCTGCGCTGCTTTTTCCGATGGTTCCTCTATTCAGCCGTGCTGCTGATGTTCTACCTGTGGGAGGTCGCTCCGCTTATACGCGGGTGGTGTCCGCTGCTGATTATCCCGCTTGCCACCGCCGCTGCCATGTTCGAGGGCGAACTCGCCGCCGGAGTGTTCGGCGTTTTCTGCGGGCTCATGCTGGATATGGCGAGCGGCACGCTGCTCGGGTTCTCGTCGTTGTGGCTGCTGATATCCTGCCCGCTCATCTCGCTGCTGTCGAGGTTCTGGCTGAAATCGAACTGGCTCTCCCACCTTGTGATGAACACCGCCGTGTGCGTCATTATGTGCGGGCTGGACTTCCTGTTCCTGCACTGGGTGTGGGAGCGCGAATATTCCGGGATATCGTTCCTGCATTCGCTGCTGCCCGCCTACGCCTGGGCTGTCGCGTTCTCGGTGCCGGTGTATTTCCTGGTGCGGCTCATATCCAACAGGCTCCGCCCGAAGGAGGAGCGCCGCCTGGAGGAGGCCGCCGGAAACGCCGCAGCGGAGGAAGAAATAACCAAGGGCGCCGAGGAATAGACTGCCCAGTCCCAACGCATAACTGGAGGAATACATGTCAAAATTTCAGAACCTGCTGAGGTCTGCCGTGCTTGCGGCAATAGTGATAGGCGCGGCGTTCCTGTGCGGACTGCGGCTTCTTGAGATACAGATAGCCGACGGAAGCAAGTACCTCGCCATGACCCAGAGCACCCACACCGCGACCCAGGACATCGAGGCGGCGCGCGGAAAGATAGCCGACAGCACCGGAAAGATACTCAACACCAACGAGCTGAACTGCAGCGTGAAGCTCCAGAAAGCCTCGCTGGAAAGCGGAACGGAAAACGAGGTCATCTACCGCATTCTGACCATACTGATGAAGCACGGCGACGAGTGGAACGAAACGCTGCCCATCACCAGAACGCAGCCCTACCAGTTCGAAAAGGACCGCGACAACGCCGTGGATTCGCTGAAATCCCGCATGAAGCTGGGCGTTTACGCCACGGTCGAGAACTGCATGAACGCCCTCTACGAGAACTACAAGATATCCGACCAGTACGAGGAGCCGATGCGCCGCTACATCGCGGGAGTCCGCTACGAGATGGAGCTGAAGGGATTCAACAACAACAATCCCTACGAGCTTGCCTCCGGGATATCCAGCGACACGGTGCTGGAGCTGAAGGAGCTTTCCGCGCTCATGCCCGGCATGGAGATATCCGAGGGCTGGAACCGCGTCTACCTCGACGGCACCACCGCGCCGCATATCAGGGGAACGGTCGGGGCGATATCCGCGGATAAGTACGCCGAGCTGAAGAGCGCGGGCTACAAGCTGGACGACATCATCGGCACATCGGGCATCGAACTTGCGCTGGAATCCACGCTGCGCGGCGAGCGCGGCACCCGCGAGATAACGCGTAACTCCGACGGCATGATGATCTCCGACGAGATAACCAAGGAGCCGCAGGCGGGGAAGTCCGTAATGCTGACGATAGACTCGAACTTCCAGAACATGGTGGAGCGGATAGTGCAGTACCACATGGACTTCCTGCACTCCCCGTACTACACAACGGCGATGGACGCGAACCTCCGAGGCAAGGATACCGAGGTAGGCTCCGCGGTCGTGCTGAGCGTCAAGGACGGCTCGGTGCTGGCGATGGCGACTCTCCCGAGCTATGATATAAACCAGCTCGTCGAGGACTACGCGTCCGTTCTGAACGCAGAGAACTCCCCGCTGCTGAACCGCGCGATAAACGGCGAGTACCGTCCCGGCTCCACGTTCAAGACCATCACCGCGACGGCGGGTCTTGCGGAGGGAGTTATCGACGCCTCCAGCACTATCAACTGCACGGGGCGGTATATGTACTACGCGCCGAGCTACACCCCGGGCTGTACTGGAGTTCACGGCTCCATCACGGTGCAGTTCGGACTGAAGCACTCCTGCAACATTTTCTTCTACGAGACCGCGCGCCGCATGGGTATAGACCGGCTGGCGTACTGGGCAAATAAATTCGGCGTAGGAACCGACCTCGGCTTTGAGCTGCCGATGTCCACAGGCAGAATGACCTCCCCGGAGCTGTTCGACAAGCTCGGGATCGAGTGGAACGCGTCGGATACGATCCAGGCGGGTATAGGTCAGTCGGAGACACTGCTGACTCCGCTGCACCTGGCGACCCAGGCAATGACCATCGCGAACAAGGGCGTGAGGTACCGTCCGCACATTGTGAAGGCTATCTACAATTACGACTACACCAAGCTCATTGAGGAGATAAAGCCCGAGGTGATGGCGGATTTCTCCGAGGGCATGGAGGACGTGTTCGCCGAGGTGCACGCCGGAATGAAGCGCGTAAGTGAAAACGCGAACTTCCTTATGGAGGGCGGCTGGTACAACATCTACGACTTCAAGGGTATCGGCAAGGAGAACGTCTGCACGAAAACCGGCACGCCGGAGGTCATCGCAATGACGAAGTTCAATTCCACCATCGTGGGATTTTACCCCGCCGACAACCCTGAGATAGCGTTCGGAGTTTGCATGGAAAACAGCGAGTACAGCCGTCACGTAGCCTGCAATATCATTTCGGCTTACATCACGGGCGAATTCAACCCCGTTTACGACGAGGACGGAAACGCAGTTTACCCCCTCGGCGAGAAGCGCAAAACAGCGGACGTAGAGCAACACTAAAATTTAATTCGGAATTCGGAGCCGCTTTGGCTGGATTAAAAGAGTTATTCAGGAAAGCAATTTATAAGAAACTGTGGGGGAAAACTCTTGTTTTCCCCCACACCCCTTTAGCGCTTTTGAAACGTTTAGCTGCGCGCCAGCGCGCAGAGTGGTGAGGGCTCTGCCCTCACACTCCCGCTTCCTTTTGTAAGCAAAAGGAAGCGAAAACCAATATGCTACACAGAGTTTAAAAGTTGTTCGACAAACTGAATCCCCCGGAGTCGATCCGGGGGATTTCGGTTTATTTGATATGCGCTTAAACCCTGAGCTTGCCGACCTGCTCCTGAAGCAGTCTTGCCTGAGCGGAAAGCTCCTCGCAGGAGGCGGCGGATTCCTCGGCGGTCGCGGAGTTCGTTGCAATTACCTGGGAGATCTGCTCGATACCCGCAGTTACCTGCTGAACTGCCTTCGCCTGCTCATCTGCCGCGGAGGATATCTCCGCAACCAGCTTCGCGCTCTCCTGGGAAAGCCCGGTGACCTGCTGGAGGGTCTCGGCGGTCTGCTTTGCAATGCCGGAGCCGTTCTGTACCGCGTTGATCGTGGAGGAAATCAGCTCGCGTGTGCTGTTCGCGGATTCAGCCGACTTGGAAGCAAGGTTGCGTACCTCGTCCGCGACTACCGCGAAGCCCTTTCCGGCTTCTCCTGCGCGGGCAGCTTCTATCGCGGCGTTCAGCGCGAGTATGTTCGTCTGGAATGCGATGTCCTCGATGGACTTTATGACCTCGGATATCGCTTCGGACTGCTTTTCGATCTGATTCATTGCTTCGAGCATGCGCTCCATCTCGCCGCCCTGGCGTATCATCTGCTCGGCGCAGTCGTTGGAGATATCGCTTGCCTTGTTGGAGTTCTCGGCGGTCTTGTTGATGTTGCCGGAGATCTCCGTGATGGTGGAGGACAGCTCGTCGACTGCGGTAGCCTGGCGGGTCGTGCCTTCCGCGAGGAGCTGGGAGCCGTCAGCCATCTGCTGTGCGCCCGCCATTACGTCGTTCGCGGAGGAATTCATGTTGACGATTATGCCGCTGAGCGTCTCCTTTATGCTGCGGAACGAGCGGTTTATCTCCTCAAAGCTGCCGATGTATTCTACAGATGGCTGCGACGAGAAATCGCCGGTCCCCATGCTGGAAAGCACGTGGGAGATATCGTCAACGTAGGTGTGCAGGGTGTGCTTTGCTTCGGTGAGCTTTTCGGCGATGTCGCCCATTTCGTCGGCGTTGAAGCTGAATTCGGAATCAGGCGCATTCAGCTCGCCGGCGCTGAGCTGACCGCATATCTTCACGACCTCTGCAACCGGCTTGCGCACCAGCTTGTTCATTACCGCGAACAGCAGGAATCCTGCGCCCACGCATACCACGATGAGAACTCCCGCAGAGATGATGATTGCCCTGAAAAGCTCTGCGGCAGCTTCTGCAGTGGAGTAGCCCGCGAAGTACGCGCCGACAACCTGGCCGTTGAAGTCGGTCATGGGGGTGTAGTTAACGTAGTAGCTCTGACCGGTTATCGTGGCTTTACCGATGTAAGTGCTGCCGTTCTGAACCTTGCTCCAGATACCGCCGTCCATCTGGGTGCCGATGTTGCGGACTCCCGAGCTGTCCATAAGCGAGGTGTTGTAGCGGGTATCGCCGTTAAATATGGTAAGCTCCGCGCCGGTCTTTTCCTTTACTTCGTCAACGTATGTGGAGTCGCTGAGGTCGGTTCCGACTACCAGCGCACCGTTCTCCACGGGGCGGCAGTATACGGAGTACAGCTTGTCGCCGTCCGCCATTACGCCCTTCATTCCGCCTGCCTTTACCCGGGCAACTGCATCGTCGCTCAGCGGGAAGTTTTCGGTGCTCCAGACGGGCTTATCGCCGTTTATGTACGCTGCGAAGCTTGCTTCGGAGGGCTTGTTCGACGCCCAGGTGTTGTCGTAGTCAGAATTGTTGATCTGTCCCCATGAGCTTGCGATGAGAAGCTCGGCAACGTCGCCCATTTCTTCAATGTCGCTTCTGACCTCGGAGGAGAGCACGCTTACGCCGGTTTTGGTCTCTTCCTCCTGGAGCGTTCCCACGAACGACATAAATACCACGGTAGTCACTGCCGCCATAAGTACTGCCGCGATCATGGCAGCCAGACATGAAATAACAGTGATCTTTGTTCCGATCTTCAATGACCTTTTCACTTGATGATACCTTCCTTTCAACACATCTTTGTGAAATTCTGGAATTGTCAACTGCATATTTCCAGTTTATTATATGTATTATCGACAGAGTTTAGCTAAACTTTAGCGTTTTTTGTGTAAAATTTTACTTAAATCACGTGAATTTTAAAAATGTGGTATACTGCACAACGGTGAAAAAAACATCGCACATAACCCGGAGCCTTCCCGCATAGAATCTACAGAACAACAGGACATGCAGGGGGGACGCATATGGGACTTAAAGAGGCGCTGACAGCGCTTGGGGAGGCTCCGTACCAGCACACGACGGTGACTCTGCGGGACGGCGCGGAGCTTATCGCGGAGAACTGCGCTGGGGTGATAAGCTGCACCGACAGCCGGGAGGTCTCCGGGGAGATCGTGCTGAAAATTCGCTGCGCCGGCGAGGACCGCCTGATGAGGGTGCAGGGCACCGGGCTGACCCTCGAGAGCGGCGGAGCCTACGGAGTACGCATCACCGGGAGTATCGAAGCGGTGAGCTTCCTCAGTCTGTGAGGTGGGAGCATGAAGGAAAATAAGAGTGGTCTGCGGTTCGGAAGCGTGGAATTCAGCGGGTACGGGGCATTCCCGGAGCGGTTCGCGACGGAGCTTATAAACTGCGGCGTGGAGCTGCGCCGGGTAAGGTTTGGCGACGGGACGATAAGCGGCGCTGTCTCCCCGGCGGACTACTGGGAGACCGCCCGGACGGCGCGCCGCTGCGGTCTGCGTATCCGCGCAGGGAAGCGCCGCGGGCTGTACTTCACGGCGCTGAGGTACAGCCGCCGGGCGGGGCTGTACGTGGGGTTCCTGGCGTTCGTTATGCTGACGGCGCTCAGCGGAAGCCGCATTCAGGATATCGAGATAGTAAGCTCCGGGACGGTGACGGCGGCTCAGCGCTCGCAGATAATGTCGATACTCGGGGAGTGCGGCCTGAGCGAGGGAAGCTCCGCGCGCCGCCTGGAGAACAGCACCACCGCCGCAGAGCGCCGGATACTCCTTGAGATACCCGAGACCGCCTGGGTGGACGTCACCTGCGTTGGCTTCCGGCTGGAGGCGGCGGTGGAGATGGGAACTCCCGCGCCGGAAATGCTTGACGCGGACGCTCCGTGCAATCTGGTGGCTTCCCGGGCGGCGGCGGTGGTGTCGCACGTCGTGCGGGACGGAGTGCTCGTCACCGAGACCGGAAGCGGCGTCCCCGAGGGAGGTCTGCTGGTCAGCGGGACAGTCACCGACGCCGCCGGAAACGTTATCCTCAAGCACGCCAGCGCCGAGGTCATCGGGGAGTACACCGAGACCCGGGAGTTTTTCGTGCCCTACAAGGAAACGCTGCGGCTCCCGGAGGGGGAGACGGCGGAGTACAGGTGGCTGGTCTACGGCGACGACGAGTACCCGCTGTTTTTCGGCGTGGCGGCGATGGAGGATTCGGTGTACTCAGAGCAGACCGAGGCCGTAAGGCTGTTCGGGAAGGAGACCCCGCTGAAGATCAGAACCGGACGGTTCACCGGGTATGTGAGCAGGAACGTTACGCGCTCCGCTGACGACTGCCTCGCGGAGCTGTCGAGGCAGCAGGCGGCGTTCGAGGAGAACTTCTACGCCGGGCAGGAGGTGTATTCCTGCGAAAAGACCGCCGTCCCGGAGCAGGACGGGATACGGCTCAGGTGCGTCTACACCCTGCGCGGGAACATCGCAAAGGAGCAGGAGATACTGCTGTCTCAGCCGGGGAGCCAGGGCGCGGAGTAAAAATCACGAATCGGAGTTCACGATGTGGGCTCCGATTTTTTGTGCAATAACAACAAATTCTTTTTTGGAAAACTGTTCACAGAGGACAAAACCTATAAAATATATAAGAATTCATCAAAACCTATTGACAAAGTGGGCATTGTCTGATATAATCATCACATAAAGCCTATCGGAAGGATAGGCAAAAGAGGAGGCGGAAATCATGAACGCTATATTTACAAAGCTGCTCCGCAGGAATTTCCGCTTCGGACGAATGCGTACGGCGGCACCGCAGGACTGAATTGAACGGTCATGCAGTGCTGCCTTCCCCCGAAACCACAGGGAGAACTAAAAACGTCACAATGAGGTGAGAGCAAAGCATGATACGTCTGGAGCACATTACCAAGACCTACGTCAACGCCGGCAAAAAATTCAACGCCGCGGACGATGTGAGCCTTGAGATAAAAAAGGGCGAGATATTCGGCATAATCGGCTTCTCCGGCGCGGGAAAATCCACGCTGGTGCGCTGTATCAACCTGCTTGAGCGCCCGGACAGCGGAAGGGTCTTTATAAACGACAAGGACATTACCGCTCTGCGCGGCGCGGAACTCCGCAGGCAGCGCAAGAAAATAGGAATGATATTCCAGCACTTCAACCTGTTCGCTTCGCGGACAGTGTTGCAGAACGTAATATTCCCGATACGCTACAACGGGCTTTCCGCAGCGGAGCGCAGGAAAAAGGCGCTGGAGCTGCTCGAGCTGGTAGGCATCGCGGATAAGGCGGGGGCGTACCCCTCGGAGCTTTCCGGCGGCCAGAAGCAGCGCGCGGCTATCGCAAGGGCGCTCGCGAGCGACCCGGAGATACTCCTGTGCGACGAGGCAACGTCGGCTCTCGACCCGCAGACCACTGAGGCGATACTGAAGCTGCTGAAGTCCCTCAATGCAAAGCTGGGACTTACCATCGTGCTCATCACTCACCAGATGAACGTAGTCAAGGAGATATGCGACCGCACCGCCGTAATGGAAAACGGCAGGGTAGTCGAGCAGGGCGACGTGTTCGAGATATTCGCGAACCCGCAGCAGCCCGTGACGCGCTCCTTCGTGGACACGACCTCCTGCCTGAGCGGCATAAACACCCTCATCGAGGAGAAATCTCCGCTGGTGCAGCTCAAGCCGGGTCAGAAGATACTCCGGTTCAAGTACCTCGAGAGAAGCGCCTGCGAAGCGCTCGTCTCCACCATCTCCCGCAAGTTCAATATTGACCTGAACATCGTGTTCGGAAGCATAGAGATCATCGGCGACAACCCGATAGGCGGGCTTGTAGTCATCGCCGACGGAAACGAGGACGATATCCGCGCCGCAGTCAAGTACCTGTGCGATATCAATGTCGGAGTGGAGGTGATCCTCAGTGCGTGAGTTCTTTGAAAGCATTATGCCGAACGTTATACCGAAGCTTCCCGCCCTGTGGAACGCTACCCTCGAGACCCTCGCGATGACCGGCATTTCCGCGCTGTACATTCTCGTTATCGGAATGGCGCTGGGAATCCTGCTCACCGTGACGAAAAAGGGCGGACTGCTTGAAAACGCAGTGGTATACCGCGTGCTGGACATCATTATCAACCTCCTGCGCTCGGTTCCGTTCATTATCCTGCTGTTCCTGCTTATCCCGCTGACGCGTATCATCAGCGGAACCTCGATAGGCGTTGCAGGCTCGATATTCCCGCTCATCGTCGGAACTGTTCCGTTCTTCTCCCGCCAGGCTGAGGCGGCGCTCGCCGGAGTCAACCCCGGTCTTATCGAGGCGGCGCAGTCGATGGGCTGCTCCAAGCTCGGGATCATTTTCAGAGTGTACCTCCGCGAGAGCATTCCGGCTCTTTCCCGCGGTATCACCATCACCCTGATAAACCTCGTCGGACTCACCGCGATGGCTGGCGCAGTCGGCGCTGGCGGCCTCGGAAACTTCGCGTACGTTCAGGGCGTTCAGCGTAACTACTACGACATCATCGTTGCCGCTGTTATCGTGCTGGTGCTCATCGTCCAGGTTATCCAGATAATCGGCAACATCATCGCAAAGAAAACAGAGAAATAAACCGGAAAGAAAAAAATCCGGATATTACAACTAAACAAATCAAGTTCAAAGGAGAACAAACACCATGTCTATCAGAAATAAGTTCGCATTTTCCCTCGCAGCAGTACTTGCAGCAGTATCCCTGACCGCTTGCAGCGGCAACACTTCCTCCAGCTCTTCCTCCGCGGCTGACAGCTCCGCTGATTCCTCTGCGGCTGATTCCTCCGCAGCAGAGAGCGCAGCAACCGCTGAGAATTCCGAGAACTCCGACAGCGCAGACAGCGCTTCCGACGCAGAGACCGCGTACTCCCCGGAGAACCCCGTGACCGTAAAGATCGGCCTCACCGGCAACGTATACGAGGACATCTGGAACCCCATCAAGGAGAAGCTCGCTCCCGAGGGAATCAACCTCGAGTATGAGCAGTTCACAAGCTTCAACATTCCGAACAACGCGCTCAACAGCGGCGAGATCGACATGAACGCGTTCCAGCACCACGCTTACTTCAACAACGATACAGCTACCAACGGCTACGACCTGACCGCCATCGGCGATACCTACATCGTAGCAATGAACATCTACACCGCTAAGGACTACACCATCGAGAGCGCCCTTGCTTCCACCGAGACCCTCAAGATCGCAGTTCCGAACGACGTTACCAACGAAGGCAGAGCGCTGAAGCTCCTCGAGAGCGCAGGCTTCTTCACCATCAACGCTGACGCCGGCGCTTCCCCCGAGATTAGCGACATCACCGACTACGTAGTTCCGGTAGAGTTCGTCGAGGTAGACGCAAACCTCGTTTACTCCGTTATCCAGGACGTTGACCTCGCAGTCATCAACGGCAACTACGCCCTCGACAGCGGCCTTACCGCAGACGACGCGATCTACAAGGAGAGCGAGTACGCAGACAACAGCTACTACTGCCTGATCGCCGTACGTTCCGAGGACGCTGAGAACCCCGTTTACAAGCGCATCGTTGAAGCTTACCAGAGTCAGGACACCATCGACATCTACAACAACGAGTTCAAGGGATTCTTCGTTCCCGCTTGGACACTCGGCTGATAACAACTGAAAAACTAGCACTGGAACCGCGAAGAATCTGTGCGGTTCCGTTTTAGAAAGGGAGATAACAATGCAGGAGCTTCTGAAAATAATTTCCGACCCTGAGAGAGTAAAACTCGGCAATATCGAGGACAAGTACCTTTCCGACACCCTCGGCAGATTAAAGGGCACCGCTGCGGCGCTGGTGTTCCCGAAGTCCACTGAGGAGGTCAGCGCGGTGATGAAGTTCGCGAACGACCGCGGACTTCCCGTAACTCCCCGCGGCGCGGGAACCAACCTCGTAGGCTCGACCGTTCCCCACGGCGAGGGCATAATCCTTGATTTCTCGCTGATGAACCGCGTCCTCGAAATAGACGAGGACACCTTCACCGCAGTCGTGGAGCCGGGCGTTGTGCTTCAGGATTTCCAGAAGCTGGTTGAGTCCAAGGGGCTGTTCTATCCCCCCGACCCGGGCGAAAAGACCGCTACAATCGGCGGCAACATCTCCACTAACGCAGGCGGCATGAGGGCCGTAAAGTACGGCGTTACCCGCGATTACGTGCGCGGCCTGGAGCTTGTGCTTGCTGACGGCAGGGTAGTCACCGCAGGCACCAAGAACGTCAAGGACGCAAGCGGACTTTCCCTCAAGCATATCGTCATCGGCTCTGAGGGCACTCTGGCGGTCATCACGAAGTGCATTCTGAAGCTCGTTCCCAAGCCTGAGAAGTCGCTTTCTGTGGTCGTGCCGTTCCCGGATCTTTCCACCGGAATCTCCGGCGTTCTGAGCATTATCCGCGCCAACGCGAACCCCACCGCGATAGAGTTCACCGAGCGCACCGTCGTGGAGCTGGGCGAGAAGTTCACCGGGCTGAAATTCCCGGTCCCGGAGGCGGGAGCGTACATTATACTGACCTTCGACGGCACCGAGAATTCAGTGACCGACAGCGCCGCGAGAGTCCGCGAAGTAGCGCTGAAGGCGGGCGCGCTGGATTACATCACCCTCGATGACCCGGAGGCTGCGGCGAACATCTGGAAGGTGCGCGGCTGTCTCGTCAAGGCTGTGGAGGCGGTCAGCGAGCAGGAGCCTGTTGACCTCGTAGTGCCGATAAACCGCACCGCTGACTTCATCAAGTTCGTCCACGAGACCGAGAAGAAATCCGGCATGCAGATGGTCGCATTCGGGCACGCAGGCGACGGAAACGTACACCTGTGCATGGTTCGCGGAAAGCGCTCCGATGCCGAGTGGGAGCACGACCTCCACGAGAACATGACCACTGTTTACAACTACGCGTACTCCCTCGGCGGACTGACCTCCGGCGAGCACGGCATCGGCGTTGCGAAGCGCCCGTACTTCCTCGGCGCGACCGCTCCGGAGAACCTCGACCTTATGCGCTCCATCAAGACCGCATTCGACCCGAAGCACATTCTGAACGACCACATTTCTTATCTTAAATAAGGGGAACGAACATGACAGATCTTTCATTAAGAACAGCGGGATTCACTGATTCAGTGATCCGCCGCATGACGAGAATATCCAACCAGTACGGCGCGGTGAACCTCTCCCAGGGCTTCCCGGATTTCGAGCCTCCGAAGGAGATACTCGAGCGCCTGGCGCAGGTCACTAAGGAGGATTTCCACCAGTACGCTACGACCTGGGGCTCCCAGAACTTCCGCGACGCGGTAGCCGCGAAGCAGAAGCACTTCATGGGATACGACATCGACCCGAACTCCGAGATAGTCGTTACCTGCGGCTCCACCGAGGCTATGATGGCGGCTATGCTGTCCGTTACCAACCCCGGCGATAAGGTCATCGTATTCTCGCCGTTCTATGAGAACTACGGCGCGGACGCTATACTCTCCGGCGCCGAGCCTATCTACGTTCCGCTTGTTCCGCCGGAGTACAACTTCGACGTAGACGTGCTGGAAGCGGCGTTCAGACAGCACCCGAAGGCTCTGATACTGTGCAACCCGTCCAACCCCTGCGGCAAGGTGTTCACCCGTGAGGAGCTTCAGATAATCGCAGACCTTGCGGAGAAGTACGACACCTATGTTATCACCGACGAGGTTTACGAGCATATCCTCTATGCGCCGAACAGGCATGTTTATTTCTCGACCCTCCCGGGCATGAGGAAGCGCACGATATGCTGTTCTTCGCTTTCTAAGACCTACTCCATCACCGGCTGGCGCCTGGGCTACGTTATAGCTCCCCCGGAGATCACCGACCGCGTGAAGAAGGTCCACGACTTCCTGACGGTAGGCGCGGCGGCTCCGCTCCAGGAGGCGGCGGTGGTCGGTCTGAAATTCGGCGACGACTACTACAAGTGGCTCCAGGATAAGTACACCCACATGCGCAAGCTGTTCCTTGACGGTCTCGACCGTATCGGGATTCAGCACAACGTTCCGCAGGGCGCGTATTACGTCATGGTGGACGTATCCGAGTTCGGCTACGAGAGCGACCTCAGGCTCTGCGAAGCGCTTGCGGAGCACGTAGGAGTAGGCGCAGTGCCCGGTTCCAGCTTCTTCCGCGAGCCGGAAAACCGCTACATCAGACTGCACTTCGCAAAGCAGGACGCGACGCTCAACGCCGCACTGGAGCGCTTACAGGATATACGCAAGAAGCTCCCCAAGGCATAAAATTACCGGGCAGGCGATGAACCTGCCCGTATTTAATTCGGAATTCAGAATGCGGAATTCGGAATTTCGGTGCCGCCTCCGGCGGTTTATTTCAAATGACGGGCAGGGAAGGGAACTGTCCGTTTTTTATTGCCGCAGGATATTATGCAATTTGCGGCCGCATTACTTGACAGAAGGCTCCGGATAATATATAATAAACATATGGAACTATAATAACATATGGAGAAAAGACATGTATATCAGCTTTGAATATTACCGGATATTTTACTACGTGGCGAAATACGGGAGCATATCCCAGGCGGCGGAGGCGCTGATGAACAATCAGCCGAACATCTCCCGCACCATAAAGAACCTCGAGAGCGAGCTGAACTGCACGCTGTTCGTGAGGTCGCGCAAAGGGGTGGAGCTGACCCCGGAGGGCGAGAAGCTGTACTCGCACGTAGCGGCGGCGGTGGAGCAGATACAGTACGGCGAGGAGGAACTGTGCCTTGAGCGTACACTGGCGAAGGGCGTGGTAACGATAGGCGCGAGCGAGATAGCGCTGAGGTGCTACCTGCTTCCGGTGCTGAAGAATTTCCGGCAGAAGTACCCGGGCGTGCGCATACGGGTGTTCAACCACTCGACTCCGCAGGCGATATCCGCGCTGAAGCACGGGCTTGTAGACCTCGGCGTTGTGACGACACCCACGGAGAACACCGACCTCATCGTTTCAAAGGAGATATGCGAGATACGGGAGATACCGGTGTGCGGAGCGGCGTTCTCAGAGCTTGCGGGGCGGCAGGTCAGCCTGTCGGAGCTTACGAAGTATCCGATGATATCGCTGTTCAAGCAGACCAAGACCTACGAGATATATTCCGAGTGGTTCCGGAAGAACGGCTGTACGCTCTCGCCGGATATCGAGGCCGCCACCGCCGACCTGATACTCCCGATGGTGCGGAACAATCTCGGAATAGGGTTCGTGCCGGCGCAGTTCCTTGAGAGCTACCCTACAGACGGGCTGATATTGCTCGACCTCAAGGAGAGCGTCCCGGCGCGGAAAATCTGCCTGCTCAAGCGGAAGAGCCAGTCCATGAGCGCCGCAGGCAGAGAGCTGGAACGAATGATACTCAATAGCGGACGTTAATTTACTGCAACACTCGCCGCTAAATTAAAATTGAACAAAAAACGGGCAGGCTTGGCGCCTGCCCGTAATTTTATCTCGCGATACGAATCACCTTAACCCCACGACCGCCTTCAGCACTGCCGCTGCGTCCAGGGCGTTGACTTCGCCGTCTCCGTTGAAGTAGCACACAGCCGCGTTCGCGGACTTCGCCATGCCTACTATCTCCTTGAGTACTGCGGAGGCGTCCAGGGCGCTGAGTATGCCGTCGTTATCGGCGTCGCCGGGGAGGTCGCTGAACTCGCACACCATCACAACGTACTCGCCAGCCGCGTCAGCGCCGGGAATCACCACAGCGCCGTCCGTGCCGACCTTTACGCAGCGCTGGAACTCCAGAACGCCGCCGCTCAGCTTGTAAACGTTCGCGAACTGCCCCGCGAACTCCTTGCGGAACGTGAGCTTCCGCTCCGCCGGAACCTTCGTGCCGCTGATTTTCAGGTCGGTTCCGACTGTGCCGCGCAGCGCGGTTTTGTCTGCCTTTCCGGGGAGCGCCGTGAGGTCTGCGCCTGCTATGGAGGTTATCTTCGCGCCGTCGATTATCCAGCTCTTTGCGCTGTCGATGACGAACTCCACCTTTGCGCGCTTCTCGTATATCGCGCGTATGACCTCCGCCGGAACCTGGGTTTCTCCGTTGAGATTTATCACGAGACTTCCGCCGGACGGAAGCCCGCTTATCATGGAAGCAATGTCAGACCAGCTTACATTTTTGCCGTTCACAGCGGGAGTGCTGTCGTTGCCGGAGGGTCTGGACGGACGGTAGGAACCTCCGGAACTTCCAGAGCCTCCAGTGGAACCGCCCGTAAAACCTCCGGTAGAACCGCCGTAAGAACCTCCGGAGGACTTCTTCTCGAACTGCGCTTCAAACGTGCAGTCCTCGGTCACGGTGAACGTGTATTTTCCGTTGGTGAGCGCGACTTCCTTACCGTTCAGCTTCGCGGACTTCACCTGATACCCTTCGTCCGGGGTGACTGTCAGAGTTACCTCGGAGCCTTCGGGGAACTCCCCGGAAGCGGGGGTTACTGTGCCGTTTTCACCGGAGATAACGGTCAGTGCGTGGGTTATCTGCTCGGTTTCGGCGGCCGCTTCGCTGTCGCAGGTCATGACGAAGCTGTATATTCCGTTTTCGTCAGGGGTTATCTCCGTGCCGTTGAGCTTCACGGACTTCACGCGCCAGCCCTTTTCAGTGGCTACCCTAATGTGAGCCTCCTCGCCCTTGTTGTATACCGGGAAATTCGGGTCTTCAATGTAGAATATGCCGTGCTCCACCGGCTTGAGATTCAGTGTGTACTGCGTAGTTACCGCGGCGATAGTCAGCGTGGTTCTGAGAGCCTCGTACTCGCGGAGTTCCTCCACCGCGTCCTTTACGATTATGCCTATCTCCATGCTGTCGGAGTCCTCGTCGGGAACCTCGCTGACTGTAAACGTACCAGTCGCCTGGTTGAACTCCACCCAATCCGGAAGCTTCGCGCCGGGTTCAAGCTCAAATACGTATTTTCCGGTGCCGCCGGTGAAATAGTCGTTGAGGTCGAGCTTTATATTCTTTGCGCCGTGGACGAATCCCCCGCCGCCGAGCAGAATGCTTTCATCGGTCTGGGAAATGCCCACCGTTCTGATCGTAGCGTAACCCCTGTCGAGGGCGCGTGTGAGCGTGCCGAATCTCTTTCCGGACTTCACAGCTTCGTTGAAGCTTTCTGTAGTGAGGTCTTTGATATTCACGGCCTCGAAAGCCTGAACGCTTATGCCGTTGCCATCTTCGCTATCTATGATGGTATCCGCATTGGCGAATAAAAGGCTGCTGCCGATAAAGCGGTAGTAGAACGCCCTGACAGCCGCTGCGGAGCCGTCGGAATCTATTGTGACATCGCTGTTTTCAATGGTGAGCTTATTCGACGCATTGATACACGCCGCTGCGCCTGAATCGTCGCTGTCAAGTGCGGTCACGAACAGGTTACAGTTTCTGAGGGTCAGCTCTCCGTAACTGCCGATGGTTATAACGCCGTTTTTCCAGGGGCTGTTTTCGATGTAGCGGGAGGTCAGGGAAAGGCTGCTGCCCTCTTCGCCGATGATCGTCAGGCTCGCTTCCGAGTTGTACTGCTGCGAGGTGATAACGCTGATGTTGGAATCAAGGGTGTTTTTGCCCCTGAGGATTATCGTTGCACGGGCAGGGAGATAGAGCGTGTGGCCGCTGGTGTAAAGCTGGAAGCCGTCCAGAACCAGGGTGTAGGGCTCGTATTCGTCGCTGCCTGCGCCGTACCATTCCCAGGTTTCGCCCTTGCAGTTGGTTCCAAAGCCGGTGAACGGGACCTCGTACGTCCAGCCGTAGTTTTCGGGTTCGCTTTCGATATAGTCTGCGGGAACGCAGAAATTCAAGCTCACATTGCACGGAAATACCTGCATTGTCATGGATGCGGTCAGCCCGTCGTATTCTGCAGCGACTTCGTAATAGCCGATATCCAGGTACTCGCCGTACTTCAGCGTGAAATAAATATTTACCGACCTGTCGGGGTCCTTGTCTCCATCGGCGCACAGCGCATATGAGAATGTGAATTTATCGGTCACGTCCGTACCGTCCGGAGCGTATACCCTCGCCGTTATGTCGGTCTTCGGGTTATTTATATTGCTGCTGGACACGAGGTACATGTTAGCTCCGACCGTGTTGGCGGGATCAGTGGCGCGGCACGGTAAAATCACTGTGTTTACGTTAAACGATCCTTTGTCATTGTCCCAGGTGTAATCGTTCGCGATGTCGGGGAACAGCTCTCCGCCGATGAACAGCTTGGTGTAGCCGTAGTCCTCGTGCAGGTCTCCGATGACCTCCAGCGTGGAGCGTATCTTCAGCGGCTGGTGCTCCTTTGCGGTGTAGAAACGCTTGCCGGGGAACATGCTGTCGTTTGCGATGGCTTTCTTGTCATTATCCGTGACAAACGCTCCGCTGTATCTGAAGGTGTTCGGAGCAGTCGCGGAGATCTGGGCGTTTTCGCCCACCGCGAGATTATAGTTGTTGAGCCTGAACGCGCTGTAGCCGTACGAGTACGAGGTGATACTGCCGTTGAAGGTGCAGTCGCCGGCAAACTCAACGGTGTTATCTGAGAAGTGATATGCGGTCACGCTGCCGGAAAGCGTGGTGCCGGAAATCGTCAGCGCGGCTCTGCTGGAGTTCGGAGCCACTGCGACGAGATCGTCTATCGCAGAATTGCGTGCCATGACCGAACCTGCGGATATTATCTGAGAATCAAGCCCTTCCGCCTTGCAGCCGGACAGTGAAAGTTCACCGAGGGTGATAATACTGCAGTTTTTTCTGTCGATCGACTCTACGGTCGTATCAGTTGAAGCGGAAACAAGCGTAGACCCGTCGCCGCCGAACCCCAGCATGGAAACAGAGCCGGAGGTTTCAATGTAGTTTCCGCCGTAGAGCATGCCTGCGTCAATAAACAGCGAATTCTCACCCTTGAAGTACGCGCCGTACGCCTCCGTTTTGACGGACTGAGTTTTGTTGACGTTTACAAGTTTGTGGCACATTACCGTTCTTCCGGTGTCGCTCTTCATACTTAATCCGGGTTTCAGTTTTGACGAGAACAGATCATTTATATCATTGACGCCGTCTTCGACGATCAATACCGAATCGTCCTTAACAAGATACAGTTTTCCGTTATCCTGATCCATGCTTCCCATCTGGATAACGCAGGTCTGGTAATAGAGCGTGCCGTTTTCAAAGGAGTTCTCCAGCTTCAGAAAGCCGCCGTTAACGGAGGCACCACTGGAATCATCACAAAAACTCAGACCTGAAATGTCGACATATCCTCCGAACTGGTAATATTCCCTGCAATTGCTTACCGACATGCCCGGGGCGTCGATATATCCGCCGGACACATGCAGATCTCCGCTGTCCATCAGGCAGTTTCCAGCCGCCTTCAAATAGCCGCCCTTTATTTCGGCGATCATGTTGTTATCGCCGTCCGAGCCCCACATCACGCCGATATTCTCGGTTTCGAGAATGCCCGTGCCATTGATGAGTATATGGCAGCCTCTTGTCATGGAGCCAAAATCCTCGATATAGTTGTAGCCGGTAAGCTCCACCGTTATGGGCTGGTCGTATTCAGTGCTGAAAAGCTGTTCGGTTCCGGTTCCCGACATTTCTATCCCGTACAGCTTCAGCGTGTCCTGACCGTCCCAGTACCAGCCATCGCCGAGCCTTCTCTCGCCGTGCACCAGCTCGCCTATGCCGGTCTGAGCCTCCTGCTGAGCCGCATAGACCTCCGGCTCCGCGTAGGGATCCTGCTGAGCGCAGGCGCTCTCCGCCGGGAACTCAGCCGAGGCTCCCGTTACCGTCATGCTGACCGCCAGCAGCGCGCTGACGGCTCCGCTCAATAATGAGCCTGCCTTCTTTTTCATGTCATCTCTCCTTACAAACCCTGCAATCTGTGCATATCTGAAATTGCTGTTAGTCTATTGTATCGGAAAGGTGACGGACTGTCAATATTTTCTTCCTGATTGTTGCGGAATTCTTCCTGAATGTAGTGAAAAAGTATTTCATATCTGCAAGAAAATGTGGGGGAAAACTCTTGTTTTCCCCCACACCCCTTTAGCGCTTTGGAATCGTTTAACCGTGCTTCCGCACGGAGTAACTGCGCGCCAGCGCGCAGAGTTTCCGCACTTCGTGCGGAGTGTGAGGGCTTTGCCCTCACGCTCCCACTTCCTTTTGTAAGCAAAAGGAAGCGAAAACCAATATGCTACGCAAAGATTAATGCCTTGCTCACACTATCGACATGAACCACTCCACGGTCTCCGGGTCGTGGTGGGAGAAGAACAGGCTCTTTCCGGTGTCGAGAGCCTCGATACGCTGCATTTCCTCAGCGGTCAGCTCGAAATCGAACACGTCGATGTTCTCCTTCATTCTGTTCTCGTGCACCGACTTCGGGATAACCACCGAGCCGCTTTGCAGCAGGAATCTCAGCGCTGTCTGAGCGGAGCTCTTGCCGTACTTCGCACCTATCTCCACGAGCGCCGGAGTGTTGAAGAAATCGTTCCTGCCCTCCGCGAAGGGTCCCCAGCTCATGAGCTGTGTGCCGCACTTTGCGAGGTACTTCTTTGCGGCCTTCTGCTGCTGGAATACGTGGTTCTCCACCTGGTTCACCGCGGGCTTGACCTCCGCAAAATGCGCGATGTCGATGAAGCGGTCGGGGTAGAAGTTCGAAACGCCTATCGCACGCGCCTTCCCCGCCTTGTATGCCTCTTCCATCGCGCGGTAGGTCCCGTAGTAATCCCCGAAGGGCTGGTGTATCAGCAGCAGGTCAACGTAGTCGCTCTTCAGCTTCTTCAGCGACTCCTCAATGGAAGCCTTCGCCTTTTCGTAGCCCGCGTTGGTTATCCAGACCTTCGTTGTGATGAAAAGCTCCTCACGGGGAAGGCCGCACTTTGCTATCGCGTTTCCTACGCCCTCCTCGTTGCCGTACGCCTGGGCGGTGTCTATGCTGCGGTAGCCGTTCTTTATCGCCGCGAGGACGCAGCGCTCGGTCTCCTCCGCAGGGGTCTGGTATACGCCGTAGCCGAGCTGCGGCATTTTAACTCCGTTGTTGAGTGTTACATAGGTCATGATATTATCCTCCGTTCAGTATTCAGAAATTTCAGGGCAGAAGCTCTTTACAAATACATTATATCATGCTATAATGCATTTGTACAATATCAATACCGGAATCTGCATTTCACATTATGCATAGCGGAGGAGATCATGCTAGACCTTTACGAACTGGAGCAGCTCGCGGCGTTCGGCGAGTGCGGCACCCTGTCCAGGGCGGCGGAGCAGTTACACATCTCGCAGCCGACCATCACCCGGAACATGAAGCACCTCGAGGACGAATTCGGCGTGCCGCTGTTCACCCGAACCAAGAACCGCATAGAGCTCAACGAGACCGGAAAACTCGCGGTGGAGCACGCCCGGAGGGTACTGCGGGAGGCGGAGCAGGCGGTGCAGCAGGTGCGTGCGTTCGACCAGCGGCGGCGCACCATCGTGGTGAAGTCCTGCGCGCCCGCGCCGCTGTGGGAGCTGATGAAGCTCCTGGAGAACAAACACCCGGGCATGACGATATCCTCCAGCGTTGCGCAGAACGACGAGGTGCTGCGCTCCTGGGAGGGCGGCGAGTGCGACGCGGCGGTGCTTCCGTTCCGGTGCGAAGGCGCACGGGAGTTCATGCGCGAGAACCTCTACGTGTGCATTCCGGAGGGGCACGAGCTTGCGGGGCGCAAATCCCTGAGCTTCGCGGATATCAACGGGTTCAACTTCCTGCTGCGCTCCGAGCTTGGCTTCTGGGACGCCCTCTGCCGGCAGAAAATGCCCGCGTCGAGGTTCCTGGTGCAGAACGACGAGTTCACGTTCAACGAGCTTATCCGGTCGTCGTCGCTACCGTGCTTCACGACGGACTATATCCCGCATGATTCCCCGCAGTACTTCGGGCGGGTAATTATACCGCTTTCCGACGAGGAGGCGAAGGTCACGTTCTGGCTGCTTTCCGGGCGGGGCGTGCTCCAGCCGTGAAAAATCCCCTGCGCCGCAGTGGTGCAGGGGTGAGCTTATTCTCCGGAACGTACGTTCCTGACGGTGAAAATCAGCATTATCGCGAACCAGATTATCATGCTCTCGCTCATAAGTCCGTTTGTGAAGCCTATCCGGAACGCGGAGTCCGGCAGGAGGCTCTTGACGAGGTAAAGGGCGACGTATATCACCAGCACGTTGGTGAACGCCATGCCCCTCGGGAACTCGGTCCTGCCGCGTATCTGGAGCCAGAACCACCAGATGAACGGCGGGAGCATGAACGCTTCGCTCAGCGGGATCACCCATGACAGGTGCGAGAACAGCGCCTCGCAGGCGGGGAGGGCGGCGTCCCGGAAGCCGTTCCCGCACAGCCAGCCGTACAGGAACAGTATCATTATGTAGAACAGGTGCAGGCACATCCATGGAGTCAGCCCGAAGATGTTGAGGGTGCGGTAGACCGCCGCGCCCTTTTTGTCGGTGATGAACCTCCCGGCGGCGAAAAGCCCGACGCCGTAGAAAATTATCCCCGGGAACGCCAGGAACATTGCCAGGCTGTTCCGCCAGGGGGCTATCTGAGCCGCTCCGTCGGTGAGCCAG
Organism: uncultured Clostridia bacterium; assembly: GCA_945923775.1. GTDB lineage: Bacteria > Bacillota > Clostridia > Oscillospirales > Ruminococcaceae > CAG-115. The sequence goes on along the minus strand of CAMELR010000012.1, from coordinate 1,069 downwards.
TATAACGAGCCGCTGTGCGCGGTGTCGCCGTATATCATCAGCCAGTCGCCGGAGCCGTAGCACAGGCAGCCGAGCATTCCGCAGATGAATGAGATTATAAGCGCGCGTTTGCCGTTTTCTTTGTTCATGGGTGAGTTCCTCCTGGTTAGTTACTGCTAATATTATAGCACGATAATGGCGAGCTGTCAATAGGGGCAGGTCAGCCGAGGGCGGTGTCGAGGCTCATCATGATGACGAACCCGGCGGCGAAGGCGATCGTGCCGATGTTGGAGTGCGGCTCGCCGGACATTTCGGGGATAAGCTCCTCAACGACGACGTAGATCATAGCGCCGGCGGCGAAGCTCAGCAGGTACGGCAGCACCGGGACGACCAGCCCGGAAAGCAGCACGGTCAGGACGGCGGCGATAGGCTCCACGGCGCCGGAGAGTGTACCCAGCAGGAACGCCCTGCCCTTTCCCATTCCGGAGGAGCGCAGCGGCAGGGAGATTATGGCGCCCTCGGGGAAGTTCTGGATAGCAATGCCGAGGGAGAGCGCCAGCGCGGAGGCGGCAGCGATGTTGGCTCCGCCGCTTGCAAGCCCGGCGTAGACCACTCCGACCGCCATGCCCTCGGGGATATTGTGGAGGGTCACGGCGAGGAGGAGCATGGTGTTTTTGCTGAGGGAGCTGCGGCTGCCCTCCGGGGTGTCGGAGTTCATGTGCTGGTGCGGGATAACGCGGTCGAGGAACAGCAGGAACAGTATTCCGAGCAGGAATCCCGCCGCCGCTGGAACAAATCCGAGCCGCCCCAGCCTCTCGGACTGCTCCATCGCGGGAATCAGCAGGCTCCACACGGAGGCCGCCGTCATGACCCCCGCCGCGAATCCGGTGAGGCTCCGCTGAACCAGGAAGTGCGGCTGTCTGCGCAGGAAGAATACGCAGGCGGCTCCGGCTGTTGTGCCGATGAAGGGGATAAGTATGCCGTAGATTATCTGGGTCTGCATTCATGCCTTCTTTCTGTTTAATTCGGAATTCAGAATTCCGCATTTTGATTTGTCAATACAAGTGCAACAGTTATTTCAAAAATTTTT
>CAMELR010000011.1 GCA_945923775.1 uncultured Clostridia bacterium | reverse complement strand
CAGCATGTCACTCTTTTTGTGGCAATGGGGCGTTAATTGTGCGGTGTTGCCCTAAATTTTCTTTCCTTGACGCCATTATCAAGCCTCCAGCTTACGATTTATAATTAAGCCACAAAACACATTTATAACCGATAAAAAGAGGGAAGCTCTCGCTTCCCTCTCGTATTCAGCTATTATCAGCCCTGTGCCTGAGCCTTTCTCTTAGCCTCGATATCAGCAAGAGCGTCCTTTCTGGACAGGTTGATTCTTCCCTGGTTGTCGATCTCCATAACCTTAACGATTATCTCGTCGCCTACGGATACAACGTCCTCTACCTTCTCAACGCGGTGGTTGTCCAGCTTGGAGATATGCACCATGCCGTCCTTACCGGGAGCGATCTCTACGAACGCGCCGAAGTTCATGATACGAACTACCTTGCCCTTGTAGATTGCGCCGATCTCAGGCGGGTTAACGATGGTGGAAATTACCTGAACGCAGGCGTTAGCCTTGTCAAGGTCAAGACCGCAGATGAATACGTTGCCGTCGTCGTCGATGTCGATCTTAACGTCGAAGTCAGCGCAGAGCTTCTGGATAACCTTGCCGCCCTTACCGATAACCTCGCTGATCTTGTCAACCGGTACCTTGGTGTGGATCATCTTCGGAGCGTACTTGCCGACTGTCTTTCTCGGCTCCGGAATAGCCTTGAGCATTACTTCGTCAAGGATATAGTCGCGTGCCTTGTGGGTCTTTGCGAACGCAGCCTTGATGATCTCCGGGGTAAGGCCGTCGATCTTGAGGTCCATCTGGATTGCGGTGATACCATCGTGTGTACCAGCTACCTTGAAGTCCATGTCGCCGAAGAAGTCCTCAACGCCCTGGATATCAACCATAGTATCCCATCTGTCGCCCTCGGTGATAAGACCGCAGGAGATACCTGCAACCGGCTTCTTTATCGGAACGCCGGCGTCCATCAGAGCCAGTGTGGAACCGCAAACGGAACCCTGGGAAGTAGAACCGTTGGAAGAAAGCACCTCGGAAACCAGGCGGATAGCGTACGGGAACTCCTCAACGCTAGGGATAACAGGGAGCAGCGCTCTCTCAGCAAGTGCGCCGTGACCGATCTCACGTCTGCCGGGGCCTCTGCTTGCCTTGGTCTCGCCTACGGAGTAAGCCGGGAAGTTGTAGTGGTGCATGTAGCGCTTGCCCTCTTCCTCGTCAAGACCCTCAAGCTTCTGGCTGTCGGAAACGGGACCCAGTGTGCAGATGGTCATGACCTGAGTCTGACCTCTGGTGAACAGACCGGAGCCGTGAACTCTGGGCAGCATGCCGACTTCAGCAGCCAGCGGACGGATCTCGTCCATCTTTCTGCCGTCAACGCGCTTGTTGTCGTCCAGCAGCCAGCGGCGTACTACGAACTTCTGGAGCTTGTATATAGCCTCGTCGATCATTGCGATCTTCTCGGGGTAAACTTCATCGAACTTTGCGTGGATATCGTCAACTATGGGCTTCAGGCGCTCCTCGCGGATATTCTTGTCGTCGGTGTCGAGCGCGTATCTGATACGCTCGATAGCGAAATCAGAGATAGCGTCGAACATATCGTGGTCAACTTCCTGGGACTCGAACGCGAACTTCGGCTTGCCGATCTGCGCCTGAATGTCCTTGATGAACGGAATGAGGGACTTAACGATCTCATTGTGACCTGCCATGATAGCGTCGAACATAACGTCATCGGGAACTTCGTTCGCGCCTGCCTCGATCATTACTACCTTCTTCTCGGAGGAAGCAACGGTCAGGTTCAGGTCGGACTTGCCTCTCTGCTCGAGATTCGGCATAAGTACGATCTCGCCATCAACCAGTCCAACGGAGATACCGCCGATCGGGCCGTTCCACGGAATATCAGAGATAGAAACAGCGATGGAAGCGCCGATCATGCCGAGGATCTCAGGGGAGCAGTCAGGGTCAACTGCGAGTACGGTCATTGTGATCGCAACGTCGTTGCGCATGTCCTTCGGGAACAGCGGGCGCATAGGACGGTCAACAACACGTGAGGTCAGGATAGCCTTCTCGGAGGGTCTGCCCTCTCTCTTGAGGAAGCCGCCGGGGATCTTGCCTACAGCGTACAGCTTCTCCTCGTAGTCAACGGAAAGCGGGAAGAAGTCCACGCCGTCGCGGGGCTTTGCGCTTGCAGCTACGTTTACCATTACTACGGTCTCGCCGTATCTTACCCAGCAGGAACCATTAGCCAGGCCGCAGACCTTACCAGTCTCAACAGTCAGCTCTCTGCCGGCAAACATCGTCTTGAAAACTCTGTAATTTTCGAACATTGCATTTATTCCTTTCAATAAACTTTAATTTACTGAAGGCACAGTGATAGCAATTAAAGTCAATATCCGGCTGCCCGGATACTCAATTTAATGCTAAGATCTGCGCCTTAGTAAAAAAGGCAGCACTGTTTCGTGCGCAGCGCTGCCCTTTACTCCATAGATTACTTACGGATACCCAGCTTAGCGATGATCGCACGGTAGCGTTCGATATCCTTCTTCTGGAGGTAGTTCAGAAGGTTTCTTCTGTGACCTACCATCTTCAGAAGACCACGGCGGGAGTGGTGATCCTTCTGGTGAACCTTGATGTGTTCGGTGAGCTCGTTGATTCTCTGGGTGAGAATAGCGATCTGAACCTCAGGAGAACCTGTGTCGTGCTCGTGAAGGCGGTTAGCCTCGATTACGGAAGTCTTTTCTTCTTTTCTTAACATGATAACACCTCATTGAATTTATTCCGGTATCGCAGCAGAGGGACTAGGGTGTATCTCCTGTCGGAGCATTATCCGCTCGCCGGGAATCCGGTATGGTTGTGCGCAATGCCTGCGCATAACAGTAGTATTATATCACACTTTTCCCGCTTTGTAAAGAGGTTTTTACGAAATTCTCAAAAAAAGTGCGATTATTTTTCGGCTTCACGGAGCTTACGGAAGTTCCATGCGTCACGGCACATCTCGTCGAGGGTCTTTTCAGCCTTCCAGCCGAGCTCCTTCTCTGCGAGGGAGGGATCTGCGTATGTAGTCGCAGCGTCGCCGGGACGGCGCGGACCGATGGTGTATCCCAGGTCGATATTGTTCACGCGCTGGAATGTGTTCAGGATATCCAGAACTGAATATCCGTGGCCGGTTCCGAGGTTGTAAGCGGGTACGCCTGTGATCTGGCGCGCCTTCCTTACTGCGGCAACGTGACCCTTTGCGAGGTCGACAACGTGGATATAGTCGCGCACGCAGGTGCCGTCCGGAGTGGGGTAGTCGTTGCCTGCAACTGCGAGTACGTCGCGCTTGCCGGTAGCCTTATCAAGTACGATCGGCATAAGGTTGTTCGGAATTCCGTTGGGATCCTCGCCGATGAGACCGCTCTCATGCGCGCCAACAGGGTTGAAGTAGCGCAGCAGTATCATTGTCCAGGTGTTGTCAGCGGCGTACATCTCACGGCAGAGGTTCTCAATAATGAGCTTGGTGCTGCCGTAGGGGTTGATAGCGGACAGCGGGAAGTCCTCCTTAACGGGAACAGTCGCGGGGATTCCGTAAACGGTCGCGGAAGAACTGAACACGAACTTGGTGCAGCCGTACTTATTCATCGTCTCGAGAATATTGAACGTACCGCGCAGGTTGTTGGAATAGTACATCAGCGGCTTCTGTACGCTCTCGGGAACGCACTTGTAGCCCGCGAAATGAATTACCTGCTCGATGTCGTTTTCAGCGAATATCTGATCTACTGCGGCGATGTCGAGCATGTCCGCTTCGTAGAACTTGAAGTCCTTGCCGGTGATCTTCCTGATCCCGTCTAGGGCGCGTGAATTCGAATTGTAGAAGTTGTCCATCACAACGATTTCTTCGCCAGCATTGAGAAGCTCAACGCAGGTGTGGGAGCCGATGAACCCTGCTCCGCCAGTTACCAGAATAGCCATAACCTGACCCTCCAATTGATGTCAGCCTTTTCTCCTGTCGGCTGAAAAATACAGTTTTATTATAACGCTTTTCGGAGGTTTTGTCAACTGGTTTAACCTCTGAAACTAAAAATTCCCCCGGAACTTATCCAGAGGAATTCATGCGCCAACGTCTACGCCCTGTTCTATGAGATACGCCCGCAGATCGGCGCGGATACGCGAGAGACGGGTCTTGACCGCGGTTTCGGTCATGTCCATTCTCTCCGCGATATCCCGGATCGACATGTTGAAATAATAACGCGCCGTGAAAATATCCCGGTTTTTCTGCTTGCAGGAGTGCAGATAATCATTGAGGTGCCGCGTTATCTCCCGGCAGTCCGCGCGTTCCTCGACCGCCGCCGTGTCGGGTATCACCTCGGCAAGCTCGCCGTAAAGCTCTTCGCAGGAACGCCGCTTCATGCTGTCATAGATATTCAACGCCGTATTTCTGACTATCCTGCACAGATAACCGCACAGCGACTCCGGGCGCTTCGGAGGTATGGCGTTCCACAGTTTTATGTAGCTGCTGCTCACCGCCTCCTCTGCGTCCTCGTAACGCTTTAGGATTCCCGCCGCTATCTTGGTGCACAATCTTCCATATTTGTTCTGCGTTTCCGCTATCGCCTGTTCGTTACGCTCAAAATACAGGTCAACTATCAGACTGTCCTCCACCTGATACCTCCAGTCCTATTGAAAAATCACCGCTGTCGCTGACCGCGCGTTCCGTTTCCCAGCCCTTTGCAGTATTCGTTATAGTGTACGTCACCCACCTGTCATCTCCGGTGTCCCTGTTGTATTCCTGATATGTAAAGGTGTATGAGCCGTCGCCGGTCTGGAATACCGTATAGCCGTCAAAGCTGCTGACACCGGGCATGTAGAACGCGTGGCTCCAAATGCTGTCGTATTTTTCCAAAATCAGGCCATTCATAACATCGCCAAGCTCGGAATAAGTGTTGACGTACTTTGTAAAGCCGATTACCCCGAGCCTTGAACCAGCCGCTTCATCAATGGGGGTAAACCCGCTGTCACGACGGGTGTAGACATTTGTGTACTCGCTGCGCTTTACGATATTGCCGCTCTTTTCGGTAGCCGCATACTGATACATCACGTCCGGCTCATCGTCCGGGATATAGTACGCAGTATTTCCCTGGGCGCCCGCGCAGAACAGTGCCATTCCGTGATATATGTAGTATATAAAAATGTGGTCTCCTGGTTCGAACGGGTCCGCAGTGTAGTCCATCGTCAGCTCTGCTCCGGTGGAATTATCTAGCCATGTTCCAGCGAACATGTCCTCAAAGGTCTGGAACTTGTTTTTATCCCAGTATTCGTATGTGTCGCTGAACCGCATTATTTCTGAAACCGCATACCCTGTTGTCAGCCATTCGCCTCCGAAATTTGTCCACGTGATGTCAAACCACTCCCTTGCTCCGGAGTTGGAATCCTCCATCAGCTCGGTGACAACCACCTTGTCGCTGGACTGGCTCACAAGCCGAATGTTAGTGCCGCGCAATTCATAGGTGCGTACCCAATTTTGGGGCGTAGAACCGTCATCGGGATATCCCGATGTGCTTTCGCTTATCGCGGGTTCTTCAAACAGGTATTCGGTCGTAAGCCCCATCTTCTGCGCGAGCTTCTCCTGACCGAAGTAGCCGAGAGAGCCGTCCTCCTCCAGCTTTCCTGTGCCATAGCCGGAAAATAATTCAGTGCCCGCGCACTTTATCATCGAGTCCTCATAAACCACCTGATCGTCCACTATCTGGACATCACAGTCGACAAACAGGCTGTTGCGGTCGTTTTCCGGAACGAACCAGAGGTCGTACTGACCTCCGCCGACTGCCACCATGTAACAGCCGTCCCCGGTCAGGATAGTCCCGAGGCAGGTGTAGCCGTTCCCCCTTCCGAAAATGCTGCTGTCGCCGTAGCCGAGCTGTATATCTATCACTTCGCCGGAATCATCGTCCGTCATTTCCCACACGTCGTAGAAGTACTCATCGAACAGGTCGAAGTCTATACCGTCAGTCTGAATCGAAACCAGCTCGCTTTGTATCTCAGGAGCGGACTTCTCCACGTATGCCACAAACGGAGTGGTCGCATAGGTCTCGGCGGAGGAGCTTTCAGCAGTCAGAACCGGCTGCGGAGACATCACCAGCCCGGAATTGTTCAGCAGCACGAATCCCGCCACCGCCGCAGCGGCAGCCGCCGAGCCGATTCCGATATACAGCCCGCGGTGCTTCTTTTTATCGGAAGGGTATCTATATTCCGTGAGCTTTCCGTTATCGGCAAACTTTTCCATTTCATCGGCCGCAGAATTTTCCGGTTTACTCAGCCTTTCAGCGGCAGAGTCAACAATGTCGTCGTCCAGGTCGTCGATTATTTTCTTCCAGGATTCAGCTTTCATAATGTACCCTCTTTCAGCAAATGTTTCACCTTTTGTATATTAAGACAGAAACATCGTATTAAAGGTTACATTCCTGCTTAAAAATAATTGCGGACCGGCGTGCCAGCCCGCAATTCAGATACGCTGTAATACTTACTTTCCAAGAGCTGCCTTTGTAACGGCAACGATGTTCTCTGCGCACAGACCGAACTCCTTGAGCAGGTCTACTGCGGGGCCGGAGTGACCGAACACGTCCTTCACGCCGATCTTGATGACCGGAACGGGGCATTCCTCGGTAACAACGTCAGCAACTGCAGAGCCAAGACCGCCGATAACGCTGTGTTCCTCAACGGTGATGATCCTGCCGGTCTCCTTTGCAGCCTTGACAATAATGTCGCGGTCGATGGGCTTGATGGTGTGGATATTGATGATGCGCGCGTCAATTCCCTGCTCCTTGAGAGCCTTGCCAGCCTCGATAGCTTCTGCTACCATCAGACCGGTTGCAATGATTGTTACGTCCTTGCCGTCCTTGAGCTGGATTCCCTTGCCTACCTCGAACTTATAGGTAGCTGCGTCGTTGAAAATCGGGGCAGCAAGTCTGCCGAATCTCATGTAGGTCGGTCCTACGTAGTCAGCCATTGCCAGGACAGCCGCCTTAGCCTCAACGTCGTCTGCGGGGTTGATAACTGTCATGCCTGGAATGGATCTCATCAGCGCGATATCCTCGTTGCACTGGTGGGAAGCGCCGTCCTCGCCGACGGAGATACCAGCGTGTGTAGCGCCGATCTTAACGTTAAGGTGGGGATAGCCGATGCTGTTGCGTACGATCTCGAACGCTCTGCCTGCCGCGAACATCGCGAAGGAGCTTGCGAATACGAGCTTGCCGGTGCTTGCGATACCAGCCGCAACGCCCATCATGTTTGCCTCTGCGATACCGCAGTCGAAGAATCTGTCAGGGTGAGCCTTCTTGAAGGTGCCTGTCTTGGTCGCTGCTGCAAGGTCAGCGTCGAGTACTACTAAATCGGGGCGCTTCTCTGCGAGCATTACAAGCGCTTCACCGTAGCTGTCACGGGTTGCTTTCTTTTCCATATATGTATATCCTTTCGAGCTGTAATTACTTTTCAAGCTGTGCGAGGTGGTCGCCCAGTTCCTTCATTGCGATAGCGTACTCCTCATCGTTCGGAGCCTTGCCGTGCCAGCCGACCTGGTTCTCCATGAAGGAAACGCCCTTGCCCTTTACGGACTTCTGAATGATCACTGTGGGCTGGTTAATAACAGTCTCAGCCTCGTTGAACGCAGCCTCGATCTGGTCGAAATCGTGACCGTCGATGCAGATAACGTGCCAGCCGAAAGCCTTGAACTTCTCGTCGATGGGGTACGGAGACATAACCTCGGAGATCTTACCGTCGATCTGGAGACCGTTGTTATCAACGACTGCAACCAGATTGTCAAGCTTGTAGTGAGCCGCGAACATTGCAGCCTCCCATACCTGACCCTCCTCGATCTCGCCGTCGCCGAGAACTGCGTATACCTTGTAGGTGTCGCTGGAGATCTTACCGGAAAGCGCCATACCACATGCGGTGGAGATACCCTGACCGAGGGAGCCGGTGCTCATGTCGATGCCCGGGAGCTTGCCCATGGAGGGGTGACCCTGGAGTCTGGAACCGATCTTACGGAGGGTCTTGAGCTCCTCAGCGGGGAAAAATCCTCTTTCAGCGAGGACTGCGTAAAGCGCAGGAGCAGTGTGTCCCTTGGAAAGTACCAGTCTGTCCCTGTCGGGCATGGTGGGGTTCTTCGGGTCAACGTTCATGCGGTGCATGTAAAGATAAGTGAGTGTGTCAGCAACGGAAAGGGATCCGCCGGGGTGTCCTGCCTTGGCAGCGTGTACGCCCTCGATCACTCCCATTCTGACCTTTGTTGCAGCGATCTCAAGCTGCTTTTTCAGTAGTGCGTCCATATAGACCTCCTGTGAATTATGGGCTTTCGCCCGGTTTAACATTATACAAGCGGTTTCCCGCAGGTTTACATTTTTTCGATATGCGCTATGAGGCTTGCCATCGCTCCGGAATTATTATCGCACAGCACGATATCCGCAGCTTCCCTGACGGACGGCTGTGCATTAGCCACCGCCGCGCCCAGATCCGCGGACTGTATCATCGCGAGGTCGTTCATGAAATCCCCTGCCGCGACGGTGAACCTGTCCCCGGCGCCTATCGTGCGGATAAGCTGCTTGTAGCCCGCCGCCTTGTCGATACCCTCCGGCAGACACTCGAAGAACATCGGCGCAGACCGCACCCAGTGAACTCCGCTGAACTCCGGCGAACCCTCGATGTAGCTTTGCAGCCCGTCCATTTTCTCCGGCGTATAGGCGAACAGCACCTTCAGCCAGCCGTCCTGCGGAATATCCTCGAGTTTGCTCCAATCTGCCTGGACATTCTCAAGATTCAGGTGCCACTGCTCGGTGTCGTTCAGGAACGGGACGTGCACCACGTTGCCGCGCAGGACCTCTACGCCGATATCTGGATAGCGCTCTGCGACGCGCTTTATAATGTCCGCCGCACGGCTCCCTATCTCGCACTGCCACAGGAATTTCTCCTGCTGGAAGTCGTACACCGCTGCGCCGTTGTAGACCACCGCCGGGCAGTCCAGCCGGAGCTTGTCGGCGATGTGCTTCGCCATTGAATAACCGCGCCCGGTAGCCATCGTGAAAAGTCCGCCGCCCGCCCGGAAGCGCTCTATAGCCTCAAGATCCTGGGGAAGTATCCGCTTATCATCTGTAAGCAGCGTCCCGTCAAGATCTGTCATCAGTATGACCTTGCTGAAATCCATTCTCAGCCCTCTATGCTCTTTAAAAATTTCTGGAAATACTCCGGAAGCTCGCTGTCGAACTCCATATATTCCCCGGTGCGCGGGTGAACAAACCCTATCTTCTTCGCGTGGAGGCACTGCCCCTCAAGCCATACGGGCTTCCCGTTTCCGTAGACCGGATCCCCGGCTACCGGGTGCCCGATGTACGCCATGTGGACGCGTATCTGATGAGTCCGCCCGGTCTCCAGCCTTACCCGCAGGTGAGTGTACCCCGGGAACCTCTCCAACACGAAGTAATGCGTCACGGCTTCCCGGGAATTCTCGGTTGTAACGCACATCTTCTTGCGGTCGGTCTTGTGCCGCCCTATCGGAGCATTCACGATTCCGTCCTCTTTTATCCCGCCGCAGACCACCGTTTCGTACTCGCGGGTGAAGCTGTGCTCCTTTATCTGCTCGGACAGACCGATGTGCGCCAGGTCGTTCTTCGCGACCATCAGCAGACCGCTTGTGTCCTTGTCGATACGGTGCACGATCCCCGGGCGTATCTCGCCGTTGATACCGGACAAGCTGTCCCCGCAGTGGAACATCAGCGCGTTCACCAGCGTGCCAGAATAATGCCCCGCCGCCGGGTGGACTACCATGCCCTTCGGCTTGTTGACCACCAGCAGGTCGTCGTCCTCATAGACGATATCCAGCGGTATGTTCTCCGGAAGGATATCCGTGCTCTGCGGCTCGGGGAGCGTTATCTCAACGACCGCGCCCGCCGCCGGAATGTCCTTTTTGCCAGCCGGCGAGCCGTTCACGAGTACGTTCCCCTGCTCGATGAGCTTCACCGCCGCGCTCCTGGAAAGCTCCGTGCCGTCGGCGATGAGCTTATCAAGCCGAACCCCTCCCGTTGCGGAAAGCTCAATCGTTTCCATTGCTCTTGGGCTCCTCGGTCTGCGCTGTTTCCGCTTGCTGGGACTTCTGCGCCTTTTTCGCGCGGCTCTCCCTTATTTCGTCGATAAATACGGCAAGGCACAGCAGAATCCCGCCGACCACCGCGCAGATGTCCGCAAAGTTGAATATCGGGAAGTTGATGATCCTTACGTCGATGAAGTCCACGACGCTTCCGCCGTTGAACAGCCTGTCTATAAGATTCCCGGTACCGCCGCCGATTATCAGCGCGACCGCCGTAACGTACGTCCCGCGCTGGATACGCTTGGTCACCAGACCCACGATAAGCGCGACTATCACAAGCGAGGTTATTCCGATAAGGAACGCAGTCTTGCCCTCCATCATGCTGAATGCGGAGCCGTTGTTGGTGCAGTAGAAGAGATTCAGTACCTCAACGCCGTCTATTTTTATCAGCGGGACTACGTTGTACATCTCCATATTCGATACGACCAGCCATTTTGTGAGCTGGTCTATACCAACCAGCAGAGCCGCCAGCACCAGCGCGGCGTACTGCCTGTATTTACTCAAAAAAGCTCTCATAAATCCTCTCTGAACTTACCACAAAAAGGCAGGAGAAGGGAACGCTCCCCCTCCCCTGCCGGAATAGCTTATCAGCCCAGATTGAGCTTCATAACTGCTGCGCAGCGTGCGCACAAGTGCGGGAACTTCGCGTCAGAGCCGACAGACTTGTCGTGGCTCCAGCAGCGCTCGCACATCTCGCTTGCCGCCTTCTCAACGGTAACGGAAACACCCTCGACAGAGCCCTTGTACTCGCCGTCAGCGCCGTTCTTTACGGTAACGTTGGATACGGAGAACGCCTGTGCAAGCTCCGGATAAGCGGACAGCTCCTTGTAGTTCGCTTCGTCAGCGTACAAGATAACGTCAGCGTCGATCGGCTTGCCGATAACGCCTGCGGAACGCTTCTCCTCGAGCGCCTTCAGAACGTCGTCGCGTACTGCATGGATCTTGTTCCACTTGGCCTCGAACTCAGCGCCGAGAACAACTCCGGTCTTTTCGGGCATCTGGTTGAACGGTACGCCGCGGAGGTCGTCTGTGGACTTGTGCGGCATGTACTTCCAGATCTCATCGGAGGTGAATGTCAGGATAGGCGCGATGAGCTTAACAAGGGAATCCAGAATGATATACATTGTGGTCTGGACTGCCTTTCTCTCCTCGGACTTCTCAGCGGAGCAGTACAGAGTATCCTTGACAACATCGAGGTAGAAGTTGGACATATCTACAACGCAGAAGCTGTGGATAGCATGGTATGCAAGGTAGAAGTCGAAGCTCTCATAGGAAGCCTTTACCTTCTCGATAACCGCGTCAAGTCTTGTCAGCGCCCACTTGTCGATGTCGCTGAGCTTGTCGAGCGCTACCATCTCGGTATCAGGGTTGAAGCCGCTGCCGTTTCCGAGGTTGCCCAGGATAAAGCGCGCGGTGTTTCTGATCTTTCTGTATGCTTCGGAGAGCTGCTTGAGCATTTCCGGAGAAACTCTTACATCGTTGTGGAAGTCAAGGGAAGCTACCCACAGACGCAGTACATCAGCGCCGTACTTGCTGATAACTTCCTCGGGAAGTACCACGTTGCCCTTGGACTTGTGCATTACCTCGCCCTTGCCGTCAACTACCCAGCCGTGTGTGCAGACTGCCTTGTAAGGAGCCTTGCCGGTGGTCGCAACGGAGGTGAGCAGGGAGCTCTGGAACCAGCCTCTGTACTGGTCGCAGCCCTCGAGGTAGAGGTCAGCCGGCCAGGAAAGCTCGGGGCGCTCCTGGAGAACGGCGGCGTGTGTGCAGCCGGAATCGAACCATACGTCGAAGATGTCCATTTCCTTGCGGAACTTGCCGCAGCCGCACTCGCACTTTACATCAGCAGGGATAAACTCAGAAGGATCCTTGGAGTACCAGGAATCGGAGCTTTCCTTGCGGAACATGTCTGAGATTGCCTTGATGGTCTTGTCGTTTACGATGACCTTACCGCAGTCCTCGCAGTAGAGTATCGGGATCGGAACGCCCCAGCGGCGCTGGCGGGAAATGCACCAGTCGCTGCGCATGTTTACCATGTTCTTGATGCGCTCCTCGCCCCACTCGGGGATCCACTTAACTTCCTCGATGGCCTTGATGGTCTCGGGCTTGAACATATCCACGTTGCAGAACCACTGGTCTGTTGCGCGGTAGATTATCGGCTCGTGGCAGCGCCAGCAGTGCGGATACGGGTGGACTATCTTCTGCATTGCGAGCAGGGTGTTGTCGTCCTCAAGGCGCTTTGCGATCGCCTTGTTGGCGTCAGCGGTCTTGAGACCTGCGAAGTCGCCTGCTTCCTCGGTCAGCACGCCCTTTGCGTCAACGGGAACAATGATCTTGAACATTCCCTTGTACTTGTTGCAGACCTCAAAGTCCTCCAGGCCGAAGCCGGGAGCGGTATGAACGCAACCTGTACCACTGTCGAGGGTTACATGGTCGCCGACGATAACCGGAGACTTTCTGCCCATGAACGGGTGATCTGTCTCGATGAGCTCCAGGTCAGAGCCGAGGAAGTTGCCAACGGTGGAGTACTTCTTGATTCCGACAGCTTCCATAACAGTGGAAACCAGCTCAGCCGCCATCAGCAGGTACTGACCGTAGGACTTGCTCTCCTCGTCCTCGACCTTTACGAATGTGTACTCGTAGTTCGGACCGAGGCAGATAGCGAGGTTGCCCGGGAGAGTCCAGGTGGTGGTTGTCCAGATTACGACGTAAGCCTTGGAAAGGTCAATTCCGAGATCGTCGAACTTGCCCTTGGAATCGCTTATCGGGAACTTTACATAGATGGAGTAGCAGGGATCGTCCTGGTACTCGATCTCAGCTTCTGCAAGGGCGGTGTTGCAGTCTGCGCACCAGTAAACCGGCTTCAGACCCTTATAGATGTAGCCCTTCTGCATCATCTTGCCGAATACCTCTACCTGCTTAGCCTCGAACTCGGGCTTGATGGTGAGGTAGGGATCGTCGAAATCGCCCCAAACGCCCAGGCGCTTGAACTGCGCCTTCTGACCGTCCAGGCAGGACAGTGCGAACTCACGGCAGCTCTTGCGTAGGGTAACGGGGTCGATCTTGCCGCTGTCAACGCCGAGCTGCTTGATAGCCTTCAACTCGATGGGAAGGCCGTGGCAGTCCCAGCCGGGAACATAGTTGGCATTGTACCCGGTCATGCTCTTATACTTAACAATGATATCCTTGAGCACCTTGTTCATCGCGGTACCCATATGGATATTGCCATTTGCATATGGAGGGCCGTCGTGGAGGGTATAGGAAGGCTTGCCCTTGTTCTTCTCGGAAAGGGCGTAGTAAAGGCGATCCTGCTCCCACTTATCCAGCATTTCCGGCTCTCTCTGGGGGAGGTTGCCCCTCATCGGGAAGTCGGTCTTGGGAAGATTTAGTGTGTTGTTGAAATCCTCTGACATCTGATGTGTCTCCTTGCTTTTTGTTTTATATCTGCTCCGGCATGCCGAAGCGGTGATTTACTTGTTTGAATTTCCGCTTTCAAACGGAACGTCGGCGGTGCGTCTCGTCTTCTTCATGGAATTAACGCTGAAGAACGGCGAATCGTCCTGAGCCTGCTTGTCCTCCGGCATGGAGCGGAACGGCTCCTCTGCTGCGCCAGAGGTCACTGCGGCGGGCTGCTTTTCAGCCTCGGGCTTTGCCGGAGCCGCGGCAGTCTCGTGAGCCTCAGCGGGCTTTACCGCCTTCGCAGCAGCCTGCTTTGCAGCGGCAGCCTTCACCCTCTCGGCTTCGCGCTTCTCAGCCTCTGCGGCGGTCTGCCTTATGTACTCGTTCTCGCACATCTCAGGCAGCTTCGCGATAAGGTCCATATGGGACTTATATGCGGTCAGCAGACGGTTTCTGTACTCGTCGGCTTCCTTGCGGGTCTTTTGCAGGATATTCTGCTGTATCTCGGTCTGCTTCTTCATCATCTGGTCGATCTCGTCCGCCTTTGCGCGAGCGTCCTTTACCAGCTTGTCAGCGCGCTCGTTCGCCTCTTTCGTCATACGCTTGGCGTATTCGTCGGCGTCGGTCGTCACCTTGTCGGCCTTCTCCTGGGCTTCCTTGAGCTGCTTCTCTACCGCAGCCTTCGTCTCCTCCCGGAGCTTTTCAGCGGCAGCCTTCGACTCGTTCACGATCTGGTTGCCCTGCTTCTGTGCAAGCAGAAGGGCGTCCTTCAGCGCGTCCTCGTCGTCGCGGTACTCGCGTATCTTATCGGCAAGCACCTCCAGCTTTCTTTCAAGCTCGTTCTTGTCCTTCTGGAGCTGCGCGAACTCGCTTGAAAGCTCCCTCAGGAACTCGTCGACATCATCAGTCTTATAGCCGTTGAAGGTCGCTTTTTCAAAGCGCCTGGACAGAATATCCTTTGCATTCATGCTGATACTTCCCTTCTCTGAATCCCCGGTCTCTGCGGGGCGGACATGCGCCGTAATATGTCTCGTCTTTTCAGACGTATTTTTCGATAGTAATGCGGAGCTTCCCCTTGCGGGTCTCTCCGTTGATTCCGGTCAGGCGGTACCTGCCGCTTCCCCGGATTGATAAGATGGTGTTTTCCCTCACCTCTGCGCTCACATTAGTGCAGGGAGTGTGATCCGCGCTCACCATGCCTGATTTTATCATGGCTGCGGACTTTTCTCTAGATGTATTCTCCGCGGCAGCAACGATGCAGTCCAGTCTCAGCGACGAGACGGTAACGTCCCTTCGCTCCATTTTCTGCTCCGGGAGCGGCTTGGTAATGCCGATCTCCGCGGTAACACCGACTCTGCCTATCCTGTCCACGCGGGAGACAAGCTCAATGGCGGTCTCATAGACGAAAACCACCGCATAGCCCTCCGCGACAAGGATATCCCCGAGCAGCTCCCGCTTTATTTCAAGCGAGAGCAGCGCTCCGAGGAATTCTCTGTGTGTAAGTTTGTCGCTCTTTCGGAAAGTGAAAGTCACCGCTCCCACCGGGAACACGTCCTCCGGGGGCATTTCCTGCGCGTACGTGCCTTCCAGCACTCCGCAGACAGTTCGTGCCGCACCGTCGTAACCGCCGAAGAAAGCAAGCTCTCCCCTGACGGCGTACCTTGCGACCGCCGCCTCACGTTCATTCAGAAACATGGAGAACCGCGGAACTCCTGACTTTACAGCCAGTCTCTGCATGTCGGCGATGTGCGCGGAAAGGTAACGTTCCTCCTCGCTGAGCGTACCGGGGTTCATCAGAACTCCTCGCCGTCGAGCATATCTCCGCTGATCTCAACGGTGCTGGGTGTAATGGAATATGTGCACTCGGCAACTCTTACGATCCTGCCGTCGATAGCAGCGCATACGCCTGCCATGAAGTCAACGATCCTCTTTCTGGAATCAACGCTGTTTACCTTCTCAAGGTTGAGAATAACGCTCTTGTTCTCTCTGAGGAAGCGTACCGGCTCCTTCATAATCTCCTCATACTTTGTGGGCTGAACGATCTTTACGGAAGCGTTCTGGAGCGAGTTGGAAGCCTTCAGGCTGATAACCTTGTCGCTTGTTCTGGGTGCTGAAAAACGAGGTGCCTCAGCCTCAGCCTGAGTAACGGCGGAGCTGGAGGTGTCGTAGCCTTCGTCCTCGTAGCCTTCCTCATCGTACTCGGCGTCGCTCTGTCTGAACCTCGATAAGATGTCGCTTAATGCCATAATAATTTCCTCCCAATTATAAATATTTTCTGTATCCGAACAGACCTGACCCTATCCGGACAATTGTGGACCCATGCTTTACCGCCGTTTCGTAATCCCCTGACATCCCCATGGAGAGAGTATCGAAACTGCCGTTCCTGTTGAACGCCTTATCAGCACGCAGATCTCCAAAAAGGCGCTGCATAGCCTCAAAAGTGTCCTCGCCGCAGCCAGGCGGCGGTATCGTCATCAGACCTCTCAGACTGATGTGCGGAAGCTCCCCGATCTGCGCGCAGAACTCCGCGGCGCTTTCCGGAGTTATTCCTCCCTTTGTTTCCTCCCCGCCGATGTTTATTTCAGCGAGTATATCCATGTCCAGACCGTGCTGACCCGCCCTGCGGCTGATCTCCTCAGCGAGATGAACGCTGTCCACGGAATGGATCATTGAAACCTTGTCTATGATATACTTTACCTTGTTGGTCTGCAAACCGCCGATGAAATGAACCTCAGCCGGCGAATAGCTCTCCCGCTTGTCCAGGAACTCCTGCACGCGGTTCTCACCCAGCAGGTCTATCCCCAGGCCCACAGCATAATTTATGCGCTCCGGGTCGACCGTCTTGGTCACCGCCATCAGGCGAACCTCGTCTGTCCTTCCCGCGGCTGACTTTGCCTTTTCTATGTTTTCACAGATCCTGGCATAGCTTTCTTTGATGTCGTCAAAGCTAGTCTGCGTATTACTCAACAACTTTTCCTTCATACAGATCCTTGCCTTCTGTTACAATTTTATCGTAGAGCTTCAGATAGCCGTCGTCCGCTTCCTGAGTGCAGATTATATAATCCTCGCCCCAGTACTCAACGTTGACCTTTCTGAACACGAGCTTTCCGCCCTGCACAATGAAAACTCCGCGCACATCGTCGTCGGTATAGCGCAGCGCGCTCTTCGATATTCTCAGGCCGCCGTAGCTGTTCACGATGTACTTGAACTGCGCGGTGCGTCCGGAGGCCACCGAAGCGGTCAGCGTGTCGCACTCGAAAACGTACACGGCAGTGCCGTCGCCGCGGCCGGTGTCGGTTATCGACACCACCTCGGCAGAGATCGGAGTCGGGTCGCTGGAAACTCTCAGCGTGACCTCGCCGCCCTCGTTGCAGCCGAAAAGTTGCGACGAATCCATCACGGCGGCTACACGCCAGCGGTAGTCCGCAATGAGCTTTCCGACCTCGCTGGAACTTGAACCGAGATCAGGCTTGTCAAGTATCTCCTCGATCCTGTCCGCTGTGATAGTGGTGGAATCCTCGATACTCAGCTTGTCCTCGTAGCCGTCAACGCTGCTTACGAAGTAGCCTGCGCCGCCCGCCTCAATGTCCTGCACATCGCCGGACAGCATGGCTTCAAGCTGTGACGCGCGGCTCCTCAGGGAGCTTATCTTTGATTCGTAGCTTGCAATGTCGCCGCGGGATATCTCGCGCTTTGACAGTACGCCCAGCATCGCGTTTTCCTGTGCCTGAGCCGCGGAATAATCCCCGTCTATCAGGCTTTCAAGTATCAGCGAATGGCGCTCGTTTATCTGGCTCGAAATAGTCTCGAGCTGATTATTGTCTGTGCCCGCAAGGCGCTGAGCGTCGGTAAGAACCGCTATCTGCTCGTTTATCTTCTCTATCTCGCTGCGGCGTTCTATATCCGCTTCACTGCGGTAACGTCTCGCGATGACCGAGCTTTTTCCGACCTTGGAGCCGTCCGAATGCTCGTAATCAACAACGCCTGTGCCGCTGTTATGGATCACCGTCTCATCGCGCAGGAACACGCCCTCGAACGGTATATCCTCAGTCATGCTGTAGGTGAACGCGGTCTCCGTAGTCACCTTTTCTCCGCCGGCAAAAAAGGCCTGACCGACAAAGAAGATCAGCACGAAAGCGGACAGCACAAAGACTATGATAGAGGTCCATGCGGAATCCATTACTCTTCTTCAGCCTTCTCGTAGGCGTCGAGGATAGAAATAGGCTTGAGGGGTGTTATCGTGGAAATAGCATGCTTATAAATAAGGTTCTGCTTTCCGTCGGTGTCAAGAATGACTGTATAGTTGTCGAATCCCTTCACCACGCCCTTGAACTGGAATCCGTTGGTGATGTAGATAGTTACCGGGATCCTGTCCTTTCTTGCCTGATTCAGGAAAACGTCCTGTAAATTAATGTCCTTTGCCATAATTAACCACCTTTTCTTTCTCTGTAGTCAATAGGTGAAGCATTCCCCATGCTTCAATTGGTAAATATAGGAGCAAAATATGCCACAAACGAGGTGCAAATGCGCATAGATATTCCTATATAGACTAGTATAGCATACTTTTTCAAAAAAAGCTATAACTTTTTTAACTTTTTTCAAAAAAATATAGAAAAACTTCGTTGAAATCCGCAAAAAACCGGAATAATGCCCTATGCGATACCATATACTGTATATTTCCGGCTCATTTTTCTCTTTCGATTATCTCCCGGGCTGCTGAAAGCACCTCCGGAAGCCCCTCCCCGGGGTGAATAACTATCCTGCTGAACCTGCTGTCCCGGCGGAACCATGTAAGCTGCCGCTTCGCGTACTGCCGTGTGCGGAGCTTCAGTTCCTCCACGCACTCCTCAAGCGGCTTTTCTCCGCGGAAATACGGGTACAGCTCCTTGCAGCCTATAGCCTGAGCCGCAGTGGGGCGGTCGGGCTGTTCGAAACAGCGGCGCGCCTCCTGCTCCAGACCGTTTTTCAACATTATGTCAACACGGCGGTTTATCCGCTCATGCAGCAGCTCCCGCGGCTCAAAATCCAGGGTCAGCAGTATGAACTGGTAGGGCGACGGCGCGTTCCTTGACTCGCGCTTCGCCTGCGCGATGGTATGACCAGTCGTTTTGTAGACCTCCAGCGCGCGAATCACCCGGGATACGTTGTTCTCGTGCAGTTCCGCCGCCGTCTCCGGGTCGACCTCACGGAGTTTTTCAAGCAGC
The DNA here is from genome assembly GCA_945923775.1 of uncultured Clostridia bacterium. Lineage (GTDB taxonomy): Bacteria > Bacillota > Clostridia > Oscillospirales > Ruminococcaceae > CAG-115. The sequence continues at coordinate 47,801 of CAMELR010000011.1, read as the reverse complement.
GCCGCCGCACCGTTTTCCTCCGCGAATCTGCGAAGCTCGTCACGATAGGCGTAGTCGCACTCCGAATCGTCGAACTGGAGATTATCTACGAACGACGAGATGTAAAGCCCGGTACCGCCGCATATCACCGGAGTTTTCCCCCGGGCGAGGATATCGTCGGCGCATTTCCCCGCCATGCCGACCCACTCCGCCACTGAAAAGCTCTGCGACGGGTCAAGGAAATTCATCAGGTGATGAGGGATCCCCTGCTGCTCCTCTGGGGTTGCCTTTGCACTGGCGACGTCCATATCAGTGTAGATCTGCATGCTGTCTGCGGAGATGACCTCCCCGCCGTACAGCTTCGCAAGCTCGACCGCAAGAGCCGTTTTGCCGGAGGCAGTCGGGCCGCTCACCACTATTATCTTGTTCATACTGCCTCCCTGTTTATTATGTAACTCTGCCGAAATATCGCTCTATCTGCTTGCGGGATATCTGCGTCATGACCGGTCTGCCGTGCGGGCAGTAACGGATATCCGGGTTGTTGAATACCTCCTGAGCCAGCACCTGAAGCTCCAGAATATCGTTATCCTCATTGCCGCGTATCGAAGCCTTGCAGGCGACGGTGTGCAGCATGTCATCGAAAAGCTCGCCCTCTGCGTTGGTGTTGCCCTGAGAAACTATCTTCGCGATACACTCGACTATCTCAGCCGGAGGCACCTTGTCCAGCATCTGCGGAAGCCCGGTCACGCGCGCTTTTCCGTCGGTGAACTCCATGATGATTCCCACTTGTGCGAGCTTGTCGGCGTACTCCGACATTCCGTTGAACTCCTCCGGCGTGAGGTAGACCTCCTCCGGCTGCATAAGCAGCTGCGCGGAGCTGTCGAACCCCTTTTTCAGCCGCTCGAAATTAACGCGCTCGTGCGCCGCATGCTTATCAATAAGTATCATGCCCTCGGTGGACTCGCACACGATGTATGTCTTGAAAAGCTCGCCGACTACGCGTATCTGCTCCTTTAGCTGCTCCTGCGGGATTTCCGGCGCAGGCTCCTGCGGAACAGGTTCCGGCTTCTTCTCGAACGATTTTTCAGAGAGGAACGCAAACCCCGGCAGGTCGGTAAGCGGAGTTTCCTTCGGCTCCGGCTTCTTTGCCGGGACAAGCTCAGGCATGTAGGTCTGCTCTGCCGCAGGAAGCGGCTGCGTAAACTGCGCGGGCTGCGGAGCTTCCTGGCGCAGCGTAAATTTCGGAGGCTCCCGCTTCTCCTGCGGATAGATCACCGCGTCCCGCCCGGAGGGTATCGGCATGGTTTTCGGAGGTTCCTCTATGACCTGCGCGGAGGCTGTCCGAAGCGGCTCGGAGGTTCTTGCGCGCTCAGGCTGCGGGATATTTTCTACCCTTGCAGGAGCAGAATTCAGCTTGATCTCGCGGCTCTCGTCGTAGCCCATCAGCGCGTTCTTCACCGCGAAGTACACCGCGTCGAAAACTATCTTCTCGTTGGTGAACCGCACTTCCGTCTTGGTCGGGTGGATATTCGCGTCCACCTGCGACGGGTCGGTATTCACGCAAAGCACGCAGGACGGAAACTTTCCCACCATTATCGTGTTGCGGAATGCCTCCTCAAGCGCAGCGCAGCACAGCGGACTTTTCACGCTGCGCCCGTTCACAAAGAAATTCTGCATCGAACGGTTCGCCCGGGTGAACAGCGGAGAGGACACGTACCCCGTCACCGCCGTGTTCTGGTAGACGTTCTCCACCGGGATAAGCCCCGCCGCAAACTGCTTCCCGAACACCGCGTAGACCGCACTGTAATACTCGCCGTCGCCGCTGGAGAGCATGGTCTGTCTGCCGTCCCTGATGAACCTGAACGATATCCCCGGGTGGCTGAGCGCCAGCTTCTCAATGACCGAGGCGCAGTAGTTGCCCTCGGTCACGTCCTTTTTCAGGAACTTCAGACGCGCCGGTGTGTTGTAGAACAGGTCGCGGATTATTATTGTGGTGCCGTCCGCGCAGCCAGCCCGGTCGTACTCCACCGACTCGCCGGCCTCTATGCGGTAAATGCTGCCTAACTGATCCTCACGCTGCTTTGTCAGCAGCTCTACGCGGCTGACCGCGCATACGGAGGCAAGAGCCTCCCCGCGGAAGCCCAGCGTGTTTATGCTGTCGAGGTCGTCCTGAGTGTAGACCTTACTTGTGGCGTGCCGCATGAACGCGGTCGGTATATCCTCATGGGAGATCCCGCAGCCGTCGTCCGTCACGCGAAGGTAGGATATTCCGCCGCGCTTGATCTCCACGGTTATCGAGGTCGCCCCCGCGTCGATGGAATTTTCCGCAAGCTCCTTTATCACCGAGGATGGGCGCTCTATGACCTCTCCGGCGGCGATAAGCTCGTATACGCTCTTGTCGAGCAGGTTGATTTTTGGCATTAGTGCTCCGTTCTAAGCCCGTTCCGGGCAATACAAAATCGCAGACCCGCTTCACGAAAATTCAAACCCATCGCGAAGCGACACCGAAATTCCAAATTATTTTATAGCGTGTCCTTTATGTCCTTGAGGAACAGCAGCGCGTCCATCGGGGACATGGTGTTGATATCCGCGGCGCGCAGCTTCGCGATGGCGTTCTGCTCGTTTATCGCGGTGAAGCTGAACTGATGGTCCGCGGTCTTTTCGATTGTCTCGGAAAGCTTCGTCCGTCCGAGCTTTTCAAGCTCCACAAGCTCCTCCTTGGCGCGGTTTATCACCTTCTGCGGAAGCCCCGCCAGCTTCGCGACCTCGATTCCGTAGCTGTCGTCGGTGCCGCCCTCGCATATCTTGTGGAGGAACCTCAGCTCGTCGCCGCGCTTGACCGCCGCAACGCTGAAATTCCGTATTCCGTCGTATTCCTTCTCCATCGAGATAAGCTCGTGATAGTGCGTTGCGAACAGCGTTTTGCAGCCGATAGCCTTTCCGCTGATGTACTCCGCGACCGCCTTCGCGATGGAAATTCCGTCGAATGTCGAGGTTCCCCTGCCTATCTCGTCAAGTATGACAAGGCTCTTTTTGGTGGCGTTCTTAAGTATCTCCGCGACTTCGTTCATCTCTACCATGAACGTCGACTGCCCGGAGGTCAGGTCGTCGGACGCGCCCACGCGGGTGAATATCTTGTCCACTACGCCTATCTTCGCGTACTCCGCCGGAACGAAGCAGCCTATCTGCGCCATCAGCACGATTATCGCAGTCTGCCGCATGAACGTGGATTTACCCGACATGTTCGGCCCGGTTATTATCATGAGCCGGTTGGAGTTCGTGTCGAGATAGGTGTCGTTTGGAGTGAACGGGTGGTCGGTGAGCATTTTCTCGATGACCGGGTGGCGCCCGCCACGTATTTCTATAACGCTGTCGAGGGTCATTTCCGGCTTTACGTAGCCGTTCTCGATAGAGGCCTGCGCGTAGCTGCACAGTACGTCCACAGCAGCGACCGCAGCAGCAGCCGCCTGGACCGCTTCCAGCCGGGTTCCGATAAAGTCGCGCACCTCGCCGAATATCGCCTGCTCCAGCGCGAGTATCTTGTCGTTAGCGCCGAGTATGTCGGACTCGACCTTCTTCAGCTCCTCGGTGATGTAGCGTTCGCCGGTGGTGAGGGTCTGCTTGCGTATGTAGTGCGCCGGGACCTGGTCGAGCTGCCCCTTGGAAACCTCGATGTAATAGCCGAATACGCGGTTGTATCCGACTTTCAGCGTACGTATCCCGGTGGCGGCGCGTTCGCGCTCCTCGATTTCGGTCAGGATATCCTTACCGCCGCCGGTTATCTTGCGCAGGCGGTCTATCTCCTCGTTGAAGCCGTCCTTGATAACGCCGCCGTCCTTGAGGGTCAGAGGCGGGTCGTCGACTATCGCGTTTTCTACCAGCGAGGAAACGTCGTTCAGCTCGTCTATCTCGCTGTTGAGCTTCCGGAAAAGCGCGCTGTCCACCCTGGAAATACACTGCTTCAGCCCCGGGAGCCGCGCGCAGGTCTGACCCAGCGCGTAGATATCCTTCGGGGACGCGGATTTGTACATTATGCGGGTCATCAGCCGCTCGAGGTCGTAGATGCCGTTCAGCGCGTCGCAGATGTCGTAAAGCAGTGCGGAATCCTTCGTCAGAGCCTCTACCGCGTCGTGGCGCTTGAGTATCTCCGCAGGATTTATCAGCGGCTGCTCCAGCCAGGTTTTAAGCTTGCGCCTGCCCATGGAGGTCACGGTCTTATCCAGCACCCACAGCAGCGAGCCGCGCTTTTCCTTGGTGCGCATGGTCTCGGTAAGCTCGAGGTTTCGGCGGGTCGTGAGGTTCAGACCCATGAACTCGCCGTCGGCATGGACGGTCAGCGATACGAAGCGCTTTACTGTCGCCTTCTGGGTCTCGCCGAAGTAACGGAACATCGCGCACAGCGCCTGACGTACCAGCGGCATTTCGGATATTCCAAGCTCCGCGCCGTTTTCGAACTGGTCGGTGATGACCGACATATCCGAGCCGTCGAAGCTGCTTTCATCGAGCATTTCGCACAGGCAGCGCTTGAGCCTGTCGCGCACGAACGCATGAACTTCCTTCAGGTCAAGGAACGCCTGGTTTATAAGTATCTCCACAGGGCTGAATCTTGACAGCTCGGAGATGATATCCTGCTCGATATCCTTGCCGCTTTTGCTGAAAACGTGCACCTCTCCGGTAGAGATATCCGCGAACACCAGCGCTGCGGACTTCCGCTCCTCATCGGGGCAGATGCAGGCGATGTAGTTGTTGGAATCCTCGCTGAGCATGCTGGATTCGATGACCGTTCCGGCGGTTACGAGCCGGATAACGTCGCGCTCAACCAGACCCTTTGAAGCCGCCGGGTCGGTGAGCTGCTCGCAGATAGCCACCTTGAAGCCCTTGTCTATGAGCTTCTTTATGTATATCTCGCAGCTATGATAGGGAACGCCGCACATCGGCGAACCCGCACGGGAGGTCAGAGCAAGCTCAAGCTCCCGGGATACGTTCTCCGCGTCCTCGAAGAACATCTCGTAGAAATCCCCCAGCCGGAAGAACAGTATATAATCGCTGTACTTCTGCTTGATGTCAAGATACTGTTTCAGCATCGGGGACAGCTTATCCGATTCCTGCGCCATTTTCCGCACCTCCCTGTGAATTCTTCCTGTAAATTAGCCGCAGCCGCCGCAGGTCGCGCAGCTTCCGGTGCAGCCGCTGGACTGTGTGGTCGGGCAGGTCATCGGGTCAGCGCCCTGGAGAGTCAGCGTGAGGACTGTGTTCACCTGGTTCATGAGGTCGTCCATTCCCTGCTTGGTAACGGTGAAAAGCGCCATATTCTCGTTGGTCATGACCTTCTCGTATGCTTCCTGCATGTCTGCGTTCAGCTTCTGGAGCTTCTCCTTGTCCTGCTCCTCCTCCGGCTTGTTGTACTCCATAGCGGCATTCTGACGGATAAGATTGAACTCGCCGATGAGGTTCTGAAGCTCTGTATCCTCGTCGTTCGCCTTCTTTGCCTTTGCGTACTCGATATAGCGCTCGTCCTCCTGGATAGCCTTGCCGAGCTCTCTTACTGCCTGTATTGCGTCCATAGTTGTTCTCCTTTACACTAGTTCTCCGATGAGCGCCCAGTTGAGCGCGTCGGTTATCTTCACATCGACGAAGCTGCCGATAAGCGACTTATCCCCGTCGAAGTCAACGATTATATTCTGTATGCTCTTTCCGGTGAGACAACCGTCCCGGGTCCTGCCCGGACCCTCGCACAGCACTCTCATGGTCCTGCCGATGTAGTCATGATAGGAAGAGCAGCCTATCTCGCCCTGCACCTCCAGCAGCTCGCGGAACCACCTGCCCTTCTCCTCCTGGGAAATCGGGTCGGGCATTTCCGCCGCCTTTGTTCCCTTGCGGGGGCTGTAAATGAACGTGAACAGCGAATCGTACTTCACCTCGCGGATAAGGCTGAGGGTCTCCTGGAAGTCCTCGTAGGTCTCGCCGGGGAAGCCGACGATGATGTCGGAGGTCAGCGCTACGTCCGGGATATGCTCCTTCGCGTAGTTTATCAGCTCCAGGTAGTGCTCACGTGTGTAGCTGCGGTTCATCAGCTTCAGTATACGGCTGCTGCCGCTCTGCACCGGAAGATGGAAGTGCCTTGTGACCTTCTCGCACTCGGCGATGGTGTCGATGAGCTCGTGGGTAGCGTCCTTCGGGTGGCTGGACATGTAGCTTATCTTGAACTCCCCGGGTATCGCATTTATGCGCCGCAGAAGCTCAGGGAAATCAACGTCGGTGCCCCTGCCGTAGCTGTTGACGTTCTGACCCAGCAGAAGAAGCTCCTTGTAGCCGTCTGCAACGAGCTGCTCCGCCTCGCGGACTATCTCCTCCGGGTCGCGGGAGCGCTCCCTGCCGCGTACGTACGGCACTATGCAGTAGGTGCAGAAGTTATTGCAGCCGTACATTATCGGAATGCTCGCCTTGAGCTTGCTCTCCCGGCGAAGCGGTAATCCCTCGGCGATAACGCCGTCCATCTGCGGTATTGATATCTGCCGCTTGTGGGTGGTCAGCGCCTCGTAAATTAGCTGTGGAAGCGTATGCAGAACGTGAGTTCCGAACACCATATCAACATACGGAAAGCTCTTTTTTATGCGCTCTGTGATGTGCTCCTGCTGAACCATGCAGCCGCACACTCCGATGAGCATGTCCGGCTTGAGTTTTTTGTTGTGCTTGAGCGCGCCGAGATTTCCGAACACCCTGTCCTCGGCGTTTTCACGAACCGCGCAGGTGTTGAAAAGCACGAGGTCGGCTCCGTCGGCGGAATCCGAGAAGCCGTAGCCCATCATCGCGAGCATGCCCTTTATCTTCTCGCCGTCGCTGACGTTCTGCTGGCAGCCGAAGCTGTGAACGTGGGCTATCGGAGGCAGCTCCCGGGCGGAGTTCAATTCGCGCACCTTTTCAGCGTAGTCCTTCTGTGCCGCTGTTTCCGCGGCAGTTACTTTTGTCGTCATGTTTTAGTTCCTTTATATTTTCTGCGTTAAGATAATATTTTATCACGTATGCTTCAAAAAATCAAGTCATTTCGGCTTGGGAGTTCTTGCAAACACCGCGGCCGAGACCGATTCAGCTCCCGCTTTCCGGAGCTTTTCGGCTATGCAGCTCAGCGTTGCCCCGGTGGTGCACACATCGTCGATGAGCAGTATTTTCCTGCCGGCTGCGCCCTCCGGGTCGGAAACGGCGTATGAGCGGCGGGCGTTCTCCCAGCGTTCCGCTGCGCTCAGCCGTTTCTGCTCGGATTTGTTCCCGACAACATGGAGCAGGTCGAGGTAGGGTTTGCGGCATATTTCGGCGCACAGCTTCGCTATCATTCGGCTTTGAGCGTATCCGAGCTCGTCACGGCGCGCTCTTCCGGTCGGGACCGCCGTTATCACGTCTGCGGCCTCTATCAGCTCCCGGGCATTCTCGGATATAAGCACCGCGAATGCGTCGATAGGATAGCGGTACCAGCCGTCTTTCATGCGGAGAACCGCGCTCCTCGCCCTGCCGGTATAGCTGCACACCGCCGAGAATCCGTCAAGACCCTCGGGAATTTCCCCGGGAGAGTCAACGAATTTCAGGCGGTCATAGCACCCGGAGCACCAGAACTCTGTAACTCCGATGATCCTGTCGCAGAACGGACAGCGGTTCGGAAGAAAGAACGCCGCCGCGCGCCTGCGCAGCTCCCAGGCTCTGAGCAGCTTCATACGAACATATCCTCAAGCATGGGCTTCAGGCAGGAGTACCTCATCATTCTGCGGTCGTTCTCCACCATGCACTGAACCTTGCGGACGGTCCCTATCAGTATCAGCGTGCTTTTCGCACGGGTGACCGCCGTGTACAGCAGATTGCGGTAGGTCAGCTTATCCATTCCGTTCGGGAGCGGGATTATCACCGCCGGATACTCGCTGCCCTGGCTTTTATGTATCGTCACCGCATAGGCGTGCTCGATCTTCTTCATCATCTCCGCGTCGTAGGTTGCCTTGCGCCCGTCGAAGTCTATCTCCAGGCGGTTGTTGACCTTATCCGCGGTGCGTATCAGCCCGATGTCTCCGTTGAAGATACCGTGGGAAAGCTCCGCGCCCTTACGCCACTCGACATCGTAGTCGTTGCGGGTCTGCATTATCTTGTCGCCGTTGCGGAACAGAGTGTTTCCGAATTTCACCTCTGAACGCCCCTTAGCCGGAGGGTTCAGCGCAAGCTGAAGCTCCTTGTTGATGTTCTGCGTTCCCACAACGCCTATCCTCGACGGACACAGCACCTGTATATCCTCAAGCGGCGAATAGCCGTAGCTTGCCGGGAGCCTGCGCTTGCACAGGTCGACCACCAGGCGCAGCGTGTCCTCCTCGGAGGCGGACTCCATAAAGAAGAAATCGCTGCGGCGGTCGTTCAGGATCGGCATTTCGCCGTCGACTATACGGTGCGCGTTCGTGACTATAAGGCTCTGCGCCGCCTGGCGGAATATCTCCTTCAATTCCACCGCCGGGACCCTGCCGCTGGAGATAAGGTCGCGCAGGATATTTCCCGCGCCCACCGACGGGAGCTGATTGCTGTCCCCGACCATGATGAGACGCGTTCTCGGCCGTATCGCCTTCAGCAGCGAATCCATCAGCAGCGTGTCAACCATCGACATCTCGTCGATTATCAGCACGTCGCAGGTCAGGGGGTTGTCCTCGCGGCGCTTGAACGCGTGGGACTTGGAGCTGAAATCCACCTCCAGCAGGCGGTGGATCGTCTGCGCCGGAGCCCCGGTGAGATCCGCCATGCGCTTTGCAGCGCGCCCCGTCGGAGCCGCCAGCTTCATTTTCAGCCCGCGCTTCCTGCACAGCGAAATTACTGCGTTCAGCGTGGTGGTCTTACCGGTGCCGGGGCCTCCGGTAAGTATGAACACATGATTGTTCATGCAGCCGTTTATCGCTTCCCGCTGGAGTGCCTCGTACCTTATGCCCTGCTCCAGCTCCACGCCGGCTATCTCCTGCGAGAAATCCACCTCGCCGCCGTCGCTGCGCTTTATCATCTCGGCGAGCTTCTCGGCTATGCTGCACTCCGCGCGGTAGTATTCCGTCAGGAATACGTACTTGTCGTCGTACTTGTCGCAGCGGGTTATCTCGCCGCGCTCCTCTGCCATCATCAGACCGTTCCAGAACTGCTTTTCGTTCACCTGCAGCTCGTAGGTCACGCGGTCGGAAAGGTCGTTCTCCGTTATGCAGGTGTGCCCGTTGTTGGCGTTCTCACGCAGGCACCAGAGTATCCCGGCTAGTATGCGCTCCTCGCTGTCCATCGGGAAATCCATGTCCCGCGCCACCCGGTCGGCTTCCCGGAACGGAAGTTCGATCCCCGTGCCGCACAGGCACCAGGGATTATCCTCCACCGCCTGGACGGTGTTCAGCTCGTATTTCTTCCACGCGAGCGCCACGACGGACGGAGAAAGTCCGTACCGCGCAAAGTATGTGACTGCCTTGCGCAGTCCGGCGATCCTCTGGAAGTCCTCGCCTATCTTCTTCGCGCTCTCGGGACTTATTCCCTTTATCGAGGAAAGCTGTCCCGGGTCGTTTTCGATCAGCTCAAGCGTCCTGCTTCCGAACGCGGTTACTATGCGCTTCGCCATCGCCGGACCTATCCCGGCGATAACGCCGGAGCCTAAAAACTTACGCACGGCGCTCTCGGTGTTCGGAAGGCTCCGCTCGCATACCTCCGCCTTGAACTGCCTGCCGTATTTCGGCGAGTTGATGTACTCCCCAAGCAGGGTGAGGCTCTCGCCCTCCCGGACATCGCCGAGATTGCCCACGACGGTCACAAGCTCGCCGCCGCAGTCGAGGTCAACGACGATGTAGCCGTTGTCCTCGTTATAGAATACCACGTCCTCTACCGTTCCGGTGAGAGTTACTGCCGATTCCCTATCCAAATCCGATCACCGCTCCGTTGTGTTGTAAAAGCTGACGTTGCCGTACTTTTCGGCAAGCCGCGCTGCGTCCTCGTCCCATTCGTTCCCCGCTGAAAGTATTACCACCCGCCGGACGTGCGGATCCTTTCTCACCGACGCGACAAATCCGTCGAGATCCTCGCCGCTGCGCACGAATACGTCATGCTTCACGGCTCCCCTTGTGAGCACCGCCCACGCGATGAGCTTCACCAGCACGGTAAGCCCGAAAATCAGCAGGAACATTATCGAAAAAACATACAGGAACTCCATATACACCGCCTCCTGCGGCAGTATATGCAGTCCGCCTGCGTTCTGTTATCTGTGTAGGATTATGCAGTTCCAGCCCTCTTCGCTTCGGCTGTCAGCGATGACGAATCCGTTTTCGGTCAGGGCTGCGTTCACTTCGTCAAGGCGCTCGTCGATTATTCCTGAGACGATGAGTGTCGCGTCTGGCTTCATGAATCCTGCGAACAGCGGGCTCATGCCGATTATGACGTCTGCGACGATGTTCGCGCATACTACGTCGTAGCCGGTGCCTAGCTTACCGCGGAGCTCTGCGTCGTCGATGATGTTGCCGCAGTACGCGGTGTAGTGCTCGTGGGTGAAATTGTTCTTTTCAACGTTCTCGGAGGCGGTCTTTACCGCGTTCTCGAAAATGTCGCACATCGTGACCTTCTCAGCGCCGAAAAGCAGCGAAGCGATGGACAGAATGCCGCTTCCGCAGCCAAGGTCGAGAACCTTTGCACCGGGCTTGACGATATCCTCGAGCGCCTCCATCACGAGCTTTGTGGTGTGATGCTGACCAGTTCCGAACGTGGAAGCCGGGTCTATCTCAAGAATACGGTCGCCGGCAGCGGGGGTGACGTCCTCCCAGGAGGGCTTCACTACCAGGGTCTTTCCTACGCGGAACGGCTTGTAGTATTTCTTCCAGTTGTTCGCCCAGTCCTCTTCCTTTACGTTTGCAAGCTCCATGCGGAGGTTGCCGTAATATCCGTCGGAATTGTTCTGCTTCCAGCTCTCGATGAGGGAGCGTATCGCCGCGAGGGTCTCGGCGCCCTGAGCGTTGTCGTGGACGTACAGCGTGATGTGCGGCTCTACCTTGCTCAGCCCCATCAGCTCGTCGTCTACGTAGTCCCAGTTCGCGTTCTTATCCGCGAGGAAGCTCTCGAAATCCGCGCTGTCGCTGATTATAAAGCCGGTTATGCCGTAGTCGGTCAGCGCTCCGGTGATCCCGTCTATCGCCTGAGACGCGGTGTAGATGTCAGCCTGTATAAAGTTATCCATATCTGTTCTCCTGTCAAATTCATATGCACATAATGGTACATGATACATTATACACTATTTTTCCCGATAAATCAAGGGGGAATTTTATCCCCCGGACAAAAAGCCGTTGACAAACAGACCGAAATATAGTAAAATATAGTTTGGACTAATTCCGCTGCGTTACGGAATAAACTGACAAAACAGAAAGGAACTAAACATATGGCAAAGCTGAACGAAAACTTTTTCAACCTGAAAAAGAACTATCTCTTCATTGATATCGGCAAGCGCGTAAAGGCGTACACCACCGCTCACCCCGAGGCAAAGCTCATCAGAATGGGTATCGGCGACGTTACACAGCCGCTGGCTCCCGTTGTTGTGGACGCTATGGTCAAGGCTTCAAAGGAAATGGGCGTCAAGGAGACCTTCCGCGGCTACGAGGACAGCGGCGCGGGCTACGACTTCCTCCGCGAGGCTGTTTCCAACTACTACAAGAGCTTCGGCGCGGACGTTGACCCCGCCGTTATCCACATCAGCGACGGCGCAAAGAGCGACTGCGGCAACATCATCGATATCTTCGGCGAGGGCAACACCGTTGTAGTCACCGACCCGGCTTACCCGGTTTACGTAGACAGCAACATCATGAGCGGCAACACCGTAGTATACGCAAACTCCACCGAGGAGAACGGATTCGCTGCAATGCCCCCCAAGGACGTCAAGGCTGACCTTATCTACCTCTGCTCCCCGAACAACCCCACAGGCTCCGTTTACACCAAGGCGCAGCTCAAGGAATGGGTGGACTACGCGCTCGCAAACAACGCGGTCATCATCTTCGACGCGGCTTACGAAGCGTTCATCACAGAGGCAGACCTCCCGAGAAGCATTTACCTCGTTGAGGGCGCAAAGAAGTGCGCTATCGAGATCTGCTCCCTCTCCAAGACCGCAGGCTTCACCGGAACCCGCTGCGGCTACACCATCGTTCCCGACGAGCTTATCCAGAAGGACAGCAAGGGCAATGACGTAAAGATCGCCGACCTGTGGAACAGACGTCAGGGAAGCAAGTTCAACGGCGTATCCTACCCTGTTCAGCGCGCGGCCGAGGCAGTGTTCACCCCCGAGGGTCAGAAGCAGACCAAGGCTACCATCGCGTACTACCAGGAGAACGCACGCATTATCGCAAAGACCTGCGACGAGCTGGGAATCAAGTACACCGGCGGCATCAACTCCCCGTACATCTGGCTCAAGAGCCCGAACGGCATGGGAAGCTGGGAATTCTTCGACTACCTGCTCAACGAGATCCAGGTCGTAGGCACCCCCGGCGCAGGCTTCGGCGCTAACGGCGACGGCTGGTTCAGACTGACCGCGTTCAGCACCCACGAACTCACCGCAGAGGCTATGGAGAGATTCAAGACCCTCTTTAAGAAGTAATTCTGATTTACTATTTCGAAATAGTAAAAGGAGCTGTAATTTTACGGCTCCTTTTTATTTTATCGTAGGAATTTTCCCTATAAGACCGCGGCGATTCTTTACTCCAAGCGCTGCAAAGGTGCGTTTCAGGCTGCTTTTCACGCTGTCCTCGGATACGCTGAACAGCCTGCAAATCTCCTTGTTCTCCACTCCGGAAGCAGCCATCACCGCATATTTGAACGCCGTTACCGACAGCCCAAGCTCCTGCCGCAGACCCTCCGCCGATTCAAGCAGGATTTTCAGCGGCACGAGATAGTGCTCCGCGAAATTATCGCGCTGAACGCTTGCGGCGTAGGTTATCTCGTAGGTGCGGACGGTCTCCACTCCGCGGCGGAACTCCGCGCCGAGCCGCTGAGCCTGGTGAATTATCACAGAATACCTCTCCGGGAGCATCTGCTCCATCTGCCCGAAAAGCTCCGGAAACGCCGCGCAGAACTCCCCCAGCGCCGACGGTATCCGGTTTTCCATTGCGATATCCAGCGCCCTCGTCAGAGCCATTGAAGCACGCTCGAAGCTTCCCAGCGAAAGCGAAGCCTGCGCCGTGCAAAGCCGCAGCGCAATGCTGACCGCCTCGTTTTCGGCGCTGTCGGCGGCATGGAGGTACTGCTCGGTGTGTCCTGAAAGCAGATCGTACTTTCCGGTACGGAGAAGGTACAGTGCCTTTACCAGAGCAAAATACGGCGCGGTATACCGATTGCAGAGCAGGTCGCTCTCCTCGCTGCATATCGCATACCACATATCCTCGAAACCGCCGCCGCGAAGTCCCCTGAGAAGCCCCAGGCACAGCTTTGCGCACTCGCCCTCCTCGGCATTGACATGCGCGTGCTCCGTGTCGTGGATATCCGTGAGCATTTCGTAGAATCCCTCGTAATCCCCGAGGTACAGGCAGCATTTCGCCGCACAATAGAGCGCGGCAAGCCGGGTTGCTCCCTGCTCCCTGACGGAGCAGAACGAAGCCGCAGCGGAAAGCAGCTCAAGTCCCCCAGTAAGGTCGCCCTGGTAGTACTTCATCTCGCCGGTGAAGATCATCTGCACGTACTTGCCGTGGTTCAGCATTTCGGTGTACATGTGCTGATACCGCGTGAACTGCGCGTTCTCGGTCTGCATGGAATGCCCCCGACGATGTATCAGGCAGAACACCGACGGCGCGTACATCGTCCACGGGAACTTCGGTGCTTCGTACTCGCGGTGGATCTTGAAAAGGTCGTAGGCGCGCTTGATGTTCGCACCCATTTTGTCAAGGGAATACAAGTCCTCGTTGGATTTCAGCGCATATGCGTAGCTTATCAGACGCTGCTTTTCCGCCGCGCTGTGATCCTCCGAATTTCCTACCCAGCTTATTATTTCATCGAATTTTCCGAGCAGCATGGGTCTCAGCGGAGAATGCATAAGCAGCGCGTTCATACGCAGTATCCTCGGGATAGCCGCCTTGCAGGATAGTGGGCATTCCGTCACGAACCGCTGAAGCAGCTTCGAGGACCTCATCAGCGTAAAATACGATATCCTGCCCCAGGCGCGGACGTCTGCGGCGAGCTGGTAATCCCCGGCAAGGAAGTACTCCAGGAACGACGAGAAGCTCTCTCCGATACGGTTGAAATGCCGCGCAAAGCATACGCGCATGTCGTGCTGGACGTTCTCCGGGAACTCGAAAAACACTCTATATGCGGCGTGAATCAACGTCGGGTGGATCTTCACCGCGCTGGTGCGGCGGTCGATGTCCACAAGCGGGATCATCTGATGCAGCCGCTCAAGCTCACGGGTTATTCCCGCGCGGGTGAAAAGCTCCGCGCCGAAGAACTCGGTGACGGCGCTGAACGCCCTGAGGTCGCTCAGGAATTCCTCTGGAAGCTCCGGAAACGCCGCCGCTGCGGTCAGCGCGCCGTGAAGGCTCACTGGCCCCGGCTGGAGCACCGCGCGTATCAGCCGTCCCTCCGCAGTGAGGTTCTGGAAATTCTCGCCGCGCTGCGCCAGCATAAGGCACAGCCGCGTCCCGAGGAAGGAGCCGCGGCAGGCGCTGTACGCCTCCCTTGCATTGAGGCTTATGCCACAGCGCCCGGCGTACTCCATCACCTCAGATATGTTCATGCTGAGGCTGTCGCGCTCGATGAGCGTGAATCCCATTTCATGCGCTAGTTCCCGATATGCGGGCTTCATCGCGCTGGAAACGAACACGAACCGCGCGCAGCGGCAGTCCCGGAGCAGCTTTGCCGTGCGGTAGTTTCCCAGCGCTGTGCGCGCTGCGCAGTCGCAGTCAACGACTATCAGAAGCGGCTTCTTCGGCCGCGCCGCCGCGAACTCCTGCGAAACCGCCATGAACTCGCGCTCAGAAAGCGGCTCCGCGAACTCCTGCCCCGTGACTATGGCGCATATCTGCGCGAAGCACTCGCCGGTGTTCCTGGCACCGGTGATGGTACGCAGCGATATTCCGGTCGGGCGGGTGCGCGAGGTGAACTCCCGCACCAGGGTGGATTTTCCGCAGCCATCGGGGGCGCTGACAACCGTCACGCGGTTTGTATAGATCCCGCGGAGCATTCCGCTCACGCGTTTCGGAATGTATATTCTGCTGGTATCAGACATGCCGCTCCCCCTTTCTGAATTTTAAAAAACAGAGCGGAATTGCTCCGCTCTGCTCTATTTTAACGTTTAGTTTTCCTTAATGAAATGCGCTATATAGCTCTGGAAATCTCCCCACAGGGACGGAATGTCAAAGCCGCTGTTCATCAGGACTTCTGCGCTGTACACCTTTCCGGTCTCCTCGTGGCGGTAGTAACAGCCCTTCTCAAGACCTACCAGGCGCACTCTGTGCAGGAATACGCTCGGTTCCTTCAGGACCTGAATGTACTCCAGCAGAGCCTCGCTCTTGTCCTTTGCGACGAACTCCCATGCGTCGAAACGGTCGTTGTCGAACGGATTGCCGATCCTGTAGTGATCGCCGGTGCGCACCAGCGGGTTGTACTTGTTGAACTCCTCGATCTGCTTGCGGATATTCCACTTGTCGTCGTCGGAGATCTTGGTGATGTCAAGCTCGTAGCCGAAGGTTCCTACCATCGCAACTCTTCCACGGGTCTCGAACGGTGTGATTCTTCCTACGCAGTGGTTCGGGCTGTCGGAAACGTGCGCGCCGAAGCAGGAGCAGGGATAGCACATCGAAGTTCCGTACTGAATCTTGAGGCGCTCGATGGCGTCGGTATCGTCGGAGCACCAGATCTGCGGCGAATAGTAGAGCATGCCCGCGTCGAATCTGGAGCCGCCGCCGGCGCAGTTCTCAAGCAGAAGGTCGGGGAAATCAGTGAGCAGGCGCTCCTGGATCTCGTAAACTCCGAGTACGTAGCGGTGCCAGATCTCGCGCTGTCTCTCGGGCGGGAGCACCTCGTTGCCGACCTCGCAGAGCTGACGGTTCATGTCCCACTTTACGTACTCGATATTCGCGGAGGAGAGTATCTTGTACATCTGGTCGTAGATGTAATCGCGAACTTCCTTGCGGGAGAAGTCGATAACAAGCTGAGAACGGCAGGTGGTGCGGGGACGTCCCGGGATATGTATGCACCAGTCGGGGTGCGCCTTGTACAGCTCGCTGTCCGGGCTGATCATCTCCGGCTCGAACCAGATACCGAACTTCAGGCCAAGCTTGTTAACCTCGTCAACGAGGTGCTTCAGACCGCCCTTGATCTTGTCCTCGTTCACGAACCAGTCGCCGAGAGAAGACTTGTCGTCGTTCCTGTGTCCGAACCAGCCGTCGTCCATTACCAGCATTTCAATGCCTGCCTTCGCGGACTCACGCGCGATGTCAAGCAGCTTGTCGGTGTCAAAATTAAAGTAAGTCGCTTCCCAGTTGTTGATGAGAATGGGGCGGCGAATATCCTTCCACTTGCCGCGGGTAAGGTTGTTTCTCATAACGTCGTGGAAGGTGCGGCTCATCGTGCCGATACCGCTCGCTGAGAATACCATGATGACCTCTGGAGCCTGGAACTCCTCGCCGAGGTCAAGGTGCCAGCTGAAGTCGTACGGGTTGATTCCGGAGAACACACGGGTCTTTTCATACTGGTTGACCTCGCAGCCCGCAACGAAGCTTCCGGAGTAGCACAGCGCAAAGCCGTAGCAGTCGCCGTAGTCCTCGGTAGCCTTGTGGTCGACTATCGCGATGAAGTTGTTGTGAGCGTGGCTGGTGGCTCCGCGGCAGCTATCCACGAGCTGCTTGCCGAAGTGCAGCGGATTGCGCTGTACGTGGCGCTCCCTTGCCCAGGTGCCGTAGAGAGTGATCATGTCGTAATCCTTGCTGTCAAGCTCAACGCAGGTGGAGAGCAGTCTGCGCAGCTCAATGGGGTCGGCGCCGCCGTTCTTCACCTTTACGGAGCGGGTGATAACGTCCAGCTTCTCGAACACGCTGTACTGGAGCGTGATCTCAAGCCCGTTGTGCGGGTCCTTGCAGTATACCTCGAGGCTGGTAACTTCGTCGTCGGTGTTGGCGTAGGTCGCGGGGAGTCCCTCCAGCTTTTTCTTGCCCTTATAGATGGCGTAGCTGTCGTAGTAGCACTCGCAGGCGCTCATTCCGTACTTGTCCATGAGCTGCATGCACGGCTCGCGGAAGTCAGCAACGCCGCTTGTCGGGAACTCGATAGCAGCGCAGTCGAAAGAGTGCGGACCCATTCCGTCGTGCGTTGAGGGTACGAACGGCTCGTCGTTCGGGATACGCAGCATGTGCGTGATGTCCGTCTCGGGAATGGAAGCACCGTAGTAAAGGTGCAGCAGGTGGTTGGAATTCGTTACGTGGAAGGCGTAGGTGGTATTCGGAGTGTCAAGCTTGAATACCCGCTTCTTTTCGTCGTAGATTATCGGCATTTCGTTACCTCTCTGGTGTTGATTTTCCGGTTTCGGATAGCTATAGTATAGCATATCCCGTATTATTTTTCAAGCGGTTCAGCAAATATTTTAGTTAAAAATCAACACTCAATTTAAGCGGATTTAACTTTGCAGGAACACAAGAAAAAAATTTCAAAAAGCCCTTGACAAGCCGGGAAATTTGTGGTATCATAATCACAACAAAAGAGCCTTCCGGCGTCCAAACCGGTAAGGTCTTACAATTCAATACGCCCTTACAAACCAAAGACGTGGAGATAAAAATGCTTGTGCACTCCCAGAGAGCGGTCGCTGCTGAGAATACCGCAGAACGCAGAGCATATCAAATGGACCACAGAGGGCGCAGTCAAAGGCGGTGTCCAAAGCCTGCCGAGTATTCTGCGACGTGTTGCAAGCGTTAATTGCAGGGATATGTTAGTATCCGGCGAGTGTGCGGCTTCGAGGCCGCAAATTAAGGTGGTACCGCGGTGTAGTGTATACTCCGTCCTTAGAAGCAGAGGTTCTCTGCGTTTAAGGGCGGAGTTTTTGTTTTGCAGGAAAGGAACATTATCATGCTGAAACCTACTCTTGAAAAGGCAAAGGAACTCACCGGATACAGCGTTATCCCGGTATGCCGCGAGATACTCTCCGACTTCACCACCCCGATCGAGGTACTGAAAAAGCTCCGCAGAGTGAGCCGCCATGTTTACATACTCGAAAGCGTCGAGAACCAGGAAAAATGGGGTCGCTACACCTTCCTCGGCTACAACCCGAAGCTGGAGCTTACCTGCACCAACGGCGAGCTCACCGTGAAGGACGTCATCACCGGAAAGACCGAGACCTCTCGCCAGGCGCACCCGGCGGCGTACATCAAGGAACTCATGAAGAAGTACACCAGCCCGAAGCTGGAGGGCTTCCCGTCTTTCACCGGCGGTCTGGTCGGGTACTTCTCCTACGACTACATAAAGTACAGCGAACCCACCCTGAACCTCGACGCGAAGGACGAGGAACAGTTCAAGGACGTTGACCTCATGCTGTTTGACAAGGTAATAGCCTTCGACAACATTCACCAGAAGATCGTGCTGATAACCAACATCTCCACGGACGACCTCGAAAACGAGTACGCAAAGGCAGAGGCAGACCTCGCCGAAATGGAGCAGCTCATCAGGAACGGCAAGCCCGCTGATATCCCGCACGGAAAGCTCCGCTCGGAGTTCCGCAGGCTGTTCAGCGAGGAGCAGTACTGCGCGATGGTCGAGAAGGCGAAGCACTACATCTACGAAGGCGACATATTCCAGGTGGTGCTCTCAAACCGTCTTGACGCGGACTTCGACGGAAGCCTGCTGGACGCGTACCGCGTTCTGAGGGCTACCAACCCCTCCCCTTACATGTTCTTCTTCTCCAGCGACGATATGGAGATCGCCGGAGCCTCCCCTGAGACCCTCGTGAAGCTCGAAAACGGAACGCTCCACACCTTCCCACTCGCAGGCACCCGCCCTAGAGGCGCCACCGACGAGGAGGACAAGCGCCTCGAGACCGAGCTGCTCCACGATGAAAAGGAGCTTTCCGAGCACAACATGCTGGTCGACCTCGGACGAAACGACATCGGAAAGGTCAGCAAGTTCGGCTCCGTGGAGGTCGAGAAGTACATGTGCATCGAGCGCTACTCCCACGTAATGCACATCGGCTCCACTGTTCGCGGCGAGATACTCGACAGCAAATCCGCGCTGGACGCCGTGGACGCGGTGCTCCCGGCGGGTACGCTCTCCGGCGCTCCGAAGCTCAGGGCGTGCGAGATAATCAACGAGCTTGAGAACAACAAGCGCGGAGTTTACGGCGGTGCAGTCGGCTACATCGACTTCCGCGGAAACCTCGATACCTGCATTGCGATACGCCTCGCATTCAAGAAAAACGGCAGGGTGTTCGTAAGAAGCGGAGCGGGAATCGTAGCAGACAGCGTTCCGGTCAACGAATACAACGAGTGCATCAACAAGGCGAAGGCAGTTATGAACGCGCTCACCATCGCGCAGGAGGAGAACATATGATACTTCTGATAGATAACTACGACAGCTTTTCATACAATCTCTACCAGCTTATCGGCGGCATAAACCCCGACATCAGGGTCATTCGCAACGATGAAATGACCGCTGACGAGATAATGGATCTGAAGCCCTCGCACATCATAGTAAGCCCCGGTCCCGGCAGACCCTGCGACGCGGGCGTGTGCGAAGAAGTAATAAAGACCGCCGCCGGAAAGATACCGATACTCGGCGTGTGCCTTGGTCATCAGGCGATATGCGAGACCTTCGGCACTGAGATAACATACGCAAAGAAGCTCATGCACGGAAAGAAGTCCGTTACAACGCTGGATACGTCTAGCAGGCTGTTCCGCGGGCTTCCTGAAAAGTGCGAGGTAGCGCGCTACCACTCGCTGGCGGCTTCCGAGGAGGGCTTCCCGGAGTGCCTGAAAGTCACCGCGCGCACCGACGACGGCGAGATAATGGCAGTGGAACACAGGGATTTCCCGATTTTCGGCGTGCAGTTCCACCCGGAATCAATACTTACAACTGACGGAAGAAAAATGGCTGAGAACTTTCTGGAGGTAACATTATGATAAAGGAAATGATAAAGAAAGCTGCCGAGGGCATTGACCTTACCTACGACGAAGCTGCGGAAGTAACCCGCGAGATAATGACCGGAAGCACGACTCCGGCGCAGACCGCGGCTTACCTGACCGCGCTCCACATAAAGGGCGAGACCACCGACGAGATATCCGCTTCCGCCTACGTTATGCGCGACTGCGCAGACCGCGTGAACTACCCCGGCGACGTGCTCGAAATCGTCGGCACCGGCGGCGACGGCTCCAACTCCATCAACGTTTCCACTATCTCCGCTCTGGTATGCGCGGCGGCGGGCGCTAAGGTCGCTAAGCACGGCAACCGCGCAGCCTCCAGCAAGTGCGGCACCGCCGACTGCCTTGAGGCTCTCGGCGTGAATATCTCCACCGCTCCGGAAGGCAGCGTGAAGCTCCTCGACGAGGTGGGAATGTGCTTCCTGTTCGCGCAGAAGTACCACAGCGCAATGAAGTACGTAGGCCCCGTACGCAAGGAAATAGGAATCCCGACCGTGTTCAATATCCTGGGGCCGCTCACAAACCCGGCTCATGCAAACGTGCAGCTCCTCGGAGTTTACAAGCCGGAGCTGCTCATGCCGATGGCAAAGGCGCTGACCAAGCTCGGCGTAAAGCGCGGTATGGCGGTCTACGGAACCGATAAGCTCGACGAAATATCCGTCAGCGCTCCCACTAAGGTGGTGGAGTTCTCGGACGGCAATTTCGAGGAGTACGAGATAACCCCCGAGCAGTTCGGTATTGAGCGGCACGACAAATCCGAGCTTGCTGGCGGCACTCCCGCTGAAAACGCCGAGGCGGCGCGCTGCATACTCTACGGCGAAAAGGGCGCCGGAAGGGACGCGGTTCTGCTGAACGCAGGCGCGGCACTCCACATATTAAAGGGAATCACCATCGAGGACGGGATACAACTCGCCGCCGATACCATCGACAGCGGCGCGGCAATGAAAACTCTTGAAAAATACATCAAGGTTTCCAACGAGGTCAAGGCATGATATTAGAGGAAATTGCAGCACGCACAGTACAGCGGGTCGCGGAGGAGAAAGCGGCATTCCCGCTCTCAGAAATGAAAAAACGCGCCGAAGCGATGGACGCCAACACCGGATTCCCGTTTAAAAAGGCGCTCGGCGGCGATGAGATATCGTTCATCTGCGAGGTCAAGCGCGCTTCCCCGTCAAAGGGGCTGATAGCGCCGGATTTCCCTTACCTCGATATCGCGAAGGATTACGAAAGGGCGGGCGCTTCGGCGATTTCCTGCCTTACCGAGCCGTTCTGGTTCAAGGGCAGAGACGAGTACCTCACTGAAATTTCAAATGCGGTGAAGATCCCGGTTCTCCGCAAGGACTTCACCGTTGACGAATACATGATCTACCAGGCAAAGACCCTCGGAGCTTCCGCGGTGCTGCTGATATGCTCTATCCTCTCGAAGGAACAGCTTTCGGAGTACCTCGGTATCGCGCATTCCCTCGGGCTTTCGGCTCTGGTGGAGGCTCACGACGAGGACGAGGTGCGCACGGCGCTTTCAGTCGGCGCGGGGATAATCGGCGTGAACAACCGCGACCTCCGCACCTTCACCGTTGACATCAACAACTCGGCGCGGCTCAGGAAGCTGGTTCCGCCGGAGGTGCTTTTCGTTTCGGAGAGCGGCATAAAGAGCGCCGCGGACATCGAAGCGCTCCGCAGCAACGGAACTAACGCGGTGCTCATCGGCGAAACTCTCATGCGCAGCCCCGACAAGAAAGCGGCTCTGGACGAGCTGAGAGGTCACGCGATATGAAAATAAAGCTCTGCGGAATGTTCCGCGACTGCGATATCGACTACGCCAACGAAGCCAAGCCGGACTACATCGGGTTCATTCTCGGCTTCCCAAAGAGCCACCGGAACATTGACGCTGAAACGGCGCGGCGGCTGCGCTCCCGGCTCGACCCGGGAATAAAAGCCGTAGGGGTTTTCGTGAATTCTCCGGAAACCACTTGCGCCGAGTACGCAAATTGTGGTATAATAGATGTGATTCAGCTCCACGGAGACGAGGACGCGGATTTTATCCGCAGACTGCGGGAACTCACCGGCGCTCCGATAATCAAGGCGGCGAAGATACGCACTCCGGAGGATATCGGAAGGGTTCAGACTCTCGACGCGGATTACGTCCTGCTTGACAACGGCACGGGCACCGGCGAGATGTTCGATCATTCCCTGCTGGACGGCGCAGAGATACGCCAGCCGTTTTTCCTCGCCGGAGGACTTACCCCGGAGAATCTGCGGCGGGCGGCGGAAAGCGTACGTCCGTACTGCGTGGATCTTTCCAGCGGAGTTGAAACTGACAGGCTCAAGGACCGCGAAAAAATGCTGGAAGCGGTCAGAGTGATACGGGAACTATAAATTTGAAAGGATAAATGATATGGCAAAGGGACGCTACGGCGATTTCGGCGGACAGTATATCCCCGAAACGCTCATGAATGAAATACACAAGCTTGAGGACGCTTACGAGTTCTACAAGAACGACAAGCAGTTCAACGACGAGCTGAACACCCTGCTGCGCGAGTATGCCGGCAGACCTTCCCTGCTCTACTACGCTGAGAAGATGACAAAGGATCTCGGCGGCGCGAAGATCTACTTCAAGCGCGAGGATCTGAACCACACCGGTTCGCACAAGATAAACAACGTGCTCGGTCAGGCTCTTCTGGCAAAGAAGATGGGCAAGACCCGCATAATCGCGGAGACCGGCGCAGGTCAGCACGGAGTTGCTGCGGCGACTGCGGCGGCTCTGCTCGGGCTGGAGTGCGAGATATTCATGGGCAAGGAGGACACTATCCGCCAGGCTCTGAACGTGTACCGCATGGAGCTCCTCGGAGCAAAGGTAAACCCTGTGACCTCCGGTACGATGACCCTCAAGGACGCGGTTAACGAAGCAATGCGCGACTGGACTACCCGCGTTGACGACACGCTGTACGTACTCGGCTCGGTAATGGGCCCGCACCCGTTCCCGATGATCGTACGCGATTTCCAGAGCGTTATTTCCAAGGAAGCCCGCGAGCAGATCCTCGAGAAAGAAGGAAAGCTCCCGACGGCTGTAATGGCATGCGTCGGCGGCGGCTCTAACGCTATGGGCATGTTCTACAACTTCATCAACGACAAGGACGTCCGACTTATCGGCTGCGAGGCTGCTGGACGCGGCGTCAACACCGGCGAGACTGCGGCTACCATCGCCACCGGAACGCTCGGTATCTTCCACGGCATGAAGTCCCTGTTCTGCCAGAACGAATACGGTCAGATCGCGCCGGTTTACTCCATCTCCGCAGGCCTTGACTACCCCGGTATCGGTCCGGAGCACGCTCACCTTCACGAGATAGGCAGGGCGGAATACGTTCCCGTCACCGACGACGAAGCGGTAAACGCATTTGAGTACATCGCCCGCACCGAGGGTATCATCTGCGCCATTGAAAGCGCCCACGCAGTCGCACATCTGATGAAGATAGCTCCGGCCATGAGCAGGGACGACATCATCATCTGCTGCCTTTCCGGACGCGGCGACAAGGACGTTGCAGCTATTGCAAGATACAGGGGGATAGATCTTCATGAATAAGATACATAACGCATTTGAGAATAAAAAAGCATTTATCGGCTTCCTCACCGCCGGAGATCCGACATTTGAGGACAGCTTCAACAACATCATGGCAATGGTAAAAGGCGGCGCAGACCTCATTGAAATAGGCATTCCGTTCAGCGACCCCATCGCGGAGGGTCCCGTGATCCAGGATGCGAATATCCGCGCGCTCAGCCACGGCATGACCACCGACTGTGCGTTCGAGCTTGCCGAGAAGGTACGCCAGAACACCGATATTCCGATATGCTTCATGACCTACCTGAACCCGGTGTTCAAGTACGGCTACGACAGATTTTTCGAGCGCTGCCAGAAGATCGGCGTTGACGGCCTCATCTGCCCGGACATGCCCTACGAGGAGAAGCACGAAGCCGCTGATGTGGCTCAGAAGTACGGCGTTTCCGTTATCTCGCTCATCGCGCCCACCAGCGAGGAGCGTATCAAGATGATCGCAAGCGAGGCGGAGGGATTCATCTACATAGTTTCGTCGATGGGCGTTACCGGAGTTCGCAGCGAGATAAAGACCGATATCGGCCACATCATGGAAGCCGTGAAGAAGTACGCAAAGGTTCCTGCGGCGGTCGGATTCGGGATCAGCAAGCCTGAGCAGGCTAAGAAGATGGCTGACCTCTCCGATGGCGTTATCGTCGGAAGCGCTATAGTAAAGCTCGTCGCACAGTACGGCAGCGAAGCTCCCGACCACATCTACGAATACGTTAAGTCGATGAAGGACGCCATCAGGTAAATTCGGAATGCGGAATTATGGTGTCCGGCTTCGCCGGATAATTACAAAATAGCTATGGTCGAAAGAACGCCGAATTTGTTATAATAAAAAAAGGGACTGCAATGTGCAATCCCTTTTTTATTTGTGATTCATTCCGCGAAGCGGAACACATTAATTCCGCATTCCGAATTTATTTCAACTGTTTCCTCTGAATTCGCTTGGGGAGCTTCCAACGTACTTCCTGAAAATACGGCTGAAATAATTCGGGTCGCCGAAGCCGCACCGCATCGCTATCTCAGTAACCGAAAGCCCGCTGTCGCGAAGCATTGCCGTCGCGTGACGTATACGGACGTCCAGCAGGTAGCGCTGCGGGGTCATTCCGTACGCCGACGAGAACAGCCGTATAAAGTGCCGCTGCGAGTAATGCGAACGCTCGATGACCTCGCTTATCGGCACCGCTTCGGCAAAGTGAGTTTCCATGAACGCAGCCGCGTCCGCCATTCCAGAGATCTCCCGGGGCTTGGTCGGGCAGTCGTACAGCCGGGAGAGTATCACGGCAAGCTGCCGCACGCAGGCGAGCACCATCGTATTCCGCCCGGGGGAATCCGATGTGTATTCCGACTCGGCGCGCTCCAGCAGCGGCATTACAAGCGCGAAATCAGCGTGCGTCAGCCGAAGGCGGCTCTGGAAGTGCTGAGTGCTGCTGAAATACGGCTCCAGCAGGAACAGCGCGTGGAATCCCGGTATCTTTCGTATATCCATGTCGCCGGAAAACAGCATTTCCGGGCGGTACATTATGTTGCAGACCCTCAGCCCGTGAGTGTTGTCAAATCCGTGGCTTATCCCGTTGCCTATAACGAACACGTCGCCCTTGCTTATCACGCTCCGCTCGCCGTCGACAATGTGTTCCGCGCTGCCGTCTAGTACGGTCACAAGCTCGTAGAAATCCTCGTGCCCATGCACGAAAAGCGGTACGTCATGCGCGCCGAACTGCACGAACAGCGGGAAGCTCTCGTCATTCGTGAAATAGCTTAGTTTCATGTCGTTCATTGCAGCACCTCCCGGATTTTCAACATTTTTTCAGCGGATAAAAGGGCGAAGAATCATCTCCGCCCCCGTTTTATTTTATGTAGTCCCTGAGCGCGGAGATAAACGCGTCTATTTCCTCATCTGTGCCTATCGTTATGCGCAGGCGGTTGTCTATGCGCTTTTTGGAGAAGTAGCGCACGTAGATATCCCGGGTCTTGAGATACTCCTGGATATCCTTTGCGCGGTATTTCGGGTGCTCTGCAAACAGGAAGTTCGTGCTGCTGTCTGCAACGTCGAAGCCCATTGCGCGGAGCTCCTCCGTGAGCCTCTGGCGCGTTGCAACGACCTTCTGCACCGTTGCACGGAAATACTCCTCGTCCTCCACGGAAGCAACGCCTGCCGCGATGGCAACGCTGTCCAGCGGGTAGGAATTGTAGCTGTCCTTTGCGGCAAACAGCGCGGAGATTATTTCCTTGTTGCCCAGCGCGTAGCCGATACGCATTCCCGCCATGGAGCGCGACTTGGAGAAGGTCTGAACCACAACGAGGTTTTCGTACTCTTTCAGCAGCGGCACGGAAGAAGTCCCGCCGAAATCAACGTACGCCTCATCGGAAATAACCACGCTGTCGGGGTTAGCGTCGAGTATCTCGCGCATGAAATCCAGACCCCTGCCGATACTGGTCGGCGCGTTCGGGTTCGCGATAACTACGCCGCCGTTGGGGCGCTTGTAGTCCGCCGCGCTGATATTGAAGCTGTCGTCCACCGGGATAGTCTCAAACGGAATATGGAGCATTTCGCACCACACCGGATAGAACGAATAGGTGATGTCCGGGTAGATCACTGGCTTGTCCGAATTGAAGAACGCCCGGAAGCACAGCGCCAGAACATCGTCAGAGCCGTTCCCAACGAACACGTTCTCACGCTCCAGACCGAACCGCTTTGCCAGCGCGTCTGCAAGCGGCTTCGCGTTCGCGTCGGGGTACTTTTTCAGGCTGCCGCCGCGGAACTGCTCTATTGCCCGGAGCACTCCCGGTGCGGGGGGATAGGGGTTCTCATTCGCGTTGAGCTTTATGAAGTCGGTCTTGTTGGGCTGTTCGCCTGCAACGTACGGTTCTATCTTTATCAGGTTGTCTCTCCAGCTCATAGTTATCTCCTTAAACAAAATCAGGCGAACGACCAAATAAGTCCCCCGCCTGATATTCAGCTAATTACTGATCACTCAGCGTCGTCCTCGTCGTCGAGGGAGAACTTGAGTGCTGCGCCGCAGTTCGGGCAGTCAATCTCGCCCTTTGCAGCCTGGTCGTAGTCGAAGCGGATAGTGTTGCCGCATGTAGGACAGGTGGTCTCGTACATCTCGTCGAGATCCTCGTCGAAATCGTCGTCCTCTATCTCGTCTTCGTCCTCGTCGTAGCCGTATACGTCGTCCTCAAGGTCAGATACGCTCTCCTCGAGGTCGGTCATTACGTCTGCAACGTCGTCCAGCTCTTCGTCAACCTCAGCGAGGTTCTCAGCCATTTCGCCGAGCACGTCGAGGATAGCAGTGATGACCTTGCCCTCGTTAGTGGACTCGTCTACCTTCAGACCCTCAGCCAGACCCTTGATATAGGAAACCTTTTCACCGATCGTCATAAATATCATTCCTTTCGTCATTCAGACGCAGACCTCAGTCGCGGAGCGCGTCCTTTTATCCAAAGAAACTATATGGCACTGAAGCGTAAATTACTTTACACGCTCCATGTACTCACCTGTTCTGGTGTCGATACGGATAACTTCGCCCTCGTTGATGAACAGCGGAACGCGAATCTCAGCGCCGGTCTCGAGTGTAGCGGGCTTGGTAGCGTTTGTAGCTGTGTTGCCTGCGAAGCCGGGATCGGTCTGTGTGATCTGGAGCTCAACGAAGTTCGGAGGCTCTACGCCGAATACCTTGCCCTTGTAGGACAGAACCTTACATACCATGTTCTCCTTAACGAACTTGAAGTTGTCGCCAACATCGGAAGCGTTTACGGGGATATCCTCGTAGGTCTCGGAATCCATGAAGTGATAAAGCTCGCCGTCGGAGTAGGTGTATTCCATATCCTTTCTCTCAACGTAAGCGGTGGGGAACTTGGCGGTAGGGTTGTAGGTCTTTTCTACAACGGAACCTGTGATAACGTTTCTCACCTTGGTTCTTACGAACGCCGCACCCTTACCGGGCTTAACGTGCTGGAACTCGATGATCTGCATTACGTTGCCATCTTCCTCGAATGTCATGCCATTTCTGAAATCTCCTGCTGTGATCATAGTAGGGAACCTCCAAATTTTATTAGTTTATGCGGCGCTGTTCAATAATACGCGCCGGTTATCCGGAGGACCCAATTTCTGTAAAGCCCGTCCGTATAATTCTATCTCTCTTATTGTACCCTATTTCGCTTGATTTTTCAAGACCTTTTTTCGAAAAATATTGAAAATTTATATGTGAATAAGGTTTTTTGTGGATTTTGTGAGATTATCGCAGCCATTTTCTGTAACAACTACCATATCTTCTATCCGCACTCCGAACTTTCCGGAGATGTAAGCTCCCGGCTCGACTGTGACTATCATGCCGGGCTTGAGCATTGAACGGCTCCTCTGTGAGAGCGTAGGCTGCTCGTGGATCTCAAGACCCACTCCGTGACCGAGGCCGTGGCCGAAATACTTATCGTAGCCTCCCCACGCCGCGAGGGTAGCCCTCGCCACGCTGTCGACCACCTTGCCGTTGATTCCGGGCCTTACCGCCTTGATCCCGTCGAGGTTCGCGTAGTAAACCGCGTTGTAGAGCTTCTCCTGCTCCGGAGATATTGTCCCGACGGCGAGGGTGCGGGTCATATCGCTGTGGTAGCTGTCAACGGCCGCGCCGAAATCCAGCGTAAGGAAGTCGCCTTCCTGGAGCTTCTTATCGGTGGGGACCGCATGCGGCGACGCGGAATTCACGCCGGAAGCCGCGATGGTCTCAAATGAAAGGTCGTCCGCGCCGAGATCCATCATGTAGTAGTTCAGCAGCGCCGCTACCTGTTTTTCGGTCATGTCGCGGTGAATGTTGTCGACCAGCCGCTCAAACGCCTTTTCAGCAATGCGCTGGGCCTTAACGATGAGTTTTACCTCATCGTCGGTCTTGATTATACGCATGCCCCAGATGAAGTCTGAAAGCCAGGAAGTCGCGTCGAGCTCCACGAAATGGAGTTGCTCCTTATATGCGGCGAACTCGCTGAGGGTCATGTAGTCGCTCTCGAGCATGAGCCGCCTGATGTTGTGCTTTAAAAGCAGCTCGGAAAGCTGAGTGCGCATGTCTTCGAGAAGTATCACGCGGCAGTCGGTGACGCGCTGCTTCGCCTTGTCGAAATAGCGGGAATCAATTATAAGGTAGCTCTGCTCCTTTGTCACAAGTATCACGCCCGCCGAGGACTTGAACCCGCAGAAATACCGCCTGCTGACGTCCGAGGTGATCAGCGCGCCGCACGCCTCGTCCGGGAGCTTCGCCTGGAGCGCTTCAATGTTACTCATTGCTGCCTCCTAAGATGTTGTCGAGGGCGAACAGACCCAGCGTGTAGCTGTAGCTTCCAAAGCCCGCGATAGTTCCACGGCAGACAGGCGCGATGACTGAATTCTTGCGGAATTCGTCGCGGCTGTTGACATTTGACAGGTGCACTTCGATTACCGGAATGCGTATCGCCGCGATAGCGTCGCGGATAGCGTAGCTGTAGTGCGTGTAAGCTCCTGCGTTGAGGATAACTCCGGCGCAGTCCAGGCGGGATTCGTGCAGGCGGTCGATGAGTCCACCCTCGGAATTACTCTGGAAGAACACCGGCTCGTAGCCAAGCTTGCGCGCCTTTTCGTCGAGGTCGTCGTTTATGGTGTTGAGCGTTTCGTTTCCGTAGATGTTCGGCTCGCGCTCGCCCAGCAGGTTGAGGTTGGGACCGTTCATAATAAGTATTTTTTTCATATGCTTACCCCCGTTATTTATCTTTATTTTTCCTTGCCAGTTCCCGCATGTGCCTGTATGTCGCGTCAGTGGAAGCCCATTTGTCAGAGACTGCATTTTTCTGCTCCGGCGTGCCATATTCAAAGTAGTAGTTGTCGCGGAACTCCTCGCCTATCGTCACCGGAACGCGGTGCGGCTTCACACCCAGGTCAGCCGGGAAATA
The DNA here is from genome assembly GCA_945923775.1 of uncultured Clostridia bacterium. Taxonomy (GTDB): domain Bacteria; phylum Bacillota; class Clostridia; order Oscillospirales; family Ruminococcaceae; genus CAG-115. Next base: position 18,194 of record CAMELR010000011.1, on the reverse strand, counting down.
CACCCGCTTCAGGAATGCAGTCAGCTTTGCGGATTCCTCCGGAGTGAAGTTCACGGTGAAGCCCTGCACCCGACGGCTCCCGTCCGCAAGCACATCGTGGACAAGCTCTATCTTCGCGCTGAACTTCATTCTGTCCGGCGAATGCTCCGGGTCGCACAGCACGAAATCGTACACGATATCGTACCGCTTTACCTCGCTGCCGATGATGAGAGAGCCGTTTTCAAGCCTGGGTCTGCCAAGTCCGAGCGCCTGCTGGTTATACATGATGAACATGTACATCGTGCTGTCCATTATCTTTTGGTCGGCGGTCACCCACAGGGCTACGCCGCGCTGATATGCGTGTACGTCAACCAGCTCGTCCGTCTTAAAACCTCGCTCCGCGATGTGCTGCAGTGCCAGTCACAGCCCGTTGATGAGCTTGTCCTTGCCGACTAGGTACATTTCGCGGTAGTATTTCTTCAGGAACTGCGACAGATTAAGCCCGCCGTCCTGCAGGTCCTCTATCATGCTGAGAAGCCGGTCGCCCTCTGCCTGAACAGTTTTCGCGTCTTTGAACGGCATTGTTCCCGCCTTGCGGTAAGCGTCGCACAGAATGCCCCTGGCGAACTGATAATTCGTAACATAAGCGCTGCCGTTATAGAACAGCCCCATCTGCCCCTGATTTCTTTTCCGGGACATGGAATGCTCGCCGCCGTTCATGTTGTCCTCTGCAAGCAGTTCCTCCACCCTCGGGATAAGCACGCCGGTAATAGCGTCCTCGACCACGTTAAGATGGTGCTGTTCGTTCTCGCAGGCGGTGAAATACCGCAGGAGCTGCTGATCTATCTGGGTCATAACATCGTGAAGTTCCTGGCTGTTGTACAGGCTCATATCGGCTCCTTACAGCGATTCATAGTAACGCTTCATCTCTGCGGCGTCCTCAGCCTGTGTGCCCGCGGACTCGCAGATGATCGACGGGGTCATGCCGCGCTGCTTTATCTCCTGCATGAGCGGCTGATACTCCGGACCGAACTGGGTGTCCTCAAACGTCAGGTGGCGCTTCTCGCCGCCTGCGGTGAACTCTATGCGGCTGAAATGGATATGCATGCTGTTAAGGCGCTCCGTTCCGAGCTTGTCCGCAATGAGGTCCAGCATTTTTGCGTAGTCCTCGCGGCAGGTTATTCCGCCGTGGGTGCGTGCGTAGAGATGTCCGAAATCCACCGTCGGCAGGAATCGCTCGTCCACGCCGCACAGCTCCAGAACCTCCTCAAGAGTTCCGAGCTGGTTCACCTTGCCCATTGTTTCCGGGCAGATGATGATTTCGGAAAGCCCTTCGGAATCCAGCCGCTCCTGCGCCCTTTTCAGCGTGTCCTTTGCAAGCTCCGTAGCTTCCTCACGGGTCATTTTGGAGCAGCTTCCGCTGTGGACTACGATTTTCCTAGCGCCGACGGAATGCGCCGCCTGTGCCGACTGGAAAATATACTCCACGCTCTTGAGGCGCGTCTCCTCCTCCACCGAGGAAAGCGAAATGAAATACGGCGCGTGCAGCGTGACGTATATCCCGTGCTCCTTCGCAAGCCCGGGAAGCAGCGCCGGGGTCTTTTCCGCAAGGCGGACTCCCCTGCCGCACTCTATCTCGTAGCCGTTCAGCCCAAGCCCGGAAAGGTACTCCGGAAGCTGCTCGGGGAATTTGCGTCTGCCCCAGCTCTCACCGTTTCCACCGGGTCCGAATGAAATCTCCATTATTTTTCCTCCAGCTTTGAATAATCCCTGTGGAACACCACGCTCTCCACCCTGCGCTTGAGCCTGAACGTCCAGGTTTTCTCAAGGTGGAACGGCTCCACCAGCACGGTGCGGATCCCTGCGAGGTTCCCCGCCATCACGTCGGTGAAAATCTGATCTCCCACTACCAGGGTCTCGGACTTCGCGGCGCCCATCGCCTTCACGGCGCGGTTTACACCGAAGGTCAGCGGCTTCGCGCCGTTCGCGGTGAACTCCAGCCCCAGCAGCGCCGACAGCGGAGCCACGCGCTTGTTCGTGTTGTTCGACACGACGCGCATTTTGATTCCCAGGGCGCGCATTTTGTCGAGCCACTCGTCGACGCCTGCCTCTGCGGCGGGGTTTCCGTGCATGGAAAGAGTGTTGTCCATGTCGAGGACAAGCGCTTTCACGCCGTTTTCCGTCAGGAACTTCTCATCTATCTGTAGTACGCTTTTCAGCCAGAATGTAGGCTTAAACAGCATCGGCTTCCTCCGTTCTGGTTCCAGATAACAATTAAACCGGACAGAAACTGCCCGGTCTAACCGTTGATTTTTAAGTAGCAATCAAGCTCCGTAAAATCAGAACTTACGCTTGCGAGCAGCTTCGGACTTCTTTTTACGTTTTACCGAAGGCTTTTCGTAATGCTCTCTTTTACGAACTTCAGCAAGAACGCCGTCCCTTGCGCATGAACGCTTGAAACGCTTCAGAGCGGTATCAAGAGATTCATTTTTGCCAAGACGAATTTCTGCCATCTATATTTCCCTCCCTTTGCCACAAGGCATAGGTTATCTACATTTTATAGTAGTTATACAAAAAGTATATAATTAATTATATCGCAAAGACCCCGATTTGTCAAGCAGTTATCAGAAATTTTATTGGAAATTTTGATTTTCGTCATTTCTGACAAAACCCGGAACAATTTTTGGGCGTTTTGCGGTAATCAATTATCAATCCTTAACGATACCGGAAATGTCGACCGGCGTACCGTCCGCCCAGAGGCGCTCGAGCTGATAGAAGTCGCGGGTCTCCTCCAGGAATACGTGCACGATGATATCATAGTAGTCAAGCACGATCCATTCCTTGCTCTGGTAGCCCTCGATTCCCTTCGGCTTTACGCCCTTTTCACCGAGCTGATACTCCACCTCGTCAGCCAGCGCCTTCACCTGCGTGGTGCTGGACGCGGACGCGATAACGAAGTAGTTCGCAAGGATAGTGAGATCGTCGACCTTGAGCGCTGTGATATTCTTTGCCTTCTTGGAATCAAGCGCCTTTACCGCGATTTCCAGTTCTTCTCTGTCTGTCATAAACTCTCCTTATTCTTGTTGTATTTCAGATAATAATTGTATGCTTCAAACGTGTATCTCGGGAGGTGTCCGCACTTTTTGCAGACGTCCCCGATATTGTATATCAGCGCCACGGACATCGCCTTATCAAGGTCGTCGCGGCAGATCTTCCTGAACTTGTCGACGTCCTTGTAGCTTCTCTCTGCAGAGATCATATCCCCGAGGTAGACGATCTTTTCAAGCTTCGTCATTTTCGCGCAGCCTATCGTGTGGAAGCGTATCCCGGCAAGTATCTCCTCGTCGTTTATCCCGAGCCTGTCCCGGACGTATGCCGCGCCCGCCACCGCGTGCCACAGCGCCGGAGTGTCGATCTCCGCAGGATCTGGAGACATTCCGCTGTCAACGGTCATCTGCCGCTGGCGGTCGGGGAGATCTTCCTTCATGATGTCATGCAGAAGCCCCGCGAGATAGCAGCGCTTCTTGTCCGCGCCGAATCGCTCCGCGAGGTCGTAGCATGCTTCGGCGACGTTCATGCTGTGGGTGAAGCGCTTTTTAGAAAGCCGCTCCTTTATGAGTTCCTCGTATTCGTCGAATTCCTTGTATCTGCTCAAACAGAATTACCTCCGCAATAGATTCACGGCTCTTTCCAGAAGCCGCCTCTGAAGAAATTCTCGCCGCCCAGCGGTTTTGCGGTCAGCCGGAACATCACGCAGCCGTCCGGACACACGATAGTCTTGCTGTACTTCCCGTCTCCCCCGAGATTTTCAAGGTCGCCGCCGCTGCGGACTGCCTCCATCAGCGGGTACAGCATCATCATGGTCTTGCTGCAAATTCCATAGCCGTCGGCGTTGACCGGGCAGCCGTAGGTACAGCGGTATGTATCGCCGATCCCCTCGCCGTTTCGGCAGAGATGCTCGGTGTGGTCTCCGCGGAGATACCCGATGACCTCGACCTGGAATTCGTATTCCTCATCGTACCACTTTTTCATGATATATCACCTGTAGAGTCCCTTTTCGCGGATATACTCCGCAACGCCCTGTGGAACCATTCCGGAATAGTCCCCGCCCTGCGCGATGGTATTTCTGACCTCCGTGGAGGACATCTCTATCGCCTGGGTCGGGAGCACCTTTATGCGCCCCAGTTCGTTGGCGTACTCCATCATGTCCGCGAGGCTGTCGCCGTCACGGGCTGCCGCACAGACCTTCGTCTCCTTGAGCAGCGACTCGTACTTATACCACTTATCGAAGCTGAACAGCATATCCCCGCCGATGAGCAGAAAGAGCTGCTCGTTCGGGTACATCTCCTTCAGTGCGCGGACGGTGTTTATCGAATAACTCGTCCCGCCGAGCCTTACCTCGATGTCGCTGACCTCCACGCCCGGGATATGCCCGAACGCGCGGCGGCACATCTCCGCCCTGTCCTCATACGGAGCAAGGTCGGTGTGCTTGTGCGGCGAAACATACGTCGGGATTATAAGCAGGCGGCGCAGCTTGAGCTGCTTCACGGCTTCCTCGGCAAGGCGGACATGCCCGTTATGCACCGGGTTGAACGCTCCTCCGAAGATACCTGTCTTTTTCACGCTGTCACTCAAGCTCTATCACCCGCTTCTTGGGATCCTTGTTGCGGCGGTAAAGCACGAACTTCCTGCCGATGACCTGCACGACCTCGGACTTTGTAAGCTCCGCGATCTGGTCTGCGGCTTCACGGGCTGTGAACTCGCAGTTTTCCTGCACGCCCACTTTTATAAGCTCGCGGCAGTTCAGAACGTCGTCGAGCTGCTTTACCAGCTCGTCGCCGATACCCAGCTTTCCAACGAAAAATATTGTATTGTAGCTCTGCGCGATGGAGCGCAGATGTGCTCTCTGTTTACTTGTCAGCATTAACTGAATTTCTCCTTTAAGATCTTGGCAAGCTCCTCGAACGCCTTGGCGCGGTGGCTTATCCTGTTTTTCTCGTCCTGGTCGAGCTCCGCCATGCTGTGATCCTCGTCCACCATGAAGATGGGATCATAGCCGAAGCCCTTGTCGCCGACCATCTCATTGCCTATGTACCCCTCAACGGTACCGTTTACGGAATACTCGTCGTCCTCGGCGTAGATGAAATAGATCGAGCAAACGAAGCGTGCCTCTCTAAGGGGTCTGGACACGCCGTGCATCTCCTCAAGTACCTTCTCGCAAAGCTCCTTGTCGGTAGCGCCCTCGCCGGCATAGCGCGCGGAATAGATACCCGGTGCGCCGTTGAGGAAGTCTATCTCAAGTCCGCTGTCGTCTGCGATGGTAGGGAGCTTTGTTGCCTCGAAAACAGCGCGCGCCTTTATGTGCGCGTTCTCCTCGAAGGTATCGCCGTCCTCTACGATCTCGTCTGTGAAGCCTGCCTCCCGCATTGATACAACGTCGAACCCGAACGGCTCGAGGAGTTTTCTGAACTCCCTGATCTTGCCCTGGTTGTTGGACGCGATTATCAATTTCTGTCGGACAGGCGACGAGGCGGCAGGTTTTTCTTCGCCCGATTTGTGAAGATGTTTCATAAAAAATCCTTTCCAATTTACTGCGCCTCATGGGCGCTTTATTTTACCCATTCAAGGGAAAATTTCTTACTCGAACAGAGCCTTTACATAGTCCGCCGGAACGAACGGCTGGAGATCATCGATCTTCTCGCCCACGCCGACCAGCTTCACGGAAATTCCGAGCTCATTCTTTATAGGTATTATTATACCACCTTTTGCGGTTCCGTCAAGCTTTGTGAGAACAATTCCTGTAATTTCAGCACTTTCACTGAAAAGTTTGGCCTGATTGACTGCATTCTGTCCAGTAGTCGCGTCAAGAACCAATAAAGTTTCAACCGACGCGTCCGGAACTTCGCGGTTTATCACCCTGGCGATCTTTTTCAGCTCCTCCATGAGGTTCTTCTTGTTGTGGAGCCTTCCTGCGGTGTCGCAGAGTACGACGTCAGCGCCGCGCGCCTTCGCTGCGGTCAGCGCGTCGAACACTACTGCGGCGGGGTCGCTGCCCTCGCTGTGCTTTACGATATCCACGCCGGCGCGGTCAGTCCAGACGTTGAGCTGATCAATAGCCGCCGCACGGAACGTATCCGCCGCCGCTACGACTACCTTCTTGCCCTGAGCCTTGAGATTCGCCGCGAGCTTTCCTATCGTGGTGGTCTTGCCTGCGCCGTTGACGCCTATCACCATGATAACAGACGGCTTTGTGTCAAGCTTCAGCTCGTTGTCGCCAGTGAGCATCTCCGCGATGATGTCGCGCAGGAGCTGCTTGACGTCCGCCGGGTCAGTGGCGCCCGTGCGCTTTACAGCCTGGCGGAGCTTGTCGCATATCTGCATGGAAGTCTCAGCGCCGATATCGGAAAGGATCAGCGTTTCCTCCAGCTCGTCGAAAAAGTCCTCGTCTATCTTCGTGAAGCTGTTCATCAGCAGCTCCAGCTTGCTCATGAAGCCGTCCTTCGTCTTTTTCAGGCCGTTTTTCAGCTTCTCGAAAAATCCCTGCTTCTTCGGAGCTTCTTCGGACTCCTCGGTGGATTCCGGCTCGGGAGCTTCCTCAGCCTGCGCGGTTTCCTCCGGCTCGGTCTCCTCCTCGGGAGCGGGAGCCTCCATAGCCTGCGGAATTTCCTCCGGCTCCTCGGGTTCCTCAGGCTCGGAAATTGCCTCCGGCAGGGTCAGCGGCTCCTCCGCTTCGGCTTCGGAAGCCTCGAACGCAGCGTCGTTCCCGGATTGCTCCGGCTCCTCGGCTGCGGGAACTCCACCGTCAGGCTGAACAGGCGCTTCAGCTTCGGTATATCCGGAAGCTCCGATTTCGGCGCCGCCGCTTTCAGTACTGGTTTCGCCGGAGTTTTCATCGAGCACAGCCTCCTGTTCGTTCAGCTCTTCTTCCTGATGTTTCTTCTTTTTGAATCTGTCAAAAAATCCCATGTGACCTCCATTCCGGCATACTGAGTAAGTATGCTCAAAGCCGCGTCGGTTATACGAAATTATTTAAGCTCTACGTCCAGCTCGTCGGCAAGCTCACGGCGCAGGAGCCTTGATACTCCCTTTTCCTGCATGAATACTCCGTAAAGCACCTTGCAGCCCTCGATGGTTCCGCGGCGGTGGGTTATTACCATTAGCTGCGTCTGGCTGCTGAACTGGTTGAGGTAGGTTATGTACTTGTCTACGTTCACATCGTCGAGCGCCGCGTCTACCTCGTCGAGCATACAGAACGGCGTCGGGCGGTGCTTGAGTATCGCGAAGTAGATCGTGATGGCGACCATCGTCTGCTCGCCGCCGGAGAGGGATATCAGGTTCTTTATGACCTTTCCAGGCGGTGCCGCGAGTATCTCGATGCCGGAGTTCAGAACGTCCTCCGGGTCGGTAAGCTTGAGTTCGCCGTGCGCTCCGTCGCCGAAAATGCTGACGAATATCTCCTTGAAGCTCTTGTTTATCTCCTCAAAGCTGTTGAGGAAGCGCGTCTTGATGTCCTCGGTGAGGTCGGCGATGAGCCTTTCAAGCTCCCGCTTGCTCTTTTCAATGTCGTCGAGCTGCGCGGTCTGGAACTTGTAGCGCTCCGACACCGTGCGGTACTCCTCGATGGACTCCATGTTGACGTTACCGAGCTTTGTTATCTGCTTTCTCAGCTCCTCGAGGTCGTTTTCCGCCGCCAGCAGGTTCTCAAGCGGCTTCGCCTGCTCTATAGCCATCGACACCGTCATGTCGTAGCTTTCAAGCAGCATGGAGACTATGCGCTCCTTCTCGCGCTCCTCGCTCTTGCGGCGCTCCTCCAGCCTGGCGACTTCCCTTGCGAAGCGCTCCTTGTCGCGGTTCGCCTCGTTTATGTCGCGGTTCATCTGACCTATCGCCAGATCCAGGCTGTCTATCTCGGCCATGCTGCGGGAAATATCCTCGTCCTTGCCGGTAAGCTCCCCGCTGTGCTGCTCAAGCTCCATGCGGAGCTTCTCTATTTCAACGCGGATCTCCTCGTCGCTTCGGTCGAGCTCCGCCATCTTCTCGCGGAAGCTGTCGCTGCTCTGGAACAGCGCCCGGCGGTTCTCCTCACGGTTCCTGATCTCAACGTTGAACGCGTCGATGTCCTTCTTCGCAGCCATCTGCTCGAGGTTTATCCGGGAGATCTCCTCGGAAATCTCCTTGCTCTGCGAAGCCGCGGAGTCGCGCTCGCTGCCGGACTGCTTCAGTTTTTCTTCAAGACCCTCTGCCTTTTTGTCGCACTCCTCGACCACCCTGCGAAGCTCGGTGAGCTGCGCGGTGTAATTCTTAATCTGGAGGTCGAAGCGCTCGAGAGCCTGCCTTGAGTGCGCTCCCTGCTCGGTGAGCTGCTGAGCCAGCGTATTGAACTTCGACAGCTCAGCGCGGAGGTTTATCTCCTGGGAATCGCAGCTTCTCAGCTCGTCCTGCATGCCGTCGATCTCGACTGCGAATTTCGCTGCCTCCGCCTGGTACTGCTGGTACGCCTCGGTCTTTTCAACGAGGGTCTTTTTCATCTCGATTATCGAGGTGTACAGCGAATCCTTCTGCTGCTTTCTGGAAATGATACCCGTGCCGCTCGCCCGGCTTCCTCCGGTGAAGGAACCGCCGGCGTTGACGACCTGGCCGTCAAGCGTAACGACGCGGAATCTGAAATTGTATTTCTTGCTGAGGAACGCCGCCGTGTCGATATCGTCCACGATAACGGTAAGCCCCAGCAGGTAGCTGATTATGTTCCGGTACTCCTGGTCGCAGTCCACGAGGTCGCTTGCTATGCCCTCGAAGCCCTGCTCTGAGCTGAGCCGCGGCTCATTCAGGAAGCGCCCTTTCATAGTGGTTATCGGGAGCATGGTAGCACGGCCGAAGTTCGTCTCCTTGAGGAAGCGGATACAGCGCTTGGCTGTCTCCTCGCTGTCCACGATGACGTTCTGCATTGCCGCTCCCAGGGCGGTCTCTATCGCGAGGACGTACCGCTCGTCGATAGTAACTACATCTGCAACGGTGCCGTGGATACCGCTCATTCTCCCCTGCTGGGAAGCCTTCATCAGCTCCTTGACGCTTCGGTTGTAGCCCTCCATGTTCTTCTCAACATCGTCCAGGACCTTGTAGCGGTTCTGCATCATGTCAAGCTCGCTGCGTACCTTCTCAGCCTCTGACTTCGCCTCGTTCATGCGGCGAACCTTGCCCTCGTTGAGGCGCTGATATCCCGCCAGCTTGTTTTCCGTCGCGGAACGCTTCTCGCCTACCTCCGCGAGTGATTTCTCGACCTGCGCGGCGCTGTCGGAATACTCCTTCAGCTTCGCCTCGGAATTCTGCACGTCGCTCAGGAACGTCTGTTTCTGCTCCTCGGCTTCCGCTGCGGAACGCTCCGCCTGTACCGACCGCACGTCAGCCTCGCTGCGTTCGCGGTAGATCTGCGCGAGTTCCTGCTCCAGCGCGGAATACGCCTTGTCGCTCTCGGCGTTCTGCTCCGCCATTGCGCTGAGCTTTTCCTGGAGGTCGGTCCGCTGCTTCTCGAACCGCTCCACCTCGGCGGTCTTTTCCTCTATTTTGCTGCGGAACTCCTTTATTGCGTCGTCGAAGCTGCGGCTGCTCTCCTCGGCGTTCGCTATCTGCTGAGTGAGTTCCGTGCGGCGCTCGTCATTGTGACGGAGGTCGTTCTCGCGCACCTGTATCGTGGAACGCTTCTCCGCTATCTCCGCGTTTACAGCCTCGCGGCTGCTGCGGAATCGCTCAAGCTCTGCCTGTATGCGCTGCTTCTTTTCGGTGCTCTCCTCAATGCTGTTCTGGAGCTTCTCCGCGTCCTTTTCGAAATGCTCGCACTCCGCGCGGTTGAGCAACAGGTCGTCGTCCAGCTTCTTTATTGCGGTGCGGCGCTCCTCATAGTGAGCCGCTCCTACGGATATCTCAAGCTCCTTCTTCTGGTCGAGAAGCTCCGCGGCTAAAACCGCCTTCTCCGACTGCTTTTTCAGCACCGGGAGGCGCTCCTCGTCTGAACGGATAATATCCTTCTGGCGGGTGATGTTTTCCTCGGCGCTCTCAAGCTCCTTCTCGGCTTCCGCCTTCTTGTGGAGGAACAGCGAAATTCCCGCCGCTTCCTCGAATATCTCGCGGCGCTGGGTCCCGCGTGCGTTGACTATCTCAGCGACCCTGCCCTGTCCGATTATGGAATATCCATCGCGCCCGAGTCCCGTACCGAGCAGCATTTCCTGAATGTCTTTCAGTCTGGACTTCGCGCCGTTTATGAGGTATTCGCTCTCACCGGTGCGGTAGAGCTTGCGGGAGATCGTCACCTCGTCTGCGTCCACTGCAAGGGCGCGGTCGGTGTTGTCGATGCACAGCGCGACCTTCGCGAATCCCATCGGCTTTCTGTCGGTGGTCCCGTGGAAGATTACGTCCTCCATCTTTTCGCCGCGCAGGGTTTTTGCGCCCTGCTCTCCCATTACCCAGCGCAGGGCGTCGCTTATGTTGCTCTTGCCGTTGCCGTTGCTTCCAACGACTGCGGTGGTCTGGGCGTCGAAATTCAGTACGGTCTTGTCCGCAAAGGATTTGAACCCGTGTATCTCAAGTGACTTAAAAAACATTCACAAACCTCAATGTTTATCGCAGCTCGATGTACGCCCCTTCCAGAGGTTTGACATCGACGTCATACCCCAGCTCTCTCAGAGCCGCGATATTGCCGCGTTTCTGTCCGACTGCCCGGCTGATGTTCCGGCTGTCGGTGTATAAAAAATAATGTCCTTTTTTCAGTGCGGAAAGCTTCTGCTTCACGTCATTCAGAAACAGCCTGCTCTCCACTATCTCCCGGAATGCCGGGTGGTACACTCCGCCGAGCATTTCGCTTTCCACTTCGGCTGAGGCGTGAAGTCCCATTCTTATAACGCGGACTCCCGCCGCGGTGAACTCCCGCAGAAGCTCCGCGCACAGGTCGACGGTCTGCTCGAACCCGAAGCTCTGATACTCCCCGCTTTCGAACAGCCTTCCGAGCCGCGTGTGCTTCAGAATGACCGTGGGGTAAATGCGCACCGTGTCCGGCTTGAGCGCGATGAACTCCCGGCAGGTGTACCGCACGGCGTCCTCGCTGTCGCGGTAAAGCCCGGTCATCATCTGTAAACCCAGTGATATCCCGCTTTCCCGTATCAGCCGGGAAGCCCTGCGGACGTCCTCGGAAGAATGCCCGCGCTCGTTGGCGGTCAGCACCACGTCCGACATGGACTGAGCGCCAAGCTCCACGGCGGTCATGCCGTATTTTTTCAGTATCGCGATTATCTCGCCGTCAATGCAGTCCGGGCGTGTGGAGCAGCGTATCCCGCAGTAGACCTCCGGGTGCTTTTGTACCGCCGCATGGGCGCACTCCAGCAGGCTGACCATATAGTCCCTCGGGACGGCGGTGAAGCTGCCTCCGAAAAACGCGATCTCCGCCTGCATTCCCCGCTCCGCGAGGTGCGGAGCCTGCTCCTCGAGCAGCGCCGCGACTTCCTCCGGAGTTGGCGCGTGAGCCGCTCCGGAAATGCTCCGCTGGTCGCAGAAGCTGCACCGATGCGGGCAGCCGATGTGCGGAATGAAAACCGAGATGTTAGTCCGTTTCATAGCCCATCAGCCCGATAGCTTCCTTGGCGGCAGCCTGCTCGGCTTCCTTCTTGCTCTGACCCGAGCCGGTGCCTATGCTCTGACCGTTCAGCATAACGTCCGCGGTGAAGGTCTTATGGTGAGCTTCGCCTTCTTCCTCGGTGACTTCGTAGGAAATATGCTCCTCCGGATTCTGCTGGATTATCTCCTGCAAAATCGTCTTGTAGTCGCCGAGCTTTACCTTTCCGCTCTTTATCGCCTCGATTGACGGCACGAATCTCATGATGAACTTCTGAGCCTCGTCCATGCCGCCGTCAAGGAATATCGCCGCGATGAGCGCTTCGAAAGCGTCCGCAAGAATGGAACGGCGCTCGCGGCCTCCGGTCATCTCCTCGCCCTTTCCGAGCAGAATGTAGTCGCCAAGGGAAATGCGCTTCGCGAAGTTATACAGCGAATTCTCGCACACGATGGAGGCGCGCAGCTTTGTCAGCCCGCCCTCCGGAACGGTGGTCATGTTCGTGTAGAGGTACAGCGAAACTGTTATCTGAAGCACGCTGTCCCCGAGGAACTCCAGGCGCTCGTTGCTGCCGTTGTTCTTTCCGCCGGAATAGCTGGAATGGGTCATCGCGCCGCGCAGGTACGACTTATCCTTAAAGGTGTATCCTATTTTTTCTTCAAGCTGACTGAATTCAGACATGTCAATCCTCTTCCTTAACTCCGAGAGCCGCAATAGCGCTCGTCATTTCCTCTATCGCGTTCTTCTCAACGAACATCTTTGCCTGCCGGAACGCTCCCAGGAACGCCGCCGCGTCGGAGCTTCCGTGCGCCTTGAATACCGGCTTTGCGGTTCCCAGCAGCGGAGAGCCGCCGATGGTCTTGTAATCAAGCTGTTTTGTGATGTCGCCGAGCTGCTTCTTTACGCAGAGCGCTCCTATCTTCGTCTTGAGATTCGCGAAGAACATAGATTTCAGCGACTGCTTCATGAGTATTCCCATGCCCTCGCAGGCTTTCAGGAACACGTTTCCGGTGAATCCGTCGGTGACAAGGACGTCCACCTTGCCGATGGGCGCGTCGCGGCCCTCGACATATCCGAGGAAATTGATGGAGGGCGTATTTCTGAGGAGCTTCACGGTCTCGTGCTCAAGCTCCCTGCCCTTTTCCTCCTCGGTGCCGATGTTCAGCAGACCTACCCGGGGCTTCTCTATCCCCATGGTTTTCTCCATGAAAATGCTTCCCAGTACGGCGAACTGCTGGAGCATTTCCGGACGGCACTCAAGGTTTGCGCCGCCGTCGACTACTGCGTATCTTCCGCCGCCGAGGCAGGGCATGAGCGGAACCAGCGCAGTCCTCTTTACGCCCTTTATGCGCTTGCCGACCATAGTTCCGCCGACTACGATAGCCGCAGTGCTTCCCGCGCTGATGAACGCTTCGGCATTGCCGTCAGCGAGGTAGTACAGCGCCTTGCCCATTGACGTGCCGGAATTCTCCTTGATGACCGACTTCGGAGCGTCCTCCGTGGTGATAACGCCCTCCGCGTGCACCAGCTCGATGTGGCTGTCGGAGATATCCAGCGCCTTCATGCGCTCCATAAGTATCTTCTCATCGCCGGTTATCGCGATGTCGATTCCAAGCTCCTTAACCGCGAGAGCCGCGCCCTTTAATACTTCGTCCGGTGCGTTGTCGCCGCCGAATCCGTCTATTACTATTTTCATATTATGTATCCTCACTGTCGGAAAGAGCCTTGTCCAGGTCGGAAAGCGCTCTCTGTGCAAGCGCGCCGTAGCGCTCCTGCTTGCCTTTTATCACCCTGTCAAGGGACGGGAGTATGCCCATGCTGCTTGCCATCGGCTGGAAATTCTCAACGGTAGGGTCGCTGATATAGCTGCACAGCGCCCCGAGCATTGTCGTCCTGGGAAGCGTCAGCGGCTGCTTTCCGCTGAGCCTGTCGGCAAGCGCCCTTCCAGCGACGATCCCGGAAGCCGCGCTTTCAACGTAGCCCTCCACGCCGGTCATCTGACCGCCGAAAAATACGTTGTCAGAGCCGCGCAGCATGAACCACTCGTCCAGCAGCCGCGGGCTGTCCAGGAACGTATTGCGGTGCATTACGCCGTAGCGCACGAACTCCGCGTTCTCAAGCCCGGGTATCATCGAAAATACGCGCTTTTGCTCGCCGAATTTCAGGTTAGTCTGGAATCCCACGAGGTTATACATCGTGCCGTCTCGGTTCTCCTTGCGGAGCTGCACCGCCGCGTATGGGCGCTTACCCGTGCGCGGGTCGGTAAGCCCTACGGGCTTCATGCAGCCGTAGCGGACGCTCTCAAAGCCGCGCTTCGCGAGCACCTCCACCGGCATGCAGCCTTCGAACACCTTCATTCCCGCGGACTCCTCCGGGCGGTCGAACTCCTTTAACGGAGCGCTCTCAGCGGTCACAAGCGCCTCGTAGAACGCCTCGTATTCCTCCCGGGTCATGGGGCAGTTGACGTAATCCGCCTCGCCCTTGTCGTACCTCGTCTGGAAGAACGCCTTGCTGAAATCAATGCTGTCCGCCGAAACGATGGGTGCCGCCGCGTCGTAAAAGCTCAGCCCCTCGCCGCATATGCCGCGTATTTTCTCGGCCAGCGCGTCGGAGGTCAGCGGACCTGTGCATATCACCGCGTTTTTTTCCGGAAGCTCGGTAACTTCTCCTTCTATCACCCGGATATTCGGAAAGCTCCTGACTATTCTCGTCACCTCGTCGGAAAACTCCGTGCGGTTTACCGCGAGAGCGCCTCCGGCAGGGACTGCGGTCTTTTCCGCAGCCTGGAGTATCACCGAACCGAACCGGCGCATTTCCTCCTTAAGCAGACCGCACGCGCTCTCGGGGCGCGCCGCCTTGAGCGAATTCGAGCAGACCAGCTCCGCGAAGCCCTCGTAGTGGTGCGCCGGGGAATATTTCTGCGGCTTCATTTCGTGGAGCTCAACGTCAAACCCGCGCCCTGCGAGCTGTACCGCCGCTTCGCACCCGGCGAGACCCGCGCCGATAACCTTAACTGTCATTGCTCTTATCCTTTGAATCTGCGCCGTCGAGGGGGCGTTCGTAGCCGCAGCCCTCCTTCGCGCAATATATCTTGCCCTGTCTGCCGGTTTTCTTGAAGAGCGTAGCCCCGCATTGCGGACATTTCTCCGAGATCGGCAGATCCCACGTCATGAAGTTGCAGTTCTGGTAGTCCTCGCAGCCGTAGAACGGCTTGCCCTTCTTGGACTTCTTCGCAAGCATCTTCTTGCCGCACTTCGGGCAGTTTCCCTGGGTTTCAGTGACTATCTTCTTGGTGAACTTGCACTCCGGAAATCCGCTGCACCCGAGGAACTTTCCGAACGGGCCTATCTTGATAACCATCGGCTTTCCGCATTCTTCGCAGATAACATCGGTGGGCTCGTCGGGAACCTTCACGCGCTTGCCCTCCATGTCGGATTCCGCCTTTTCAAGCGTTTTCGCGAAATTGCCGTAGAATCTCCGCAGGATATCCACCCAGTTCACTGTACCATGCTCGATGTTATCCAGCTCAGTTTCCATCTTAGCCGTAAACTTGACGTCTACTATATCGTTGAAGTGCTCCTTGAGCAGCTCGGTAATTACCTCTCCGAGCGCCGTGGGCTTTATCTGATTTCCCTGCTCGCGCTCTACATAGTGGCGGTCGAGGATCGTGGAGATAGTCGGCGCATAGGTCGACGGTCTGCCGATGCCGTTTTCCTCAAGCTCCTTGATGAGTGAGGCTTCATTGTAGCGCGCCGGCGGCTGTGTGAAGTGCTGATTTCCCAGCACTTCCTTCGCGGTGAGCTTCTCACCCTTTTCCAGCTTCGGGAGCGCTCCGCTCTGCTCGTTGTCGGAGTCCTTCGTCTCCTCGTAGAGCTTTGTGAATCCGTCGAACTTCACGGAATAGCCGCTGCTCTTGAAAAGGCACCCTGCGGCTGTAATGTCCGCGGCGACGGTATCGAGGACGGCATTCTGCATCTGGCTCGCCATGAAGCGCTCCCAGATGAGCTTGTAGAGCTTATACTGGTCGGAGCTCAGCGACGCCTTGACCTTGTCGGGGGTCAGGCTGACCGTGGTGGGACGTATCGCCTCGTGGGCGTCCTGCGCGTTGTTCTTCGATTTGAACACACGGGGCTTCTCCGGGAGATACTCCGCGCCGTAAAGCTCCTTGATGAGATCTGCGGCGGCCGCCTTAGCCTCGTCGGAGATACGCAGTGAGTCGGTTCGCATGTAGGTTATCAGACCGACGGCGCCCATTCCTGCAACGTCGATACCTTCGTACAGCTCCTGAGCCGCCTTCATTGTGCGGCGGGACTGGAAGGAATAGCGGCGGCTCGCCTCCTGCTGAAGGGTCGAGGTGGTAAACGGCGGAGCGGGCTGCTTCTTGCGCTGTGACTTCTTCAGCCCGGTAACGACGAACTCCGCGCCCTTGAGGCGCTCAAGGAGCTTGTCTGCCTCCTCCTTGCTGCCGATGGACACCTTTTCCCCGTCGACCTCGCTGAGCTTCGCCGGGAACGCCTTCTTTGAGGAAGCCGCAAGCAGCTTAGCGTCAACGCTCCAGTACTCCTGGGAAACGAAGCTGCGGATCTCGTTCTCGCGGTCTACGATGATACGCACCGCAACGGACTGCACGCGTCCTGCGGACAGACCGCGCCTTACCTTCTTCCAGAGGAACGGCGACAGCTTGTAACCCACTATTCTGTCAAGGATGCGGCGCGCCTGCTGTGCGTCGACTATGTTTGTGTCGATGCAGCGCGGGGCGCTCATTCCGGCCTTTACGCCGGTCTTAGTGATCTCGTTGAATGTAACGCGCACCGGAGACTTCTCGTCGATGTTCAGAAGGTGCGACAGATGCCATGCTATCGCTTCGCCCTCTCTATCCGGGTCGGTCGCGAGGTAGACTATATCGCTCGCCTTAGCGTGCTTTTTGAGTTCCTTTATGACCTCTGCCTTGTCCTTCATGTTGACGTACTGCGGAGCAAAATCGTGCTCCACGTCAACGCCGAGCTTGGACTTCGGCAGGTCGATTATATGACCGGTGGAGGCTATTACGTCATAGCCCTCGCCGAGGTACTTCTTAACGGTTTTCGCCTTAGACGGCGACTCCAGTATTACTAGATGCGGCACAGAGTTTCCCCCTAAATTTTCTGATTTGCGCCCATCAGGGCATTAGGCAGTGCAAAGCCGAAAGTCAGCTTATGGTTTTGCACTGCCTGCTGCGTCCCCGCAGCAGAACATACGCGAATAAGCCGGGCAGGTCATGTCCAGCTTAAAAATTATCGTTTCAGCGCCTGGAAAGCTCCCAGAGCAGGATTGCGGCTGCGGCTCCCGCGTTCAGCGATTCCGCGCCGGATATCGGGATATACACCGCCTGGTCGCAGACCTCCGCGGTCTCCCGCGAGATCCCCGCGCCCTCGCTGCCTATCACAACTGCGGCATGCTCCGGGAAATCAAGCGTCCCGAGCTTTGCAGCGGAGCTGTCCAGCATTGAGCCGTAGACCATGAATCCGCGCTCTTTCAGCCCGGTTATTATCCCCGGAAGCTCCCCGATGATACACGGGAGCCTCAGCGCGCTTCCCATCGAAGCCCGGAGTGTTTTCGGCGACCAGACATCGGCGCAGTCCGGCGAAAGCGCCGCCCCGTCAAAGCCGAGAGCCTCCGCGGTACGCAGTATCGTCCCGACATTCCCGGGATCCTGAACTCCGTCGAGCAGCACCAGCCGTCCGGCACCGTCGGGAATTCCGTAGCGCTCCGGCTTCTCCGCGACGGCGAACAGCCCCTGCGGAGCCTTCGTATCCGAAATATATTCCGCGACTTCCTGAGATATCACTGCGAACTCCCCGGCACGGCGGAGCGCCTGAGCGGTCTGCGGGTATTTCGAGAGCGCGTTTTCAGTCGCGAACGCGGAAATTATCCGAAATCCGGATTTTGCAAGCTCGTCGCAGAGATGGTCTCCCTCAACGGCGAAAACGCCCTCGGAATCACGCAGCTTTTTCTCCAGGAGAATGTCGCGGAAGCGCCTTACGGCGTCGTTTTTTCTCGATGTAATGATCAACGGTGCAAATCCCCCTACATAGCGAAAAATCTCACGCCCCGGAACAGAACGTGAGATATTTGCACCTTAAAGCGCTGCCTTAGCCTTCTCTGTCAGAGCAGTGAAGCCAGCTGCGTCATTGATTGCGATCTCGGAGAGCATCTTTCTGTTCAGAGTGATGCCAGCCTTCTTCAGACCGTTCATGAAAGTGGAATAGTTCATACCGTTGGACTTAGCAGCAGCAGAAATTCTGGTGATCCAGAGCTTTCTGAAGTCTCTCTTCTTGAGACGTCTGCCGATGTAAGCATACTGACCGGACTTCCATACAGCTTCCTTAGCAGTCTTGAAAAGTCTGCTCTTGCCGCCCCAGTAGCCCTTTGCCAGCTTTAATGTTCTATTTCTTCTCTTACGAGTTGCGAGTGCGCCCTTTACGCGTGCCATGTTACATTACCTCCTGTTATTTTTGTCTGCGGACTCATTCCGCGGTCGATTATTTGTACGGAATAAGGCTCTTTACAGCAGCTACGTTGGTAACGTCTGCATATGCGCCAGCACGCAGGCCTCTCTTGCGCTTGGTGGACTTCTTGG